>CAWJLT010000013.1:0-138114 GCA_963843775.1 uncultured Actinomycetota bacterium
CACATGCTGAGACGGCTACCTACTCTGGAGCACAGCTCATCGAGAGGGACTGAGGGAAACGGCCCGTTGAAGTCCCGGCAACCGCCTGAGCGAGCCTCCGAACTTCTCGGAAGTGCTCGGGTGCGGTGCCACATCCGTCTTGACCCGAAAGTCGGGTCAGGGAAGATGAGAAGGAGGCAACCTATGAGCATTGACATCGCTGAATCGCCCGCCACGACGACCGCCCTGCGGGACCGTGCCTTCGGCAACGCCACCAATCTCGCCTGTCGCGAGTGTGGTCACGCCATCGAGCTAGGCCCCCACTACGCGTGTCCGGAGTGCTTCGGTCCGCTCGAGGTGGCCTACGACTTCCCCGAGGTCACGCGGGAGCAGATCGAGGCCGGACCCCGCAACATCTGGCGCTACAAGGCGCTGCTGCCGGTGCCCGACGACATCGAGCTCAGCCCCAACATGGAGCCGGGCTACACCCGGTTGCTGAAGGCCAACAACCTCGGCCGCGAGCTCGGTATCGCCGACCTGTGGGTCAAGGACGACTCCACCAACCCGACGAACTCCTTCAAGGACCGCGTCGTCGCCTGCGCCCTGAGCGCGGCCACCGAGTTCCACAGCAAGGTCTTCGCCTGCCCCTCGACGGGCAACCTGGCCAACGCCGTGGCCGCCGCCGGCGCCCGGGCGGGCATCAAGACCGTCGTCTTCATCCCCTCCAACCTCGAGAAGCCGAAGCAGGTGAACTCGGCCATCTACACCGAGAACCTGGTCGCGGTGAACGGCAACTACGACGACGTGAACCGACTTGCCTCCGAGATCGCCGGCGAGGAGGAGGGCTGGGCGTTCGTGAACGTCAACGTGCGGCCCTACTACGCCGAGGGCTCCAAGACGCTGGGCTACGAGATCGCCGAGCAGCTCGGCTGGCGCCTGCCCGACCAGATCGTGATCCCGGTCGCCTCCGGCTCCCAGCTGACCAAGGTGCACAAGGCGTTCCAGGAGCTGATCAAGCTCGGACTCGTCGAGGACAAGCCCTACAGGGTCTACGGCGCGCAGGCCACGGGCTGCTCCCCGGTCTCAGTGGCCTACAAGGCCGGCATCGACGCCATCCGCCCGGTCAAGCCGGACACGATCGCCAAGAGCCTGGCCATCGGCAACCCCGCCGACGGCATCTACGTGCTGGACATCTGCCGGGAGACCGGCGGCGCGGTCGAGGACATCGGCGACGACGAGGTGCGCGCCGCGATCGTCCTGCTCGCCCGCACCGAGGGCATCTTCACCGAGACCGCAGGTGGCACCACGGTCGGCGTCCTGAAGAAGCTGGTCGAGACCGGCCAGCTGGACACCAGCCTCGAGACGGTCGTCATCAACACCGGTCACGGCCTGAAGACGCTCGACGCGGTCTCCGACCTGGTGGGCCCCGTGGCGACCATCGAGCCGTCGTACGCCGCGTTCACGGCCTCCGGCATCATCTGACCGCCTCCACCTGCCGCCCCCACTCACCGATCTCGAGGAGAGACCCATGAGCGTCCACGTCCGGATCCCCACCATCCTTCGCACCTACACCGACGGCGTCTCCGAGGTCACGGCGGAGGGCGGCACCCTGGCCGAGGTCCTGGACGACCTCGAGGCCAACCACAACGGCATCAAGGCCCGGGTCCTCGACGACGCCGGCCAGATCCGCCGGTTCGTCAACGTCTACGTCGGCAACGACGACGTGCGCTTCGTCGAGGGCCTCTCCAGCCCCACGCCCGAGGGCGTCAAGATCAGCATCATCCCGGCGGTCGCCGGAGGCTGAGCCTCCTCAGCCGGGGCGTGACTCGACCTGCTGCGCCAGCCAGGGGTCGACGACCGCGTGGAAGGCGTCGCGGGCCTCGCGCCGCACGCAGTGACCCGCGCCGCTGACGACGCGGACCTCGATCACCGGGTTGCCGAGGGAGTGGAGGTCCTCGACGACCTCGTCGGTGATGATCACCTCGGTGTCCCCGGTGACGACGAGCGTGGGGCGCCGCAGGTCGGCCGCGATCTCGCGCCACGGGACGTCGAGAACCGCGCGCCCCGTGCGCAGGAACCCGGTGTCGGCGGCGGTCTTGGCCCGCACCCATGGCCCGAGCTCGATCTCCGGCCAGGTGGGATGGTCCGCGCGTCCGAGGCCGAGAGCGGCCTCCGGGTCCTCGGCGGCCAGGCGCACATCGGCCAGGTGCTGGCGGATCCCTTCCTCGGGATCACGCCCGGGTGGCTGGTCGAACCACGTGGGGTCCTCGAGCACGACGGCTCGCACGAGGTCCGGGCGGCGGGCGGTGAGTGCGGCCGACATCCCACCACCCATGGAGTGGCCGAGCAGCAGTGCTCCACCGACCGGCGCCACCTCGCTCAGCACGGCCTCGGTCGCGGCGTACATCACCTCTGCCGGGTCGGCGGAGGCAAGCTCCTCGGAGGTGAAACGGGCCGAGAGCCCGTGGCCCAGCGAGTCCGGCGCCACGATGCGGTACGTCGAGCCGAGCCGCTCGACCAGGTCGCCCCAGCACTGGCCCGAGTCGGTGAGCCCGTGCAGCACCAGGAGCACCGGGCCCGCGGGGTTGCCGTACTCGTGGACGACCAACCGGCCCACCGTGCGCTGCGATCTCATCCGGATGATCGTGACACACCCACCTCGGCCGAGATGGGAGCCTGCGGCAGACTGACGAGCATGCCTCGTGACATCGCCACCACCGACCACGTCGATCGGCCCGAGCTGCTCGACTTCGTCCGACCGCGACACAACGTCACGCTCGTGACGACCCGCAGGAACGGTCGCCCCCAGGTCTCGCCGGTGACCGCCGGCGTCGACGCCGAGGGGCGCCTGGTCATCTCGACGTACCCCCAGCGTGCGAAGGTCGCCAACCTCAAGCGCCAGCCCGCCGTGACCGTGCTGGTCCACAGCGACGACTGGAACGGTCCCTACGTGCAGCTCGACGGCACGGCCGAGGTCCTCGACCTGCCCGAGTCCGTCGAGCCGCTGGTCGACTACTTCCGCAGCATCTCCGGTGAGCACCCCGACTGGGACGAGTACCGCCAGGCCATGCGCGACCAGGGCAAGTCCCTGATCCGCGTGACGATCGAGACCTGGGGGCCGATCGCGACGGGTGGCTTCCCGCCCGAGCACGCCGACCGGTGAGCGTCGCGACGCCACGACCCGTCGTACTCCTCGCGACCTGCTCGGCGCTGCCCGACGGTGAGGAGTACGCCGGCACCTCCCACCTCCTCGACGCCCTCGCCGCCCGCGGCCTCGACGCCCGCTGGGTGCAGTGGGACGACCCGTCGGTCGACTGGTCGACCGGTCTGGTGGCCGTGCGCTCGACCTGGGACTACGAGCAGCGCCGCGAGGAGTTCCTCGGCTGGGCGCGCGCCCTGCCGTGGGTGCTGAACTCCGCCACGATCTTCACCTGGAACACCGACAAGAGCTACCTCACCGAGCTGGCCGCGGCCGGCGTCCCCGTGGTGCCCACGGTGATCGTCGGGGCCGCAGCCGGGCTCCCGGCGGCGATCCAGCAGTTCGGGACAGCCGTCGTCAAGCCCACCGTGGGTGCCGGTGGCCGTGGAGTCGCCGTCCTCGAGGTCACCGACGGGTCGACCCTGGAGCTCGCAGGCTCGGGACTGGGCCCGGCGCCCTGGGCGGTGCAGCCGCTGGTCGAGGCCGTCCGCACCGAGGGGGAGACGTCGGTCTACGTCATCGACGGCGCGGTCGTCTCCCAGGCCCAGAAGCGGCCGGCCGCGGGAGAGATCCGGGTGCACGAGCAGTACGGCGGCTCCACCGTCGCGGCCGAGGTCACCGACGAGGCGGCTGCCCTGGCCCGCCGCGCAGTGGCGGCCGCCACCACCGTGACCGGAGAACGCCTCGACTACGCCCGCGTCGACCAGATGCGGCTCGACGACGGCACCCTGGCCGTCAGCGAGCTCGAGGTGACCGAGCCCGGGCTCTACCTGGAGCTCCTGCCCCAGAACGCGGACGCCTTCGCCGATCTCGTGCTCGCCCGGGTGAGCTCCCACTAGAGACCCTGACCTCTGGATAGTCCGAGACGCTCCCGTCGTCATATCGCTCGGCGTACGACGGAAACGTCTCGGACTACCCATCCGTGGGCCCGGTCCAACGAGCGGATGGCGAGCACGTTTGTGCCGCCGGTGACGGGGAACTCACCCCGGAACAGGTTGCGTTGGACAACGAACAGGGCGGTGGGGTTTCCCGTGGCGGAGAAGACCGGCATCACACGGACCAAGGACGTCAACACCGTCATCCACCAGGACGACGAGCGTGACGAGGGCACCGACGGGCTGGCCAAGCAGCTCACTGCCCGCGACCTGATGGGCTTCGGGATCGGCATCGTCATCGGCACCGGCATCTTCGTGCTGACCGGTGTCGAGGCCAAGAACCACGCTGGTCCGGCCATCACCATCTCGTTCGCGATCGCCGGCGTCGTCGCGATGCTCGCGGCGCTCTGCTACGCGGAGCTCGCGGCCGCGGTGCCGACGGCCGGCAGCTCCTACACCTACGCGTACACCACCATCGGCGAGGTCTTCGCCTGGATCATCGGCTGGGACCTGGTGCTGGAGTTCGCCCTCGGGTCCGCCACGGTGGCCCGGGGATGGTCGGGCTACCTCCAGGACGCGCTCAACCTGCCCACCTCGCTGTTCGGCGAGGAAGCGCCGGTGAACCTCGGGGCGATCTTCATCGTGGTCGTGCTGGGGGTGGTCGCCGCGGTCGGCATCCGTGAGTCCAAGTGGGTCACCAACGTCCTGGTGCTGATCAAGGTCACGATCACCGTGTTCGTCATCGTCGCGGGTGTCTTCTTCTTCAAGGCCGCGAACCTGACCCCGTTCGTCCCGGCCACCACGCCCGACAAGTCGGCCAAGGGAGGGCTCGCGCAGCCGCTGTGGCAGTTCGTCAGTGGCGCCGACCCGACGTCGTACGGCGTCACGGGTGTCTTCATCGCGGCAGCGGTGGTGTTCTTCGCCTACAGCGGCTTCGAGGCGGTGGCCAACCTGGGCGAGGAGACCGAGAACCCCGGCCGGGACATGCCCCGCGGGCTGATGGGCACGCTGATCATCTGCACCGTGCTCTACCTGCTCGTGTGCCTGGTGCTCACCGCGATGGTCGACTACCGCACCCTGTCCGAGGGTGCCCCGATCTCCGATGCCTTCAAGCAGGTCGGGCTGGACTGGGCGGCCGTCCTGGTGGCCATCGCCGCGATCGCCGGTCTCACCTCGGTGATCCTGGTGGACCTCGTCGCCATGGGTCGGATCGGCTACGCGCTGTGCCGCGACGGGCTGCTGCCCGCGGCCGTTGGCCAGGTGCACCCGAAGTACCACACCCCGTTCCGGCTGACGATCGGCACCACCATCGTGGTCGCGGTGATCGCTGCCTTCGTCCCCATCGACGCGCTGGCCGAGATGGTCAGCATCGGCACCCTGTTCGCGTTCGTCGTGGTGGCGATCGCGGTGGCCGTGCTGCGGCGTACCGAGCCCAAGATGGAGCGGCCGTTCAAGACCCCGCAGGTCCCGTTGCTGCCGATCATCTCCGCGGTGACGTGCTTGGGACTGATGTCGAACCTGGCGGTGGAGACGTGGCTGCGGTTCCTCGTGTGGCTGGTCATCGGGCTGGTCATCTACTTCTCCTACGGCCGCACCCACGCGCGCCTGGCCCCGGGACGGGAGCCCGAGGTCGCCGACGAGCTCGGCGCGGACGAGGTCGTCTGAGGATTCCGGCCGAATCCGGGGGGTCGACCGTTTGCACTCGCTTGGGTCGAGTGCTAAAAATGCTGTTGGCACTCTCCACGTGAGAGTGACAGAACCACACCGATCCACGGCCGTCCGAGTCGAGGTTCGAAGGCGCTGGCGGGAAGGGTCCGCCGGGTCAGCCCGGACCGTCCGTCGCGGGCGACGACGACGGCCACCCATCTCTTAAGCGTGAGGAATCACCAAGAGCCATGTCGAAGCTGATTGCTTTCAACGAGGAGGCCCGTCGCGGACTCGAGCGTGGGATGAACATCCTCGCCGACGCCGTGAAGGTCACACTCGGCCCCAAGGGCCGCAACGTCGTACTCGAGAAGAAGTGGGGAGCCCCCACCATCACCAACGATGGTGTGAGCATCGCCAAGGAGATCGAGCTGGAGGACCCGTACGAGAAGATCGGGGCCGAGCTCGTCAAGGAAGTTGCCAAGAAGACCGACGACGTCGCCGGTGACGGCACGACGACCGCCACCGTCCTGGCCCAGGCCATGGTGCGCGAGGGTCTGCGCAACGTGGCCGCCGGCGCCAACCCGATGGAGCTCAAGCGCGGGATCGAGAAGGCCGTCGAGGCCGTCTCCGCGCAGCTGCTCGGCATGGCCAAGGACGTCGAGACCAAGGAGCAGATCGCGGCCACGGCCTCGATCTCCGCTGCTGACACCATTGTCGGCGAGGCCATCGCCGAGGCGATGGACAAGGTCGGCAAGGAAGGCGTCATCACCGTCGAGGAGTCGAACACCTTCGGGCTCGACCTCGAGCTGACTGAGGGGATGCGCTTCGACAAGGGCTACATCTCCCAGTACTTCATGACCGACCCGGAGCGCATGGAGGCCGTCCTCGACGACCCCTACATCCTGATCGCGAACCAGAAGATCTCGACGGTCAAGGACCTGCTCCCGCTGCTCGAGAAGGTCATGCAGAGCGGCAAGCCGCTGCTGATCATCGCCGAGGACATCGAGGGCGAGGCCCTGTCCACGCTGGTGGTCAACAAGATCCGTGGCACCTTCAAGTCCGTGGCCGTCAAGGCTCCGGGCTTCGGCGACCGCCGCAAGGCCATGATGCAGGACATCGCGATCCTCACCGGTGCGCAGGTCATCTCCGAGGACGTCGGCCTCAAGCTCGACTCGACCGGCATCGAGATGCTCGGTCAGGCTCGCAAGGTCGTCGTCACCAAGGACGAGACCACCGTCGTCGACGGTGCCGGTGACTCCGACCAGCTCGCTGGTCGCGTCAACCAGATCCGCGCCGAGATCGAGAAGAGCGACTCCGACTACGACCGCGAGAAGCTGCAGGAGCGCCTGGCCAAGCTGGCCGGCGGTGTTGCGGTCATCAAGGTCGGAGCAGCCACCGAGGTGGAGCTCAAGGAGCGCAAGCACCGCATCGAGGACGCCGTTCGCAACGCGAAGGCCGCCGTCGAAGAGGGCATCGTCGCCGGTGGCGGCGTGGCGCTCGTGCAGGCCGGTGTCAACGCGTTCGAGAAGCTGGAGCTGGTGGGCGACGAGGCCACCGGTGCCAACATCGTCCGCGTCGCGCTCGCGGCCCCGCTCAAGCAGATCGCGATCAACGCCGGTCTCGAGGGTGGCGTCGTGGCCGAGAAGGTTGCCGGCCTGCCGGTCGGTCACGGGCTCAACGCCGCGACCGGGGAGTACGGCGACATGCTCGCCTTCGGCATCCCCGACCCGGCCAAGGTGACTCGCTCGGCACTGCAGAACGCCGCATCGATCGCCGCGCTGTTCCTCACCACCGAGGCAGTCATCGCCGACAAGCCGGAGAAGGCCGCCCCCATGGGTGGCGACCCCTCCGGTGGCATGGGCGGCATGGACTTCTGACCGCCCCGACTCACCCGTAGCAACTCCGAAGGGCCTCCGCATCCGCGGGGGCCCTTCTGGGTCTCCACCGGCAGCCAGCCACCACCGACCAGAGGAGCTCCATGGGCCGCGACATGCAGGTCAGCGACAACGTCGTCATCGAGGTCGACGCACGGACGATCTACGACCAGGTCGCCGACCCGACCCAGATGGCCCGCTGGAGCCCGGAGAACACCGGTGCGACCACGGCGAGCCTCGACCGGCCGCTGGAGGCGGGCGAGGTCTTCGACGGTTCGAACAGGCGCGGGCGCGCCCGGTGGAGCACCCAGTGCGTGGTCACCGCTGCTGACCCCGGGCGCAGGTTCGCCTTCGACGTACGCAAGATCGGGCCACGCAAGCCGATCCTTCCGGGCCGGATCGCTTCGTGGGAGTACACCTTCGAGCCCACCGAGGACGGAACCCGGGTCACCGAGACCTGGACCGACCTGCGCGTGGGATGGCCGGACTGGTCGGCGGCCATCTTCGACAAGGTCGCCACCGGGGGCCGGTTGTTCTCCGACTTCCAGAGGCGCAACATCGCACGCACGCTGGCCGCGATGAAGTCCGACTTCGAGGACCAGCATGACGTGGTCAGCTGACCACGTGACCAAGCTCGACGCCCCGCCCCTGCGCTTCGCCTGGGTCCTCGTGGTGCTGTTCACGGCCTCGGGCACGCTCCACCTCGTGCGACCGGGTGTCTTCACGCCGATGGTCCCGGACGCCCTGCCGGCGCACCGGTCCCTGGTCTACCTCTCCGGGGTGGCCGAGCTGGCGTGTGCGGCCGGGCTCCTGTGGCGGCGTACGCGACGGGTCGCGGGGTGGGCCTCGGCCGGCCTGCTCGTGGCCATCTTCCCGGCCAACGTCTCGATGGCGGTCGAGGCCTGGCGCGACGACGACGCGAGCGGGGCGTACGTCGCCGGCACCCTCATCAGGCTCCCGTTGCAGCTGCCGATGATCTGGTGGGCGTGGTGCGTGACGCGTCCAGCAGGGCGACCACCCCGGCCGTGAGCACGAGGACTCCGGCCGCGACGTCGACGAGCAGCGCGCCGCCGGGGGAGACGCGGTCGACCAGGACTCCGGCCATCGCCGCGCCGGCCGCGACTCCGGCGACGTTGGCCGTGCCCAGCGCGGTCATCATGGTCGTGGCCCAGCCGACCGGAGCGGCCCGCTCGGCCAGGGCGTAGGCACTGGTCAGGGCGGGAGCCAGGGCGACTCCGAGCAGGAGGCAGGCGAGGGCCAGCAGGGCCGGCCGCTCCGCGACCGAGGTGGCCGACCCGCTCAGGGCCACGAGCGCCCCGCCGACGGCGATGCGGGCCTCGAGGGTGAACCCCGGTGGCAGCCGGGTGGTCAGCAGGCCTGCGACCGCGGAGCCCACGCCCAGGGCGGCGTACACCGGGCCGGTGAGCTCGTCGGTGCCGGCGAGCGACATCCGGGCTGCGATGCCGGTCTGGGTGGCGCCGAAGACCAGGCCGATCGCGCCCATGGCGACGAGCAGACAGGCCACGTGGACCCGCGGCAGAGGGGCCCGGACGTGGTGCGGATGCGCGTGCCCACGAGTGCGGCCGGGCAGGGCCGTGGGGTGCAGGGCGAAACCGACCTGGGCCACTGCCGCCACCACCAGAGCCGTCCCCAGGCCCAGGGCGGGTTGGGTCAGGGCGCCCACTGTGCTGACGAGCACCGGCCCGAGGACGAAGGACGACTCGTCGAGGGCGCCCTCCCAGGCCATCGCCGTCGTCGTGAACGAACGCCGGTCGCCTCGAGAGCGGGAGATCCTGGCCCAGCGGCTGCGCGCCATCGCCCCGCTCTGGGGGTTGGTCAGTCCGATCAGCACGGCGAGGCCCATCGTCACCGGCAGGGCGTCGTGCGGTGCGAGGGTCAGGAAGGCGCCCAGGGCGAGCACCTGGACGGTCGTGACCACGAGGCCGACCAGCCTCTGCCCGAACCGGTCGGAGGCCACGCCGACGAGTGAACCCCCGAGGCCTCCGCCCACGCTCAGCGCGGCGACCGCCACGCCACCGGTGGCGTAGGACCCGGTGCGGTCGGCGACGTAGAGCAGGATCCCGAGCGGCAGCATCGCGGTCGGCAACCGGGCGGCAGCGTCGAGGACCAGGAACGGCCGGTCCACGGAGCGCATCAGCGTGCGGAAGGACGTGCGTGCCGAGCCGGGTGCGACAGCGGCGGGGACGGGGGTTGGCATGGGGTGCTCCGGGTGCGGTGAAGACGGTGCGCGCCACCCCACCACTGACGCGCTGTACCCCTGTGCTGCCGTCGAGTTTAGCCAGTCACGTACGGTGCTGGCGAACCCGTCGGATCCGGATCGGCCCGCGGGCCGTGGCGAGATCGACCACCTGGCCACCCTGGGTGATCTCGACCCGGCCGTCCTGGACGAGCCGGCCGGCGGCCTCCCGCGCCGGCTGCATCAGCTCACGCCAGCCATCCGTCGTACCGACGGCACGAGCGGCGTCGGAGGGGCAGATCGTCGCGGTGGGTGAGCGCTGGTCGAGCAGGGAGAGGATCGTGCGCTCGAGCTGCGCGTCGAGGTCGGGCCCTGGGCTGGTGTCTGGGCTGGTGTCTGGGCTGGTGTCTGGGCTGGTGTCGTGGCCGGCGTCCGGTTCCGGCCGATCTGCGGTGGGGGTCACCTGGTCAGTCTCGCGCCTCCCCCAAGGGGTGACCCTTGCCCGGAGGGTTTCACTCTCGTCCGGACGGGTACCCATGCCCCCACGCAGAACGCCCTCGCACCCAGCTTCCGAGAAGGTCCCATGCCTCGCGCACGCCTCGCACTCCTCATCCCTTCGCTCTCGCTCGCCATGGTCGGCACCGGAGGCGTGCTGGGCCCGGCAGCAGCGGCCAACCCGAGCATCACCCTCATCGCCAAGGGGAGCCCCGGGACGAGGGTCAGCGGCGCGTCCCAGTTCGCCATCACGGGGGACAGCGCTGCCAGCGTCGGGGTGGCCACGGTCTCCGGGGGGAGCGCCAAGCTCGTCGCGGGGCCGGGAGGGGACCTGCCGAGCGCTGTGCAGTTCCCGTCCTACGTCGCCTCCGGCACCTACCCGCGCGCGGTCCTACGCCTGACGCCGAGCAGCGGTGCGGCCTTCGCCCCCGGCAACTCTGACTTCACCTACGGAGCCGTCGTGCGCCTCGACGCGAGATCCTCAGGGCGCAGCAACGACAACGGTGACAACGTCCTCCAGCGGGGGCTCTACAACGAGCCCTCGATGTTCAAGCTGGAGCTCGACGCTGCCCGCCCTGCCTGCACGGTGCGTGGGTCCGCCGGACTGGTGGTCCTGCGATCCACGACGATCACCCGGGGCGTCTGGTACCGCGTCACCTGCTCGCGCACCTCGGGGGTCGTGTCCATTGCCGTCGCCCGGGTGGGCGCGAGTTCCGCCTCCACCGCCCGGATCGCAACCACCAGGCCCACCGGCAACCTGTCGTTCACCAGTTCGCGACCGGCGTCGGTCGGCGGCAAGCTCACTCCTCGAGGCGCTGTCGCGACGTCGGCGAGCGATCAGTTCAATGGCGCCATCGCTCAGGTGTGGGTCAGTCGCCAGTGACGGAGCGGTCGTGGCTCCGCGAGGCGACCGGCGAGATCAGAACACGTTGCGGGGACGGAACTGAACGCTGATGCGGGGCCCGACGGGCCGTGAGGTCTTGGGCACGGCGTGCTCCCACGTGCGCTGGCAGGAGCCGCCCATGACGATGAGGTCACCGTGTCCGAGGGCGTGGCTGACCTCGGTGTGCCCGCCCAGGGGTCGCAGCTGGAGCTTGCGCGGGGAGCCGAGCGACACGATGGCGACCATGGTGTCCTGCGAACGTCCGCGGCCGATGTTGTCGCCGTGCCACGCCACCGAGTCGTGGCCGTCACGGTAGTAGCAGCACCCTGCCGTCACGAACGGCTCACCCAGCTCCGGACGGTAGTGGGCGTTCAGCGCCTCGCGGGCCCCGGTCAGGGCGTCGTGCGGCAGCGGCTCGTCGATGCCGTAGGTGTGCAGCAGCCGGGGGACGTCGACCACGTTGTCGTACATCGGACGTCGCTCGGCGCGCCACGGCACCGACGCCAGGAGCTCGGCGAAGACCTCGTCGGCGCCTTCCAACCACCCGGGCAGGGTGTCGACCCAGGCGCCGCGGCTGAGCTCCGTGCGCTGCACCCGGCCGGCAAGGGCCCCCACACCGACGTGGCCGAGACTGTCGAGACCGGCGAGGGCGTCGAGGAGCGAGGGCTGGAAGTCCACGGACACGGGACCCACGGTAGCAGAGGTTCGAACAGGTGTGCGAGTAATCGCGCCGGCGTTCGAACGCAGGGTCGTGGCCTCCGTAGGATGCGGGCGTGGGTCGATGGGAGCCGAGCGCGCGCAGTCCGAGGACGGTCGGGCTCCTGCTGGCCGCTGGTGCCGGGCGGCGGATGGGTCGGCCGAAGGCCCTGGTCGACACCTGGCTGGTCGACGCGGTGTCGGTCCTCCGCGCGGGCGGGTGCGACCCGGTCGTGGTGGTGCTCGGTGCCTCCGCGGAGCTGGCGCGGCCGCTGCTGACGGGGTACGACGTGGAGCTGGTCGTCGCCGAGGACTGGGCCGAGGGGATGGGTGCCTCGCTGCGATCCGGCCTCGCGAGCCTGGACGCGTCGGGGACGGCGGCGCTGGTGACGCTGGTCGACCTGCCGGACGTCGGCGCCGACGTCGTACGCCGCCTCCTCGAGGTCCCGGTCGACAGCCAGACCCTCGCCCGGGCGGCGTACGACGGGAAGCCCGGCCATCCCGTCCTGCTCGGCCGCGACCACTGGGCCGGCGTGATCGCCTCCGCCAGCGGCGACCAGGGCGCCCGGACCTACCTCGGTCAGCGCGACGTCCGGCTGGTGGAGTGTGGCGACCTCGCCTCGGGGCGCGACGTCGACTCGCGGTGAGGTCGCTCCGGGTGCCGGACAGGGCTGCGGCCCACTGCGGCCCTCCTGCGGCCCTCCTGCGGCCCTCCTGGACCGAGACGGGCAGGCCTCTGCCAACCCTCGTCCAACCCGCGCCTGAGTAGCCTGAGCAGATGGAGCTCACTTCTCCGGACGCGGTCCGGTCTGCCCTCGGGGAAACCGGCTATCTCGCGGACGACGACCTGGCGACCGTGGTCTTCCTGGCCCAGGGGATGCAGCGTCCGCTGCTGCTGGAGGGCGAGCCCGGCACCGGCAAGACCGCGCTGGCGGAGGCGCTGGCCGTGCTCACCGACGTGCCGCTGATCCGGCTGCAGTGCTACGAGGGCATCGATGCGACGCAGGCGCTCTACGACTGGGACTTCCCGCGTCAGATCCTTCACCTGCGCACGCTCGAGGCGGCCACCAAGGCCGGTGAGCTCGACGCCAGCGAGGCGGAGAAGTCGCTGTTCGACGAGCGGTTCCTGCTGGCGCGTCCGGTGCTGCAGGCCCTGCGCGAGGCGCCGGCGGTGCTGCTCATCGACGAGGTCGACCGGGCCGACGACGAGTTCGAGGCGTTTCTGCTGGAGGTGCTCTCGAGCTGGTCGGTGAGCATCCCCGAGCTGGGCACCGTCACGGCGGCCACGCCCCCGACCGTCGTACTCACCTCCAACCGCACGCGTGAGCTGCACGACGCCCTCAAGCGTCGTTGTCTCTACCACTGGATCGACCACCCCGGGCTCGAGCGCGAGATCGCCATCGTCCGCAGCCGGCTGCCCGAGGTCAGCCAGCGGCTGGCCGAGCAGGTCGCCGGAGTCGTGCAGCAGCTCCGCGGCCAGCAGCTGCTCAAGCCACCGGGGGTCGCCGAGACCCTCGACTGGGCCCGCGCCCTGCACCGGCTCGGCGTCGAGGAGCTCGACCTGGAGACGGCCGCGCGGACGCTGGGTGCGGTGGTGAAGTACCGCGAGGACACCGACCGTGTGAAGCAGGCCCTCGACCGGATGCTGGCCGGATGACGACTGAGGTCGCCCACGAGGCCGACGAGATCCTGCTCGGCTTCACCCGTGCCCTGCGCTCGGCCGGGCTGGCGGTCACCCACGACCGCGCCACCAGCTTCCTGCGGGCAGCCTCCCTGGTCGGGGCCGGCGACCCGCTGGCCACCTACCGGGCCGGAGTCGCGACGCTCTGCGGCAGCCCGGACGACCTGGTCCGCTACGGCCACGTCTTCGAGGCCTGGTTCGGGGCGCGCGAGCAGCTGCCGCGCACCGTGGCGCGCGACCGGCCCCGTGAGATCAGCCCGCCCCTGCCGACGGGGGAGTCCGGCGAGGAGGGTGGCGAGTCGACGCCCGAGGTGGTGCAGGCCGCGGCGAGCGACACCGAGGTGCTCCGGCACCGGGACGTGGCCCAGCTGACCCCCGACGAGAAGGCGCTGCTGGACGCGATGATCCGTGCCCTGCGACCCCGGTTGCCGCAGCGCCGGGCCGGGCGGCGTACGCCGTGGCGCAGGGGGGAGATCGACATGCATCGCACCCTGCGCACCACCCTGCGACAGATGGGGGAGCCCGGGCGCGTGGAGCACCGCCGACGCGGCACCTCGCCCCGACGTGTCGTCCTGCTCGTGGACGTCTCCGCCTCCATGCGGCCCTACGCCGACGCGATCCTCCGGCTGGCCCACCTGGTGACCACGAGCGCCGGCACGGCGAGCGCCAAGGTCGAGGTGTTCAGCCTCGGCACCCGACTGACCCGGCTCACGCTGCCGCTGCGCACCGCCGATCCCGAGCGCGCCCTGGTCCGCGCCGGTGAGGCCGTCCCCGACTGGTCAGGGGGCACCCGGCTCGGCGAGACGCTGCGGGCGTTCCTGGACCGCTGGGGCGCGCGCGGAATGGCCCGGGGTGCGGTGGTGGTGGTGTTCTCCGACGGCTGGGAGCGCGGCGACGCCACCGAGCTGGGAGAGCAGATGCAACGGTTGCGCCGGCTCGCGCACCGGGTGGTGTGGGTCAACCCGCACCGCGGCAAGCAGGGTTACGAGCCCGTGCAGCAGGGCATCAAGGCGGCCCTGCCGCACTGTGACGAGTTCATCGCGGGCCATTCGTTGAAGGCGTTCGCCGAAGTTCTGGAGGTGGTGGGCCGTGCGTGAGGTTCTCGACGAGCTGATGCAGTGGTGGGAGGCCGGCGACACCGTCGGTGTCGGCACCGTGGTGGCGACGTTCCGCTCCGCCCCGCGCCCACCCGGTGCCTCCATGCTGGTGGGGCCGGACGGGACCGCGGTCGGGTCGGTCTCCGGCGGGTGCGTCGAGGGCGCGGTCTACTCGCTCGGCGAGAGCGTCGTGACCTCCGGGGAGCCGGTCCTCGAGCGGTTCGGTGTCTCCGACGACGACGCCTTCGCCGTCGGCCTCACCTGCGGCGGCATCCTGGACGTGTACGTCGAGAAGGTGAACCAGGAGACCTTCCCCGAGCTGGGTGAGATCGCCGCCGACATCAGGGAGGGCCGCCCCGTCGCCCTGGCCACCGTGATCGAGCACCCCGACCCTGCGTGGGTGGGTCGGCGGGTCGTCGTACGCCCCCAGGACTCGGTAGTCCGAGACGCAACCGTCGTCCAGGAGGCCGAAACACCACGGGAACGTCTCGGACTATCCGGGTCGCTGGGTTCCCCCCGTGCCGACGACGCGATCCACGACGACGCCCTGGGCCTGCTGGCGTCCGGGCACAACGCGACCATGACCTACGGGCCCGACGGTGAGCGACGTGGCGAGGGCATGCGGGTCTTCGTCTGGGCGTTCGCGCCCGCGCCCCGGATGCTGGTCTTCGGCGCCATCGACTTCGCGGCCGCCGTTGCTCGCATGGGCGGCTTCCTCGGCTACCACGTCACCGTGTGTGACGCGCGGCCCGTGTTCGCGACGAACAGCCGGTTCCCCTCGGCGGACGAGGTCGTGGTGACCTGGCCGCACAAGTACCTCATCGCCGAACGCGACGCCGGCCGCATCGACAGTCGTACGGTGGTCTGTGTGCTGACCCACGACCCCAAGTTCGACGTCCCCCTCCTGGAGGTGGCGCTCCGGCTGCCCGAGGTCGCCTACGTCGGCGCGATGGGGTCGCGGCGTACGCACGACGACCGGCTCGACCGGCTCCGCGAGGCAGGGCTGAGCGACGAGGAGCTCGACGGTCTCTCCAGCCCGATCGGCCTCGACCTCGGCGCGCGTACGCCGGAGGAGACCGCCGTCAGCATCGCCGCCGAGATCGTGGCCGGCCGCTGGGGCGGCACCGGCGACCGGCTCAGGACGACCCAGGGGCGCATCCACGCCCACGCGGCCCCCAGCGACCTCCCAGCGAACCCGGCGCCGGCAGGGACCTGACCGGTGCCCGGCGCCGCCCCGCACTTCCGGCACCGAGACGACGTGCTGCCCGGTGCCGTGGTGTCTGCCTGCGCCTACCAGACCAGCGGCCGGCCCGAGGGCGAGCACCGGGGGCTCCCGTCCCCCTGGATCACCTTCATCGTCTCGGTGGACGGTCCGGTGCGGGTCTCCGGCACCGTCGACGACGGTGACCGGTTCGACGCCTCCCGTGCCACGTCGTACGACGTCTGCGTCGCCGGCCTCCATCCCGTCGCCGCCCGGGTGGAGCAGCCCTCCGAGCAGGCCGGGGTGCAGCTGGCCCTGCACCCTCTGGCCGCGCCGGCGCTGCTCGGTTGTCGCGCCGCCGAGCTCGTCGGACCGGGGGACCACGGGCACGAGGTGCTCGGTCGCGCCGCTGCTGAGCTGCACGACCGGGTGGCGTCGCGGACCGACGGCGAGGGCCGTCTGGACGTGCTCCAGCGGTGGGTGCGCGAGCGGTCCGAGCAGGGGCGAGTCGCTGCTTCGGTCCGTCCCGAGCTCGTCCGGGCCTGGCAGCTGCTGGAGGACAGCGGCGGACGGTGCGGCGTCGCTGAGCTCGCCCGGCAGGTGTTGCTCAGCCCACGCCAGCTGCGCGCGCTGATGGTGGCCGAGACCGGGCTCTCGCCCAAGCGGCTCGGCCGACAGTTCCGCTTCGACACCGTGATCGCGCGGCTGACCGAGGGGACCTCCGGCCTGGCCGAGATCGCCGTGGGGGCCGGGTACGCCGACCAGGCCCACCTCACCCGTGAGTTCCGGCAGATGGCCGGCTGCAGCCCGACCCAGTGGCTCGCCGAGGAGCGCCGAAACATCCAAGACGGCGGCCACCGCAACCGGCCAGACTGAGTCCATGACCGAGCAGACAGCACCCGCTCCGACCGTGTGGGGCACCTTCCAGGCCCACGACGCCCGGGCGATGATCGAGTTCCTGACCGCCCTCGGCTTCGAGCCCACCGCGGTGTACGCCGACGAGGGCGACCCCGCCGTCGTCCACCACGCCCAGCTCGACTGGCCCGAGGGGGGAGGCGTCATGTTCGGCAGCCACAAGCCCGAGGGGTGGAGCCTGCCGCCGGGTGGTGCCGGCTTCTACGTCGTGACCGCCGACCCTCGTGCCGTGCACGACCGTGCGGTGCAGGCGGGCGCGCAGATCACCCGCGAGCTGAACGAGCCCGGCTACGGCGGCTGGGAGTTCGGCCTCCGCGACCCGGAGGGCAACCAGTGGGCCTTCGGCAGCTACCGCGGCGAGCCCCGGGGCGCTTGACCCGGCTCAGGCCCCCCTCGGCCTGCGCACGTCGGTCGGGGCTTGTGCGGTGACGCACCATGGGAGCTGTGGATGGTGCGCGAACCGGTCCGGTCACCCGTCGTACGGCGCTGGCCGGTGCCCTCGCCCTCGGCCTCACCGCCTGCGGTGGGGAGGGCGGGTCAGCCGCCCCGGCCACCAAGGACCCCTCCCCGAGCCGGACGCCGAGTGCAGGTTCGACGACACCGTCCCCCGCTGCTTCGACACCCGCAGCGCTCCCACCCGTCACCGACCGGATCTCGCTCCCGGCGCTGATGCGCGAGCAGCTCGTAGGTGGACGCATCCGGCGCACCCGGGAGGTGCGGAGCAGCGACGCCTACGTGCGCCACGAGGTCACCTACCCGAGCGGTGACGTGACGGTCTCGGGCGTGCTGCTGCGACCACGTGGCCAAGGGCCGTTCCCCGCCGTCGTGCTCAACCACGGCTACATCGAACCCTCCGTCTACACCACGGGCCAGGGCCTGGCGCGCGAGCAGGACTACCTCGCCCGCGCCGGGTTCGTGGTGCTCCACACCGACTACCGCGGGCACGCCGGCTCCGACCCGGCGTCCGAGGCGAGTCGGGAGACCCGGCTCGGCTACACCCGCGACACGATCAACGCCGTCCAGTCCTTGAAGAAGGAGCCGTTCGTGGACGCCGGACGGGTGGCCATGCTGGGACGTTCGATGGGTGGGGGCGTGACCTTGAACGCGATCGTCGTCCGACCCGGACTGGTCCGCGCCGCCGTCGTCTTCGCCTCCGTCAGCTCGGACTTCGTCGACAACTTCAACCGCTGGACGGTGGCCGAACGCCCAGAGGCGGCGGCCGCGACCTACCGCCGCCACGGCACTCCCGCCGAGGAGCCGGAGTTCTACGCCGGCCTCTCGGCGCGCACCTACTTCGACCGGATCACCGAGCCCGTCCTGCTCCACCACGGCACCCTCGACGACTCCTGCCCGGTGGCGTGGTCCCGCACGACCCACCGGCTGCTGCGGCGCGCCGCCGTCGACTCGCAGCTCGAGATCTACCCGGGCGAGCAGCACGCGTTCATCCCGCAGTGGCCGCTGTCGATGGAACGCACCGAGCGCTTCCTGCGGCGTGAGCTCCGCGCCTGATCCGCGGATCGGGCCGTGCCCTGTTGTGCGCTGGGAGCGGGGGCTAACGTGGCGGCAGTCACAGTGGGAGAGGCCCGGATGTCGCCGTCGAGCAACGATCTGCACACGCGTCGGGTGGACGCGGTGCGCGCGTGGACCAACTTCGTCGAGCACGGCGACGGCCGCGGGGTCCTGGTCCGGCCCGAGATCCTTCGCTCGTGGGAGCGCTCGGCCCCCACGGTCGGCATCGATGTCGCCGAGGCGCCCATGGCCGACGAGTCCGACACCGCGGCGATCTGGGACGGCTCGCCCCTCCAGGTGGCGGTCGAGCGCATGGAGTCCGAGCTGCGGCGTACGGCGGAGGACGGCGACATCGTGGTCGCGGTCACCGACTCCGAGACCCGGATCCTGTGGACCTACGGAGGACGCGTGATGCGCCGCAAGGCCGAGAGCGTCAACTTCGTCCCGGGCGGCCGGTGGGACGACACCAGCGTCGGCACCAACGCCCTCGACCTGGCCACCCGGCACGACGCGCCGTCGATGGTCTTCAGTGCCGAGCACTACGCGCCGATCGTGCACAACTGGGTGTGCTGGGCCGCGCCCGTCCACGACCCGGTGAGCGGCGAGCAGCTGGGCGTCATCGACCTCTCGACGACCTGGGACAAGACCCACCCGATCGGCCTGGCGACGGCCCGGATGATGGCGCGGCTGATCGAGACCGCGATGCCGGCCTCGCAGCACCACCCCTCCGTCGGCGGCGCTGCGTTCCGCCCACCTCTGCCGGGCCTCGACCTGTCGCTGCTCGGCGCCGCCGAGGCGCACCTGGACGGGAGCCGACTGCTGCTGAACCGACGGCAGACCGAGATCCTCGCCCTGCTCGCGCTGAACCCCGCCGGGCTCTCGCTGGAGCAGCTGCACGCCCAGCTCTACGGCGACCAGGCGGTCACGTTCTCCACCCTCAAGGCCGAAGTCTCCCACCTGCGCAGCGCGCTCAAGGGGCAGCTTGCCTCCCGGCCCTACCGGCTGACCATGCCGGTGCAGATCGACGTCAACGAGGTCCTGCGGCTGCTGCGCAACGGCCAGGTGAGGGCGGCCGTCGCGGCGTACGGCGGCGACCTGATGCCAGGAACCGAGTCCCCGGCCCTCGTCGAGCTCGCGGACTACGTCGCGGTCGCCCTGCGCGAGGCCCTGCTCGCCGACCCCCAGCCGCAGGCCGTGGCCCGCTACACCGCGCTGGCGCCCTACGACACCGAGGTGATGGAGGTCTGCCTCGCGGTGATGGGCAACCAGGCCCACCCGGCCAAGGCGCTCCTGAAGGGCCGCCTGGCCGCCGCGCGACGCTGACCGTCCCGGAAGCGCCTCAGCGCTCGTCCGGGTCTGGTTCCGCGCCGAGTCGCTGGTGCAGGCGCTCCTTGATCTCCTCGGGGGTGAGGTCGGACCGCTTGCGCTGGTCACGGGCGATGATGACTCCTGTGGCGGCCACGCCGGCGAGACCGGCGAGTCCGAGGGCCTTCCAGATCTTCACGAGGAGAGAATCCCACGGTGAGCGGCGAGAGCACGATCAGCCTGGACCAGGCCGAGGACCTCACCCGCACCGGTGACCTCTGGCTGTTCCGTGGTGACTCGGCCGCCGACCGGGCCATCCGGGCGCTGACCAACGCGCCGGTCAACCACGTGGGGATGGCCGTCGTGCTCGACGACCTGCCGCCGCTGATGTGGCACGCGGAGCTCGGCAAGGGGCTGCTCGACGTGTGGAGTGGCAACCACCATCGCGGCGTACAGCTCCACGACCTGCGCGAGGCGGTCACTCAGTGGTCGGGCCGCTACGAGCAACGTCCCTG
Source organism: uncultured Actinomycetota bacterium (assembly GCA_963843775.1). Classification (GTDB taxonomy): domain Bacteria; phylum Actinomycetota; class Actinomycetes; order Propionibacteriales; family Nocardioidaceae; genus Marmoricola. Next base: position 20,069 of record CAWJLT010000013.1, read on the forward strand.
GATGCGTCAGCTCTCCGCGGACATCACCCCCGAGCGGGAAGCCGCGGTGCTCACGTCGATCGCGCGTCTCGACGGGACACCGTTCCCGGCGACGGCTGCCCTGGCCGCACGGTGGGCGCGGGGTCGGGCACACCGCGCCGCCGGCGTCGAGGTGACCTACTGCGCCGAGGTGGTCGCCGCGACGTACACCGCGATGGGGCTGCTCCCGGCCGACCTCCCCACGAACTACTACGACCCTGGAAGGTTCTGGTCGGGCGACGACCTCGAGCTCCTCGACGGCGCGACCCTCTCGGCCGAGATCCGGGTCCAGGCCGGGCCACACGCCTGAGCGCGGAGCGACCTGCTGGTCCAAGGAGGAGCGAAGCGAACGTCTCGAAACCATTGATGGCGGCGGTGGGGGACCTGGTGGACTCGGCCACGGCCTGTGGGCCGGTGGACGTGCCGAGGTCCCCGCCGGGTGGTGCTGTGGCGGGGTGCCGGGGCGGTGGGGTCAGGCGTCGGGTGGGTGGAGGTTGCGGGGGCGTTTGTCTGCGGAGACGTCGAGGGTGCCGGTGTGGTCGCGGAGGAACTGGTAGCCGTGGGGGCTGGTCCACAGGAATGTGCCGGGTTCCAGGACGGTGTAGAGCCAGGTCGTATGGGTCTTCAGTCGGTGGTGCCGCCGGCAGAGCGGGGCGATGTTGCAGGAGCAGGTGGTGCCGCCCTGGTCGTAGGGGACGCAGTGCTCGTTGTCGCACCTTCTGGCCAACCGGTTGCACCAGGGGAAGACGCAGGTGTGGTTGATCAGCCTGGCCTGTTCCTCGAGCCTGGTCGGGGACTTCGTAGGCGTTGGTGGCGATGTGATCGGCCAGGTCGATCACCGGTTTGACGGTGATCTGGGTGTCGGTGTTGCCGCACCACGTCTTGATCTGGTCGGCGGTGACCCCGGTGCGGGTGTTCTCCACCCGGCCCAGGTGGAGGTCGTCCCCGGTGCCGGTGATCGCGGCCTCGGAGAGGTGGACGTGCAGGACCACCTGACGGGCCTTGACGGTCTTGTCCTGCCCGGGGCGTGGCGCCTGTTCGGCACCTGTGCCCGAGCCGGTGGTGAGGTGCAGGGCGAGCTGGTGGCGGGCGATCTCGCCGGCGGCGATGGCCCGGCGGACGTCCAGCGACTTCTCCGACCCACAGAGTCGGAGCTGCTCGGCTGTCTGGGTCAGGGCGGCGTCGAGGTCCAGGGCGTCGGCGAGGTCGAGCTCGCCCTCGATGCGGGTGGTGCCGTTGAAGGAGACCTGGTCGTGGTGGAAACCCACGTGGCGACCATCGGCGGCCTTGGTGGCGTCGGCGGTTGCCTTCTCGGGCATGAACCGGATGGTGGCTTCGGTCGACGAGGCGTTCGAGGGCGGTGTACCCGATCTTGTGGGCGAACCCGGCGACCTGGGCATCGACGAACCCGACGGCTTCGGGGGACAGCAGCAGGGTGTGCTCGGCGACCCTGCGGGCGCGCCAGGCTTGGAGGTCACCGGTCATCACGCGGGCCCACACCTTGGGCAGGCGGTGCTTGAGCTCGACCGCGTGGGCGATCAGGGTGCGTCCGGCGTCGGTGGAGAGCCCGACCGCGAGGGCGAGCTCGGCGATGCAGAACTCCGCGACCAGGGGTGCCCCCGGCCCGGCCAGGAGCAGACCGGTGTCGCCACCGGCGGTGATCCAGGTCGCGGCGTGGTGGATCGACTCGGGTGGGTGCTGCTCGGCCCAGGTCGCCGCAGCGGCCAGCACCTTCGCCTCCGCACGGTCGGCCTCGCGACGCGACGAGCGGGCGAACGACAGCAGGTCCGAGGAGCTGTCGAGCTCCTCGAGAACCCCTGCCGTCGTGGTTGTCATGGAACCAATTCAAGCACCGAGCGCCGACAACCAGACCCGAGATTCCCCATGCTCCACAGGGGATCCGAAACTTTCTTGAACAATTCTCGACCGCCCGACCCGGTCGGCTGCCCGCGGGCGGCGGCCGGGTCTGGTGGCCGGGTCTCCGTGGTTTCGAGACGCTGGCAGGCTCTCGCTCCTTGACCACCGGGGCCGGCGTCGCTGACCCGCGGCACCTGGGGCTCACCTTGATGGTCGCCTCACGACGTGGGTCACCGAGGAGAGGCCGCTGTCGCTTCCCGGGCAGCAGGGGGTGGGTGACAAGATGACCGACATGTCCCTGGACCTCACCGCAGACGTGGTCGATCTGACCGAAGCCGTGGTCGACATCGAGTCGGTCAGCCGCAACGAGGCCGCCCTGGCGGACGCCATCGAGGTGGCGCTGAGGGCGATCCCGCACCTCGAGGTGACGCGGATCGGGCACTCGCTGGTCGCGCGGACCAACCTCGACCGGCGGGAGCGGGTGGTCATCGCCGGACACATCGACACGGTGCCGTTAAACCACAACCTGCCGGTGCGCAACGACGGGGAGCGGCTGCACGGACTCGGTACCTGCGACATGAAGGGTGGGGTCGCCGTCGCGCTGCGGCTGGCTCAGACCCTGCCGGAGCCCAACCGCGACGTCACCTACGTCTTCTACGAGGCCGAGGAGATCGACGACGTCTACAACGGCCTCGGCATCGTCGCCGAAGAGCGACCCGACCTCGTGACGGGAGACTTCGCGATCCTGATGGAGCCGAGCGACGCCGTCGTCGAGGCCGGCTGCCAGGGCACCCTGCGCGTCGAGGTCACGGCACGCGGCGAACGGGCCCACTCGGCCCGCTCCTGGCGCGGGAGCAACGCGATCCACACCGCGGGAGAGATCCTCCGCCGCCTGGGGGAGTACGACGCCCGCAAGCCGGTCATCGACGGCCTGGAGTACCACGAGGGGCTCAACGCCGTGCTCATCAGCGGAGGCGTGGCCACCAACGTGCTGCCCGACGAGTGCGTGGTCACGGTCAACTACCGGTTCGCCCCCGACACCTCCGAGGCGGAGGCGCTGGTCTTCGTCAAGGACTTCTTCGACGGCTTCGACCTCGAGGTCACCGACTCGGCCCCGGGTGCCCTGCCGGGCCTCCGGGTCCCCGCCGCCGCGGCCTTCATCGACTCCGTCGGGGGCACGGTCAACCCGAAGTTCGGCTGGACCGACGTGGCGCGGTTCACCGGCCTGGGCATCCCGGCCGTGAACTACGGCCCCGGCGACCCCATGCTCGCCCACAAGCAGGAGGAGTTCGTGCCCATCGAACAGCTGCGCTCGTGCGAGGCCACCCTGCGGAAGTGGCTGGGCGCATGACCCGCCGGGAGCAGCACAAGGGCCCGACCGTCCTGCGCGGCAAGCAGGTCGACAAGTCCACCACCGACCAGCGTCTGCTCGACTCGCGGGGGCCCACCGACTGGGTGCACACGGATCCGTGGCGGGTGCTGCGCATCCAGTCGGAGTTCGTCGAGGGCTTCGGCGCCCTGGCCGAGCTCGGTCCGGCGATCGGCGTCTTCGGCTCCGCGCGCACCCGCAAGGACCACCCCGACTACGCCAGGGCCGAGCAGGTCGGACGGGGTCTGGCCGAGGCCGGCTTCGCGGTGATCACCGGTGGTGGCCCCGGCACGATGGAGGCGGCCAACAAGGGTGCCTCCGAGGCCGCAGGGGTCAGCGTCGGCCTCGGGATCGAGCTGCCCTTCGAGTCCGGCCTGAACGAGTACGTCGACGTCGGGGTCAACTTCCGCTACTTCTTCGCCCGCAAGACGATGTTCGTGAAGTACTCCAGCGGCTTCGTCGTCCTCCCCGGAGGCCTGGGCACCTTCGACGAGCTCTTCGAGGCGCTCACGCTCGTCCAGACCCAGAAGGTCACCTCCTTCCCGGTCGTGCTCATCGGGTCCGACTACTGGTCGGGGCTGCTGGACTGGTTGCGCGGCACGGTGCTGGCCGTCGGCAACATCTCGGAGAAGGACGTCGACATGCTCCAGGTGACCGACGACGTCGAGGAGGCCGTCGCCCTGATGGTCGAGGGATGCGCGGACCGATGACCTGGTTCTTCGCCGTGCTGATCGTGCTGGTCATCGGCGCTACCGCGGTGGTGGCCTCAGGGCGAGGCGGCTCCCTCGGCCCGTCCTACGACGACCGCGCCGACGTACGCCTCCCGGCCGACCGTCCCGTCACGAGCGAGGACCTGCGGGCGTTGCGGTTCAACACCGCCGTCCGTGGTTACCGGGCCAGCGAGGTCGACGAGCTGCTCGAGCGACTCGCCGAGCAGCTCGACGACGGTCGGGACGATCCGCCGGAGGAGCTGCCCGACGGCCTTGGAGATGACCGGGACGGATCGACCCTGCCTGGTGCAGACTGACGCGCATGATCTGGCGGAAGGTCCTTCTCCTCGCGCTCCCGGTCCTCCTGCTGACGGCCGCCTCGCCCGCGCCCGCCCAGTCCGCCACCTCAGCCCCGGCCGTGGTCCAGACCCTGGTCATCGGTACGACGGTCCAGGGTCGCAACATCGTGGCCTGGCGCCTCGGCGACCCGACCTCCACCCGCAAGGTCGTGGTGCTCGCGGCGATGCACGGCAACGAGGCCGGGCCCTCGCGGATCCTCTACAACCTGCGTGACGGCCGTCCGATCAAGGGTGCGGACATCTGGGTGGTGCCGTCGTACAACCGTGACGGGGTGGTCCGGCGGACGCGCCAGAACGCCCACGGCGTCGACCTCAACCGCAACTACCCGCGCAACTGGAAGCGACTGACCGGCGCCTACGACTCCGGTCCCAGGGCCGCCTCCGAGCCCGAGACCCAGGCGGTGATGGCCTTCCTGAGGTCCGTGCGCCCGGCCTACGTCATCAGCTTCCACCAGCCGCTCCGGGGCATCGGGCGTGCCGGCGCCAAGGGGACCGGACTGGTGAAGCGGCTGCACCGCGGCCTGAAGCTGCCGGTGAAGTCGTTCAACTGCTCCGGGGCCTGCCACGGAACGATGACCGAGTGGTTCAACGCCACTTTCCCCGGCGTGGCCGTCACCGTGGAGTACGGCCGCGGTGTCAGCCGCAAGCAGGCCACCCGCACCGGGCCGAGCGGGATCCTGAGGGCGGTCGGAGCGACCCGCTGACACAGCGGGCGAGGGTCACCGGCCGGTGAAGGTCGGCTTCTCCTTGGCCACGAAGGAGCTGACCGCGTTGCGGTGGTCCTCGGTGGCTCCGGTCAGCGCCATCATCGAGGACTCGAACGCGAGGGACTCCGCGAACCCGTGGCCGGCGGAGTACTCCACCGAGCGGCGGATGGCCCCGAAGGCCACCGTCGGTCCCTGGGCTAGCCGCCTGGCCAGCGAAGCGACCTCTCCCTCGAGCTGGTCGGTGTCGACCACCTTGGTGGCCAGGCCGAGCTCCAGGGACTCGGCGGAGTCGATCGTCCGCGGGAAGTAGAGCAGCTCGATCGCCTTGGCGTGGCCCACGATGCGGGGCAGCGTCCACGACGAACCCGTGTCGCAGGACAGGGCGACTCCGGCGAACGCGAGGTTGAAGCCCCCGGACTCGGTCAGGATGCGGAAGTCGCAGGCGAAGGCGAGGCTCGCGCCCGCACCGGCAGCGACGCCGTTGACGCCGGCGACGACCGGCTTGTGCATGGTGGCCAGCGCGGTGACGATCGGGTTGTAGTGCTCCTCGACGGTGGTGAACAGCTGCTCGGTGTCGGGTCCCTGCAGGATCTTGATGTGCTCCTTGAGGTCCTGCCCCACGCTGAAGGCCCGTCCGGTGCCCGTGAGCACCACGCAACGCACGTCGGCGTCGCTCTCGGCCTGCTTCACGGCACCGAGCAGGGCCTCCTTGGTGGCGATGTCGAGGCCGTTCATGGCCTCGGGTCGGTCGAGGGTGATCGTGGCGACGCCGTCGCTGACGGCATAGCCCACGGGCTCTGTCATGGTGCTCTCCTGGTGGTCTCTGGAGGTCCTGGGCGGCCGAGTCTGCCCCATCGTTTCGGTCGTGTGGTCGGCCCGCTTCGTGGATGGGGAATAATGGGTCCGAGTTGGGCGCGTCCTGCGCACGAATGAGATGGGAAGAGGTGTGCACATGGCGGCCATGAAGCCGCGGACGGGTGACGGCCCGCTCGAGGTCACCAAGGAAGGTCGTGGCATCGTCATGAGGGTTCCCCTCGAGGGCGGTGGCAGGCTCGTGGTTGAACTCAACAAGGACGAGGCAACCGCCCTGGGCGATGCACTCAAGGACGTGGTCGGTTAGTCCGACCCCCACAACGACAAGACCCCCGCAGTCCCGCAAGGGAGTGCGGGGGTCTTCGGTTTCTGTTCCGTTAGGGTCAAGGGGTGCTTCTCCCACCCCAGGTTTCCCCTCCCCAGTTCGCGCTCAGTGACCTCGCACCCTCCCGGCTGGTGGGGGTCGGAGTCGTCGCCGTCCCGGTCCTCCCGGGTGAGGACGGTGTCACCCTCGGCCCCGGTGCGGCCGAGCTGGCCGAGGACCTCGGCGTGGACCTGCTCGAGCTGCTCGGCTCCGCCGGCGCGACCGGGGTGACCGGCGAGGTGACCGAGCTCCCCGTCGTGCGCATCGCCGACCTGCCGAACTCCGCGCTCACCCGCGTGCTCATGGTGGGCGTCGGCGAGGCCACCACCACCGACCTGCGTCGTGCTGGCGCCACCGTGGCCCGTCGTACGACGAACGCCGACGCCGTCGCGTCCTCGATCGCCGCTGTCGGCGGTGACGACGCCATGGCCGCCTTCGTCGAGGGAGCCACCCTGGGCTCGTTCAGCTTCTCGCTGCACCGGGACGGTCCCAGCGACCGGCCGGTCGGCAAGGTCGTGCTGTGCCTCTACGGGGACGACGAGGACCGTCAGGCACGTCTGCGCCGCACCGTCGCGGCCGCCGGAGCGAGCTGGAGCGCCCGCCTGCTGGCCAGCGTCCCCTCCAACATCAAGACCCCGGCCTGGCTCGCCGAGCAGGCCGTGACGAGCGCCGAGGCAGCCGGCCTCAAGGCAACGGTCCTGGACGAGGTCCAGCTGGCCGAGCGCGGCTTCGGTGGCGTCGTCGGCGTCGGCCAGGCCGCCGCCGCTCCTCCCCGGTTCGTGCAGCTCGAGTACAAGCCCACCGGCACGTCGGCCCGCAAGTCCGGACGGGGTGCCCGCAAGGCTCCTCACGTGGTGCTCGTCGGCAAGGGCATCACCTTCGACAGCGGTGGCCTGTCCATCAAGCCCGGCGCGTCCATGGTGACGATGAAGCGCGACATGACCGGGGCGGCAGTGGTCGCGGCGGTGATGGCCGCCCTCCCCGAGATCGACTGTCCGGTGCGCGTCACCGGGCTGCTGCCGATGGCCGAGAACGCCGTGAGCGGCAACGCGATGCGCCCCGGCGACGTGATCACGCAGTACGGCGGCCGGACCACCGAGGTCACCAACACCGACGCCGAGGGCCGCCTCGTCCTCGCCGACGGACTGGCGTACGCCGTCGACAAGCTCGCGCCCGACGTGCTCATCGACGTCGCGACGCTCACCGGTGCGATGAAGGTCGCGCTCGGACAGAGCGTGGGTGGCCTCTTCGCCAACGACGACGCGCTGGCCGCCTCGCTCGACGCCGCAGGGGCTCGCTCCGGCGAGCCGGTGTGGCGGATGCCGCTGAGCGCGGAGTACGAGCACAAGCTCAGCTCCAAGATCGCCGACGCCGACAACGCACCCGGCGGACCCGGGGCCATCACGGCTGCGCTGTTCCTCCAGCACTTCGTCGGCGGCCTGCCATGGGCCCACCTCGACATCGCCTCGGTCGGAGACGCCCCCAAGGAGCGCTTCGAGTGGACCGAGGGGCCGACCGGCTTCGGCGCCCGGCTGCTGCTCGACTGGCTCGGGCAGGACGAGCCCCTCGCCGGAGTCAGGTCCCCGGCGTAGGACCGATCAGGCCTCGGGGGTCCAGACCTTCTTGGCCACCAGCAGGCCGTCTCCCACGGGGAGCAGGACCGGCAGCAGGGACTCGTGCTCCAGGACGGCGCGCCCGAGCTCGCGGATCGCGACCGTCTCCTCGTCACGCTGGGCGGGATCGGCGACCCGGTCGTGCCACAGGGCGTTGTCGAAGGCCACCACGCCGCCGGGACGCAGCAGGCGCATCGCCTCGGTGAGGTAGTCGACGTACTCGTGCTTGTCGCCGTCGCAGAAGACCATGTCGTAGTGGCCGTCGGTCAGGCGGGGGATGACCTCCAGCGCCGGGCCCGGGATGAGCCGGAAGCGCTGGGAGGCGATGCCGGCCTCGGTGAAGCCCTGCCTGGCCAGGCGCTGGTGCTCGGCCTGCGTGTCGACGGTGGTGAGCACGCCGTCAGGGCGCATGCCGCGCAGCAGGTAGAGGCCGGAGACGCCGGTGCCGGTGCCGATCTCGACCACCGCGCGCGCCTCGAGCAGCGAGGCGACGAAGCGGAGCGTGGCGCCGCCTCCCGAGCCGATCGGGGTGACGCCGACTTCCTCGGAGCGTGCCCGGGCGTTGGCCAGGACCTCGTCCTCGGCGACGAACTCCTCGGCGTAGGTCCAGCTCGCGGGCTTCAGTGGCGTGACGATGTCGATCTCCTGACGTGCGGGGCCTTGATGCATGGACCCTACCGTCCGGGGCGGACCCGATCAGCCAGCAGAGCCGGTCGGCGGAGCGGGGCGAACCGTGGAGCGGGAACAAAGCGCACCGTGCGGTTCGTTCTTGTGGACGTGAAGAACCTCATGGGTGGTTGCTGGCTTGTCTTCAGCCACGTCTCAGGGAACCTCCCTAGCGTTGAGCCATGGTGAATCCTTCGCACGACGCCGTGGGCGCACAGCCGGCTGACGCCACGGACCCCCGGCTCGGCTGGGACCAGATCGTGACCGACCACTCGGCCCGCGTCTTCCGCCTCGCCTACCGCCTGACCGGAAACCGCCACGACGCCGAGGACCTGACCCAGGAGGTCTTCGTCCGGGTGTTCCGGTCGCTGCACACCTACACGCCCGGCACGATGGAGGGCTGGCTGCACCGGATCACCACCAACCTCTTCCTCGACCAGGCCCGCCGCAAGCAGCGGATCCGGTTCGACGCCCTCAGCGACGAGGCCGCCGGACGGTTGCCCAGCGCCCTGCCGACGCCGGACGTGCACCAGATGGACCGGATGTTCGACGCCGACGTCGAGGCCGCGCTCGCCTCCCTGGCCCCGGACTTCCGCGCCGCCGTCGTGCTCTGCGACGTCGAGGGCCTCTCCTACGAGGAGATCGCCGACGTGCTCGGCCTCAAGCTCGGCACCGTCCGCTCGCGCATCCACCGTGGTCGTGGACAGCTGCGTGCCGCTCTGGCGCACCGCGCCCCCTCGGCCGGCCGCACCCGCTTCGCCGGACCCCGTCTGGCTGAACAGGTGCGGTGATGCTGAGCCTGAGTGGTCACATCGGTGCGAAGGCATCGGCACTGGTCGACGGCCAGCTCTCCGCAGCGGAGGAGGAGCGGGCCTGGTCGCACGTCCTGACGTGCCCTGGGTGCCGTCGTCTCGTCGAGCGCGAGGGCTGGGTCAAGCGCCAGCTCGGATCACTCTCCGTCCCCGAGGCCGCCACCCCGCCCCCGCAGCTGCTCGGCTCGCTCTACGCGGTCGATGCCTGGGCGGCCGTGGACGAGATCGAGCGACACTCGCGTCGCCGTCGTACGGCCATGGTGGTCGTGGGGGGCGGTGCCGTGGGTGCCGCCGTGTTCGGGCTGCTGACCCTCACCGGGGGTGCGGCGCGCAACGTCCCGGCCGGTCCGTCGCCGGCCACGATCCGGATGGACAACACCCGCGGGCCCGCGGGTTCTCCCACGGGTGCCGAGATCAACAACTCCCCGGTGTTGAGTCGTAAGTCAAGATAGGGGCTGTGACCAACGACGATCCCGGTGAGCCGACGACCCCCCTGCCTTCCCCGGTGGGTCCGTGGCCCGGCCAGGCCGGCGACTCGTCGAGCGGCACCTACTCGGGCCAGCCCAGCGGACCCCCGGTGGGCCAGCCGCTGCCGCCCTACCCGCCGCCGTACCAGTCCCCCTACCAGTCCCCCTATGAGTCTCCGTACCAGGCGCCGGGCGGCTACTACGGTCAGCAGCCGCCGCTCTCGTACCCGCCCAGCCCTGGTGCGTCGTCGGACGACGCCGGTGACCAGGGACCGCGGCCCCGGATCCCGGGCTGGGTCTGGCCCGTCGTGGCCGTGATGTCACTGGTGCTGGGTCTCGGTGGCGGGGCGATCGCTGGAGCGCTCGTCGCGAACGGCGGCGACCCCCAGGTGCTCAGCGTCCAGCGGCGTACGGCGCCCCCGCTGCCCGCGGACAACACCAGCATCGCCTCGGTGGCGGAGAAGGTGCTGCCGAGCACGGTCCAGATCGTGGCGGAGTACGCCGGCAAGGACCAGGGGGCGACCGGCTCGGGCTTCGTCATCGACGACCAGGGTCACGTCATCACCAACAACCACGTCGTCGCCCAGGCCGACGAGGACAAGGGTCCGATCGAGATCATCGACCATGAGGGCAACCACTCGAAGGCCACGGTCGTCGGACGCAGCACGGTCTACGACATCGCCGTGCTGAAGGTCGAGGCGGCCAAGAAGCTCACGCCCGCCGCCATCGGCTCCTCCGACCAGATGCGGGTGGGGGAGACGGTCATCGCGATCGGGTCGCCGCTCGGACTCTCGGCCACGGTCACCTCCGGCATCATCAGCGCCGTCAACCGTCCGGTCACCACCGGTGAGGGACAGAACGACAACTCCTACATCAACGCCGTGCAGACCGATGCCGCGATCAACCCCGGCAACTCCGGCGGACCGCTGGTCAACCTGCAGGGCGAGGTCGTGGGCGTGAACTCCGCGATCGCCTCGCTCGGCTCGCAGATCGCCTCCGACCAGGGCGGCAACATCGGCGTCGGGTTCGCCATCCCGATCGAGCAGGTCCGGGTCACGACGGCCCAGATCCTGAAGACCGGCAAGGCGCAGTACCCCGTGATGGGCGCCAACGTGCGGGGCACCGAGAAGCTCGACGGCGCGACGGTCGAGACCATCACGTCGGGTTCACCGGCCGACGACTCCGACCTCGAGGAGGGTGACGTCATCCGCCGGGTCGACGGCAAGCCGGTGACCGGGTCCATCGACCTCGTCGTCGCGATCCGTTCCCACGTCCCGGGTGAGAAGGTCACGCTGACCATCGAACGTGGTGGCGAGACCCGTGAGGTCGAGGTCGGGCTGGACGCCAAGGTCGGCTAGCCGGTCAGGTCGCTTCCTCGTCGTAGGGCGGGCGCTCGTCGTGGCCCAGGACCTCGTAGGCCGGGGCCACGTCGGCGGCGTCGAGGTCGTCCATCGCCTCGAGGATGTGCTTGCGGATCGCCTGGCGCGGGTCGAGGTCGGCCAGCCGGAGGTCGGCGTACTCGGGACCGAGCTCGTCGCGCAGCTGCGTCTGGGCGTTCTGGGCGAGGTTGCGCAGCTGGCGCACGAACCGCCCTGCCTGGCGGGCGTACTCCGGCAGGCGCTCGGGACCGAAGACGACCACCGCGACGATCGCGATGACCATCAGCTCCGGCAACCCGATCCCGAACACGGCAGGTCAGCCCTTCGCAGTGGGACTGAGCCCGAGCTGCATGCCGGCCAGTCCGCGACCGCGGCCGGAGAGGCCGCGCGCGATCTCGCTGAGGACCAGGGCGGCCGGGGCCGTCGGGTCGGACTCCACGATGGGCTTGCCGCTGTCACCGCCCTCACGCAGGCTCACGTCGATCGGGATCTCGCCGAGGATCGGGACGTCGTACCCGAACCGCCCGCCGAGGGTGGCGGCGACCCGCGCACCGCCACCGCTGCCGAAGATCTCGAGCCGGTGCTCGGGACCGCAGTGCGGGCAGGGCAGGAAGGACATGTTCTCCACGACACCGATGACCCGCTGGTGCATCATCGAGGCCATCGTGCCGGCGCGCTCGGCGACCTCGGCGGCCGCCTCCTGGGGCGTCGTCACCACGATCACCTCCGCGCTGGGCAGGTGCTGACCGAGTGAGATGGCGACGTCGCCGGTGCCGGGCGGCAGGTCGAGGAGCAGGATGTCGAGGTCGCCCCAGTAGACGTCGGCGAGCATCTGCACGAGCGCCCGGTCGAGCATCGGGCCACGCCATGCCACGACCTGGTCGCGGCGCGGCTTGAGCATGCCGATGCTGATCACCGAGACACCGCTCGGCGTCGGGACCGGCATGATCAGCTCGCCGACCTGGGTGGGCCGGGTGTCGGCCACCCCGAGCATCGCCGGCACCGAGTGGCCATAGATGTCGGCGTCGACGACGCCGACCTTGAGGCCCTGCTTGGCCATCGCGATGGCGAGGTTCACCGTCACCGAGGACTTGCCGACGCCACCCTTGCCGGAGGCGATCGCGTAGACCTTCGTGAGCGAGTCGGGCTGGGCGAACGGGATCTCGCGCTGGGGCTTCCCGCCGCTGAGCAGCTCCTGCAGCCCGGACCGCTGTTCGGTGGTCATCACGCCGAGGTCCACCTCGACCGACGTCACGCCCTCGACGCGGGAGACCTCCTCGGTCACGCGGGAGGTGATGGTGTCCTTCATGGGGCAGCCGGAGACGGTCAGCAGGACGCGGACGGTCACCTTGCCGGTGTCGTCGACGTCGATGTTCTCGACCATGCCGAGCTCGGTGATCGGGCGCTTGATCTCGGGGTCGTTCACCCGCGCGAGCGCAGCCTGAATCCGAGTGGTGTCAGGGGAAGTCATGAGCCCAGAGTACGTGCCGTCACGAAGGCTTCTCAGCGGAGTCGTCGTCCTCGGTCTCGCCGAGCTCCTCCACGAGGTTGCGCAGCTCCGAGCGCAGGAAGTCACGGGTGGCGACCTCGCCGAGAGCCATCCGCAGCGAGGCCACCTCACGGGCCAGGAACTCCATGTCGGCGTGGGCCCGGGCGTTGGCCTGGCGGTCCTGCTCGTTGATCACCCGGTCACGCACCTCCTGCCGGTTCTGGGCCAGCAGGATCAGCGGCGCGGCGTACGACGCCTGGAGGCTGAGCATCAGGGTCAAGAAGATGAACGGGTAGTTGTCGAAGCGGAGATCGGCCGGCACGAACGCGTTCCACGTCACCCAGAAGATGACGAACAGCGTCATGTAGATCAGGAAGCGGGCGGTGCCCATGAACCGGGCGAACTGCTCGGCGAAGATCCCGAAGGCGTCCTGCCGGACGTTGGGACGGCGCACCAGGGTGCGGCGTTCCTCTCGCGGGATGTCGAGCCGGGCCACCCGGGCACGCTCCTCCGGGGACCGCTTGTCGATCTTGCGGTTGGGCTTCTTCTCGCGCTTCTCCATGCCAGTCACCTCCTTCCGAGCTTGCGGTCGCGCCACCCCTCGGGCAGCAGGTGGTCGAGCAGGTCGTCGACGGTGACGGTGCCCAGCAGGCGACCCTCCTCGTCGACCACCGGCGCCGCCACCAGGTTGTAGGTCGCCAGGAACATCGACACGTCCTCGAGGGTCGCCTCGGCCCTGAGGAAGTCGATGCCGGTGTCCAGGACGCCGGCCACCAGGGTCGACGGCGGCTCACGGAGCAGTCGCTGGATGTGCGCCACCCCGAGGAGCTTGCCGGTCGGCGTCTCCAGGGGCGGCCGGCAGACGTGCACCAGCGCGGCCAGTGACGGCGTCAGGTCCTCGCTGCGCACCCGGGCCAGGGCCTCGGCGACGGTGGCGTCCGGCGGGAGGATCACCGGCTCGGGGGTCATCATGCCGCCGGCCGTCTCCTCGCCGTAGACCATGAGGCGTCGGACCTCCGCGGCGTCCTCGGTGTCCATCAGGCCCAGCAGGGTCTGCGCCGTGTCGTAGGGCAGGTCCGCGATCAGGTCCGCGGCGTCGTCGGCGGACATCTCCTCGAGGATGTCGGCCGCACGCTCGGAGTCGAGGTGCTCGAGGATCTCGACCTGGTCCTCCTCGGGCAGCTCCTCCAGGACGAGCGCCAGGCGCTCGTCGTCGAGCCCGGCGACGACCTGGGCCCGTCGTTCCGGGGGGAGCTCGTGGATCAGGTTCGCCGCGTCGGCGGGGCGCAGGTCGGCCAGCGACGCGATGAGGTGCTCCGCACCCTGGTTGTCCTGGCGCTGGTGCAGCCCCTCGACGTCGTCCCACTCCACGACGTGGGTCTGGGGACGTCGGCGGAAGCTCTTCGGCCCGGCGCGCAGCGCCACCCGGGAGAGCACCCAGTCGCGGGTGCGCGCCTGCTCCATCGCGACGTCGAAGACCACCCCCTCCACCCCGCTGCTGCGGACCTTCACCTCGCGGTCGAGCATCTGTCCGACGACGAGGGTCTCGGTCGAGCGCTTCTCGAAGCGGCGCATGTTGAGCAGGCCGGTGGTGATGACCTGGCCGGCGTCGATGTTGGTGACCCGGGTCATCGGGGCGAAGATCTGCCGACGCCCGAACACCTCGACCACCAGGCCCACCACGCGCGGCTGGCGGACGTCGGAGCGCAGCACCACGACGACGTCGCGCACCTTGCCGACCTGGTCACCCTGGGGGTCGAACACCGGCAGCCCGGCTAGACGGGCCGCGTAGACGCGGGTCGGTGCGGTGCTCACGAGGGAACCTTAGTCGTAGGTAGTCTCATCGTTCGTTCGCCTGATCACGCATCCAAGGAGTCGACAGTGCCCAAGCAGGTCGTCATTCTCGCCGCGGGGCTCGGCACCCGCCTCGGCAGGCCGCACCCCAAGCCACTCACGCCCCTTCGCTCGGGCGAGAGCATCATGCGCCGGGCCGTCAACGCGCTGCGCGAGGCCTACGGGTCCGACGTCTACGTCACGGCCGTCGTCGGCTTCAAGCTCGACCTCGTGATCGAGGCGATGCCGGACATCTCCTTCGTCTACAACGAGGTCTACGACTCCACCAACACCTCCAAGAGCCTGCTCAAGGCGCTGACGCTGTCCCAGCCCGGTGGCGTGCTGTGGCTCAACGGCGACGTGGTCTTCGACCCCCGGGTGCTGCCCCTGATCCAGGAGCACATCGAGACCGGCCGCAGCTTCGTCTGCGTGAACACCGAGTCCGTGGCGGAGGAGGAGGTCAAGTACACCCTCGACGACGACGGCTACATCAAGGAGCTCTCCAAGTCGGTCGTCGGTGGCCTCGGCGAGGCCGTCGGCATCAACTTCATCGGCGCCGACGACAAGGCCACGCTGATCAGGCGGCTGGCGGAGGTGGGTGAGCAGGACTACTTCGAGCGAGGGCTCGAGGTGGGCATCGAGCAGGACGGCCTCCGCGTCGAGGCGCTCGACATCTCCAGGTACCGCATCGTCGAGGTCGACTTCGACGAGGACCTGACCCGAGCGAACGAGTTCGTGGGGGACTGAGCCGTGACCGATCAGGTCGCGGCGTCGGTCTCGAGGGTCGACGACTCCGGGGTGCACGTGGCGTCAGTGGAGGACACCGTCGTCAACGTGCTCTTCGACGGTCGCCGGATCTGGTCCTTCTGGACCATTCGCGACACCGAGGCCGGCCTGGCTGCCTGGCCCCGGATGCTCAAGCGCTTCCTGGACGGCACCACCAACCTCTCGGTCGTGGAGCACCTCTCGGGGAGCGTCCTGTTCGACGCCGAGGTCTCGCTGGGCTCGGGTGAGGGCCGCATCGCCGTGGTCGACGCCGAGGGCCGCCCCCTGGGCCTCGACAAGTCCAACCGCATCGTCACCACGTTCGACACCCGCGACTCCGCCCACACCACGCCGCTCCTCGACTCGACCGAGCGGCTCCTCGACGAGCTGCGGGAGTTCGGGGTGGACGCGTTCCCGGCGTACGGCACCCTGCTGGGCGCGGTCCGCGAGCAGGACTTCATCGGTCACGACAGCGACGTGGACCTCGGCTACGTCAGCCGGGCGAGCCATCCGATGGACGTCATCCGGGAGTCGTTCCGGCTGCAGCGCCACCTCAAGGAGCGCGGCTACGCCGTGGACCGCTACAGCGCCGCGGCCCTCAAGGTGGACGTGGTCGAGGCCGACGGGACCGTCCGCGGCCTCGACGTGTTCGGGGGCTACTTCCTCGACGGGTCGCTCTACCTGATGGGTGAGATCGGCACGCCCTTCGAGCAGGAGTGGATCTTCCCGCTCGGCACCTGCGTCCTCGCCGGGCGGACGCTCCCCGCGCCGGCCAGGCCCGAGAAGCTGCTGGAGGCGATGTACGGGCCCGGCTGGAAGGTGCCCGACCCCGCGTTCCACTTCGAGACGGCCCACTCCACCCACCGACGGCTCAACGGGTGGTTCCGCGGCAACCGGGTCTTCCGCAACGAGTGGGACGCGCGCTACAGCGGGGGTGTCCGTGACCAGGTGCCCTCGGGCGGGCCCAGCTCGCTGGCCCGGTTCGTGCGGGACCAGGAGGGCGAGATCGACCTCCTCGTGGACATCGGCGCCGGGCGTGGGGGCGATGCCCTGTGGTTCGCGCGGCAGGGTGTCCCGACCATGACCCTGGACTACGCACACGGCTCGAGCAACGGCGTACGCCGGCTCGCGGAGTCGGAGGGTCTCGACCTCGACACCTCGTGGGTCAACCTGCACGAGCTGCGGTCGGTGATGGCCCAGGGCGCCCGGATCGCCCGGCGAGAGGGCAACGTGGTCCTGATGGGTCGACACCTCGTGGACTCCACCGACGCCCGCGGACTCGACGCGCTGGTGCGACTTGCCCGGATGGGACTGGCCGGAGGAGGCCGCCTCTACCTCGATCTCGACATCCTGCGGCCGGGAGAGCACCACGTCCCGGGGGGACGGCGTGACATCGTCCGTCCGAAGGACCTGCACAGGGTGGAGACGGCCCTCACCGACGGAGGAGCGGTTATCGTGCTCAGCACTCGGTCCGAAGACACACGGGGATCCGGACAGCCGGATCGCCCCGTCGCACGATTGGTGGCTCAATGGCAGCGGTGACAGGCAGCTCCTCGAAGGGCAGCTCCCCGAAGGGCAGCTTCAGGGGCCGTGTGGTCGAGCGCGTGGCGCGTGCCGTCGCCGGCGACCGGTTGGACCAGCTGCAGCGACGACTCGAGAGCCTCGAGGCCGAGGTCCAGGAGAACCGGCAGCTGAACATCCGGTTGGCCGAGGTCACCGACCTCGTGGAGCAGCTGCTGCTGCCCATCGCCGTTCGCGACGAGGAGCAGATCGCCGCGGCGGTCGAGAAGTACTCACGGACCGTCTGAGGGACGGGTCGGACAACATGGCACGTCGGGTCTATCTGCACATCGGTCTGCCGAAGACCGCGACGACCTACCTGCAGACCATCCTGTGGGCGAACCGCGAGGCCCTCGAGGCGCAGGGCCTGCGCCTGCCCGGCGTCGGCCGTCGCGAGCACCTGTGGTCGAGCCGGATCATCCGCGAGGACCCGGCCTTCGAGAACCACAGCGAGAACCGTCGTGGGGCCTGGGACCGACTGCGTGCGGACGTCGCCGCCTGGCCCGGGACGGCCCTGATCAGTCACGAGTTCTTCGCTGCCGCCTCCGCCGAGCAGGCCGCCAGGATGGTCGCGGACCTGGCCCCGGCGGAGGTACACCTCGTCGTCACCGGTCGCGAGCCGCTGGGACTGTTCACCGCGAGCTGGCAGGAGAGCCTGAAGAACCGGGAGACGTTCGCGCTGGCCGACTACGCCCGCACGGAGTCCGAGGAGAGCACCGCGATCTGGAACTGGCGCACGCTGGACATCCACCGCGTGCTCGAGCGTTGGTCGCCGGGCTTCCCGACCGATCGCGTGCACGTCCTCTCCCTGCCGGGTCGTGAGGCTCCACGCCGTGAGATCTGGGACCGGTTCGCGCACCTCCTGGGGGTTGACCCGGACTCGGTGGACCTCAGCACGGGCTTCTCGAACGCCTCGATGGGCGTGGCGGAGGCCGAGACCCTGCGGCGGATCAACCATCACCTCGGCTCGTTCAGCTCCTCGATCGACCGGGGCACCTACATCCGCACCTACCTGGCCGACGAGCGGCTGGTGCCGCGTGGAGGGGACCCGTTCTGGCCCGACGAGCAGCGCATCGAGGAGATCCGGGCGCGCGGGCAGGCGGCCGTCGCCTACATCGCCGAGCAGGGGTTCGACATGATCGGGGACCTGGACGCCCTGCTGGTGCCGGACGACCTGCCGGAGCGGCGTACTCCGGCCTCGGTCACGCACCTGGAGGTCGCCGCAGTCGCCTCCGAGCTCGTCGCCGAGATCCTGGCGGACGTCCGCGACCTCCGCCACGAGCGACGTGACCTCCAGCGCCAGCTTGCGGCGAGCATCGAACGGGAGGACCCGGGCCTGCGGGTGGGACTCACCCGCAGGTTCCCGATGCTGCGGCACGTGCTGCTGCGGGGGCAGAAGGCGTCGGCCGGCCAGGAGTGACGTGAGGTTAGTCATGGTGACGGTCACCACGGTGGCCCGTAGCCTTGCGCAGAATCCCCACCAGCCGTAAAGGACGCACACATGGGTCGCCTCTGCGAGACCGAAGGACTCACCGACCTCCAGGAGGAGATCCTCAAGTCGGTCCGACAGTTCGTCGAGACCAAGATCCTCCCGGTGGCCACCGAGCTCGAGCACAAGGACGAGTACCCCACGGAGATCGTCGAGGGCCTCAAGGAGCTCGGCATCTTCGGGCTGATGATCCCCGAGGAGTACGGCGGGCTCGGGGAGTCCCTGTTGACCTACGCGCTGTGCGTGGAGGAGATCGCCCGTGGCTGGATGAGCGTCTCCGGGGTGATCAACACCCACTTCATCGTGGCGTACATGCTGATGCAGCACGGAACGGACGAGCAGAAGCAGAGGTACCTGCCGAGGATGGCGACCGGCGAGGTCCGTGGGTCGTTCTCGATGTCGGAGCCCTCGCTGGGCTCGGACGTCGCGGCGATCCGGACCAAGGCCGTCGCTGTCGGGGGAGACACGGGGGGCGGAGCGCCCCGGGAGTACTCGATCACCGGCCAGAAGATGTGGCTGACCAACGGTGGCTCCTCCAACCTGGTCGCTGTCCTGGTCAAGACCGACGAGGGTGCCGACTCGGTCTACAAGAACATGACGACGTTCCTGGTGGAGAAGGAGGCCGGCTTCGGCGAGACGGCCCAGGGCGTCACCATCCCCGGCAAGATCGACAAGATGGGCTACAAGGGCGTCGACACCACGGAGATGATCCTCGAGGGTCACCAGATCTCGGCCGACCAGGTCCTCGGTGGCGAGCCGGGCAAGGGTTTCTACCAGATGATGGACGGCGTCGAGGTCGGCCGCGTCAACGTCGCGGCACGCGCGTGCGGCATCGCCAACCGGGCCTTCGAGCTCGGCATCTCCTACGCCCAGCAGCGCGAGACGTTCGGCAAGCCGATCGCCGAGCACCAGGCGATCCTCTTCCGTCTCGCGGAGATGGCGACCAAGGTCGAGACCGCCCACGCGATGATGGTGCGCGCGGCCCGCATGAAGGACCGCGGCGAGCGCAACGACGTCGAGGCCGGCATGGCGAAGTACCTCGCCGCGGAGTACTGCAACGAGGTCGTCGAGGCCTCGTTCCGCATCCACGGCGGCTACGGCTACTCCAAGGAGTACGAGATCGAGCGCCTCTACCGCGAGGCCGCGTTCATGCTGATCGGTGAGGGCACCGCTGACATCCAGAAGATGATCATCGGCCGCGCCGTGCTGAAGGACTACAAGCTCAAGACCTGAGGGTCACGGCTGGTACGGCGGCGCCACACCCCAGCCCCACCGGGGAACCGGTGCATGTGGGGCCGGTTCGGCGTCGGGGTCTGAGTTCTCCACGGCGAGCCAGGAGCCCCACTCGGCGTACCCCATCAGGGCGGCGCGGGCCTCCGGGTCGTCCGGCAGTCCCGCGGCGTCGGCCGCGCCGCTGAGCAGGGTGACGAACCGCAGCCGCTGCTCCGTGGTGATCGCCAGTCCGCGGTGCATCGCCAGCATGTGCTCGTAGCCACCGTGCTGCTCGGTGTAGACAGCCGGTCCACCCATCACCTCGGCCCACCAGGCCGTCACGTGCTCACGGTGCTCGGCCGTCACCACACCCCCGAACACCGGCCCGAGCAGGGCATCGCGCTCGACCTCGTCGTAGAACGCGTTCAGCCAGCGGCTGATCGCCTCCGTGCCACCGATCCACTCATGGATGCTGGGGGTCTGCGCCATGGATCGAGCCTAGGGCGAACACCGCCAGAGAGGGGTCGGTTCGGCCGGTGGTTGTGCTCGACCATCGCTGACGGGCCACTACTGTGAGGCCGCATGGGGCAGCGGGTGGTTCTGCACGTCGGGGCGATGAAGTCGGGGACCAGCTACCTCCAGGCGCTGCTGTTCGCCAACCAGGACACGCTCGCCGAGCGTGGGGTGCTCGTCCCCGGGCGGACGTGGAGCGACCAGGTGCGGTGCGTGCAGGACGTGCTGGGGCTCGGCTCGGCGCGCACCGGCGACATCTCCGGCTACTGGGACCGGCTGGTCGAGCAGACCCGGGCCCACGACGGGACCTCCGTGGTCTCGATGGAGTTCCTCGGGCCGGCGGCGCCGACCGCGATCGAGGGGATCCTCGGGGCCTGGGACGACGTCACGGTGGTGCTCAGCGCCCGCGACCTGAACCGGCAGCTGGTCTCGATGTGGCAGGAGACCGTTCAGAACGGGCGGACGTGGACCTTCGCCGACTACCTCGCCGGTGCACGGGACGCTCGACCGAGGGCGGAGCGCCGTCCCGAGGACGTGACGAAGGCCGGCAGGACGTTCTGGCGCCAGCAGAACATCGTCCGCCTGTGCCGCAACTGGTCGGCGGCCGGTGCGCGCGTCGTACTCCTCACCGTGCCTCCGGCCGGGTCTCCCCGCGACCTGCTGCGGGACCGCTTCCTCTCCGTGGTGGGTACGACCGCCGAGGGGCTGGTCGCCGCCCCCTCGGGCAACGAGGCGATCGGCGCCCCCTCCACGCTGGTGCTGCGTCGGCTCAACGAGCTCCTCGACGAGGCCGGACTGGGGTTCCCCCAGGGCGAGTACCTGCGCAAGGAGGTCCTGGCCAAGCAGCTGATGGCCGCTCATCGGCCCGCCGAGCCGGCCATCGGCCTCCCGCTGGCCCCCTGGGTCGAGAGCCACGCGGCCACGATGGTCACCAAGCTGCAGGGTCTCGGGGTCGAGCTCGTCGGCGCGTGGGGCGACCTCGCTCCCGCTGACGTCCCCGGCAGCGATCCCGCGTCCGTCGGCCCGGACGAGGTGGGTGAGGCCGCGACGGCGGCGCTGGCACGTCTCCTGGCGACCCAGATGCGTCGATGAGGCCGGTCGAGGCGTTCCGTGAGCAGGCCAGGGGATGCGCGGTCCACGGCTCGCCGATGTACGCCGGGCTGCTCGACCGGCTCGCCGACGACCTCGAGGCCGGCGGGCCGACCTGCACGACCCTCGTGGGGCACGAGGACGACCCCGGTCCGTCCGCACTCGCCCTGCGCCTGCTCGGCAGCGTGCACCGCCTCGTGCTCGAGCGCAGGGCCGGAGAGCTGGCGGCCTACTACCCGAGCGTGGGTGGCACCTGGGAGCCCGTCCTCGGCGCCGCGGCGTTCCTGGCCCTGCTGGAGCGCGAGCCCGAGGCCGTCCGCGAGTGGCTCGACCGGGCGCCCCAGACCAACGAGGTGGGCCGGTCGGCCGCGCTGATGGGCGGCCTGCTGCACCTCTCGCAGGACGAACGGCGACCGGTGCGGCTGTTCGAGATCGGCTCGTCCGGCGGGCTCAACCTGCTCGCCGACCGGTTCTGCCACGTCGACGACGCGGGCACCACGTTCGGCGACCCGCAGTCACCGGTTCGGCTCGACCCGGCCTGGGAGGGGGAGTCGCTCGTCGCGTGGCCGGACCTGCGCGTCGTGGAGCGGGTGGGGTGCGACCTGGTGCCGTTGGACGCCACGACCACCCAGGGCCGGCTCGCCCTCACGGCCTACGTCTGGCCCGACCAGCACCACCGCCACGAGCGCCTGCGCGGGGCCCTGGACCTCGCCCAGCGCACTCCTCCCGTCGTACGCCCCCAGGGTGCCGGCGACTTCGTGGAGGGGATCGAGCTGGTCGACGGAACGACGACGGTGCTGTGGCACAGCGTGATGTGGCAGTACCTCCCGCCCGCGGAGCAGGAGCGTGTCGTCGCGCACCTCGGGTCACTCGGGGCCGCGGCCACCGGGGGCGCACGTCTGGCTCATCTCCGCTTCGAGCCGCTCAAGCGCTTTCCGGAAGGGCGGCGTGAGTTCCTCGTCGTACTCACCACGTGGCCCGGGGGCGAGCGGCGCGTGATCGGCCATGCCGGTCCGCACGCCGTTCCCGTCACGTGGGAGCCTGACGGTGCGCAAAACGGCTCGACCCCGTAGACGGGCCGTGCGAGGGTAGGCAACGTCCGTGACGGCAATCGCAGGAGGAACCATGGCTGAGTCGAACGGCAACGAGGACCTGAAGGCCAAGATGCGTGAGGCCCTCGACCGCAAGCAGGGCAACGACCGTGGCGTGCCCCAGGACGGTCCCACCAAGGAGAAGGCACACGGCTCCGAGGTGTCGGGCGGGACCGGTCCGAAGATGCACCGACGCAAGGCCGGCGGCGGGGGCTCCTGACCTGAGTCGCGCCGCTGCCCTATGCTCCGGTTGTGGCGAAGCGGGTGGTGCTCCACATCGGAGCGATGAAGTCCGGAACCAGCTTCATCCAGAACGTGCTGGACGCCAACCGCCAGCAGCTCGTCGACAACGACATCGTCTTCGCCGGTGACCGCTGGCGCCAGCAGGTGCTCGCGGTCCGTGAGCTGAGCGAGTGCGGTGGCCCGGGCCAGGAGCCCATCAGCGCCGAGGGCCCCTGGCAGCGCCTGGTCGACATCGTCGACCGGTGGCCGGGAACGGCCATCATCTCGATGGAGTTCCTGGCGCCGCGGCAGAAGGTCAAGATCGACATCATCCAGAAGGCCTTCGCCGGCGCCGACCTGCAGGTGGTTCTGACCGCCCGGGACCTGGCGCGATCCCTGCCCTCGATGTGGACCGAGTCGATGCAGAACCGGGGCGTCCGCACCTGGGACGAGTTCCTCGAGTCGGTCCGCACCCAGGACATGTCGGACAAGCCCGGGCGCTGGTTCTGGAAGCACCAGCGCATCTCCGAGATCGCCGAGCGTTGGTCGAGCGCGGTCGGACGCGACCACTTCACCCTGATCACGGTGCCGCCCAAGGGCGCGCCCCCCGGTGTGCTCTGGGAACGGTTCGCCGCGGTGGCGGGCATCCCGGACGGTGTCTGCGACACCGACGTCCGCAGCAATCCCGGCATCGACGCCGCGTCCGCCCTGGTCCTGCGCGAGCTGAACGTGCGCCTGACCGAGGAGGACTTCAGTCGCCAGGACTACGAGTGGATCGTCAAGGGCGCGCTCGCCAAGCGCGGCCTGGTCAAGCGCGGGCGCGACAAGATCCCACTGGGCATGGACGAGCGTTGGGTACGCCGTGTCTCCAGGCGCGAGGTCAGCAAGCTGAAGGCCCTCGACCTCCGGGTCATCGGTGACGTGGACGAGCTCGCGTCGCAGCCCGTCGAGGGTGTCCACACGCGCAAGGTGACGGCCGAGCAGCAGCTCGAGGCGGCGCTGGACGGCATGGCGTTCCTCGTGCACCAGCAGGCAGAGCGGGGCCGCCGCGGACGCGGCAGCAGCCCCGATGACGACGAGGAGACGACGTGAGTGGTGTGCGCGGGTTCCTCAAGCGTCGGTCCGCCGAGAGTGCGACCGACCCGGAGCACGAGGACGAGGACACGTCGCAGGAGCGCGAGCCCGGCGAACCCCTGCGCATCGCCGCGATCACGTTCTGCCGCGACGAGGGCCGGATGCTGCCGCTCTGGGTGAAGTACTACGGCGAGCAGCTCGGTGTCGAGAACCTCTACGTGGTCGACGACAACTCCGAGGACGGCTCGACCGACGACCTGCCGTGCGACGTGCTGCACATCCCGCCGATCCGGGGTGGCAAGTTCAACAGCACCCGGATGGCGATGGTCGGCAACCTCGGCCGTTCGCTCCTCCAGCTCTACGACGTGGTGATGTTCTGCGACACCGACGAGTTCATCGTCCCGGACCCGGATCGTTGGGCCGGACTCAGGGCCTACGTCGAGGCGAAGTCGGAAGAGGGCCTCAACGCCGTCGGGTCGCTGGGCTTCAACGTCGTGCACAACGTGGACGCCGAGCCGCCGCTCGACCTCACCCAGCCTCTGCTCGGTCAGCGCCAGCTCGCGAAGTTCCTGCCCCTGATGTGCAAGCCCGCGATCAAGTGGGTCCCCGGTCACTGGAGCGCTGGCACCCACGGGGTGCGCACGCCGTACGCCGTGGACCCCGACCTGTGGATGTTCCACATGAAGTTCGGCGACCGCGATCACCTGCAGGAGGCCGCCGACCACCGTCAGCGGATGGTCGAGGCCGACGGTCGCTCACGCGACACCCAGTGGCGCCAGGGTGGCGACACCCTCGTCGGCCTCCTGGAGCGGATCACCCAGGGGGCGGACGCCGCGCAGATCGACGACTTCGTCCCGCCAACAGGGGAGAAGCTCGACGCGCTGGTCGTCCAGGACCCACCCGGCAACTGGCGCGCACCCAAGGGCAGCCAGATGACCCTGATGGAGAAGCGACCGCTGGTCCGGATCCCGAAGCGGTTCCACGGGATCGTCTGACCCCGGTGGGTGGGCTCAGCCGGCGTCGCCGTACATGACCTTCTCGCTGTAGCGCTTGCCGATGCTCAGGTCGTACATGATCATGCGGTAGTCGGAAAGCACCTGCTTCGCCTCGGGCGTGAGCTGCGACTCCTTGACCGTCTTGTTCTGGGCGTTCACGAAGATGCCCGCGTCCATCGCCGGGACCTGCTTGTCGAGGTCGTCGAGCAACGCGAACCACGGCGGGACGGGCACGTCGAGCGCGTTGAACAGCTTCGGCAGGAACTGGATCGGGCTCGTGGTGGGGAGCTCCGTGTGCTTGAGGGGGGTGCCGTTGCTCCAGATCACGAACGGTGTCTCGTGGGTCGTGCGCAGGCCCTCGCGCTTGACCAGGCTCTCGGGGTAGACCTGCGGCGGGAGGTGGTCGCCGTAGAAGACAACAGCGGTCGGCTCGGGCTGCTTCTTCAGCTCCGCCAGGAACGCGGCGAACTCCTCGTCGGTGCGGGCGATGCCGCGGCCGTACTGGCCGGCCAGCTTGGTGAAGCTCGTCGGCAGGCCGGTGGGCGGGATCGGGTCGTCGTACTGGCCGCCGTAGGGCATGTGGTTCTGCATCGTGACCAGGTGCGCCAGCACCGGCTCGTCGTGGCTCGAGATCTGGTCCAGCACCTCGTCGAAGGCGGACCCGTCGTCGATGAAGCGTCCACCGCCCCGCGCCTTGTTCTTCATCTCGTCCTTGGTGATGAACTTGCTGAAGCCCAGGGCGTCGTAGACCTCCGGGCGCGCGTACATCCGCGGCGAGAACGGGTGGATGGCGATCGGCGTGTGCCCGTGGTCGATGAACCAGTCGACCGCGGACGGGAACGTCTTGTAGTGCTGGACCATCTGCTCGTAGGCCGTGGCGATCTGCGGCTTGAGCTGGCTCTTGGACTGGCCGGTGAGGGCCTCGAACTCGACGTTGGCCGTCCCGCTGCCGTAGCCCGGGGCGAGCATCTTGCCGGAGATCGTCTGCTTCATCAGCGCGGTGGTCTTCGGGATCGGGTCGGCGTCGAACTTCACGGTCTTGAGCCAGTTGGGGTTGGAGAAGCTCTCGGAGAGGATCGTGACGACGTTGGTCTTGTCGAGGGTCCCCGTGCGGCCCTGGTTCATCGCGGCCGCCTCCGCGTCGTACCTGGCCGTGATCTTCTCCACCGCGGCCTTGGAGTAGCCCTTGGGCTCGGCCATCGCGGTGATGTGCGTGTTGAACAGCAGCCCGGCGACGAACCCGTTGCGCTGGTAGTTCACGCGCTGGTCCCAGTCGCGCCAGCGCAGCCCGGTGGAGTCGAAGGCCGCCCGCCACGGGTTGCCGGGCTCGTTGAAGTTGTTGGCGAGGTGCAGCAGGCCGAGGCAGACCACGACGACGACCACGCGCAGCACCCGCAGGCCGATCAGACCCCTGCGGGGAAGCGTCCGGCCCAGACCCGGGAAGACCTTGGCGACCAGCCAGCCGACGAGGGCGGCCACGACCACGACGGCCACGAGCGCGAGGGCACCCATGGCGACCTTGGACTTCGGCACCATCTCGAACAGGAAGCTCGGCTGGCTCAGGAAGGTGACGTCGCTGGGGTAGACGGGGTCGTTGCGGAGCTCGAGCTTGGTGGAGTTGACGACACCGATCAGGGCCGTCAGTGCGGTGATGATGCCCAGGGTGATCCAGAGCCGCCCCGTCAGGGCCAGGACCAGCAGCACCAGGACCCACACGACGGCCACGCTCTCCAGCAGGACCGGGGATTCGAAGGTGCGGTTGCGCAGCGTGTAGAGCGGGCTCGGGAAGTTCGAGGCGTCCAGGACGATCGTGGCGAGGTAGGCCCAGAGCAGCGTCAGCCCCAGGGTGGCCGTGGCGATGAGGACCTGCCGGGTCACCACATGACGCCTCGAGCGAGGGGTGGGGGCGGGGGTCTCGGGCACCGCGTCCGAATCGCTGGCTGACTCGCTGGCTGAATTCCTGGCTGAATTCCTGGGCGACTCGCTGGGCGACCCGTCCGTGGCGCGCCTGCGCAAGCCGAGCATGGATCGGAGCATACGTCCGGGGCGATGGCCTCCCGCACCGCGAACCGCCTGCCGGTGGACAACTTCTCGGGGACTTCTCAGGTCCCGGTGGCACGTCCGTGGGAGCTCTGAGCCGGCCGTGGGAGACTCGCCCCGTCAACCCAGGGGTCACCAGGACGGGCAACGAAGGAGCAGGTGGAGATGCAGTTCGGTCGCAGCTACGAGGAGTTCGAGGTCGGTGCCACCTACAAGCACTGGCCCGGCAAGACGGTCACCGAGTTCGACGACCACATGTTCTGCCTGCTGACGATGAACCACCACCCGCTCCACCTCGACCAGCACTACGCCGAGGAGACCACCCAGTTCGGCAAGAACGTCGTGGTCGGCAACTACGTCTACTCGATCCTGCTCGGGATGAGCGTGCCCGACGTCTCCGGCAAGGCCATCGCGAACCTCGAGGTCGAGTCGTTGCGCCATGTCGCACCGACCTTCCACGGCGACACGCTGTACGGCGAGACCACCGTGCTGGACAAGACGGAGAGCAGGAGCAAGGACGACCGCGGGGTCGTGTACGTCGAGACCATCGGCTACAACCAGGACGGCAAGGTCGTGTGCATCTTCCGCCGCAAGGTGATGGTGCCCAAGGACAGCTATCTCAGCGAGCGAGGCGGGGAGCAGCCCGGTCGGCCGGTTCCTGAGCCCGACAAGAACTGGCCCGGTCCCGACGTGCGTCCCCAGACTGACTGAGAGGTTGGCGATGAGCAGGCACGAAGACCCTGAGGGTGAGCTCTGGGTGATCCGCCACGGCGAGACCGAGTGGAGCCGCGACGGGCTGCACACCTCGCACACCGAGCTAGACCTGACCCCGCAGGGCGAGGACGTCGCCCGTCGACTGGCCCAGCGGCTCGAGGGGGTCGAGTTCGATCTCGTCCTGACCAGCCCACGAGCACGGGCCCGGCACACGGCCGAGCTGGCGGGGTTCACCGAGGTCGAGGTCGACGACGACCTCACCGAGTGGGACTACGGCGACTACGAGGGGCTCACCACCGCGAAGATCCGCGAGACGGTGCCGGGCTGGACCGTGTGGTCCGACCTCAGCCCGGGCGGGGAGACCGCCGAGCAGGTCTCGCGGCGCATGGACCGTGTCGTCGCCCGCGTGCGTGACCACGGGGGCCGGGTGCTGGTGTTCAGCCACGGGCACGCCTCGCGCGCCCTGGCCGCCCGCTGGCTCGACCTGCCCGTGCAGGAGGGCCGCCTGTTCAGCCTGGACACGGCGACGATCTCGGTGCTCGCCTACGAACGCGAGTCGCCAGCCGTGGCGCGCTGGAACTCCTGAGCCCTATCCTCGTCCCGTGCCGCTCGAAGCGTCGTGTCCCCGCTGCTCCTCACCGGTCACCGGCGAAGGTGTGACGTTCGCGTGCACGACCCACGGTCCGATCGAACCGCTCTGGCGTCCCGCTCAGGCCGACTACGACTCCTTCGCCGACCTCGTCGGACGCAGCGCCGACCTCCCCACCTACCTGCCCTGGCCCATGAGCCCGGGCTGGTCGATCTCGGACTTCGGCTGTGTCGGCCACGGGGGACGCGTCCGCGCCACCGTCACCACCACCGTCGGGACCAGTGATCTCGACGGCGAGGTCGAGGTCACGATCGTCTCCGAGGAGCCGGGCGTCGGACTCGGTGCGCGCTGCGCCGGGGCGACCTACGACGACCCCGGACCGCAGGTCAGCAACGGTCCGCCGTCGATCCACGTGCGCGCGGGCGGGCGGACCGTGCCGCTGTGGCTGGTCGACGACACGGTGGTGGACACACAGGCGGCCCCGACCGAGGCGGCCGGCGACGACGACCTCCTCGCCCGCGCCGTCTTCGCTGGCGAGGCCGACGGCCGTTGGCTGTGGCTGGTGATGAAGCCGGCGTCGGCCGCCCTGCTGCTGCACGACGAGTGGCTGCTGGCCGACGTGACAGGGTTCGGGCCGGAGGCGCTGGAGATGCCCTTCGGGGGAGCGCGCCCCGGTTGGTGAGAGGCGTTCGCCCTTCTCTGCCGACGAATCGCCGCCGCGCGAGGCGGGACCTGCGCGGGGGGAGCGCCGTCGTACGGCACACTATGAGGCGATGTCCAAGACCCACGTGCTCGCCGTCGCCAACCAGAAGGGTGGCGTCGCCAAGACCACCACCGTCGCCTCGCTCGGTGCTGCCCTGGCCGAGCAGGGCAAGAAGGTCCTGCTGATCGATCTCGATCCGCAGGCCTGCCTGACCTTCAGCCTCGGGATCGACCCCGAGGACCTCGACATCTCGGTGCACCACGTGCTCACCAAGGGCCTCGACCCCGCCGAGGCCATCCTCGCCACCGACGACGGGGTGGACCTGCTGCCGGCCACCATCGAGCTTGCTCGCGCGGAGGCTGACCTGCTGACCCGCACCGGCCGCGAGTACGTCATCCGCACGGCCGTCGAGGACACCGACGGCTACGACTGGGTGCTGCTGGACTGTCCGCCCTCGCTGGGCGTCCTGACCGTCGCGGCACTGACCGCCGCCACCGGTGTGCTCATCCCGCTGCAGTGCGAGACGCTCTCCCACCGCGGCGTCGGCCAGCTGCTCGACACCGTGCACGACGTCAAGCGGTTCACCAACCGCGAGCTCGAGGTGTGGGGGGTGCTGCCGACCCTGTACGACGGCCGCACCAACCACTCGCGGACGGTGCTCGAGACGGTCTCCGAGACCTACGACCTCGAGGTCATCGAGCCGCCCATCCCCAAGTCGATCCGGTTCGCCGAGGCTCCGGCCGCGGGGCGTTCGATCCTGAAGACGTCGCGGACCAACAAGGGCGCGCAGGCCTATCGCGACGTCGCGGCCGGACTCCTGAAAAGGGTGTGACCCTTGACCGAGCGGCAGATCCTGCAGTCCGGTCCTCGGCCCCGCTACGGACGCCTGGTGGCGGCCGGCTCCGCGCTCGCGATCACGCTGGTCACCCTGCTGGGTGGGCTGGGACTGTTGCCGGACGGCTCCAGTGCCGCTGCCTCCTCGGGGAACGAGGGCGCCCAGGAGTCGGCATCGCTGACCGGGGCCACCATCCGCGACGCCCTGCGCTCGGTGTCCCCGAGGGGCACGCCGACACCTGGGGCCGAGCAGGCTCCATCGTCAACTGGTAGCGCGACCGCGGACGCTCCACTCCAGGACGTCGCACGCCCGGACGTCGCACTGCCGGCCGACAGCGGGACGGGTCGGCGCGTGGTCTTCGACATGAGCGACCAGAGGGTCTGGTTGGTGGACCCGGGCAACGCCGAGGACGAGGTGCTCAGCACCTACCCGGTCTCCGGCAGCCTGACGAACAACCTCGGACCCGGCACCTACGAGGTCTACTCGCACTCCCGCTGGGCCGTCGGCATCGACGACTCGGGCGTGATGCAGTACTTCGTTCGCTTCACCCGGGGCGACAACGCCGCCATCGGGTTCCACAGCATCCCGACCAAGGACGGCCGTGCCCTGCAGAGCAGGGCCCAGCTCGGCTCGCCCCAGAGCCACGGCTGCATCCGCCAGGCGCTGCCCGACGCCAAGCGCCTGTGGGCCTTTGCTCCCGTGGGCACCAAGGTCGTCGTCACCGCCTGAGCAACGACGCCTGCGGACAAAGGGGGCGGGGTTCTAGGTCAACCCTTGACGTTCTCGGGTGTTGCTTCACCCCGTAACGCCAGGAGCCCCCGGGTACCCGGGGAAACTGGCGGCCCCGGACCTCAGCTGCTCTCGCCGGACGCAGCAGGCCTGCCACCGCGGGTGCGGCTACGGCTGCGGTTGCGCTTCTTGGCCGGGCGGTCCCCGGAGCCCTCGGCCGCGGGGGCTGCCTGCCGGCTCTCGCCGCCGGAGTCCTTGGAGCCGCCCTGGCTGCGACCGCGGCCGCCGCCACTCTGGCTGCGGCCCCCGTCGCGTCCGCCGTCGCGTCCGCCGTCACGCCCGCCGCGACCGCCACTGCCGCCGCGACCGTCGGTGCGGGGCTTGCGCTCGATGACGACCTGGCCCTCGGGGATGACGCGACCCTTGATGCCAGGGGCGATGCCCTGGTCGTGCAGGAAGTGCTCAGAGCTGGAGTAGGTCTCCAGCGGCTCCTCGAAGGGCAGCTCCAGCGCCTTGTTGATCATCTTCCAGCGGTGGAGGTCGGCCCAGTCGACGAAGGTGATGGCAATGCCGGTGGCGCCCGCGCGGCCGGTACGGCCGATGCGGTGGACGTAGGTCTTCTCGTCCTCGGGGCAGGTGTAGTTCACGACGTGGGTCACGCCGGTCACGTCGATGCCGCGAGCCGCGACGTCGGTGGCGACGAGGACCTGGAGCTTGCCCTCGCGGAACTTGGTCAGTGCCTTCTCGCGAGCGGCCTGGGCCATGTCGCCGTGCAGCGGGGCCGAGCTGAAGCCGCGCTCCTCGAGGTCGTCGGCGATGCGCTGCGACTGGCGCTTGGTCCGGGTGAACACGATCATCAGGTCCGCACCCTCGGCCTGCAGCAGCCGACCGATCATCTCGGGCTTGTCGAGGTCGTGCGCCTGGTAGATGAACTGCGCGGTCGCCGGGACCATCTGGTTGTCCTCGGCGGACTCTGCACGGATGTTCATCGGGTGGCGCATGTGGGTGCGCGCGAGCGCCACGATCGCGGCCGGCATGGTGGCCGAGAACAGCATCGTCTGGCGCGTCTCGGGGGTCTGCTTGAGCAGGCGCTCCACGTCGGGCAGGAAGCCCAGGTCGAGCATCTCGTCCGCCTCGTCGAGGACGAGCGACTTCACGTGGGAGATGTCGAGCGCGCGGCGGTTCATCAGGTCGATGAGGCGGCCCGGCGTACCGACGACCACCTCGACACCGGCCTCGAGCGCGTCGAGCTGACCCTCGTAGGGGACACCGCCGTAGACGGTGAGGACGCGGATGCCGCGGTCCTTGCCGGCCATGGTCAGGTCCTTGCTCACCTGCAGGGCGAGCTCACGCGTGGGGGCAACGACGAGGGCCTGGGGCTTGCCGGGAGCGGCGAGGTCGTCGAAGTCAGGGTCGTGCTGGGCGACCGCACGCTGCAGCACTGGGATGCCGAACGCGAGCGTCTTGCCCGTGCCGGTGCGGGCCTGGCCGATGAGGTCGGTGCCCATCAGGGCGACCGAGAGGGTCATCTCCTGGATCGGGAAGGGGGTCACGATGTTGGCGCGCTCTAGCGCGTCCGCGATTTCGGGGAGTACCCCGAGCTCTCTGAAGGTAGTCAGGATCATGCCTGTTCTGTGCTGACTCGCAGGGAGTCGGATGGGTTCAAGTCTGGAAATCTCCACGGCGCTGGCGAGCCGCCCACAGTGTCTTCAATGGGTCTTCAAGGGGGCATCAAGCCTGCAGCCAACCTGAAGTCTATCGGTAGGCTGCCGACATGACCGAACCTTCGTCCCAGGACCTCACTTCCCCGCCCGTCGGTCACCTCGGTCCCGAGCACGATTCCGTCGCCTTCGAGGACCCCGCCTACCGTGCCGCCGTGGTCGATCTGCTGGGTGTGATCACCTACGGCGAGATCTCCGCCTTCGAACGTCTCACCGACGACGCCAAGCTCGCGGTCGCGCTGCCGGACAAGCTGGCGCTGGCCAAGATGGCCACCGTCCAGTTCGGTCACGTGGAGCCCCTGATGGATCGAATCGCCACGCTCGGGGTCGACCCGATGGAGGCGATGGCTCCGTTCGTGAAGCCGTTCGACGTCTTCCACACCGCTACCGCTCCCAGCGACTGGCTCGAGGGCCTGATCAAGGCGTACGTCGGTGACGGACTGGCGGCTGACTTCTACGTCGAGATCGCGCAGTACCTCGACTCCGGGACGCGACAGCTGATCGTCGACTCGCTGGCCGACGCCGGGCACGCAGACTTCGTGGTCGACCGCGTACGCCGCGCCATCGAGCAGGACCACCGGGTCGGGGGCCGCCTGGCCCTGTGGGGTCGACGGCTGATGGGCGAGGCCCTCTCGCAGGCGCAGCGTGTGGCCGCGGAGCGCGACTCCCTGGCCGCGCTGCTCGCCGGGGGAGTGGACCGTCCCGGGATGGACCTCGCCGCGCTGTCGCGGATGTTCGGACGCCTCACCGAGAACCACGCCAAGCGGATGGCCGAGCTCGGCCTGGCCTCTTGAGCCGCCCTACAGCCCCGCCACGCCTGCGAATGTGGCGCGAGGGGCCCGAGGAGCGCTCGCGCGTCACTTCAGCGACATTCGCATGCCCGGCGCCGGCCCCAGACCCCAAGGACGTCGACCACCACAGATAGTTGCGTGCATCAACCAACTATCCTAGAATGTTGACCATGACAACCATCGACGGCGAGCGGGCCCGGACCGAGGCGGTCCAGGTGCTCTTCGACGGGGTGCTGCAGTTCAGCCGGGCGGTGCGGTCCCGTTCAGGGGACTGGCGCCACGCGGTGCAGGACCTGAGCCAGGGCGACATCGTCACGCTCGGCGTGGTCGCCCGGCAGGAGAGCACCCGGCCCGGGCAGATCGCCTCGGCGCTCGGGGTGGACCCCTCGGTGGTCAGCCGTCAGCTCGCCGCCCTCGACCGGCTGGGCCTGATCGCCCGCTGCGTCGATCCCGCCGACCGGCGGGCCGAGCAGGTCCGTGTCACCCCGCTGGGCCGCGAACAGCTCCTCCAGGCGCGTGCGGCCATGTGCGAGGCGCTGGCCTCCCGGCTGGGCGGGTGGGACCTCGAGGAGATCTCTCGCGCCGCGACAGTCGTGCACGACCTCGCGGGCCTGCTCAACGACACGCCGGACACCGCAGACAGCATCACCTCCGCCACGAACAAGGAAGCACATGTCTGAGACCACCACCGCACACCGGACCTCGGCCCAGCCGGCCGAGATGTCCCACAAGGAGATCGTCGAGGTCCTCATCGGACTCATGTCGGCGCTCTTCGTGGCGATCGTCAGCGCGACGATCGTCTCCACGGCCCTGCCGACGATCATCGCCGACCTCGACGGAACGCAGACGCAGTACACCTGGGTCGTCACCGCGTCGCTGCTGGCGATGACCGTGACCAGCCCGATCTGGAGCAAGTTCTCCGACCTCTACAGCAAGAAGCTGCTGGTCCAGCTCGCCATCGTGATCTTCCTGGTCGGCTCGCTCGCCGCCGGTGCCGTTCAGAACGTCCCCGAGCTGCTCGCCGCCCGCGCGGTCCAGGGGCTGGGCATGGGCGGCCTGGTGTCGTTGGCACAGTCGATCCTCGGCTCGATCATCCCGCCGCGGCAGCGTGGGCGCTACAGCGGCTACCTGGCCGCGACCATGGCCGTGGCCACCGTCTCGGGGCCGCTCCTCGGCGGGCTCGTCGTCGACACTCTCGGCTGGCGCTGGTGCTTCTGGGTCGCCGTGCCGTTCGCCCTCGTCGGCTTGGTGATGCTGCAGAAGTTCCTGCACCTCGACACGATTCGCCGCGAGGTCAGGATCGACTACTGGGGCGCGCTGTTCATCACCGTCGCCGCCAGCCTCCCCCTGATCTGGGTGTCCTTCGCCGGCAGCAGCTTCGACTGGGCCTCGGTCCAGACGGCCGAGTTCCTCGGAGCCGCGCTCGTCGCCCTGGTCCTCGCCGTCTACGTGGAGCGCCGCCACTCGGACCCGCTCGTGCCGCCGCGGATCATCGTCGACCGGATCACCACCCTCTCGATCCTGGGCAGTCTCGCCGTCGGGGTGGCGCAGTTCGGCGCCTCGGTGTTCTTGAGCCAGTACTTCCAGGTCGCCCGTGACCACACGCCCACCGAGGCCGGTCTGCTGATGCTGCCGCTCATCGCCGGCAACATGGTCGGCGCCACGGGTTCGGGGCAGTACATCACCCGCACCGGCAAGTGGAAGGGCATCATGATCGCCGGTGCCGTCACGCTGGCCGCCGGGCTGCTGATGATGGGCACCATCGACCACCTGACCCCGCTGTGGCACCTGAGCGCCTACATGGTGCTGATGGGCCTGGGCACCGGGACGCTGATGCAGAACCTCGTGCTGGTGGTGCAGAACACCGTCGACGTCACCGACATCGGTGCCGCGAGCGGCGTGGTCAGCTTCTTCCGGTCGCTGGGCGGCACGATCGGCGTCGCCGCTCTGGGGGCGGTGCTCGCCAGCAGCGTCGCGGGCAAGATCGCCACGGGGATGGCCCAGGCCGGGATCCCGGTGAGCGGCGGTGGCGACGTCGGTTCCCTCGACCTCGACAGGCTCCCGCCGGCGGTGGCCACGATCGTGCGCACGGCGTACGCCGACGCCACCGGTCGCATCTTCCTGATCGCCGGGGTCATCGCCCTCGTCACGCTCGTGGCGGTCGTGCTGATGCCCGTCAGCGAGCTGCGCACGACGATCGCCAAGGTCGAGTCGAGGAGGACGGACCGGCCGACGCCCTCGAGGACGCCCTCGTCTGAGTTGAGCCAGGCACGACGAAGGCCCCCGTCGTGTGACGGGGGCCTTCGTCATGCTGGACAGGTCAGGAGCGGAAACCGACCTGACCGCTGACGCTCGTCGAGATGTCGACGTAGGCGAGCTTCGCGCCGGGGACGACGATCCGACGACCCTTGGCGTCGGTGAGGGCGAGGACCCCGCCCTCCTCGAGGGCGCCGGCAACCGCCTTCTCGACGCCGTCGGCGTCGAGGGTGGTGTCGATGGTCAGCTCACGCTGGACGTTCTGCACGCCGATCTTGACCTCCATCGGGAGGACCTCCTAGTTGGCTCGGATCTTGCTGGTGGCAACTGTGTCAGGAACCGCCTGAGAAACGGCAACTGCCTGGTGGGTCGTGACCGCGAACTCAGCGCGGCTCGTCGGTGCGGGGGTAGCCACGGATCCCGCGCCAGGCGAGTCCGGAGACAAGGGACGCCGCCTCGTCCTGGCTGAGCTCGCCGCCTTCCTGCAGCCAGAACCGGGCGCTGACCTGGCCCATTCCCACCAGCGACACGGCGAGCAGCTGCGAGGCCTCCTCGGGCAGGCCGGTGTCGTCCGCGATGACGTGGGCGATCAGCTTCGCGCACTCGACGGTGACCCGGTCGACGCGTGCGCGTACGGCCGGCTCGTTGGTGAGGTCGGACTCGAAGACGAGCCGGAAGGCCCCTTCGGCGCTCGAGACGTAGGCGTAGAAGGCGTGCATCGTCGCCGCCACCCGCAGCTTGTTGTCCTCGGTGGAGTCCAGCGCCTTCGCGCAGCTGGAGATGATCGTGTCGCACGACTGGTCGAGCAGCGCGAGGTAGAGGTCGAGCTTCCCCGGGAAGTGCTGGTAGAGCACCGGCTTGGAGACCCCCGCACGCTCGGCGATGTCATCCATCGCGGCGGCGTGATAGCCCTGCGCGACGAACACCTCGAGCGCGGCGGTGAGGAGCTGGGCCCGGCGCGCCCGCCGAGGCAGACGCACGCTCTTCGCCGCCCCGTGACCGTTGCTTCCGTGCGTGGGGACCGGCTCATCAGGGGCAGCGGTCTGGTGCTGCTGCCGGGGTTCCTCGAACGTGCTCACCGCAGCAGCCTACAAGCAGCCGCCGGCCCGACTGTCCGCATGTCGGGCAGGCCACGGGACGCGATTCCGGGGCGAGGGAACATGGACAGCAGAGACGACGGGGAACACGGCAGGGAGCCTCAGCGTTCCCCCGAGACCGCGACCACCGTCGCCCATGATCCCGCTACACACGAGGAGAGCAAGTCGTGTCACTTCCCGCACTGGTCGAGCCGGCTTCAGAGCTGACGATCGACGAGGTACGCCGCTACAGCCGTCACCTGATCATCCCCGACGTCGGCATGACCGGTCAGAAGCGGCTGAAGAACGCCAGGGTGCTCGTCATCGGCGCCGGCGGGCTCGGCAGCCCGGCGCTGCTCTACCTGGCCGCGGCCGGCGTGGGCACCCTCGGCATCGCTGAGTTCGACGAGGTCGACGAGTCGAACCTGCAGCGCCAGATCATCCACGGGCAGTCCGACATCGGGAAGTCGAAGGCGATCTCCGCGCAGGAGTCGATCGCCGAGACCAACCCGCTCGTCAACGTGATCGTGCACGACGTGCGCCTCGACAACGACAACGTCCTGGAGATCTTCAAGGACTACGACCTCATCGTCGACGGCACCGACAACTTCGCGACGCGCTACATGGTCAACGACGCGGCGTACTTCCTCGGCATCCCCTACGTGTGGGGCTCGATCTACCGCTTCGACGGTCAGGCCAGCGTCTTCTGGCCGACCTTGACCAAGGAGGACGGCACCAGCGCCGACGCGCCCTGCTACCGCTGCCTCTACCCCGAGCCCCCGCCGCCCGGCATGGTCCCGAGCTGCGCCGAGGGCGGCGTCCTGGGAGTCCTGTGCGCGAGCATCGGTTCGATCCAGGTCAACGAGGCCATCAAGCTGCTGGTCGGCATCGGTGATCCCGCCGTGGGCAAGCTGGTCATCTACGACGCCCTCGAGCTGGAGTGGCGCACCCTGAAGGTGCGCAAGGACCCCAACTGCGCGCTGTGCGGCGAGCACGCCACCGTGACCGAGCTCATCGACTACGACGCGTTCTGCGGTGCCGTGTCCGAGGAGGCCTCCGAGGCCGCCGCCGGCTCCACGATCTCCGTGACGACCCTGGAGCACATGCTCAAGGAGCGCGAGGAGGGCACCCGTGACTTCACCCTCGTCGACGTCCGCGAGCAGAACGAGTTCGAGATCAACCGGATCCCCGGATCGGTGCTGATCCCCAAGGGCGAGTTCCTCAACGGCAACGCCTTCGAGCAGCTCTCGCAGGACAAGCCGGTCGTGCTGCACTGCAAGTCGGGTGTGCGTTCGGCCGAGGCTCTCGCCGTCCTCAAGGGCGCGGGCTACGACGACGCGGTGCACGTCGGCGGCGGTGTGGTGGCCTGGGTCAACCAGATCGACCCCTCGCAGCCGTCGTACTGACCAGCGGACCGAGGCGGACTTCCGGACCGGGAGGTGCCTTTCGGGGTCGGATGCGTAACCCGGGCGGATCTGTGGCGTTGAGCACATGTTCGTGCTCACCACGCCCTGACCGAAAGGCACCCCTCGATGCGTCTCTCACGCACCCTCCTCGCGACCGCGGCCTCGGCCCTGATCGCCGCTGCCAGTCTCACGGCCTCCACCGGATCCGCTGAGGCCGCTCCCTCGTGGGCGCCCGCCGACACGGCCGTGATCCACCCCGGCACGATGATGTACACCGACGGTGCCCAGTGCACCGCGAACTTCGTCTACACCGACAGCGCCGGCAACGTCTACGTCGGGTACGCCGCGCACTGCGCCGGCAAGGGCGAGGCCACCGACACGAACGGGTGCAACCAGGCCTCGGTGCCGCTTGGCACCCAGGTGACCTTCACCAATGACGGCAACCTGGCCTCCGAGGGCACGCCCGTCGGTCACGGCACGCTGGCCTACAGCTCCTGGATCACCGAGAACCAGATCGGCACCACGGACGCCAACACCTGTGCCTACAACGACCTGGCCCTGGTCAAGGTCGATGCCGGCGACGTCTCCAAGGTCAACCCCTCGGTTCCCTTCTGGGGCGGACCGACAGGCATCGACGACGACGGCACCAAGGCCGGCGACCGGGTGTGGACCTACGGCAACTCCAGCCTGCGGGCCGGGTTGGAGCCGCTGTCCCCGCACACGGGCGTGAGCCTGGGTGACGACGCCGCCGACGGTGGCTGGACCCACCCGCTCTACACCGTCAGCCCGGGCGTCCCCGGAGACTCGGGGTCGGGCTTCATGACCGCTGACGGCAAGGCCATCGGCACGCTGTCGACCCTGGGTCTCGCGCCGCTGCCGGCATCCAACAACATCGGCGACCTGGCCAAGGAGCTCGCGTTCGCGAACGCGCACTCGGGGCTGGCCGGGCTGACCCTGGCGCTCGGCACCGAGGCCTTCGACCCGATCCTCTGACGCTCTCGGCGGGTACCGCAGGAGATGAACGCGACGCCCCACCCTCGCCAGCGACGGTGGGGCGTCGTCCTGCGATCATCGACGGCGTGGAGTTCGAGGAGTTCGTCGAGCCGGTGCTCATCGTGGTGGAGCAGGTCCCGCCGGGTCGGGTGACGACGTACGGCGCCATCGCCGAGCACGTGGGCGGCAGCGGGCCACGACGGGTGGGCCGGGTGATGTCGCTGTTCGGCGGTTCCGTGCCCTGGTGGCGCGTCGTACGCGCGGACGGGTCGTTGCCGCCCAGCCATGACGACGAGGCGCGCGCGCACTACCTCGACGAGGGCACGCCGCTGCGTCCCTCGGGTCGGATCGACATGCCGCGGGCCTTCTGGCAGCCGTGACCCGCTGCGTGCATGAGACCTGCCGTTCCGGGTTGTCGGTGCCGGGTGTTTGGGTAGCGGGGTGAGAGACGGCGAACGGATGACGCGCTACGCGCTCACCCCTTCCCAGACAGGGAGAGTGCTGCCACCCGCGCTGGACGACTCCCAGCAGGCGGTCGTCGCCCACCCGGGCGGGCCGCTGCTGGTCCTGGCCGGTCCCGGCACCGGCAAGACCACGACCCTGGTCGAGGCGATCGTCGACCGGGTCGAGAACCGTGGGGCCTCGCCGGAGTCCGTGCTGGCGCTCACCTTCAGCCGCAAGGCCGCCGAGCAGCTGCGCGACCGCGTCACCGCGAGACTGGGACGCACCACCTCGACGACCATGTGCTCGACCTTCCACTCCTTCGCCTACGGGCTGATCCGCCAGTACTCACCGCCGGAGCTGTACGCCGGTCCGCTGCGACTCCTCAGTGCCCCCGAGCAGGACGTCGTGCTGCGTGAGCTGCTGGTGGAGACTCCCGAGTCGGTCACCTGGCCGGACTCGCTGCGCAGCGCGTTGGAGACCCGGGGTTTCGCACGCGAGGTGCACGCCGTCCTCAGCCGGGCCCGTGAGAAGGGGCTGGACGGGGAGGACCTGACCGCGCTGGGCCTCGCCCACGACCAGCCCCAGCTCGTGGCGGCCGGGCGCTTCCTCGACCAGTACCTCACGGTCCTCGACGACCTCGGGGCCACCGACTACTCCGATCTCATCCGTCGGGCCACGCTCGAGGCCCAGGCCCACCGGAACGAGCTCCGCAGCCGGTTCAGCCACGTCTTCGTGGACGAGTACCAGGACACCGACCCCGGCCAGGTGGCGCTGCTGCGAGCACTCGCTGGGGACGGCCGCAACCTGACCGTGGTCGGTGACCCGCACCAGTCCATCTACGCCTTCCGCGGTGCCGAGGTCCGCGGGATCCTCGACTTCCCCCGCGACTTCCCACAGTCCGGGGGTGGCCCCGCCGACGTGCTGGCGCTCGGCACCACCCGCCGCTTCGGCCACCGGCTGCTGGCCGGCACCCAGCGGATCACGCGCAGGCTGCCGCTGCCCGGAGTCCTGCCACCGGAAGCCAAGGAGCCGTTCCTGCACCCCCGGGCCGACAGCGCCCACGGCCCTGGCCGGCTCGAGGTGATCACCTTCGACACCGAGCGGGCCGAGGCGGAGCACCTCGCCGACCTCCTGCGTCGTGCGCACCTCGAGGACGGCATCGGCTGGGACGAGATGGCCGTGCTCGTCAGGTCCGGTCGGAGCTCGATCCCCGGACTGCGCCGCTCCCTGGGCGCTGCGGGGGTCCCGGTCGAGGTGGCCAGTGACGACCTGCCGTTGGTGCGGGACCCCTCCGTGCGGCCGTTGCTCGACGCGCTGCGTGCGGCCCTGAACCTCGACAACGAGGATCCTGACGACGTGGAGTTCCTCGACCCCGGCAGGATCGAGGCGTTGCTGATGAGCCCGCTCGTCGGGCTCGACGCCGGCGACGTACGCCGCCTCGCACGTGCGCTGCGGGCCCGCGAGAAGCGCGTCCTCCACGATCCCGGCGACGAGCAGACCCGGCCCCCGCGGTCCTCGCGCGAGCTGCTGCGCCAGGCCGTCGTCGAGCCGTCGTTCCTGGAGGGTCTCAGCGGCCCGGAGGTGGAGCGCGCCCGTGCGCTGCACGTCCTTCTCCAGGGGGCCCGTCGGCAGCTCGACGAGGGAGCAGGGGTCGAGGAGGTCCTCTGGACCCTGTGGTCCGGGACCGCGTGGCCGCGACGGCTCCGACGTTCGGTGGAGAGCGGTGGCGGGGCAGCACGCCGGGCCAACCGCGACCTGGACTCGATCGTCGCCCTCTTCGCCGCGGCAGCGCGCGCCGAGGAGCAGCGGGACCACCTCGGTGCCCGCGCCTTCGTGGCGATGCTGGTGGCCCAGGAGCTCCCGTCCGACACGCTGGCCGAACAGGGGGTCCGGGGTGCGGC
The DNA here is from genome assembly GCA_963843775.1 of uncultured Actinomycetota bacterium. GTDB lineage: Bacteria > Actinomycetota > Actinomycetes > Propionibacteriales > Nocardioidaceae > Marmoricola. The sequence goes on from CAWJLT010000013.1 coordinate 60,733, forward strand.
CGTCCGGCTGCTGACGGCCCACCGGTCCAAGGGGCTGGAGTGGCGTCTGGTCGTGGTGGCCCACGTGCAGGCCGAGGGCTGGCCCGACCTGCGCCGGCGAAGCACCCTGCTGCAGGCTGACCGCATCGGTGTGGACGGCCTGGTGGAGCCGACCACGAGCCGCGAGCTCCTCGTGGAGGAGCGCCGGCTGTTCTACGTCGCCTGCACGCGAGCCCGGGAGCGGCTCGTGGTCACGGCGGTCGCGTCGCCGGAGGACGACGGGGACCAGCCCTCACGCTTCCTCGACGAGCTCGAGCTCGCGCCGCGCCGGATCGTCGGCCGTCCGCCCCGACCACTCTCGATGGCCGGGCTCGTGAGCGAGCTCCGCCGCTGTGTGACTGATCCCGAGACGGCTCCCGCGCTGCGCCGCGCGGCGGCCACCAGGCTCGCCCGGATGGCGCGCGAGCAGACGGGCGGGCACCCGCTCGTGCCGCAGGCCGATCCGGGCAGCTGGTGGGGGACACGAGGACTCAGCCTCTCCGAGCAGGCCGTGCGTGACCCCTCGCGACCGGTCCCCATCTCGGCGAGCGTGCTCGAGTCCATGGCCGTGTGCCCGACCCAGTGGTTTCTCGAGCGCGAGGCCGGCGGCACCCAACGCGTGCACCAGTCGGCCAACCTGGGACAGCTGCTGCACGCCCTGGCGGACCGCGTCGCCAAGGGGGAGATCGCCGCAGGACCCGACGACGTCGACGTGCTGATGGAGCAGGTCGCCCTCGTCTGGGACCGACTGGAGTTCCGCACGCCCTGGTCGCGGCTGCGCGAGCACGACCGCGTCCGGTCGGCACTGGGACGTTTCTTGAGGTGGCACTACTCGAACCGGAGAGTGCTGCTCGGGACCGAGCAGCACTTCGCGACCGAGGTGCTGCTCGAAGACGGTGAGAGGATCCGGATCAGCGGCTACGCCGACCGCGTGGAGCTCGACGCCGAGGGGCGCGTCGTGGTCGTGGACCTGAAGACGGGCCGCAGCGTTCCGCCGACCTCGTCGGTCGCCGGGCACCGCCAGCTCTCCCTCTACCAGTACGCCGTCGACCACGGCGCCGTCCCCGGCCCGGTGGCTGACCAGCCCGTCGAGAGCGGTGGGGCCGAGCTCGTCCAGCTGGGACGTCTCGACGACTCGACCGACGCGCTCGTGCAGCCGCAGGCCGTCCACCCCGAGGACGGGCCGCACCGCGACGTGCTGCGGTTCGAGCTGGCGCGCGCGGCGGCGTACCTGCGGGCGGAGAGCTTCCCGGCGACACCGGGAGCGCACTGCAAGGACTGCGCGTTCGTGCCCATCTGCCCGGCGCGCAGTGCCGGGGCGGTGCTCTCCCAGTGAGGAGGATCGACTCCCCGGCAGACCTGCGCGCTGTGATGAAGGCCGACTACGAGGTCAGTCCGCAGCAGTGGGACGCGATCTCGGCACCGCTGTCCCCGGCGGTCGTGATCGCCGGAGCCGGGTCGGGCAAGACCACCCTGATGGCTGCTCGCGTGGTCTACCTCGTGGTCACCGGACAGGTCCGGCCTGACGAGGTCCTCGGCCTGACCTTCACCACCAAGGCTGCCAGCGAGCTGCGTGCCCGGATCAAGGACGCGCTCACCACGGCAGGCGTGCTCGGCCTCGAGGTCGTGGCACCACCACCGGGCGCCGACGAGGACCCCGACGACGAGCTCGAGCCCACGGTCGTCACCTACAACGCCTACGCCGCGAACCTGCTCACCGAGCACGGCCTGCGCATCGGGCACGAGCCCGACACCCGGGTGATCACCAACGCCTCGCGCTTCCAGCTCGGCGCGCGCGCCGTCGAGCGCTACACCGGGGACATCCACGTGCTCTCCGACCACCCGCCCACGGTCATCCAGAACCTCCTGGCGCTCGACGGCGCCATGACCGAGCACCTCGTGGCCCCGGACGAGGTGCTCGCCTTCGACGCCGCCGAGCGCCCCAGGTTCCAGCAGGCCCTCGATGACGAGGCCGCGGGAAAGAACCGGACCACCTACAAGGAGGGACCAGCCAAGGCGCTCTCCGCGCTGGATCGTCGTGGCGACCTGATGGGGCTCGTCCGTGCCTACCGGCGGCTCAAGTCGGACCTGGGACTGATGGACTTCGCCGACCAGATCGCCCTCGCGGCGCGCCTGGCCACGGCCCAGCCGGAGGTGGGGGCTCTGGAGCGGACGAAGTTCAAGGTCGTGATGCTGGACGAGTACCAGGACACGTCGGTCGCGCAGGCGCAGATGTTGTCCCGCCTCTTCTCCGGGGCGTCGGTCGCGGTGGGTCGCGGGCACGCCGTCACGGCGGTCGGAGACCCCAACCAGGCCATCTACGGCTGGCGAGGTGCCTCGGTGTCCAACATCTTGAACTTCGCCGACACCTTCCCCGCCGCCGTCGGCAGTGTCCCGGTGCTGCCGCTCACGGTGAACCGTCGCTCCGACCAGCGCATCCTCGCCGTGGCCAACCGGCTGGCGTCCCCGCTCTACGCCCAGCTTCCCGAGGTGGCGCCGTTGAGTGCCGCCACGCAGGTGCCCGGTCACGTGACGACCGAGGTGTTCGAGACGGCCGACGACGAGCTGACCTGGTTGGCGGACGAGGTGCGGGCCGTGCACACCGGCAGCTGGTCGGACATCGGGGTCCTCACCCGCGACAACAGCACGGCCGAGGCGGTGTTCGACGCCCTCACCGGCGAAGGGGTGCCGGTCGAGATCGTGGGCCTCTCCGGTCTGCTGAGGCTGCCTGAGGTGGCCGAGGTCGTCGCAGTGCTGACCCTGCTGCACGACGTGACCGCCAACCCCGCCGTCCTCACGCTGCTCACCGGCCCACGCTGGGCCATCGGCCCGCGTGACCTCAAGCTGCTCGGCGAGCGGGCCGGCGAGATCGCGGGACGACGGGGACAGTCGGAGGACCGCGGATCCATCGCCGAGGAGCTCACGGCGATCGCCGACGGGATCGACCCGGCTGAGACGGCGGCCCTGAGCGACGCGCTCGACGACCCAGGCGAAGCCGCCTACTCCGACCAGGCACGGGAGCGCTTCGTGCTGCTCTCGGCCGAGCTGCGGTCCCTGCGCACCTCGGTGGGTGAGCCGATCCTGGACGTCGTACGCCGCATCATCGACACCACGGGCATCGACGTCGAGCTGGCCTCCTCCACGAGTCCGGCCGCGGCGGCTCGCCGCGACAACCTGGACCTGTTCCTCAAGGCCGTGGCGGAGTTCCAGGCGGTCGACGGAGACGTCACGCTCCCGGCCCTGCTCGCCTACCTCACCGCGGAGGACGACCAGGGCAACGGGCTGGACGTGGCCACGCCCACCGAGGCCGACTCGGTCAAGCTCCTGACCGTGCACCGGTCCAAGGGCCTGGAGTGGGACTCGGTCTTCCTCGTCGGCGTCTGTGACACGAAGTTCCCCTCCAACCGCTCGCGCACGCTGTGGACGTCGTCCCCCGCCGTGCTCCCGGCCCCCCTGCGGGGGGACGCCGCCGACCAGCCGCAGCTGGGTGGTCACGACAAGGCCGCGCTCGACCAGTTCCGGGCCGACACCCGTGAGCACGACTCGGAGGAGGAGCTGCGTCTGGGCTACGTCGCGTTCACCCGAGCCGCCCACCGACTCTCGGTGACGTCCTACCTGTGGTCCCAGCGCAAGACCCCGTTCGGGCCGTCCGGCTACCAGGCGCTGGTGCGGGCCCAGCTCGAGGAGTGGGGGGAGGACGTCAGCTGGATGGACAAGCCGCAGAAGGGCGATCCCAACCCCTACGACGGGGTGGACGTCTCGCGCCCGTGGCCGGTGACTGCCCGAGGGCACGAGGCCGGTCTGCGCGTCGCGGCCGCCGACCTGGTCAACAGCACCGACCCGCACCTCCCCGACGAGGACCTCGACATGCTCGAGACCGCGCGGGTCGCCGAGTGGGACGAGGAGCTCCAGCGCCTCCTGGTCGAGGCCCGCTCCGACCGGGCCTCCCGGGTGGCGGTGCCGCTGCCCACGAGCCTCTCGGCGACGTCGATGGCCCGGCTGCGCGAGGATCCGGAGCAGTTCGCACGCGAGCTGGCCCGCCCGATGCCGCGCAGGCCGTCGCCGGCGGCGCGGTTCGGGACCCGGTTCCACGCCTGGGTGGAGGCGCGGTTCGGCCAGCAGTCCCTGCTCGACCCCGACGAGCTGCCCGGTCGGATGGACGTCGGCATCGACGACGAGGACGACCTGCAGGCCCTGATCTCGACCTTCGAGGCAGGCCCCTACGCCGACCGGGTGCCGCACGCGGTCGAGGCGCCCTTCGCCCTGGTGCTGGCGGGCCAGGTCGTCCGCGGCCGCATCGACGCGGTGTACGCCGAGCCGGACGGTCGCTGGCTGGTCGTCGACTGGAAGACCAGCACCCGGCAGGACGCCGACGCCCTCCAGCTCGCGATCTACCGGCTGGCCTGGGCCGAGCTCATGGGCGTCCCGGTCGACCAGGTCCGGGGTGTCTTCCACTACGTGCGGTCCGGGGAGACGGTCGAACCGGCCGAGGTCGCCGGTCGTCGGGAGCTGGAACAGATGCTCAGGACGTCCGAGGAACAGTGACGTTCACGACGTGGCCGGGCTGGAGCCCGACGGGGGTCCGTGTGCGGTGCGACCGGAGATGATCAGGTCGTGCCCGCGCCGAGGGCGGCCGCCAGGGCGATCTCGACCATCGGGCCGAAGGTCTGCTCGCGCTCGTGCGAGGTGGTCTCCTCGCCGGTGACGATGTGGTCGCTGACCGTGCACACCGCCAGCGCCTGCCGGCCGTAGAAGGCCGCGAGGGTGTACAGCGCGCACGCCTCCATCTCCACCGCGAGCACGCCGTGCGCGACCATCGGCTCCATCAGCTCCGGGCGAGGGTTGTAGAAGGTGTCGCCCGAGAAGATCAGCCCGACGTGGACGTTGACGTCGTCCCGCGCGGTGGCGACGTCGTGGGCCGCACGCAGCAGGGCGAAGTCGGCGACCGCGGCGTAGTCGAGGCCCTGGAAACGCAGCCGATTCATCGAGGAGTCCGTGCAGGCACCAGAGGCGATCACGACGTCGCGCAGGGCGACCTTCTCGGTGAGGGCCCCGCAGGAGCCGACGCGCACGATGCGTCGTACGTCGTAGTCCCGGAACAGCTCGTGGACGTAGATCGACATCGAGGGCTGACCCATGCCGGACCCCTGCACCGACACCGGCTGGCCGCGCCAGGTGCCGGTGAAACCGAGCATGCCCCGGATCTCGGTGTAACAGGTCACGTCGTCCAGGAAGTTCTCCGCGATCCAGCGGGCCCGCAGCGGGTCCCCGGGCAGCAGCACCGTGGGTGCGATCTGGCCAGGCCCGGCGCCGATGTGGGTGCTCATGGGCCAACACCCTAGGGCTAATGTCGCCGACATGGAGCCGACGAACCTGGAGCCCCTTGCCCTGCCGACGGAGGACGGGGCGTGGCTCGACTGGGTCACACAACACGGCTCGACCGGACTCAGCGACGCCGGGATCGAGGTCGCCGCGCTCAAGAGCGCTCCTGCCGGGGACGGTGCGATCCTGCAGGTGTGGAACGACCTCCAGATCGCGCTCTCCGGGGTGTTCTCGGTGAGCTCACTGATGAGCGCCGTACACCCCGACGCACGGGTGCAGGAGGCGGCGGAGTCCTTCGAGATCGAGGCCAGGACGTTCAGTACCGACCTCTACCTCGACACAGAGGTGTACGCCCAGCTGTCGTCCCTCGAGCCGACCGCCCTCGGCGAGGGGGCCTCCCGGGTGCTGGAGGACGCGCTGCGCAGCTTCCGCCGCTCCGGTGTCGACCGCGACGACAAGACGCGCGAGCGTCTGCGTGAGCTCGACCGCCGGGCGGCCGAGCTCTCCCAGGCCTTCTCCCGCGGCATCCGTGACGGCCGGCTGACGACGTCGGTCTCGGCCACGGCGCTGGACGGGCTTCCCGAGGACTACGTGTCGGACCACCCCGTGGGTGAGGACGGCCAGGTCGAGATCAGCACCGACTACCCCGACACGCTGCCGTTCCTGATCCACGCCCGGGACCCCGAGGTGCGCCGCACGGTGGCGCGCTCCTTCCTCAACATCGGCTGGCCCGAGAACGGGCCGGTGCTGGCCGAGCTGCTCGAGGTGCGCGAGGAGAAGGCCCGGCTCCTGGGGTACGCCGACTGGCCGAGCTACGACGCCGAGGTGAAGATGATCGGGGAGGGGTCCCGGATCCCTGAGTTCATCGACGAGATCGCCACCGCCTCGGAGACGGCCGGCCGCCGCGAGATCGAGGAGCTGCTCACCTACGCCGCCGCCGAGGGCGAGCAGGTCATCGACTTCTCCAACTGGCGCCACTACGTCGAGGCCCTCAACCGAGAGAGGTTCGGGGTCGATGCCCAGGAGGTGCGGCGCTACTTCGACTTCGCCAAGGTGCGTCAAGGGCTGCTCGACGTCACGAGTCGTCTCTTCGGTCTGGTCTACACGCCGGTGGACGCGCCGACGTGGCACAGCGAGGTGACGTCGTACGACGTGGCGCTGGCCGAGAACGGCGAGCGCCTGGGCCGGATCCACCTCGACCTTCACCCGCGGTCGCGGAAGTACAACCATGCCGCCCAGTTCACCCTCGTCGCCGGTGTCCTCGACCGGCAGCTGCCCGAGGGCGTCCTGGTCTGCAACTTCTCGCGTGGGCTGATGGACCTCGACCACGTCGTGACGCTGTTCCACGAGTTCGGCCACCTGATGCACCACGTGCTCGCGGGCCGGCACGAGTGGGTGCGCTTCGCCGGCGTGGCGACGGAGTGGGACTTCGTCGAGGCGCCCTCGCAGATGCTCGAGGAGTGGGCCTGGGACCCCGAGGTCCTGCGCACCTTCGCCACCGACGCGCAGGGCACCCCGATCCCGCAGGACCTCGTCGTCCGGATGCGGGCGGCCGACGAGTTCGGCAAGGGCTTCATGGCCCGCACCCAGATGGCGTACGCCGCGATCTCCTACTGGTTCCACCAGGAGCGCCCGTCCGACCTGACCGCCGGGCTGGAGGAGCTGATGGAGCGCTACAGCCTGCTGGCGCTGGTGCCCGAGACCCACTTCCACACCGGCTTCGGCCACCTCGAGGGCTACACCTCGGCGTACTACACCTACATGTGGAGCCTGGTGATCGCGAAGGACCTGTTCTCCGCCTTCGACCCCGACGACCTGTTCGCACCCGAGGTGGCCCACCGCTACCGGGACACGATCCTGGCGGCGGGCGGGTCCCGTGACGCGGCCGACCTGGTCGAGGACTTCCTCGGCCGCCCCTACGACAACCGCGCCTTCACCACCTGGCTGGAGACGGCCCCCGAGGAGAACCGATGAGTGGCCAGCACCACGGCACCGACAACGACGAGACCCACCGGGTGGGACGGGTACTGCCGCACGTCGCGCTGTCGCAGCACGCCCACGACCGGCACGGTGAGCTCCGCAACGACGACGGCTGGCTCGACGAGCGCTGGGCCGACCCGTCGACCAGGGTGCTCGTCCTCTCCGGCACCCGGCTGCGGCCCGAGGACGGGCGGATCACCTGGGTCTCGCCGGACCAGGCGCCCGAGGGCCTGCGGGTGCTCCTGGGCGAGCGTGACAGCGTCCAGCACTTCGCGGTCATCGTCGACCCGGACAGGGCGCCGGGCGACCGGGACGAGTGGGTGGTGCTGCGCGCGATCGTGCAGACGCTCGCTGACGACGACATCGTCGATGCCCCCTTGGTGCTGCACGCCGTCGGGCTCGCCGAGTGGCTCTGGTCGACGAAGTTCTGTCCCCGGTGCGGCGGACACCTCGAAGCGCGTCAGGCGGGCCACGTCCTCCGGTGCGACAGCTGCGGCAAGGACCAGTTCCCCCGGTCCGACCCGGCCGTGATCATGGTGGTCACCGACGGCGAGCCCGGGAGCCCGGAGGAGCGTGCCCTCCTCGGTCGCAGCCCGCTGTGGCCCCAGGGTCGCTACTCGACGCTCGCCGGGTTCGTGGAGCCGGGCGAGACGATGGAGGACGCCGTACGCCGTGAGGTCGAGGAGGAGACCGGCGTCGTCGTCGGCGAGGTGACGTACTTCGGCAGCCAGCCGTGGCCACTGCCCGCCAGCCTGATGGTGGGGATGATCGCGCGGGCCACCCAGACCACCATCGACGTCGACGGCTCGGAGATCGAGGAGGCGCAGTGGTTCACCCGTGAGGAGATGCGCGCCGAGGCCGAGTCCGGGCGCCTCGTGCTCCCCGGCGGCGTCTCGATCTCACGGTCCCTGATCGAGAGCTGGTACGGCGGGCCGCTCCCCGGGCAGTGGTGAGAACCGGATAGTCCGAGACGTTTCCGTCGTTGCAACGCGCCCGGGACCACGGAAACGTCTCGGACTATCCGTGTCCGCGGGGCGTCTCAGAGACTGGCGATCTTGTTCTTGACCTGGGCCAGGGAGGGGTTCGTGTGCGCGGAGCCGTCGCTGAAGACCAGGGTCGGCACCGTCTGGTTGCCGTTGTTGGCTGACATCACGATCTCGACCGCGGTCGGGTCCTGCTCGATGTCGACCACGTCGTAGGCGATGCCCTCGCGGTCGAGCTGGCTCCTGAGCCGGTGGCAGTATCCACACCACGGGGTGGTGTACATCGTGAAACGGGCCTTGGTGTCCACAGCTGTGGCCTCCTGGGTCACTGGTTGTCCTCTCTCGCGTCTACGCTCAACACCGGTCCAACACCACGAAGACGGAGAACATTTCCGATGCATGCCGACGAGCTGCTGAGCGCCCTCGACCCCGAGCAGCGCGAGGTCGCCACAGCCCTGCGCGGACCCGTGCGGGTGCTCGCAGGTGCCGGCACCGGAAAGACCCGGGCCATCACCCACCGCATCGCCTACGGCGTGGCCGCGGGCCTCTACAACCCGATGGAGGTCCTCGCGGTCACCTTCACCACCCGCGCGGCGGGCGAGATGCGCACCCGCCTGCGCTCGATGGGAGCCTCGGCCGTCCAGGCGCGCACCTTCCACTCGGCCGCGCTCCGTCAGGTGCGCTACTTCTGGCCCAAGGTCTACGGCGGTCAGCCCCCCGAGCTCACGGCCTCGAAGATCCCCATCGTCGCCGGGGCGGCCCGGCGCAACCGCGTCGACGTCAACCAGGCGACCCTGCGTGACCTGGCCAGCGAGATCGAGTGGGCCAAGGTCAGCAACGTGCGACCCGACGACTACGAGCGGGTCGCCCCCGGTCGGGGACGCGAGGTCAGCGGGCTCGACGCAGCGACCGTCGCGCACGTCTTCGGCAGCTACGAGGAGCTCAAGCGTGACCAGGGCCGGATGGACATGGAGGACGTCCTGCTGATCGGGGCCGCTCTGCTCAGCGAGGACGAGCGGGTCGCGGCGGAGGTACGCCGGCAGTACAGGTGGTTCACCGTCGACGAGTTCCAAGACGTCAGCCCGATCCAGTCGGCGCTCCTCGACCTCTGGCTCGGTGGCCGTGACGAGATCTGCGTGGTCGGGGACCCGGCCCAGACGATCTACTCCTTCGCCGGTGCGCGGGCCAGCTACCTCACCGAGTTCCCGTCGAAGTTCCCCGGGGCCACGAACGTGGAGCTGGTGCGCAACTACCGCTCGACACCGCAGGTGATCGAGACCGCCAACGCGTTGCTGAAGAACTCGAGCACGGCCAGCGTGCAGCTGCGCGCCCAGCGCGAGGCCGGTGCGGAGGTCACCTGGCGCGAGGCCACCGACGAGGTCGCCGAGGCTGCGGCCGTCGCCGACGAGGTCAGCCGGCTGACCAAGCTGGGTGTGCCGTTGCGCGAGATGGCCGTGCTGTTCCGCATCAACGCCCAGTCGGAGTCCTTCGAGGAAGCCCTCACCGCCCGTGGCATCGCCTACGTCGTACGCGGGGCCGCCCGGTTCTTCGAGCGCCAGGAGGTCCGCCAGGCCCTGGCCCTGATGCGGGGTCAGCTCCGTGCCGGTGCGGAGGACTCGGACGAGCTGGTGGACCAGGTGCGCGCCGTGCTCTCCGGCATGGGCTGGTCGGCCGAGGCGCCCTCGGCCCGTGGCCAGGCGCGAGACCGTTGGGAGTCCCTGCAGGCGCTGGTCTCGCAGGCGACCGACCACTCGGCCACCGAGAAGGCCGCCGAACGGCCACCCACGCTGGCCGGCTTCGTGGCCGAGCTCGACCGTCGTGCCCACGAGCAGCACGCGCCGGTCGCCGAGGGCGTCACGCTGGCGACGCTGCACGCAGCCAAGGGTCTCGAGTGGGACGCCGTCTTCCTGTGCGGGATGCAGGAGGGGTCGATGCCGATCATCTACGCCGACACCCCGGCTGCGGTCGAGGAGGAGCGCCGCCTGCTCTACGTCGGCGTCACCCGCGCCCGGCTGCATCTGTGGCTCTCGTGGTCGCTGGCACGCAACCCGGGGGGACAGGCCCGCCGCAAGCCGTCGCGGTTCTTCGACGGGCTGCGACCCGAGTCGGCCACCGACCGAGCCGAGGGCAGCGGTCCGGCGCGCGGGGCCAAGCGCCACGGCAAGAAGGCGGCGGCCTGCAAGCAGTGCCAGAGACCCCTGGCCAGCTCCCGGGAGCGCAACCGCGGCTACTGCCAGGACTGCCCGGTGCCCTACGACGAGGAGCTCTTCGAGCTGCTGCGGTCCTGGCGCAAGGAGCAGGCCGAGGCCCAGAGCGTCCCGGCCTTCGTGGTTTTCTCCGACGCCACGCTCGAGGCCCTGGCCGAGGTCAGGCCCACCGACCGCAAGGGCCTCCAGTCGATCAACGGGATCGGCAAGACCAAGCTCGACAGGTACGCCGACGAGCTGCTCGCCCTGATCAGCTGAGGCGTCCAGGGGCCCGGTTCCGGGCACCCGGGTCGCGACCTGAAAAAGAGCGAGAAAATCATTTGCGCCCCCGATCTGGCTCGGCGTACCTTGCTAGTCACAAGATCTTGGGCCACCAGGGCCCCGGCCACACGCGAAGGAGGTGCGACATGAAGCTCTACACCACGCTCATCCCGACTGCTCTGCGGTCGGCCTTCGTCGCGCCCAACCTCGATGGTTCCGTGGCCGGAGTCTGCCCGCAGAACGGCTTCCGCCGCGTGGACAACCACACCCAGGTCACCTTCCTGGCCGCTGGCGACGCCGGCACGGCCACGGGTCACTGCCCCTGGAGTCCTCTGATCACCTGAGCTGTGCCAGCTCATGCGTCAGCAGCCTCCAGGCCGCGGAACCCGACAGGGATCCGCGGCCTTTGTGCTTCCCACAGCACACCCACTTGAAGAGAACCCGCACAGACCACATGAGGAGGTGACACGGATGCGCATCAACGCTGTCCACCAGGAGGACATCGAAGAGGCCAACCTGCCGTGTCGGAGCGAGAACCCAGAGCTGTACTTCGCTGAGACACCCAGCGACGTGGAGCTCGCCAAGGCGATGTGCCAGGCGTGCCCGGTCCGGGCCGAGTGCCTGGCCGGCGCCCTCGAGCGGCGCGAGCCATGGGGCGTCTGGGGCGGTGAGCTGTTCCTCTCCGGAGTGGTGATCCCCCGCAAGCGTCCCCGTGGTCGGCCCCGCAAGGACGCCGTCACCGCAGTACCAGCCCCGAACGCGGTCGTCACGGCCGCGTAGGGGAGTCGACATCCATGACCGATTCCAGAACGGAGTACGACGATGAGCTTCACCTCCATCGACCTGGCCCGCGCCAACCACGCCGCGTTCCGGGCCGAGGCCGAGCAGAGTCGTCGCGCCAGCCAGGCCTCAGCCGCACGCCGGTTGCAGCGCAAGGCGGTGCGCCTGTCCCAGAAGGCCGAGCGGGTCTCCCGCAGAGCCGAACGGGCTGCCGCACTGGCACGACTCGCCGTCGCGCGCGTCCTCTAGACGCAAGGCCCCCACAGGGCCGCGACGCTCGACCGCCACCAGGTCCTGAGCCCCGGGAACGCAGTCGTTCCCGGGGCTCAGGCACGTCCGGGGCCTATCGTGGCCGGATGGTCACCTGTTCCTTCTGCGGGACCGTCGTCGAGTCGGACACCCCGCCCCTCACCTGGACCTCCTCGGTCGAGCGAGGCACGACGCGGTGGTTCTGCGACGAGTGCTCCCGGACCCATCTGCGCGCCATGGAGAGCAAGCTCGACTCCGAGTGGTGGTAGTCAGTCGGCGAACCCGGGCAGGGAGTCCCGGAGCACCTGGCGGAACGGGACCCTGGCCTCGAGCTGGCTGAGCACGCCGATGCCGCCGGCGAAGGTGCGCTGGATGAGCAGGTACGCCGGGGGCAGGTTGAGCTTGAGCATGACCGGGTAGGCGTCCCCGCGCGGGTCCTGGACCCGACGGAACTCGGACTGCATCCAGGCGCGGGTGAAGTGGAACTCCTCCACGCTGGCCGGCTCGATGAAGGGGCCGAGGTAGGCGCGCAGCTGGTCGGCGTCGATCCGCACGCGCTCACGGATGAAGCCCTCGTCGCGCAGCGCCGTCACCAGCTGCTCGTAGTCCTCCATGGTGGCGATCCGGATCAGCGCTCCCAGGGAACGGGGCAGCTGCTGTCCGGGCAGCCGGGCCACCGCGCCGAAGTCGAGCACGCCGAGCTTGCCTGGCCGGCCGTCGGAGCGGGGGAGCAGCCGGAAGTTGCCGGGGTGCGGGTCCGCGTGCAGCATGCCGGTGCGACCTGGGGCCTCGAACATGAAGCGCAGGAACCGGTAGCCGTAGTGGTCCCGCTCCTCCTGGGTTCCCTCGCGGATGACCTGCGCCAGCGAGTCGGCGCTCTCCATCCACTCGGTGACGAGCACGGTCCCTGCGGAGGCGACGACGTCGGGCACGACGATGTCGGGGTCATCACGGAACTCCTCGGCGAACGCCCGCTGGGCGGCGGCCTCGAGCTCGTAGTCGAGCTCCTCGACCGCGCGTGCCTGCAGCTCGGCGATCAGCGGCTTGATGTCCATGCCGGGCACCAGTGGGCCCAGTCCTCGCGCCACGCGTGCGAGCTGGCGCAGGTCGGAGGTCAGTGCCTCGGCCGAGCCGGGGTACTGCACCTTGACCGCCACCTCGCGACCGTCGACCCACCTGCCCCGGTGGACCTGGCCGATCGACGCGGCCGCCGCCGGAACCGGGTCCAGCTCGACGAGATGGTCCTTCCAGTCGGCGCCGAGCTCGCGGGCGAGGATCTCGCGCACGGTGATGGTGGGCATGGGTGGGGCGGAGTCCTGCAGCCTCGTCAGCTGTTCGCGGTACGGCGCAGCCAGCTCGTCGGGGAGCGCAGCCTCGAAGATCGACATGGCCTGGCCGAACTTCATGGCGCCGCCCTTGAGGTCACCCAGGGTGCGGAAGAGCTGCTCGGCGGTGCGCTGCTGCACCTCGGCGAGCACGGCGTCGGCGGGCGCGCCTCCCAGGCGCCTGCCCAGGCCCCAGGCCGTGCGGCCGGCGTACCCGAGTGGCAGCGCAGCGAGCTTGGCCGTGCGAGCGACTGCCTTGCGGGGGAGCTCGCTCACGCGGGGCCCCCGTCCGAGGTACGGGTCATGCCTCCATGGTGCCCGATGGGCGGGCACGAGTTGTACGCACTCGGGCTGGAGCGTGGGCGTTGCCAGGTCGAGAGGGGCGCTCCTCCTCACTCGCGGGCGGATCGGCGATGGCCGACCAGCAGCACCCGCACAGGGGGTGTCGCAGCCACAGGTGCTCGCTGGGCCCCGCCGGTGTGGCCCCCAGGTGCAGGGTGCGCGACCAGGTCGAGGGCTGCTGGCCCGCCAGGTGGGCGAGGACGTCTCGCGCCACCCAGGCGAGGGCGACCAGGGCCAGGGCGGGGTCGAGATCGGGGACTCCGTCGGGCCTGGCCCGGCCGGTGGCACGGGCGTAGCGCGTCGTCACCGCGGTGTGGTCCGGGTCCCGCAGGCTCAGGTGCGCGTCGATGCACCGCAGGCACGGCGAGGTGCCGGGCACCACGAACGGCCCGAGCACGGCGCCCCCGTCGACGAGGCGTACGACGACATGGCTGGTCCTGCTCCGGACGAGCGGATCGAGGCGCTCCCGGTCCAGCTCACCGGTGCCGAGCACGACGACGACATCCGCGTCCGGGGCGGAGGTGACCTCCACGGCGGACCCGGCGAGCAGCGTGGCCAGGTCGGGCAGCCCCGGGATCGACGGGCCGCCGATGACGGCGACGGTGGGCCGGGTCGCCGCCGCGCGAGGTTCCCAGGTCAGGCAGCCGTGGTCGGCGAGCTGGTCGAGGACGGCCCGGGTGGTGGGGTCCTCGCTCACCGGCGATCCTCCTAGGAGCAGGGTCAGGGTGTGCTCGACGTCGCCGGTGCGGGGAAGCACGACCCGGCGCTCGTCGTACAGCCCGACCTGGAGGTGGTGCCGTCCTCGGGGCACGACGCGGAGGCCGGCAGCGAGGCGGGGGGTCGGGTGCTGGTCGTCCGGGAGGTCCGCGAAGGGCATGTCGGGACGCTAGGTCCCGTCGGTCTCCTGGCGAAACGACAATCCACAGCACCCGGGAAGACCCGGGTAAGACCCTGGAGACGACGACGGCGGGACCCCTCCGAGGAGGGGTCCCGCCGTCGTGACTCGTCCAGCTGGCTGAGTCGTGAAGGTCTGGTGATCAGGCCTTGCCGAGGATGCGGTTCAGGTTGGTCCCGCAGACGGGGCAGACAGCCTTGGCCATCCGGGTGCCCTTGTCGTTGACCTTGACCTCGCCGCTCGCCTCGCGCTTCTCCTTGCACTTCACGCAGTAGAACTCGCCGCTCCAGGTTTCCGCCATGACGGCCTCCTCATCAAATCGTTCGTGGTATCGGCGGGAGGGTCCGGGGAAACCCGCCGCGGTTCGGTGCTCGAACCTCGCTCGACACTAGTCCACGCTCAGGCTCGATCCACGCAGGGGGAGGGTCCGGGCCGCAGGCGTGTCCTGAGCGGTAATCTCCGGGCATGTCACCACATCCTGACCCGACGAGCTCCTTCGACCACCTGCGCCTGGAGCGTCCGGCCGAGGGCGTGGCCCGCCTGGTCCTCGACAACCCGGCCCAGCGCAACGCGATGTCGGATGAGATGACGGACTCCTGGGTGGCAGCCATCGACGAGCTGGCCGCCGACCGGTCCGTGCGCGTCGTGGTCGTCACCGGCGAGGGCTCGGCGTTCTGCTCGGGTGGCAACACGGGGTGGATCGCCAGCGAGCCGGACGCCGAGGTCGACTACCTCCGCACCAGGATGATGGGGTTCTACCGGGCCTGGCTCTCGATCCGGAAGCTCGAGGTCCCGACCATCGCCGCCGTGAACGGCCATGCGATCGGCGCCGGGCTGTGCCTCGCGCTGGCCTGTGACATCCGCTACGCCGCCGACGGTGCGAAGCTCGGTCTCCCCTTCGTCAAGCTGGGGATGAACCCGGGCATGGCGGCGACGTACCTCCTGCCGAACGCGGTCGGGGAGGCCAACGCGCGCGAGCTGTTGCTGACCGGGCGCACGGTGGAGGCCGACGAGGCTCGTCAGCTGGGCCTGGTCACGCGCACCTTCGCCGCCGACGAGTTCGACGAGCGGGTGCACGAGATCGCCGTCGGAATCGCCGCCACCGCCCCGATCGCCAGTCGCTACACCAAGATCGCGCTGCGCGACGGCGGCCACGGGAGCCTCGAGTCGTGCGTGCAGTGGGAGGCGCTGGCGCAGCCGATCACCCTGGCGACCGCCGACCTGCAGGAGGGCATCGCGGCGGCGCGGGAGAAGCGGGCACCCGTCTTCCGCGGCGTGTAGCCCCGATTGGGCCCTAGCTGACGCGGTCCTCGGACCCGGCGCGGGAGACCCCGTCGAGGATGAGCTCGATGCGGGGGACCAGGCTCTTCACCAGGTCCGACTTCTCCAGGTAGCCGTGGGCGCCGGCACTCAGAGCGCCCTGGCCGGCTACCGCGAACGGGTAGCCCGACAGCATCACGACCACGGCGGCGGGGCACGCCTCACGGATCAGGGGGAGCGCCTGCATCCCGTCCATGACCGGCATCGCGATGTCGAGCAGCACGAGGTCCGGCTGGCTCGTCCTGGCCCGTTCGACCGCCTGCTGCCCCTCGGCGGCGGTGCCGACGACCCGCCACCGACCGGGGTGGCGCTCGATGACCATGCTGATCAGATCACGCAGGTCGGCGGAGTCGTCGACGATGAGGACGTTGAGGTTGTCGGTCATGGGGTCTCGGTCCCCGCTGTGGCCGGGGCGCTGCGTACGGCGGAGCCGGGCTCGACCTGGTGGCCGACCGCCAGCTCGCCGATCCAGCGTCGCGCCTGCTGCGACGTGCTGGCGATCGCCCGTCGTGCCTCGCTGAACCGTTCCAGGTCGAGGGCCATCTCGGCGGTGACGAGCCCCTGCACGATGGTGTCGTTGACCTCACGCGCGACCCGTTGCCTTTCGGCCTGTGCGGCGTCCTGGGCCAGCTGCTGCTCCACCTGCTTCTGCATGGTCAGGTCGGTCACGACCAGGCAGCGGACGAGCACCCCCTCCATGTCCAGGGCGGTGGCGGCCACCAGCACCGGGACCTCGACGCCGTCCGCGCGTCGGATGACCAGCTCGGCGCGCCAGGTCTCGGTCGTCCTGCTCGCGAGCAGGGCCTCGAGCACCAGCTGCTGCTCCGCGTCGACGTAGTCGGTGATGTCGCGACCGATCATGGTGTCGCGTTCGACGCCGAGGAAGGAGGCGAGCTGGGGATTGGCGAACAGGATGACCCCGCGCTCGGAGACCGTGGCGGCCCCCTCGCCCATCCGCTCGACGATGACCCGGTAGGGCCGGTCGGCGCTGGTGAGGGTGTAGAGCTGCTCCTGCTCGGGCTCGCCGATGACGACGGCGTCGACGCCACCGCTGCTGATGGCGGTGAGCGCCTGCTGGAGGTAGACGATCTGGCCGCGCAGCTCGTTCAGGGCGCGGTCGGTGGAGTCCTCGAAGTCGTCCTCCGGTGTCACTGGACCCGACCTCCTTCACGCATCGAGGGGTCGGCGGCCACCGCGCTCGCCAGGTCGAGGGCAGTGCGCACACGCGCGACGTCGGTGAGGTTCCCCACCAGCTGGCGCATCGGCGCCGGTGTGTGCTTGACGAGCGTGGGCAGCGCCAGGATGTGGTCTCGCTTGACCAGGTCGGGGTGGTCGGCTGCGCTGACCACCGTCAGGTCGACCTGTCCCGCGAGGTCCTCGTCACAG
Organism: uncultured Actinomycetota bacterium; assembly: GCA_963843775.1. GTDB lineage: Bacteria > Actinomycetota > Actinomycetes > Propionibacteriales > Nocardioidaceae > Marmoricola. The sequence continues at coordinate 77,801 of CAWJLT010000013.1, forward strand.
ATGCGACGCACGGTCACGATGGCCTCGGCGGACCGGGGCGAGGCCCCGCTGACGTAGAGGGTCAGCGCCCACCTGGGTCCCGAGAGGTCCCCGCTCATGGTGCGGTCAGACCCTGCGCAGGGACCTGCAGCCCGGCCAGCACCCGGTGGGTGTCGGAGAGGTCTCCGATGATCCTGCGGATCGGCTCGGGAAGCCTTCGCACCAGCGTGGGTACGGCGACGATCTCGTCCCCCCGGGCGAGCGAGGGGTTGACCAACAGGTCGATCACCTTCACGCGGTAGCGCCCGGCCAGGTACGCGTCGCAGACGCCGCGCAGGTTGTCCAGCGCGCGCACCGAGCGAGGTGACTGTCCCGCGACGTAGAGGCGCAGGTCGTACATCGGGGACCCGTCCCGGGCGTTCCCGTCATCGTCGAGGTCGGCCGAGAAGTCCTGGGACTCGGCGGACACCAGCCCCTGGTCGCTCACAGCGTGCCACCCTTCGGTGTCGTCCGGTCGCCCGAGCGCTCGCGTCCCTGCGAGGCTCGCACGGCGACGCCCGAGGCACGCCCCTCCGCCTCGGAGGCGACGAACCGCTGGAACTCGGCCGTCTCGGCCGTGAGCTGCGCCTGCAGGGCGGCGATCTGCGCCTCGAACCCGGCCGAGCGCTGGACCAGCTCCTGGCGGCGGCGCTCGGTCTCGTCCGCGCGGGTCGCCTGGGCGAGGTGCTCCCAGGAGATCTGCTCGATGCGCTCCGAACCGGTGAGCACCCCGTTGGGCCCGACGTACACGTCGAGCAGCTCGGCCCCGTCGTCGGTGAGGATGAACTCACGCACCTGGTTGGAGTGGGCCGAACCGCGGCTCTTGATGACGAACAGGAGCCGGTTGCGTTCCCCGTTGCTCTCCTGGTTGCGCAGGAGCAGCCAGGTGTCCACGAGCGAGGACACGTCGACCTCGCTCGACTCCTGGCTCTCTCCGTGCGTCAGGGTGGTCATGACGGTGGTGATGCCCCGCCCCTTGAGCAGGTCGAGGTCGCGCGAGATGGCGGAGGTGGTGTCGCTGCGGGCCCCGGCGTGGGTGAGGCTGGCGACGGCGTCGAGCACGACCAGCTGGGGCTCGTGCTCGTCGAGCAGCCGGTGCAGCATGGCGAGGTGCTCCTCGAAACCGAACGCCGTGGGGCGGATGGCGCGCACCTGCAGCAGCCCGGCCTCGATCCAGCGCGACAGGTCGATGCCGATCGAGCGCATGTTGCGCACCAGCTGGTCCGGGGACTCCTCGAAGGAGAAGAACAGCGCCTTCTCGCCCCGCGCGCAGGACGCGTCGGCCATCAGCGCACCGATGCTCGTCTTGCCGGTGCCTGCGGTGCCGCTGATCATCACCGAGGATCCGCGGTGAACTCCGCCGACCAGCATCTCGTCGAGTCGTGGCATCCCGGTGGAGACACGTTCATCGGAGGCCGCGTAGGTCAGGCCGACCGAGGTGATGGGTACGACGACCAGCCCCTTCTCGGTGATCAGGAAGGGGTACTCGTTGGTGCCGTGCAGGGAGCCGCGGTACTTGACGACCCGCAGTCTCCGGGTGGAGATCTCGTCGTCCACGCGGTGGTCGAGGGTCACCACACAGTCCGAGACGTACTCCTCGATGCCGAACCGGGTCAGGTCGCCCCGCTTGCCTCGTTCGCCGGTGATGACGACGGTCAGGTCGCGCTCCTTGAGCCAGCGGAACAGGCGACCGAGCTCGCCGCGGACGATCGCCTCGTTGGGCAGGGCACTGAACAGCAGCTCGATCGTGTCGAGGACCACGCGCTTGGCGCCGACGGACTCCACGGCCATCGCCAGCCGGATGAAGAGTCCCTCCAGGTCGAAGGCGCCGGTCTCGATGATCTCGGCGGGGTCGAGGCGGAAGGCGTCGATGGCGAGCATGCCGTCGCGTTCCAGCTGGTCGAGGTCGAACCCCAGCGAGGCGACGTTGATGGTCAGGTCGTCCTGGGACTCCTCGAACGCCAGCAGGACACCGGGCTCGCCGTAGTCCCGCGCGCCGCGGACCAGGAACTCGATGCCGAACAGCGTCTTGCCGGAACCGGCCGCACCGGTCACCAGGGTGGGCCGCCCGCGCGGCAGGCCACCGCCGGTGATCTCGTCGAAACCGGTGATCCCGGTGGGCGCCTTCGCGGGGCCGGTGAGGGCCGTCGGCGCCGCCTCAGGCCCGGGCTCACCGGCGCTCGGTCTCGGATCTGCAGCGGTCACACCGAGCAGTCTCTCCCGACACCCGACCTTTTGGGGGCCTTCGGGGAGACGAGCGTGTGTCGCGGCACGCGGCCCGGACGTGATCGGGGCCCCCGAGGAGCACTCCCGCGTTTGCCTTCCCCTTGCGAACGCAGAAGCTGCTCCACCGAGGGCCCCTTCTGGGCGGTAACGCTAGTGAGACAACCGCGCCGGGTCAATGTGCGTCCAGGGGACCTCGTGGGAGGCGTACCTCACCGGTTACGCACCGGCTGTGGATAACCCTGTGGACAGAGTGTGGAGGACCGGCCCTGTGCTGTGGATCACAGCAGGCCCGCCACAATGGCAGGTGTGACCGGAGCAGACGACGAGGTGGACCCCGAAGAGGACACCGGAGACGGCCCCGGAGCTGGCGCGGGCACCTATCCCGGCGGCCCCGTCGGTGCGCTCCGCAGGATCGCCTTCCTGCTGGAGCGGAGCCGCGCGGAGACCTACAAGGTCAAGGCGTTCCGAGCCGCCGCCGACACCATCCTGCCGCTGGGGGACGAGGTCGCCGAGCGGGTCCGGCAGGGGACCCTGCGGGAGCTGCCGGGGATCGGGGCCTCCACCGCCGAGGTCATCGAGGCCGCCGTCGCAGGGCGTACGCCGCCGCGGCTGGCCCAGCTGGAGCGGGAGACCGGTGGACCTCTCGTCGAGGGCGGGGAGGAGCTGCGCAGCCGGCTGCGCGGGGACCTGCACTCGCACAGCGACTGGTCCGACGGCGGCTCCCCGATCGAGGAGATGGCCTTCACCGCGATGGAGCTGGGTCACGAGTACCTCGTGCTCACCGACCACTCGCCCCGGTTGAAGGTCGCCAACGGGCTCTCGGCGGCCCGACTGAGCCGGCAGCTCGAGGTCGTCGACGCGGTCAACCAGCATCTGGACGGGAGCGCCTCCGGGGGCTTCCGCCTGCTCAAGGGCATCGAGGTCGACATCCTCGACGACGGCACGCTCGACCAGACCGAGGAGATGCTCGGCCGGCTCGACGTACGCGTCGCCTCGGTGCACTCGAAGCTGGCCATGGACGCAGCCCCCATGACCCGGCGCATGGTCGCAGCCGTGCACAACCGGTTCACCAACGTCCTCGGGCACTGCACCGGCCGGCTGGTCACCGGCAACCGGGGGAAGCGCAAGCAGTCGGAGTTCGACGCCGAGCAGGTGTTCGCGGCCTGCCTGGAGACCGGCACCGCGGTGGAGATCAACTCGCGGCCCGAGCGCCGGGACCCGCCGACGAGGCTGCTGGAGCTGGCCATCGAGATGGGCTGCCTGTTCTCCATCGACAGCGACTCGCACGCACCGGGACAGCTCGACTTCCTCGTCTACGGCTGTGCGCGCGCCCAGGAGCTCGGCCTGGACCCCGACCGGGTCGTGAACACCTGGCCGGTGGACCGCCTGCTGGAGTGGGCCAACCCGTGAGCGACGGACTGTCGGTGCCGCGGGCTAGATTTCCGGGCATGCCAGAAGTCGCTCTCGAGGGGTCGTCCACCCCTCCCGTGGAGGTCCGTCGTTCCCGGCGGCGCAAGCGCACGGTCTCGGCCTACCGCCGCGACGGCAAGATCATCGTGATGATCCCCGACCGCTTCACCCGGGCCGAGGAGGCCGAGTGGGTCACCACGATGCTCGGCCGGCTGGAGCGCTCCGAGACGCGGCGGCGACGCACGGACGACCAGTTGATGCGGCGTTCACGAGAGCTGGGCGCTGACTACCTCGAGGGGCGGGTGCAACCGACCTCGGTGCGCTGGGTGGGCAACATGACCACTCGGTGGGGCTCCTGCACCACCTCGACCGGCGAGATCCGGCTCTCCGACCGGCTCCAGCCGCTTCCGGCGTGGGTCGTGGACTACGTCCTGCTGCACGAGCTCGCCCACCTGATCGAGGCCCACCACAACCAGCGGTTCTGGGCGTGGGTGGACCGATATCCCAGGGCCGAGCGGGCCAAGGGCTTCCTCGAGGGCCTCGCCCAGGCGGTGGCGCTGGACCTGGAGCCCTGCGAAGAGCCCCGCGAAGAGCACTGCGAGGAGCCCTAGCGGCGCAGGGCCAGGTCGATCATCTCGAGCATGTCGGGCTCCTCGGTGGGCAGCGCGTCGACCGGCCACCAGCGCACCTCCAGCGACTCCTCGCTGGTCACCGGATCGACGTCGGATCCGGGCAGGGCCAGGAAGCGCACGTCGAGGTGGTCGACCGGTCCCCGGGGATCGCAGAACTCCACGGTGTGCCGGGAGAGGTGCAGCGGGTCGGCCTCGACGAGCAGCCCGACGAGCCCCGACTCCTCGGTCGCCTCACGCAGCGCCGCGCCCGCCAGGGTCGCGTCCGACGGCTCCAGGTGACCGCCGAAGTGGAACCAGCGCCGAGCCTTGCGGTGCAGGTTGAGCAGCACGTGGCTCCGGTCGTGGCTCAGCACCAGCGCCCCGGCGGTCAGGTGGGCCGGGAAGCAGGATCGCCAGATCCCGTCCCGGTGCTCGGCGAGGTGGGCGGCGTACGACGCACGGAGCCGGTCCTGCGCAGGGTCCGGCGCCCGCCAGTGGGCGAGCACGTCGACCGCGTCGTCGTACAGCCTCACTCCTGGTCGGGCTGGGGGCCGTCGCCGGACTCGGTGTCCAGCAGCTGGCCGATGGCCTTGTCGAAGTCCTCGCTGCTGAGCTCGGCGACCTCGGGCAGGTCCTCGCGGAAGCCCAGCGGGTCGTCGAGGTCGGCGGCGGTCGGGAGCAGGTCCGGGTGGGCCCACACGGCGTCACGGGCGTCCTTGCCCTGCCGCGACCGCAGGGAGCCCCAGAGGGCGGAGGCGTCGCGGAGCCGGCGCGGGCGCAGCTCGAGGCCGACGAGGGCGGCGAAGGTCTCCTCGGCGGGCCCTCCTGCCGCGCGGCGCCGACGGATCGCCTCCTGCATCTTGGTGGCGGCCGGCATCCGCTCCTCGGTGGCCTGGCCGACGACCTCGTCGACCCAGCCCTCGACCAGTGCGAGCGTGGTCTCCAGGCGGACCAGGGCGGCCTTCTGCTCAGGGGTCTGCTGGGGCTCGAACAACCCACCCTGCAAGGCCTCCTGCATCGCCTCCATGTTGGTCGGGTCGAGCTGTCCCATGGCCTGCTCGATGCCGGACACATCGATGGTGACGCCTCGGCCGAAGTCCTCGACCGAGGAGATCAGGTGCTGGCGCAGCCACGGAACATGCGCGAAGAGCCGCTGGTGGGCCGCCTCCCGCAGGGAGAGGTAGAGCATGATGTCGTCGGCGGAGACGTCGAGGCCCTCGGCGAACTTCGCGATGTTGTGGGGGAGCAGCGCGGCCTTGCCTGCGGGACCCAGCGGGAGGCCGACGTCGCTGGCGGTCAGCACCTCACCGGCCAGGCCACCGAGCGCCGCGCCGACCTGGCTCCCGAACATGGCGCCGCCGGCCTTGCCGAGCATGCCGATGAGCGGACCCGCCATCGCGCGGGCCTCCTCGGGCATCGCCTTGCCCATGGCGTTGACGACGTGCTCGGCCACCGGCTCGACGAGGACGCGCCACACGTCGGTGGTCTGCTCGATCCACTCCGCCCGGCTCCAGGCCGCGGTGGTGGTCACACCCGAAGGGAGGACCGTCACCTCGTCGAGCCAGTGGTCGGCGAGGCGCATGGCGTCCGCGACCTGGCTCTGGTCGTTGCGGTCGGGGCTCGGGTCGGGTTCCTGGGCGGAGGTCTTGCGGGCGATGTCGGTGGCGAGGGCCCAGTTCACGGGCCCGTCGTACGGCGCCATCATGGCCTGCATCTGGCCCATCAGGCCGGAGAGGTCGGGCATCCCGCCGCCCCCCTGCCCGCCGATGCCGCTGGGACCGCCGGTTCCACCGAGTGCGTTGAAGATCTGCTCGAAGGGGGTCCCCTTGAAGGGGTTGTTGTCGTCCGGTCGGTCGTCCATGCCATTCAAATTACCCTTCGCGACCAATGTCGTGACCAGCCCCCGTGGCCGGGTCGTACGCTCGGGCGATGACCTCCACCCCACCGTCGGGTCAGACCGACGTGCCGGCCTCTGTGCCTACCTCGGTGCCGGCCCCTGTGCCGGCCTCTGTGCCGGCCTCTGTGCCGGCCGACGTGATCAGGCTGCTCGACCTGCGTGAGGTGGCCCTCGACCCGGCCGAGGTGCTGGCGGCCGTGGACGACCCGGCGGCCGGCGGGGTGAACCTCTTCGTCGGGGTGGTGCGAGACCACGACCACGGTGAGACCGTCGCCCACCTCGACTACACGGCGCACCCCTCGGCGCTCGATCGGCTCGGTGAGGTGGCCGCGGGGGTCGTCGAGGAGTTCGAGGTGGTGGCCCTGGCCGCCGTGCACCGGACCGGTCACCTCGAGATCGGGGACATCGCCGTGGTGGTGGCCGTCTCCGCTGCGCACCGCGGCCAGGCCTACGACGCCTCGCGGGCCCTGATCGACCGGCTCAAGGCCAGCGTCCCCGTCTGGAAGCACCAGGTCTTCGGGGACGGGCGCGAGGAATGGGTGAACTCTCCCTAGGTCGCCGCTCGTTCCTCGACCACCGAGCGATGAGTCCCCAGCACGGCGTCGGTCATCACAGGACCACCACCTGACCGATCTCCGGGAGCGACCGTGAGCCCATCCTCGACCGTCGTAGCCAGCCTCGCAATGTCCCTGGACGGGTTCATCGCCTTCCCCGACGACTCGGTCGGGCCCTTGTTCGACTGGTACTTCGAAGGCCCCGAGGAGGTCCGGGCCGGTGGGATCACCTTCAGCCTGTCCCCGACCAGCGCCGAGGTCTTCCGCCGGGGCCTGGCCTCGGTGGGTGCCTTCCTCGTGGGGCGACGGCTCTTCGACCACACCGGTGGGTGGGGCGGCCATCCGCCCGTGGACAGGCCGATGGTCGTCCTGACCCACGAGCCGCGGACCGACTGGCCACCCGTGGGCTGGCCCGCCGACGCCGTGCCGGTCACCTTCGCGACCGACGTCTGGTCGGCGGTGACCGAGGCGACGTCGCTGGCCGCCCACGGGGTCGTGTCGGTCGCCGGGGGCGCCGCCGCCCGCGCCTGCCTGGATGCCGGCCTGCTGGACGAGGTCCACGTGCACCTCGTGCCGGTGGCGCTGGGGAAGGGCGTCCCGCTGCTGGCGGGGCTCCGCAGCGGTCCGGTCCGCTTCGAGGACCCCGAGGTCATCGAGGCCCGCGGCGTGACCCATCTGCGCTACCGGGTACGCCGCTGACCTGCGAACACACCCCCGGCGAGCGCGTGTTGCTGGCGAGGTCGGGGCCGACGCGTCGGCATCATGGGTCCGTGGAGATCCTGCTCTGGTGGCTTCCGCCCGCGATCGTGACCCTGATCGCCATGCTCTGGGTCAGCTGGCTGGGGCGTGCCCGCGACCTGAGCCCGGACCGGTCCGACGCTGCGCAGGAGCGCTTCGCGGCCGCGATCATGAAGGACCTGCCGGTCGAGGTCACCCACCAGGTCAGCGCCCCGCGCCCCCTGCGCGAGCGCAGCACCGGGATCGCCGTACGCCCCTCGCAGATGCCGGTGGCCCCGGCGCGCCAGTCCCGCACCCAGCAGGACGGCCCGGCGGCGCAGGAGCCGGGCGACGGCTCGCGTCGGTCTGCCTGACCCACCGGTCGGCGCCCTCCCCGCGGGCCGAGCCCGGGTCGGTCGGTGGCTGTGACGCTTGTTGCCGGATGAGAGGGTGACGCCATGACCAGGCCCCCGGACGTCCGCGCATGAAGCGCCGTACGTGGGCCGGAATGCTGGCGGTGGTCCTGGTGGTCTTCTTGTCGGTCCAGGCGCTGCGCCAGCCCGTGCCCTACGCCACCTTCGCGCCGGGTCCCACGGTCAACGTGCTCGGGAAGAGCGGCAAGAAGGACATCATCAGCGTCGAAGGACGCAAGTCCTACCGTGACGACGGGGGCCTGCGCCTGACGACGGTGATCCCGAGCGGGCCCGGGAACAAGGTCAGCATCCCGCAGATGGTCACCGCGTGGGTCGACCCCGACCGGTCGGTCTATCCGTACGAGGCGATCTACCCGCCCACCGCGACCCAGCAGAGCGTCCGGCAGGAGTCGAGCGTCCAGATGGTCTCCTCGCAGGACAACGCCGTGGCTGCTGCCCTCGGCGTCCTGGACATCTCCTACGAGACGGCGGTGAAGATCGCCGACGTGACCAAGGACGGTCCGGCCGACGGCAAGCTCGAGGTGGGGGACACGGTGCTGGCGGTGAACGACAAGGCCGTCGACTCGATCGACTCGCTGACCGGGGCCATCCGCCCCCTGGCCGTCGGGACCGCCGTCACGCTGACCGTCAGCCGCAACGGTCGCGACCTCGACGAGAAGCTGACCACCGTGGCGGCGCAGGATGACGCGAAGGCGAGTGCGGTGCGCGTCTCGATCGCGCCCGGCTACCGGTTCCCCTTCGAGGTCGACCTCAACCTGTCCGACAACATCGGCGGCCCCTCGGGCGGCCTGATGTTCGCGACGGGCATCTACGACGTGCTCACGCCCGGCTCGCTCACCGACGGCAAGGTCATCGCCGGGACCGGCGAGATCGACGCGAAGGGCAACGTCGGCGAGATCGGCGGCATCCAGCAGAAGCTCGTGGGCGCGCAGGGCGACGGGGCCGAGCTGTTCCTCGTGCCGGCCGGCAACTGCGCCGAGGCGCTCGGCGGCAACTACGACCCGGACAAGATGAGGTTGGTGAAGGTGACCACGCTCGACGAGGCGATCAAGGACGTGAAGGCGTGGGTCAAGGACCCCGACGCGAAGCTGGCGAGGTGCACCAGGTGAGCCCGATCGAGGATGCGAGCGCCGCGCTCGCCGACGTCGTGCGCGAGATCGAGGCGCACGCCTCCCGGGCCGGGTGGGACCAACCGGCGCAGCTGTTCGCGCTGGTGGAGACGGCCGACCTGCTGCAGCGGGAGCCACACCTCGCCGAGCTGCTCGGCGTCGAGGCCCACGACCAGGTGCTCACCCCGGTCGAGCAGGAGAGCACCTCCTCCGAGAGCCTCGAGGAGCTCCTCGCCAGCATCCTGTGGCCACCGGAGGTGGCGGGTTGCGCCGTCGTCGTCGAGGCCCTCACGCTGCCACCTGACGTGGAGCAGGTGCCCACCGACGCCGAGGCCGCCGCGGAGTACGCCGCCGCACACCCCGACCGCCAGGAGGCCCGCATCGTGGCCGGGGCACTCCGCACCGGCGAGGCATTCTGCGCCATCCGTCAACGTGCCCACGACGAGGACGACATGGTCCTCGTTGGCAACGACCTCGTGCCCGCTCTCCTAGAGTTGCTGCACACCACCCTCGAAACAGATCCCGGAGACTCCCGAGACGATGAGTGACTTCTTCGCCGAAGAACCCAAGAGCACGCCCGGTGACGGGCCCCCGGCCGGACCGACGACGCACTCCTCGCGGCGCCCCCGGCCCCTGCTGCTCACCGTCATCGTCGTCGGCGTCGTGGTCATCGGCTTCTCGCTGTTCGCAGGGATCTGGACCGACAAGCTGTGGTTCGGGAGCATCGGCTACGGCGCGGTCTTCAGCAAGCTGATCTGGACCCGGGTGCTGCTCTTCGTCATCTTCGGTGGGGCGATGGCGGCCGTCGTCGCGCTCAACCTGTTCCTGGCGTTCCGGCTGCGACCGATGTTCCGGCCACACTCGCCCGAGCAGGCCAACCTGGAGCGCTACCGCGAGGTGGTGACGCCCCTGCGGCGCTGGCTGCTCGTCGCTGTCAGCCTGGTCTTCGGGATCTTCGCCGGGGTCTCGGCCACCGGCAAGTGGCGTACCTACCTGCTGTGGAGCAACCGCGAGGACTTCGGCAAGGCCGATCCCTACTTCCGCAAGGACATCGGCTTCTACGTCTTCGACCTGCCGTGGCTGCACTTCCTCGTCGACTTCGGGATGACGGCGATGTTCACCGGCCTGCTCATCGCGGCCGTCGTGCACTACCTCTACGGCGGCATCCGGCTGCAGTCCGCGACCGACAAGGTCTCGGGGGCCGCGCAGGCCCAGCTCTCCGCGGTCTTCGGCCTGTTCCTGCTGCTCAAGGGCGTCGACTACTACCTCGACCGCTTCGACCTCACCTCGCAGACCGGGGGACTGGTCACCGGCATGACCTACACCCGCGACCACGCGGTGCTGCCGTCGAAGAACATCTTGATGTTCATCGCGATCATCTGCGCCGTGCTGTTCTTCGCCAACGTCCTGCGCCGTACGTGGCTCCTGCCCGGCGTCGGACTCGCGCTGTTCGCGATCTCCGCCGTGCTCCTGGGTGCCGTCTGGCCCGGCCTGATGCAGCGGTTCCAGGTCAAGCCCGACGAGCCCGACAAGGAGTCCTCCTACATCGCGCAGAACATCGGAGCCACCAGGGCCGCGTACGACCTCGAGGAGACCACGGTCAGCGACTACGACGCGCAGACCAAGCTCTCCCAGGCACAGCTGAACACCGACGCCCCTTCGCTGCCCGGCATCCGCCTGGTCGACCCGCAGCTGGTGTCCTCGACGTTCGACCAGCTCCAGCAGGTGCGCGGCTACTACAGCGTGGCCCCGGTCCTCGACGTCGACCGCTACCAGATCAACGGCCGGGAGCGCGACATCGTCGTGGCGGCTCGCGAGCTGAACCTCGACGGCCTGCCCGACGCCCAGAAGAAGTGGGCCAACGAGAAGACCGTCTACACCCACGGCTACGGCCTGATCGCCGCCTACGGCAACCAGCAGACCGCGGACGGCAAGCCGGTCGGCAACGACGGTGAGCCCGTGTTCGCCGAGGAGGACCTGCCGCCGGTCGGCGCGATCAGCGACTCGCAGCCCGACAAGAAGTACCGCCCCCAGATCTACTTCGGTGAGCAGAGCCCCACCTACTCGATCGTGGGCAAGGAGAAGGGCGGCAAGGACGTCGAGCTCGACGTCCCCCAGGGCAGCGGCGACGCAGGCTCGTCGCGCAACAACACCTACGACGGCAAGGACGGCGTGGGGGTGGGCAGCATCTTCCGCAAGCTCCTCTACGGCGTGCACTTCGGCGACGCCAACATCGTGCTGTCCTCGCGGGTCAACGACAACAGCAAGATCCTCTACGACCGCTCTCCTCGTGAGCGGGTGCAGAAGGTCGCGCCGTGGCTGACGCTCGACTCCGACGCGCTACCGGCCGTGGTCGACGGCAAGATCGTCTGGATCCTCGACGGCTACACCACCAGCGACAAGTACCCGCTGTCCGAGAAGAAGTCGCTGCAGGAGATGACCTCCGACGCGATCAACCCGCGATCGGCGTACGCCACCCTGCCGACCGACCAGATCAACTACATGCGCAACGCGGTCAAGGCCACGGTCGACGCCTACGACGGCACGGTGACGCTCTACGAGTGGGACACCACCGACCCGATCCTCAAGGTCTGGGAGAAGGCGTTCCCGGGCGTCGTGGAGAAGAAGTCGGACATCCCCGACGAGATGCTCGCGCACATGCGCTATCCCGAGGACCTGTTCAAGGTGCAGCGGGACATGCTCGCGGCCTACCACGTGGTCGACCCGAAGACGTTCTACGAGGGCAACGACAAGTGGGACGTGCCTGACGACCCGGCCTCGCCGACGCGCAAGCAGCCGCCCTACCGGCTCTCGGTGTCCACGCAGTCCGGCCAGGTGCCGACGTTCTCCCTCACCAGCGTGTTCGTGCCGCAGAAGAAGCAGAACCTCGCCTCCTTCGTGGCGGTCGGCGCGGACGCGGCCAAGCCGGACAGCTACGGGAAGTTCAAGATCCTGCGGCTGCCCGACAACACCCAGGTGCCGGGACCGGGCCAGATCGCCAACCAGTTCAGCAACGACCCGAAGGTCGCCAACCAGCTGCGCGCGTTCAAGCAGGCCGACGCCAAGGTCGCCTACGGCAACCTGCTCACCCTGCCCGTGGGTGGAGGGCTGCTCTACGTGCAGCCGCTCTACACGCTGCGTGAAGGCGGCTCGGGCAACTATCCCGTGCTGCGGTTCGTGCTGACCTCGTTCGGCCGCGACGTCGGCATCGGCTCGACCCTGAGGGCCTCCATCGACGATGTGCTGGACCTGTCCGGCGGCGACACCACGGCGCCGACGGACGGCACCCCGGGCGGCACCGGTGGCGGGACCACCCAGAACCTGCCGGTGGCAGCGTTGAAGCTGCTGCAGCAGGCCGACGACAAGTTCGCCGAGGCCGACACGAAGCTGAAGGCCGGCGACCTCTCGGGGTACGCCGCAGCGGTCAACGAGGCCCGGGCCCTGGTGGAGAAGGCCCTGAGCGCCAAGTAGGTCAGTCTGCGGGGACCGCGAGCACCGTCTCGGTGCTCCGGCCCCGCAGGGTGACCGTGTCGTGCTTGCGCCAGCAGGAGGACTCCTCCTCGCTGGCTGCCTCGACGGACTCCCAGACCGCCAGCACCCCGCCGTCGGTGTCCTTGGCGAGCTCGGAGAGCCGGGCGGCCGCGTTCACGGCGTCACCGATGACGGTGTACTCGAAACGGGACTTCTCACCGACGTTCCCAGCGACCGCCTCACCGGTGGCGACGCCGATGCCGGCCTCGAGGTCGGGGACCTCCCCGGCCAGCCGGGCGGCCATCGCCCGGGCCGCCGCCAGCGCGTGGGTGGCGTGGTCCTCGAGCTCGACGGGGGCGCCGAAGATGGCGAGCGCCGCGTCACCGATGAACTTGTTGACCAGGCCGTCGTGCCGGTCGACCTCCTCGACGACCACGCTGAAGAAACGGTTGAGCATCCCGACCACCGCCGCGGGCTCGTTCTCGGTGGCCAGGGTGGTGGAGCCGACGATGTCGATGAAGAGCACCGAGACCACGCGGGTCTCACCACCGAGCTCGACGTGGCCGAGGGCCGCCGCTTCGGCCACGTCCTTGCCGACGTGGCGGCCGAACATGTCCCGCAGGTGCTCGCGGTCGCGGAGGCCGCGGACCATCTCGTTGAACCCGGCCTGCAGCTGGCCGAGCTCGGTGCCGTCGTACACCTGCACCTCGGCGTCGAGGTTGCCCTCCTCCACCTGCTGCATGGCGTTGCGCACGGCGAGGATCGGCGCGACCACGGCGCGGGCGTTGAGCCACGTGACCAGGAGACCGAAGCAGAGGACCACCGCACCGAGGACGAGCACGACGATGGCCAGCCTGTTCAGTGAGACCTCACCGAGGGTGAGGGCCAGCAGGGCCACGATGATCAGGCCGGCCACCGGGGCGCCGGTGCCCAGTCCCCAGAAGAGGATCATCCGTCGTCGTACGCCGAGCCCACGGACGCGCAGCCGCTCCTGTCCGGAGAGGGCGCGCGCCGCGATCGGGCGCAGGGCGAACTCGCTGAACAGGTAGGCGATGGCGCTGACCACCAGGGAGGCGGTGCCGACGGTCAGGGCGGTGGTGATCGCCCGTTCGGCCTGGAACAGCACCGCGAGCAGGGTGAACAGGACGGTCGCCCCGAACCACAGCCCGGCCTGGAGCCTGGTCAGGAACCACGGGACCCCCAGGGTCGCAAGGCGCTCCGCGTCCGTCGGTGTCTCGTCGTGGTAGACCCAGTGCATGGCCCGCAGCGCTCCGGCGGTGCCCCAGCCGACGCCGATGGCGATCGCCACGGCGACGTACACCGGGACCCCGATGGCCAGCGCCAGCAGGGTGTCGCGCTCCGGAGCCGGACTCGGGATGACCAACGCGGACAGCGCGAACACGATCGCGGCGCCGACCAGGTTGGTGGCCACCAGCAGGACCGTGAGCAGCAGCTGGACCCTGATCCTGAGTCGCCGGGTGCCCTGGTCGGCGGGGCCGAGCAGCGCCGAGCCGAAGACGCCGGGGTCCCAGCGCCTCACGGGGCGAGCGTGAGCGGCATCAGACCGTGCACCTGGGCCACGAGGTCGTCGAAGACCGTGGGGCGGCCGGCCAGGTGGGCCAGGAGCGCCTGCTGGAAGACGCCGTCGAGGACGCCGTAGGCCGCCGCCGGGGTCATCGCGACCGGCCGGCCGCTGAGCTCGGCGTAGCGGGCGACGACCCGCCAGATCATCTCCTGCAGCGTGTGGTCGATCATCGTGACCGCCTCGCGCAGGGGCTCCTCGAACATGCTCTGGGTGCGGAGGTCGTACCAGAGGCGGTGCATCGGGGCCTCCTCGCGGAGGGTCTCGACCAGCTTGGCCGCGAAGGCGTCCAGCAGCTCCTCGGCCGTGGTGGAGTCCGAGACGACCGAGTCGTAGCGGGTCACGCACTGCGCCTTGTAGTAGCGCACGCAGTAGACGATGAGCTCGAGCTTGTCCTTGAAGTAGTAGTGCACGACGCCGTGGCTGAACTCGGAGTTGTGGGCGATCTCGCGCAGGCTTGCCCGGGCGTAGCCGAGCTCGCCCAGGGTCTGCAGGGCCGACTCGGCGAGCTGGTTGCGGCGCTCGTCGAACTTGTCGGCCGGAGGACGGCGGGCCGCTGTGGTGGCGGCTGTCGCACCTGCCATGGCGCACCTCCTACCGGTCATCGTGCTCGGGTCGTCGTGGCGTCAGCGTAGTGCAGCCGCTTCGTGTGCTTGACAAGTGTCCAGATTTTTCTTGACAACTGTCAAGAGGGTGGCGAGAGTGTGACCACGCTCACCTCGAACCCACGCCCACCCCGACCCTCACCAGGAGGACCTCATGACCCAGTACGACCTGAACGGACGCACCGCCCTCGTCACCGGCGGAGCCCAGGGGCTCGGAGAGGGGATGGCCCGCGCGCTGGCCGAGGCCGGCGCGCGCGTCGTCGTGGCCGATCTGCAGGGCGACCTCGGGGGCACGGTCGCCGAGTCCCTCGGTGGCCCGCAGGAGGGCCGGCACGGCTTCGTGCACCTCGACATCACCGACGAGGCGAGCTGGCAGAACGCGGTGGTCGCCGCGGCCGACGACTTCGGCGGGTTGGACGTCCTGGTCAACAACGCCGGCGTCGAGATCAGCAGCCTGATGACCGAGGTGGACCCGAAGGACATCCGCACGATGCTCGAGGTGAACATCCTGGGCACGGCCCTCGGCATCAAGCACGGGCTCCGCTCGATGCGTCCCGACGGTGTGGCGGGGAAGGGCGGAAGCATCATCAACATCTCCTCGGTCGCTGCGACGATCGCCTTCCCGGGCATCCCGATCTACTCCGCCACCAAGGCCGCCGTCGAGCGGCTGACCAAGGTCGCGGCGATGGAGGCGGGCAAGCTGGGCTACGGCGTACGCGTCAACTGCATCTATCCCGGCCTGGTCCCCACCGCCATGGGCGCCGGCCTCGCCGACGACATGGCCGCGCTGGGGCTCTTCGAGTCCCCGGAGGCCGCCGTCGGTGCGGTCATCGAGCTGACCCCCTCGGGTCGCCTGGGCGAGGTCGCCGACATGGCCGACGCCGTGGTCTGGTTGGCCTCGGACGCGTCCCGCTTCGTCAACGGCGTCGGCCTCCCGGTCGACGGCGGGATGGGGATGTGAGCGCCATGAGCGAGCGAAGCATCCACAAGAGCGAGAAGCCCGTCATCGTCTACGGTGCCTCCGGCTACACCGGTCGGCTGATCTGTGAGTACCTCCGCGACCACCACGTCCCGTTCGTCGCCGCCGGTCGTGACACCGGCAAGCTCGACGCCTCGATGGGGTCCAACGTCGCGGGCATCGAGACGGCCGACTACGAGGTCGCCGAGGTGACCCACGACGTCGAGTCCCTGACCGAGCTGTTCACGGGCGCCTCGGTGGTGTGCAACACCGTCGGCCCGTTCAGCCGCTACGGGCCCGAGGTCGTCGAGGCCTGCCTCGCCGCGGGCGTCCACTACATCGACACGACGGGTGAGCAGGACTGGTTGATCACCTGCGACGAGCAGTACGGCGACGACTTCGCCTCAGCCGGTCTGCTGCTGTCGCCCGGCGTGGCGCAGATGTACACCACCGGCGAGATCGCGGCCCAGCTCTGCCTGGAGAAGCCCGGCCTGGACACCCTCGACATCGCGGTCTTCTGGGGCGGCAGCCCGACGATCGCCTCGACCCAGACGATCCTCTTCAACGCGGCGCTGTCGGGCGCGCACTACCTCGAGCAGAACACCTACGTGCCCTTCGACCCCGAGGCCGGTCACTACCCCCTGGTCATCCCCGGCCAGCACGAGCTCGCCCTGGCCCTGCCGTGGGGCGGCACCTCCCACCCGGTGTGGTTCAGGAGGGACCCGCGGGTGGCCAACGTGAAGGCCCTCGGCGGCGTCTTCAACAAGGCGCTGATGCTCGGCGTACCCCAGATCGTGGCGGCCGCCATCGAGGCCACCGCCGGGATGGGCGAGGAGGAGAAGTACGCCGCCCTCGACGCGACCGCGGCCCAGGTGATGAGCACGATGCCGCCCCGGGAGAACGCGCGGGTCAACAAGTCGCTCGACTCGGTGCACGCCTCCGGTCCGCTCGGCCGCGCGCACTGCGTCATCCACGGCAACCAGAACTACAAGCAGACCGGGCTGTTGCAGGCCTACGCGGCGTACTCCCTGCTGCAGCAGCCGCCCCGGCGGGTCGGGTTCGCCTCGGCCTGCCAGGCGTTCGGGCACCGCGAGCTGCTCGGTGTCCTCCGCAGCTACGGCCTGGTGGCGGAACCCGTGCTCACCGTCGGGGACTGAGCACGTGCGACTGGTCGACTACCTGGACAAGGGCGCGTCGCTGGACCCCGACGCTCCCTGCCTGACCACCGACGGGGTGACGACCAGCTATGCCGAGGTGCAGCAGCTCAGTCTCCGGATCGCCTCCGCCCTGGCACGGCAGGGGGTCGAGCCCGGCGACAAGGTCGCGGTGCTGTCGGCCAACGACCCGGTGGCGTTCACGTGCGTCTTCGGGATCAGCCGGGCGGGAGCGGTGTGGTGCCCGATCAACCCCCGCAACGAGGCGAGGGAGAACGCCGAGCTGCTCGACCTGTTCGACTGCTCGGTGCTGGTCTTCCAGGCGGCGTTCGCCCCACTGGTGCAGCAGATCCGCGGCGAGCTGCCGCAGCTGACGACGCTGGTGTGCCTCGACGCAGATGTGCCGGGGGTGCTCTCCTGGGACTCGTTCCTCGGGTCGTCGGCCGCGGGCTCGCTGGACGAGCCGACGCCCGACGACCTGGCGATGATCGTCGGCACGGGCGGCACCACCGGGCGCCCCAAGGGCGTGCTCCTCACGGGCACCAACCTGGAGACGATGACGGCCATCACCCTGATGAGCTATCCCTTCGAGGGTCGGCCGGTCTACCTCGCCCTGGCGCCGCTCACCCATGCCGCCGGGGTGCTCTGCTTCCCGGTCATGGCGCTGGGCGGTGAGATCGTGGTGATGCGCTCGCCCGACGTCGGCGGGTTCCTGGAGCTCCTCGAGCGGCACCACGTCACGCACACGTTCCTCCCGCCGACGCTGATCTACATGGCCCTCGACAGTCCTGCCCTCGACACCTCTGACCTCTCGTCCCTGCAGTGCTTCTGGTACGGCGCGGCCCCCATGTCACCCACCCGGCTCGAGGAGGCGCTGACGCGGATCGGTCCGGTGATGGCCCAGCTCTTCGGCCAGACCGAGGCGCCGATGATGATCTCGACGATGGCGCCACGCGACCACTTCCACCCCGACGGAACCGTCGCCCACGAACGGCTGTCATCAGCGGGGCGTCCCGCTCCGCTGGTGACGGTCACCATCATGGGCGAGGACGGGTCCCTGCTCGCCCGCGGTGAACGCGGCGAGGTCGTCATCCGCAGCTCCCTGGTCATGCGCGGCTACCACCGCAACCCTTCCGCGACGGCGGAGGCCTCCGCCCACGGGTGGCACCACACCGGCGACATCGGCTACCTCGACGACGCGGGCTACCTCTTCCTCGTCGACCGCGCGAAGGACATGGTGATCACGGGCGGCTTCAACGTCTACTCCACCGAGGTCGAGCAGGCGCTGATGGAGCACCCGGCGATCGCGGACTGTGCGGTGATCGGACTGCCCGACCCGAAGTGGGGCGAGCGGGTGACCGCGGTGCTCCAGGTCCGCACCGGTCACACCCTCGACCTCGCCGAGATCACCGACTTCGTCAAGCAACGCCTCGGCAGCGTCAAGGCGCCCAAGCAGATCGAGGTCTGGGACGACCTGCCGCGGTCCAAGGTCGGCAAGGTGCTGAAGTCGGAGATCAAGGACCGGCTGGGACAGGCCTGAGCCCTCCCGGCGTCGGCGCAACAGGGTGCGACCTACGGTGGAGCCATGGACAAGACCGACATCCGCTTCTACTTCGACCCCGTGTGCCCGTTCGCCTGGATGACCAGCAAGTGGGTCCGGCAGGTGCAGGCGCAGCGTGACTACACCGTCGACTGGCGGTTCATCTCGCTGCGGCTGATCAACGCCGAGGTGGACTACGACGCCCACTTCCCCCCGGAGTACGAAGCGGGTCACACGGCCGGCCTCCGACTCCTCCGGGTGGCTGCCCGGGCCAGAGCCGAGCACGGTCGGGAGGCGATGGCTCCTCTCTACGCCGCCTTCGGGGCGAGGATCTTCGACACCGCACCCGACCAGGCCGGAGACAAGGGCGAGCTCGAGCTGCGTGAGCAGCGGGGGACCCGTGCGTTCGTCGAGCCGATCCTCGCCGAGGCGGGGTTGCCGCTGGAGCTCGCTGACGCGCTCGACGACGAGTCGTGGGACGCGGAGATCCAGCAGGAGACCGACGAGGCGCTGGGCTTGACCGGCAAGGACGTGGGCACCCCCATCATCCATTTCGAACCACCGGAGGGAGTGGCCTTCTTCGGTCCGGTGATCAGTCGGCTGCCGCAGGACGACGCCGCTGCCGAGCTGTGGGACCACGTGGTCGGACTGGCCCGGTTCGGCGGCTTCGCCGAGCTCAAGCGCAGCCTCCGCGAGACCCCCCAGCTGCTGGGCCTCGGGGTCGAGCCCGATGAGATCGGGCAGCAGGAGGACTGGCACGGGGGCAGCCGGAGGCTGAAGAAGTAGGGGCATCTGTGAGGGTGGAGCCATGAGCGAGACGAACATCCGCAGCCACCACGAATCCCTCACCGTCTCGGCCTCGGCCGAGGAGCTCTACGCCCTGGTCTCCGACATCAGTCGCACCGGCGAGTGGAGTCCTGTCTGCGCGAGCTGTTGGTGGGACGACGAGTCCCAGGCCGGCCAGGTCGGCGCCTGGTTCACCGGGCGCAACGAGCTGCCGCACCGGACCTGGGAGACCCGGTCCGAGGTGGTCGCCGCCGAGCCTGGCCGCGAGTTCGCCTGGATCGTGGGCGGCACCCTGGTGCGGTGGGGGTTCAGCATCGCCCCGGCCGAGGGCGGATCCGTCCTGACCGAGTCCTGGGAGTTCCTCCCCGGCGGGATCGCCATGTTCGAGGAGAAGTTCGGCGATCAGGCAGCGAACGAGATCGCCGATCGCACCCAGCAGGCACTCGACGGCATCCCGAGGACCTTGGCCGCGATCAAGCGCATCGCCGAGGAGGGAGCGCAGTGAGAGGGGGCACGCGCCTGATCGGTGACACCGACCTCCCTGCCCCGGTCGAGGACCGGTGGTTCGAGGACTACCTGCCTGGTGCGGTCTACGAGTTCGGCCACGTCTCGGTGAGCGAGGACGAGATCGTCACCTTCGCCCGTGAGTACGACCCGCAGGCGATCCACACCGACCCGGCCTGGGCCGCGACCGGGCCGTTCGGCGGGCTGATCGCCAGCGGGATGCAAACCATGGCGGTGACGATGCGGCTCTACGTCGAGCACTACATCTCGCGCGTCGCCAGCCTTGCTTCGCCGGGGCTCGACGAGGTGCGCTTCCGGCTGCCGCTGCGACCCGACGACGAGCTCCGGATCCGGACCACGGTGGAGACGGCGCGGCTCTCGCGCTCCAAGCCCGACCGCGGACTGGTGCACACCGGGGTCGAGATCCTCAACCAGCAGGACCAGGTCGTGCTGAGCTTCACGGCGATGAACTTCCTCGCCTGCCGCCCGGTGGCCTGAGCCCGCCTTCGTTCTGGGTCCAGTCGGCCCTCCGTTCCAACACGCCAAGTCCGATTGATCACGTTGTTGGAACGTGTGATCAACGGGTGCTTTGATCACACGTTCGAGCAACGCGGTCGGTGGTGGTCCGGGGCTGGCGCCGGCGGTCGCTGGGCATGCGAATGCTGGCCCGCAAGTCCAACGCCCGGCCGCATGAAGCGCGCGACTCCGCAACTCCACCGCCACATTCCGCATGTCCAACCGCCCGGCCCCGCATGCCCAACCGCCCGGCCCCGCATGCCCAACCGCCCGGCCCCGCATGCCCAACCGCCCGGCCCCGCATGCCCCACCGCCCGGCCCCGCATGCCCAACCGCCCGGCCCCGCCAGGAACCCGCCAAGAGACCCGCTCTGGAACACTGACGGGATGAAGAAGCCGGAGCCGGAGCCGGTCGTCGCGCGCAACCGCAAGGCTCGCCATGACTACCACCTCGAGGACACCTGGGAGGCCGGGATCGTGCTCCAGGGCAGCGAGGTCAAGGCGCTGCGCGCGGGTCGGGCGTCGCTGGTGGACGGGTTCGTCGACGTCGACGGTGGCGAGGTGTGGCTGCACAACGTGCACATCCCCGCCTACGAGCAGGCCACCTGGACGAACCACGCGTCACGGCGCAAGCGCAAGCTGCTGCTGCACCGGCGTGAGATCGACAAGATCGAGCGGCGGGTCAACGAGAGCGGCCTGACCGTGATCCCGCTGTCGCTCTACTTCAAGGACGGCCGGGCCAAGGTGGAGATCGCCCTGGCCCGTGGCAAGAAGACCTGGGACAAGCGGCACGCCCTCGCCGAGCGGGACGCCACCCGGGACATCGAGCAGGCGGTCGGGCGGCGCCTCAAGGGGATGAAGGACTGACTCAGCCCAGCTCGCGATCCAGGTTGAGCGTCGCGCTGATCAGGCTGAGGTGGGTGAACGCCTGCGGGAAGTTGCCGAGCTGTTGCCCGGCCAGGCCGACCTGCTCGGCGTACAGCCCCAGGTGATTGGCGTAGGTGAACATCTTCTCCAACGCCAACCGGGCCTCCTCGAGCCGGCCGACGCGGGTGAGGGCCTCGACGTACCAGAAGGAGCAGAGCGAGAACGTTCCCTCGGTGCCCTCCACGCCGTCGCCGGAAGTGTCGACGTCGTAGCGGAAGACCAGGCTGTCGGAGACCAGCCGTTCCTCGATCGCTGCGAGCGTGGACAGGAACCGCGGGTCGTTGGGTGCGATGAACTTCACCATCGGCATCAGGAGTACGCCGGCATCCAAGGTGTTCGAGCCGCGGTGCTGCACGAAGGCGCCCAGCTCCTCGGAGAAGTGCTCGTCCATGATCCGGCGATAGATCGCGTCGCGCGCCTCGGCCCACCGCGACAGCTCGCCGGGCAGCCCTCGCTGGCGGGACATCCGCATCATCCGCTCGATGGCGACCCAGCACATCAGCAGCGAGGTGGTGTGGTGACGCGGCTCGTCGCGGATCTCCCACATGCCGGCGTCGGGCTGGTCCCAGTTCTCCATCACCCACTCGACGGTCCGGGTGAGGTCGTCCCAGGCGGCCGCGCTGATGCCGTCGCCGTACTTGTTGAACAAGTAGACCGAGTCGATCAGCTCGCCGTAGATGTCCAGCTGCAGCTGACCGACGGCTGCGTTGCCGGCCCGCACGGGCTGGGAGTCGCGGAAGCCGCGGAGGTGGTCGAGCTCGACCTCCTCAGGCACGCGGCCGTCGATGTCGTAGAGCACGCGCAGCGGGCCCAGCTCGCTGTCGTCGCCGTGCCGCTCGCCCATGCGCTCGGAGAGCCAGCGCATGAAGGCGTCGGCCTCCTCGGTGAACCCCAGCCGCAGCAACCCGTAGAGGCTGAAGGCCGCGTCGCGGATCCACACGTAGCGGTAGTCCCAGTTGCGTGAACCGCCGATCGACTCCGGCAGGCTCGTCGTGGGCGAGGCGATGATGGCGCCGCTGGGTTCGTGCGTGAGCAGCTTCAGCGTCAGGGCCGATCGGTTGACGGTCTCGCGCCAGCGTCCCTTGTAGGTCGACTGGTCGATCCAGCCCCGCCAGTAGGCTGCCGTCTGCGAGAACAGCCGGGCCGTCTCGCCGTCCTCGCCGGAGACCGGCTCCTGGTCCTCGGCGAGGACCTCGAGCACGAACAGCGCCTCCTGCCCTTCCTCGAGCGAGATCTTCGCAGTGATCGACCCGTCGCTGAGGTCGAGGTCGCAGGTGGCGGTCAGCCCGAGCCGCAGGTCGCCGCCGGTGATGAGCACGCCGTCGTCGACCTGCGTCGTCTCGGGGTGCACCCGGCCGTAGTCCGGGCGGGCCCTGAGCTCCATCCGCAGGTCGGTCGCACCGCGTACGGCGCTCACCCGCCGGACGATGCGCTGGCGATGGTTCTCGTCGTCGGCCTTGAGGACGGGCATGAAGTCGTGCACCTCGGCGACCCCGCGCTCGGTCATGAAGCGGGTGACCAGGATGTTGGAGTCGGGGAAGTAGAACTGGCTGGTCCGCACGTCCTCGTCGAGCGGCTCCATCCGCCACGAGCCCCCCTCGTCTGGGTCGAGGATGCTGCCGAAGACGCTGGGGGAGTCGAAGCGGGGGGCACAGAACCAGTCGATGGTGCCGTCGGTGCCGACCAGCGCGCAGCTGCGGAGGTCGCCGATCAGGCCGTGCTGGGCGATCGGCAGGTAGAGCCCGTCAGTCATGCAGGTGCCAGCCTCCGGGGGGCATCTCGAGCGCGGCCGCGGGTCCCCACGAACCCTGGTCGTAGGGCTTCGGGGCCGGAGGGGCGTCGAGCACGGGCTGGCAGACCTCCCAGAGGCGTTCCACCTCGTCGGAGCGGGTGAACAGCGTCTGGTCGCCGCGCATCACGTCGAGCAGAAGGCGCTCGTAGGCCTCCAGGGGCTTGGCGTCCGGGGCCGCGTCGCCGACGTCGAGCCGCATCGTGGCGTTGACCAGGTCGAGGTCGGGTCCGGGCCTCTTGGCGCGCAGGTCGACGTAGATCCTGGGGTCGTCGCTCAGCTCGAGGACCAGCTCGTTGCAGGCCGGGGCGGCGTCGCCGGTGAACATCGTGGAGGTCGAGGTCTTGAAGCGGAGCGTGATGACGCGGTTCGACTCCGCGAGGGACTTGCCGGTGCGGAGGTAGAAGGGGACGTCACGCCAGCGATCGTTGTCGACGTACGCCTCGATGGCCACGAAGGTCTCGACCTCGGAGTCGTCGTCCACGTCGTCCTCGTCGCGGTAGCCGTCGTACTGGCCGAAGACGACCCGCTCCGGGTCGAGCGGTCGCAGGTCGCGGAAGACCGCCGACTTGGCGTCGCGGACCGCCTGCTCCTCGAAGCTGCCGGGGTCCTCGAGGGCCACGAAGCCGAGGAGCTGGCACAGGTGCGTCGAGATCATGTCGCGCAGGCACCCGGTCGACTCGTAGAAGCTGCCGCGGCCCTCCATGCCGAGGTCCTCGGGTACGTCGATCTGCACCGACTCGATGCTGCTGTGGTCCCACGCCGGCTCGAAGAGGCCGTTGGCGAACCGCAGCGCGAGGATGTTCTGCACGGCCTCCTTGCCGAGGAAGTGGTCGATCCGGAAGACCTGCTCCTCGTCCACCTGCTCCTTCAGAGCGGCGTCGAGGCTGCGGGCGCTCTCGAGGTCGAGCCCGAAGGGCTTCTCCAGCACCAGGCGCGCCCGCTCGGTCAGCTGCTCGCGTCCGAGCATCGCGACCATGTCCTCCATGGCGGCGGGCGGGACGGAGAGGTAGACGAGCCGTCGTACGTCGTCCCCGAGGTGCTTCTCCGTCTCGCGGACCTTCTCGGCGAGGTCGGTGCCGTCGTCGGCGCTCGAGGTCTGGAACGACACCCGCGAGAGCAGGTCGTCCAGCACCTTCTGGTCGAGCTCGTCGACGGACTCCTCGAGGCCCTCGCGCACCTGGTCGCGGAACTCCTCGTCGGTGCCGGGGGAATGACGGCCGCTGCCGATGACGGCGTACTCCTCGGGAAGCCGGCCGGCGGCGGCGAGCTGGTAGAGCCCGGGGAAGAGCTTGCGCTTGGCCAGGTCGCCGGTCGCCCCGAAGAGGACGAGGACGTGCGGAGCGAGCTCCTCGGACAGGGAGGTGGAGGGAGGCAAGACACGTCCTTCGTCGTCGCGGGTGGTGCACGTGCGGGCAAGCCCGGGGGTGGTTCCGCCGGTCCCGTACCCGTCGTGAGCCTCTGGCACACTGCCGGGATGGAGACCTTGCGTACGCCGGACGACCGCTTCGAGGCACTGACCGGCTTCGACCCGGAGCCGCAGTACGCCGAGGTCCCCGACGGCGACGGCGGCACACTGCGGATGTCGTACGTCGAGGCAGGGCCGGCCGATGGCCCGGTCGTGCTGCTGCTGCACGGTGAGCCGACGTGGTCCTACCTCTACCGGCACGTGATGGCCGTCCTCTCCGACTCCGGGATCCGGTCGGTCGCCGTCGACCTCGTCGGCTTCGGCCGCTCCGACAAGCCGACCGAGCCCGGCGACCACTCGTTCGCCCGCCACGTCGAGTGGGTGCGCGCCCTCGTCCTGGACCACCTCGATCTCCGTGAGGCGACGCTGGTGGGCCAGGACTGGGGCGGCCTGATCGGGCTGCGCCTGGTCGCGGAGAACCCGGACCGGTTCGCGCGGGTGGTCGCGGCCAACACCGGCCTCCCGACCGGTGACTTCGACATGCCGGAGATCTGGTGGCAGTTCCGCCGCGCGGTCGAGGGTGCGCGCGTCCTCGACGTGGGCCGCCTCGTCGCGGCCGGCTGCTTCCGCGGGCTCACGGATCTCGATCGTGCGGCGTACGACGCCCCGTTCCCCGACGAGTCCTACAAGGCCGGCCCCCGCGTGATGCCGACCCTGGTCCCGACCCGCCCCGACGATCCGGCCACCGTGGCCAACCGCGCCGCCTGGGAGGTGCTGTCTCGCTGGGAGAAGCCGTTCCTGGTGGCCTTCAGCGACAGCGACCCGATAACCGGCGGGATGGCACCGATCCTGCGCAAGCAGATCCCCGGCACCAAGGGCCTCGCGCACCCCGTGATCGCGGGCGCAGGCCACTTCCTCCAGGAGGACGCCGGCCACCAGCTGGGCCGTGTCGTCGCCGACTTCGTCGCCACCTCCGTCCCCGATTTGGAGTAGCCCTCAGCCGTCGCGTAGCCTGTGATCACCGACGCGGGGTGGAGCAGCTCGGTAGCTCGCTGGGCTCATAACCCAGAGGTCGCAGGTTCAAATCCTGCCCCCGCTACAAATGTCAGCCGCGGCAATAGCCGCGGCTGACTGCTTTTCCATGACAGCCAAAGGCTCCGCGTGAACGGATCCGTGAACATCCGCTCCCTGACTGTCCTGACGACCGAGGATCAGGTCGGCGACCGAGGCGGCGGCGGCCTCGTCCATGCCAGGGATGACGTGCGTGTAGGTCTGCAGCGTGAATGCCGCCGTGGCGTGCCCAAGACGCTCGCTGATCACCTTCGGCGGGATCCCGGCCTTCAGAGCCGCGGTGGCGTACGAATGGCGCACGTCGTGCAGCCGGATCCGGGGGAGTCCTGCCGCTGCGCAGTGGCGGTGGAAGAGGCTGGTGATCGTGTCGGGATGAATCGGCCTCCCGTTCGGCCAGACGAAAAGCAGCTCCGTGTCCTGGCCGAGGTGCTCGCGTTCGACAGTCCAGTCGCCGACATACGTCCGGAGGGCTGACCATGTGGTCGGGTCGAGCGCGAGCGAACGCTCGCCGCTCCGTGTCTTGGGGTCCGACTCTTCGGCCCTGCCGGCAACGACCACCCGAGGAGCGTTGGGCGCAACGCGACCGTGCTCGAGGTCGATGTCGCCTCGCCGAAGACCGGCCAGCTCGCCGCGACGGAAGCCGGTCGTGACGACGAGCAGCCAGAGGGCGTAGAACCGATCACCGGCGACGTGGGCGACGAAGAGCCCGAGCTGCTCCGGCGTCCAGACAGTCGGCTTGGACCGACGTACACGCGGAGGAGAAGCGTCCTCGGCGACGTTGCGGGGGATCACGTTCCACTTCACGGCATCGCGGAGTGCCCGGTGCAACATCCGGTGCACGTTCTGCACGGTCTTCGGTGCTAGCCCGCCGCGGCGCTTGACCCTTCCCTGCTCCAGCAGATGGGCGTAGAGCAGGTTCAGGCGGATCGGCGTCAGGTCCTGAATCGCAGTCTCGCCGATCACGGGGATGACGTAGGCGTTGAGGTAGTCGCGGTAGTTGACCCAGGTGGTCGGGCGCAGGGTCGGCCGGACCGCCTTGTGCCACTCAGTCAGGAAGTCCTCCATCGACCGACGTGATGCCCTGACGCGAGCGACCTCGCTCGTGGGCTGACATCGCGATTCGCATGGCCGCGGCTGCGTCCTTCTTCGTGCCGAAGCCGGTCTTCGATCGCGTCTGCCGTTCGCCCGTGAGAGGGTCCGGACCGACGTCGAACCTGTAGGCCCACATGCCCGTGTCGGGTCGCCGGTAGACGCTTCCGTTCACGCGGACTCCAGCAGCTGCTGCAGCTTGGCGGTCACGACGTAGACCCGTCCCCCGAGGTGGGTGGTCGGCAGGTCACCGCACGCCGCGCAGCGGTAGGCCGCGGACCGGCTGATGCCGAGGAGCTGCGCGGCGCGGGGCACCGGGATCAGGAGAGGAAGTCCCTCGAGCTCGGAGTGGGCCGCCACCTCGGTGGGCTCAGTTGCTGCGGGTGTGGACATCACAAGCTCCGTCCGTGAACGGAACGCCGATCACCATGCAGCGGCAGCGTCGAGCACCGCCGCTCCGCGACGTCCGGTCCGATCCGGTCGCTCAGGACGCGCGACGGGATGCCGGACTCGAGGGCGTTCTGCACGTAGGTCTCGCGGACCTGCTCCATGGCCACGACCGGCAGACCCGGCGCGAAGGCAGTGGACAGCAAACATCGAGGACACGTGCTCAGGGCGGACCGGACGTCCGTCGGTGCGCAGGAACAGGCGGCGCGCCTCGGGAAACGACGTCTCGCGCTGCTTGTCCCAGTCGATGACGTGGTCACGCAGCACGTCGTACGTCGTGGGGTCGAGGCCATAGCCCCGGCCGGCGGCCAGGCGCGCTGCCGCGCGGCGCGCGGGGAAGATGCGGCGCTCGTGCAGGTCGACCTCGTCACGGCGGAGGCGGGCGAGGACCTCGGGCTCCAACCCGGTGGTCGCGACCAGCAGCCAGAGCGCCGCGTAGCGATCGTCCTTGATCTGGTCGACGAAGTCGCCGAGCTGCTCAGTCGTCCATGCGGGGGTCCATTCGCGGTCGTCCATGTGCGCCTCCGATTTCTGAGTTATCCCCAGTTAGCCACTGCGTTCTTGACGTCCCAACCACGCCGGTGGGACGTTCGAGACGTCTACCGAACTGGCGAAACGTCCCGGGGGTGATGCCATGACCAACAAGCGCCTCCGCGTGGCCCTCGAGCGCGCCGGTCTGACGACCGCCGAGACCGCGCGGGCCGCCGAGGTGGACCCCAAGACCGTCGAGCGCTGGCTGGCCGGGCGCATTCCGCATCCGCGGCATCGGCGGGCGATCGCCTCGCGCGTCGAGGAGGACGAGGACTTCCTCTGGCCCGACGCGTATCGCCCCAAGACGTCCCGGGACGGTGCGCTGGCCGAGATCGTCTCGGCGTACGCCTATCGCTCCGATCTCGAGATCCGCCACTGGTGGGACCTCTTCGTCCGAGCCGAGAAGCAGATCGACCTGCTCGGCTACACGCTCTACTTCCTGCCGCAGCAGCATCCCGGACTCAGGCAGCTGCTGCGGCAGAAGGCCGAGGAGGGATGTCGGATCCGCCTGGTCGTGGCCGATCCTGCGTCACCGAACGTGCGGTCGCGGGACGAGGAGGAGCACCAGGCGATCACGCTGGTGGCCAGGATCGAGAGCACCTTGGAGTGGCTCGAGCCGCTGCTCGAGTGTGAGCAGATCGATGCCCGCTTCCAGGATGCGGCGCTCTACAGCTCGATCTTCCGGTTCGACGACCAGATGCTGGTGACCCCGCACCTCTACGCGACTCCGGGACACTCCGCACCGCTGCTGCACCTGAAGCGGCTCGGGTCGAACGGGCTGTTCTCGCGTTTCGACGCGCACTTCGAAGGGATCTGGGCAGACACCCGGCCGGTGGGGGAGGATCGGGGGCGAACGCACCTCCGCTCCGGAGGCTGATCGATTCGGGAGGTCCGGATGAGCCGCGTGGACTACTACGACGATCCCGAGGCTCCTCCCGCCAACTCCTTGGTGCCGGCAGCGTCGGCGATCGTGACCGACGACCAGGGCCGGATCCTGCTGCACCGTCGTCGCGACAACGAGATGTGGGCGCTTCCTGGGGGAGTCATGGAGCTCGGGGAATCGCTCGGCGGCTGCGCCGTCCGGGAGGTGCGCGAGGAGACGGGGCTGACGGTGGAACCGGTGGCCATCGTGGGCGTCTACAGCGACCCCAAGCACGTCTTCGCCTACGACGACGGCGAAGTCCGCCAGGAGTTCTCGGTCTGCTTCGAGTGCCGCCTGGTCGAGGGAGCGCTCGAGGTGAGCGACGAGTCCTACGAGGTTCAGTTCTTCGCCCCCGACGACGTCGAGGAGCTCCCGATGGTCGACAGCATCCGGCTGCGGGTCACCGACTTCCTGGCCGGCTCGGCACCGGCGATTCGCTGACCGCAAGCAGTCCCTCGATCTCGCGCTCGATCTCCTCGAACTCCCTGAGCCCCATCCGGATCCCTCGACTCACGACGTGGTCCGGGCCGTAGCGCTTCTGGATCTCGTCGACCCGGTCGCCGACGTTGGTCCTGGACCCGTCAGGGCCCGTCGTCAGGTCGCAGTACGAGAGGGCGCGCAGCATCAGCGAGTCTTCGTAGGGGAACTCGCGGAGGAGGTCGTCGAAGCCCCGCAGCGCGGCCTCATTGCGTGCGCCGGTGTGGTGGGCCACGAGCGTCGCCAGCTCGGGGAATCCCTGGTCCCTCACGAAGCGAGCGCCGTCCAGCGGGTGGAAACCGGTCGCCGCCAGCTCGGGGGCGTAGCCGATGTCATGCAGGTACGCCGCCGCAGTCAGGACGTCGACGTCCGGACCGACGACCACCGGCCCGATCTCGGCCGCGCGCGCTCCCACCCGCTGCACATGGGTCAGCCGACGGCCGAGCGGCGCGAGTCGAGGCTCGGCCTCCGATGCAGCCCACCGCACGAGTCGATCCATCGTTCCAAGGTAGACAGCGAGCCTGATGTCGGTCGAGATGCAACTCGGGATCGCTGAGACATGACGAGGTCTGAGCCCTCCTTCTCCATCGACGGAATGAGAAGGACACACCTCTTGCACCACGGGTGGGGGCGGGCCCGGGGCGGCCAATCGCTCCTTCCTGGAAGTGATGTGGACCCGAGGGGTTATCCACAGATCTGATCTGACATCTACCGGACGGGATCACGGCGGAGGCTTCATGGGCAGATGGCTGGCCAAGGTCTCCAAGACCACCGTTCGCACGGCCTACTCGTCGCGGGCGTCGTCATCGTCCTGCCCGTGCTGTTCCTGACGGGGCTCTTCGGGGGCGTGATGATGGGGCTCTTCGGGCCAAATGACAGTGGCTGCCTGGACGGTGGCATCGAGCGTCAGGCGCCCGCCGAGGTCGGAGGACTCTCCCCGGCGCAGCTGGGCAACGCCAGCGCCATCATCGCCGAGGGATTGCGGATGCATGTGCCGTCCAAGGGCATCGTGATCGCGCTCGCGACCGCAAGCCAGGAGTCGCACTTCACCAACTACGCCAATGACGGTCGGGGTGGCGATCTGCTGCCGATCCAGGACAGGATCGCGGCGTCGCTGTCCTTGCCACACGAGGCTGTCGGCACCGACCACGGGTCGCTGGGAGTCTTCCAGCAGCAGTGGCCCTGGTGGGGGAGCATGCGCGAACTGATGACTCCAGCCTTGGCAGCCCAGAAGTTCTACCGAGCGCTGCTCTCGATGCCGGCGTGGCAGACGAAGACGGTGACCGTCGCGGCCCAGTCGGTGCAGTCGTCGGCGCATCCCGAGGCGTACGCCGATGACGAGCCGCTCGCCCGCGAGCTCCTCGGGCTGCCAGGCGCCAAGAGCACGACCCGGACGGCGTGGCTCAGCCGCCGTCCTGGGCTCCGCTGACTGCGCGCCGGGTGAAGGTGCGCCGGGTCAGGTGGTATTCCCGCTCCCACAGCGATCGGGCTACCGAGACGCGCACAACTTCGGCCGCGCTGGTGCCCAATGGGCCAGCGTCCACACGGGCGACGACCTGTCCGTGGCCTGCGGCACCCCTGTTCTGGCCGCCACCGCCGGCACCGTGATCATCCGGACCGACCAGCCGTGGGCCGGCCGTTGGCTGGTGCAGGTGTCGACCGGGCCGGGACAGCTCACCACTTGGTACGCGCACATGCGCGCAGTCACCGTCACCGAAGGGCAGACCGTGAGGGCGGGTCAGCAGATCGGCGAGGTCGGCGACCTGGGCAACGCGACCGGCTGCCACCTGCACTTCGAGGTCCACCCGCACGGCGGGACGATCTACCAGGACTCCGTCGACCCGATCGCTTGGCTTCGCGCCCACATCGGTGCCTCCCAGGTGGGCGGGTCGGTGCGCAGCGCCGCCTGGCCCGCCACCGGAGACGCGTTCACGGTGGCGACGTTCAACACGCTCGGGACGAGCCACACTGTGCCGGGCAGGAGCGAGCACCCGGGCATGGCCACGGGCCCGGTCCGTACTCGAGGGCTCGTGCAGATCCTGGAGCAGTACCGGGTCGACGTCGTCGGCCTGCAGGAGTTCCAGCGCCCGCAGGCAGCGGTCTTTGGCCGGCTGGCCGGATCGACGTACGAGACCTGGCACCCGGGACGGGATACCGAGAACTCGATCGCCTGGCGACGCTCTCGGTGGCAGGCTCGTGGCCGCGACGAGCGTCGCCATCCCTTACTTCAACGGCCACCTTCGTCAGATGCCCGTCGTCCGCCTTAGAGACCGCCTGAGCGGACGCGACATCACGTTCCTCAACGTCCACAACCCGGCGGACACTGGTCGGTTCCGGAATCAGGGACGTTGGCGCTCAGCCGCCGTCACCAAGGAGATCGCCTTGGTTCGCAGCCTCTCGGAAAGCGGCTCCCCAGTGATTATGGTGGGCGATCTCAACGACCGCCGAGACGCATATCGCCGCCTGAACTCGGCTGCCGGACTTGTGGCTTCGGGAGTCGTCGCCGGCTCGCCCTTCCGCAGCCCGGCCGCGCCGGGATCGACTGGATCATGGGGTCATCGCGTATCCAGTTCAGCGGGCACACCCGAGACCGCGGGCCGGTAGTCCGTGCCACCACGGACCACCCTGTCGTCCTTGCCCAGGCCCGCGTAGTTCGGTGACTGCCGAGACAAGCGCGTCAAAGGCGGCGGTTAGATGCACCTCACGAGTACTCGGATCCTCGCATGTTCGCGCGAGCGTGGCCGCCCTCAACGCGGCTGTGAGCGTGCGGGTTGGGCTACTCAGGGGTCTTGAGCTCGAATGTCGAACCGCTCGCGTCTTCGCGCAGTTGTCGGGGCATGTCGTGCCGGAACACGCGCAGGTACTACAGAGATGCGGAAGCGCGGCCACGCAGCAAGGTCGCGCCCGTCGACCGTGAGAGAGGCGCCATGAGCGACGAGCATTGGTCGCGCGGGAGCCACTCGACCTCACCTAGCCATCCGGCCCATCGGCGACCGGCGCGGGAGTCCGCCGTACCGCCGCTCAGCGGCCCAAGAGTGGAAAGCGGAGTGACCAGTACCGAATGAGGGTGCATTCGAGGGTCTCTGGGCCCTGCAGCAGACCTATCCCCGTCAATCCCAAGGTATAGCGCGCAGGGGGGCTTGTGGCAAGACCCCCTGCGTGGTTCAAAATCCACCAGTCATAGACACAGATCGGTCCAGAACATGAGAGTTGCAGTGGTTGATGTGGGCGAGCCAAAGCCGTTCGAAGTACACGAGTCACGTGGCCTGTTGCACGGGACGAAAGCAGATCTTGTGGCAGGCGACTACTTGGTTCCCGGGCACGCCTCGAACTATGAGGAAGGACGGACGGCGAATCATGTCTACGTGACCGCCACTCTGGACGCTGCTGCCTGGGGCGCCGAGCTCGCGCTCGGCCAAGGACCAGGTCGGATCTACTTCGTCGAGCCGCTCGGCGCTGTCGAGGACGATCCGAATGTCACGGACAAGAAGTTCCCAGGCAACCCCACTCACTCCTACCGAACTCGGGAACCGGTAAAGATCATCGGGGAGCTTCGCGACTGGGTGGGCCACTCTCCCGAGAAACTGCAAGCCATGCGAGCCGGACTGGCCGACCTCAAGCGGCGCGGACTCGCAGTCATCTACGACTGATCTCGCTACCTCCGGAGCAGATTGCATCTGAAGCAGCGACGGTTTCCACCACTGCAGCTGATCAACCGCTGTACGGTGCAACCTTCTCCCGCAAAACCTGTCCGGCCCGGGCACCTGCTCCGGGCGCGTCTATCTGGGTGGCTGACGGTGGTGCTGCTCAGACTCCAGCGACGTAGGCGGTGAGGAAGTGGACGCCGTGCCGGTCGAGATTGCTGCGGGCGCGGTCGTGGTGCTCGGTCGTGCGTGGGTCGGCGTGCCGGGCCAGGATCTGGGCATCGCGAAGTGAGACGCCGGCGTCCAGTGCGTTGGTGATGGCGGCGTGACCCAACGAGTGCGGGCTGATGTGCCGCGGGACACCGGCCGCTTTCGCGATCCTGTGACCATCCGGTAGCCCTCACGCCAGTCGACCGGATTGCCCGAGACCGGACTGAGGATGAGTCTCCCGCTGATGCGCTGGCCACGACGGGTCTCAAGGACGCGGAGCACGGAACGGTGAGAGGCATGCTGGCGGGCTTGTTGCCTTGCCAACTAGGTGCAGCACGCGGTGCCCGCCCAGGGTGTCGGCCTATGCCGAGGAATGCCCGCATGCACATGGGAGTCCCTTTTGCGGCTTCGGGAGTGCTGACGCGTGCGGCGCTGGTCAGGTGCCGAACAGCAACCACACCCCTGCGCAGGTGTAAGCCACCATCACCACGAGCAACGGGAGCTGCCCGGTCCGGTGACGGCGCGGGGGCAGGAGCTTCAGCGCGCGGTCGTGAGCCGCGATGACGCCGACCACGTGGCCGAAGATGATGGCGCCGATCTTGATCATCGCGAGCGTCGTGGTGTGGGTGACCAGCCAGAAGTTCGTCTCCAGGTCAGCGGTGCCCAGCAGGTCCGATCCGTTGACGAAGGGGTCCGACAACTGAGTCAGGGTCTGCTGCCCGGTCGTGACGAAGTACGACAGGTAGTGCGCAGTCATGTAGCCCACCACGATCGGGACCACTGCGTGCGCGAACAGGTCAGGCACGTGACGACGGCGTACCGGTGGGCTTGCAGGTGTGGCCATCGTGGCCGCGGCGAACAGTGCACCGGTACCCCGACGAAGAGAAGCAGACCGATGGAGTTGACCCAGACGTGACTAACGTCCAGCCGCTGGCTCATCTGGGCTCAGGTCAAGGAGTCCCTGAAACTGTCGAAAACCGTGGAGCCAAACAGCACGCACACGACTGCTACCAGGCCCGGCCGGACTGCGACGCCGTGGAGGTTGCGCAGGGGGCTGCGCAGCACGAGTGCTCCATCGGTGCGCCGCCCGAAGACGGATAGGTAGGCGACCAGGGTCGAATAGACCTCGAACGGGTCAGCGGCCGCGAACCACTGGTTCCCAAAGAGCATGGCCCCGACGCCCACGATCACCAGGTAGCTCGCGAACCAGGTCTGCACCGCGTGCATCGAGGTGCTGTTCGGCGACGCGAGCTCGAGCCAGGTGAACGCCAGCAGTCCACCCGCCGCCGGCCAGCACCCGACCCAGCCGGGCAGTGCCACCGGTCCGTCCTCCGGGTCGGCTCCTCGGGCCCGCGAGGCGAGCAGGTGCAGGGTGCGGATGACCGGCCCGAACAGCAGAGAGGCGGGGATGAGCCCGACCCACAACCAGCTGTAGACGACGCCGAAGGCGGGGTTGATCAAGAGGTCGGGACCAGCCAGGGCCGCGAGGACCACGTAGCCGGCGAAGAGCAGACCGACGCCGCGAACAATCGTCGACCATCCCAGGGAATCCACCAGCCGCTGTAGGCGTGGGACAGACAAGCCCTGCGTTGAGGCGTCGAAGCGTGGGCTGCGCCAGGCCAGGCCGAGCACAGAGAACGAGATCTGCAAGGCCCCGGCCCGGCCGCGACGGCGAGCAGCGGTGAGACTGGAAGGTCCTTGGCGCCACCGATCCCGTGCTCGGGTAGCACCAGCAACAACTGATGTCACCCGAGCATCTCG
This sequence comes from uncultured Actinomycetota bacterium, assembly GCA_963843775.1. Taxonomy (GTDB): domain Bacteria; phylum Actinomycetota; class Actinomycetes; order Propionibacteriales; family Nocardioidaceae; genus Marmoricola. The sequence goes on from CAWJLT010000013.1 coordinate 112,168, forward strand.
AGATCTCCGAAGGCCTGACCCCACGTGGCGAGGTCAGGAGACATCAGGACACTTCGAGCTGGGCGACGAGCACGTCGGCGATGTGGTCCTCGACGTCGACCACTCCTGGCTTGTCGATCGTGACCCTCAGGGTCGTCTTGCCCTTCTTGTACTCCAGCTCCTGCTCGGGGCTGGAGTGCACGTGCAGCTCACCGTCGCGGTTCGCCGTGACCGTGATCGTCAGGGTCTTGCCCACCCCGAGCGCCAGCTCCTTTCCCGTGGGCGTGACGTTGTCGCCGTCGATGGTGATGTTCAGCGAGGGGCCCGCTGGGTTCGCTGCGCTCGGGGCCGCCGGGCTTGGGTCAGTTGGTGCGGACGCGGCGCTGCTCGGGCTGGGCGCGGAGCTGCTCGGGGCGTCCAGGGCGGCGCTGTTGGAGTTGTCGTTCGAGCTGCCGCAGCCGCTGAGGGCCACGGCGCACATCAGCGCAACAGCCGCGGAAGGAAGGCGCAGAACCCGGGGTGCCGGGAGCCCGGTGAGAGCATGCTTCGGGGTGGAGGGCGTGTTCATGGGTCGTCCTTGTCGGGGTGGGCAGAGCAGACCGACGTCGATGACGCCAGTTGCCCTGCGGGAGGAGTCGTCGGGCGCGGATACCGCGCGGGGACGAAGCGAACTGGAGTGCCGGGACCGGGCGCGCGAAAGCCACGCTCAGAGCCCCGCCGGCAATGGAGGCCCTCGGCTGGCCGAGGCCGAGGTGAACCAGCGAACCGGACGTGGCATCAGCTGCCATTCCGCACCTTGGTGTCTCCGCGCATCGGGCGGCGACGAGCAGACAGGCAGCGGCCTGCGAAGAGCCAACGCCAGCACGCGGGCAGCGACCACGGTGGCACGGGCGCTCAACGAGATCAGCGCCCACAGCAGGCGCTCGCCGCGAGCCAGCCAGCAGCCCAGTACCGCCGCGCCGACCAGGTGGGCGAGCGCCATCAGCGCGTGCGGTCCGGTGAAGTCCAGGAGCAGGTGCTGGACGGGCGCCGGGACGCTCAGCCGCACCGGTCCGTCCGGGGCAGGGTTCGCCGCGTGCACCTGGTCCATCCAGGCGCCACTTCCGCCGCCTGGCCCCGTCAGGACAGAAGGCGTAGGGACCAGGGGCAGGGACCGTGGAGCGGGCACAGGGCTCGCTATGCGGTCCCCGCGGTGCCCGACGGCGGCGGTGAGGACCAGGTGGGTGAATGTCTGGCACCCCATCACCATGAGCACGATGCGTCGACGCGAGGCCGGGCGTCCGAGAAGCGACGCCGCCCACAGCCCACACGCCGCGAAGATGGACGCCATCGCGAAAGGACCTGGCAGCAACCCACCGGCACTCAGGTGCGCCATGACTCCGGTGCTGCCCGCGACGGCGGCCAGCACTGTCGCGCGTCCCCAACGCAGCAGAAGACCGGCTCGCATGTGCACGGGCCCATCATGGCCGAACCCTTCGAAGGCGTGCGGCTGGCCTAGTCCATGGGTCTTGGGGACTGGGCTGCCAGCGTCCCCCGAGTTGAGGCTCTGCTGGTGGTGAGCCGCGTTCGCGACATCGGCAACGTCGAGCTGGATCGGCATGCCTGTTGGCTGGTGGCCAACTAAGGGCACGGTCCGCCTGGTGGATCACCGGTTCATGACGGCCAATGACAATGCGGAGTGCGGGACCCACCTTGGGAGCCGGGCCGAGAGTCTCGCCACGTCGCGAAGGGTGCGAGAGACGCGAGTCCGAGTCGCAAATTGAGCGCGGAGACGCGGGTACCCAGATCCAAGTCGACCGGTGGGGTGTCGGGCCGGCGAACGGCGACGACAGCGCTGGGCGTGTCATGCAGCAGCAGGTCGGCCTTGCGCTGCGGTCGTCGCGCGTGCGTCTATCTGGGTGGTGTGCAGCAACCAGAGCGCGCCACTAGACGAGCACGCTGCACCCGCGGTCGCGGGACGAGGGGACCGCTAGCGCTGCTCCGCATAGGCGGCAGATGGTCGCCCGCGATGTTCGTTGACGCAATCAAGGGCAAAGGGGCCGTGCTCGAGCCGGTGAAGTACGCCCGGGAGCCAGCGATCGTGCCAGTCTGCTGCGGCCGTGAGGGGAGCGTCGCGTTCCTCGTAGGCGTACTGCCAGGCGAGCCATAGCGCGGTGAGCTCCTCAACAACCTCGGGATGCTCGCTCCAGCAGGCCGGGACCTTGCGGGCGAGTGGGTAGCGGGAGCGGATCCAGTCGACCCAGGAGCTCAGTTCCTTCGTCAGTTGTTCAGTGGCCCCAGGCCCGAGGTTGCGCCAGCTCCAGGCCGACGGGGATCGACCGGGGCCGGCGACGCCGTCGAGCTCGCTGAGACGGGCGAGGAGATCGGCGGTGGTGTCGGTGGTGACGTTGGCGAGCTCGTCAAGGTCGCGGCGCAGCTGACTGAGCATCTGGGCGTGCTTGAGGAGTTGGTCGGCGAGAGGATCGAGCTCCTGGCCATGTCCCCTGGTCACGTTGGCTGCCTCAGGTGGCGGAAGCGTCGGTCGGCGTACCAGGGCAGCAGCTTCACTCGGGTGGGTGGGAGGTTCTGGTAGATCAGGACCGCCTGGCCGTCGGCGAGCTGCTGGAGTCGGTGCAGCGGGGCGAGGTGGTCGCTGTGCTCGCTGAGTGATCGGCTGCGCCGACCGTCGGCACCCGTCGTGGAGCCGTGGGTCTGGGTGCGGGTCTGGCCCATCAGGTCGGACCAGTAGCGCAGGGTCTCGAGGTCGCCGACGCCTGGCAGGAGCATCCTCATCTTGGCGTTGGAGATGACGGTGCGGGCGACCTCGCGGCCGCCGTACAGGTGCTCGACCTGGGCGAGGTCGTGGTAGATCAGCAGCAGCTGGATGCCGTTGCCGCGTGAGGTGGTCAGCAGGTGGGGGAGCCGGGGGTAGCGGAAGACGTTGCCGGCCTCGTCAAGCGCCAGGAGAAGTCGTGGGTCGAGTGGTCCGCCGTTGGCCGCAGCCCGGCACTCGGCCTCGTGGATGATCGCGGACACAAGGGTGGTGAAGTACGGCGCGAAGCGGTCGCCCTCGGTGCTCGGGGTGACGATGCAGAGCGTGCCGTTGCGGTCGAGCAGGTCATCGATGTTCAACCCGCCCCGGTCGACCGCGGCATGCACGCCGGGCCGGGAGTAGGTGTCCGCAAGGCCGAGAGCAGTGAAGAGGACAGATCCCTTGCCCTCCTCGTGGATCTGCCAGGTCGAGGCGTACTCCTGCGCCGTCTCTGGATGACCTGCCGATCGGAGGATGTCCTCGACCTGGTCGCGCGCCTTCTCGCCGGCGTAGATCCACTGCGTCCACTGCCGTAGGCCGCTGCCGGTGAGGTGCGCGGCGAGCAGGAGCCCTTTGAGGTACTTGCGGGCCTGCGCGTTCCACGGCCTCGCTTTGGGGTCGCCCGTCATGCCCGATGAGTCGACCATCCACTCAGCGATCCGGTCCGCCGCCTCCGGGTCGGTGGCGGCCGCCAGGGGCGACCAGCCGACGGTCTCACGGCCGGGTGCCCCGCCTGGAGCGATGACCCACACCGGCCCGCTGGTCGCTCGGGCTCCGCAGACAGGCTCGAGGTCCTGCGCCTTCGCGGTGGTGAGTACGACGGGGCCGGCCCAGTCCAGGACGTTGGGGACGATCAGGCTCGTGGTCTTGCCCGACCCGTTCGGGCCGAACACCACGGCAGAGACGCAGTCCTCCGCGGCGAGCAGTCGTCTGCTCGCTCGGCCTCGGCCGGCGACCAGTCGCCATGGGCGGGATCCTGGCTCCCGTCGTACGGCGATCCGGTGCTCCTGCCTCGCCGTGGCCCACTTGGCAGGGTCTGAACGCTGGTCGCCCCGGCTCGACCACAGCACCACGGCTGCCGCTGCCGCGGACCCGACGACCACGGCCAGCACCCCGAATGTGAACCAGAAGAGACCGGCGTGGACCGCAGCGGCCTCCGGATACGCGTGAGCCCACGCGTGTGCGACGTCGCCACCGCGCATGACGGCGAGGGCGAAGGTGGGTGAGTCGGAGAAGCTCGCGTGGCCCAGGGCGGCGCCGGAGATGAGCAGGCTTCCCTGAGCGGCGACCCAGCAGAGCCCCGAGGACCCGAGCACCGCAGCTGCGAGGCAGACGATGACGATCGCGAGCTGATCGGGCTGGTCGTCACCGCGGTTCATGATGCGTGGCTCCGCATCCGCCCGTCGGTGTCGACCACCTCGACCTCAGCCGCCCCGAGGATGTGGTCGACGATGGCCGAGTGCTGCCCGATGCGCCACAGCCCACGGCCGCGCGCCAGGTGGATCAGCTGCTCTGCCTCGACGTCGGACAGTCCGAGCGCCGAGGCCGTGGCGTCGACCTGATCGGACTCCTGGGCGTAGACGATGCGGGTCGAGCAGTCCGCCAGCAGACCCTGGGCAAGTGCCACGGCCTCGCTGCCCGACGCTCCGACCGCGCCGAGGTCGGAGATCCGGTGTACGACGGCCAGGTTGGCCACTCCCAACGCACGCGAGAGCTTCCACTGGGACTGCATTCGTCTCACCAGGGCGAGGTGTCGCAGCATCCGCCAAGCCTCGTCGTACACAACGAGCCGGCGCCCTCCTCGATCCGCCGCCAGCGTCGTCTCCATCCAGGCCGAGGCGCAGGTCATCAGCAGCGCGATGGCGGTGTCATCGCCGGCCAGCCGAGAGGTGTCGAGCACCTGGATCGGCGCGTCGAAGTCAAGTGGCTGGGTGGTGGGGCCGTCGAAGAGGCCGGCCAGGTCGCCGACCACCAGACGGCGAAGCTCGAGAGCCACGCTGCGCGAATCGACGGTCAGCTCTCGTGAGGTCATGTTCAGCGTCCGCGCTGTTTCTTCCTCGGGAGCCATCAGTGCCTGCACGATCTCGGGGAGCACTGGGGCGTGGCCCGCGTCCGGATCGCGACGACCGGTCACGGCGGTCAGGGCCAGCAGTACGGCGTTGCGCTCGACAGGTTGCAGCCGTCGGTCGAGGGCGGTCTCGGCCAGCGAGGCGAGCAGACCGTTGCGGCGCGCGAGCACTTCCCGCTGCCACTCATCGGGTGGCATGTGTCGCGGTCTCGGGCCGGGATCCAACGGGTTGACTCTCGTCGGCAGACCCCGGCCGAGAACGATGGGGTCACTGCCGAGGGTGCGTGCGACCGCACCCCACTCGCCCTTCGGGTCACCGGGCACGTAGACGCGGACGCCGAACGCGGTCATCCTCAGCGCCAGCGACTTGGCCAGCGCACTCTTGCCGCGTCCGATGACCCCGGCCAGCAGGATGTTCGGGTTGGTGATGACGTTGTCGGCGTAGAGCTCCCACGGGTCGAAGACGAAGCTCGCGTCCGATCCCGCTTGCCGGCCGACGTAGACGCCGCGAGAGCTGAGTGTCGAGTCGACGACGAAGGGATAGATGGCCTGCAGGTTGCGGGTGGTCGCGCGGTGCGCAGGAACCCGCATCGACAGGAGAGGGCGTCCGTCGGCGCGTCGCGCGCTGATGGGCTTGCGGCTCATCGGGTCACCCCCAGGGTGAGTGGCAGTCCGCCACACAGGAACGCCTGGTCGACCTCGCCGTAGACCCGGCGTACCTCCAGAGCGCTGCGCACGGCGACCTGCTCGACCATCGAGCAGGACGACTCGAGCTCGTCGCGCGTGGTGGCGCTGACGGTGATCCATCCGGTGTAGCGGTACTCCGTGTGACCGCGGACGAGCTCGTGCTCACGACGCTCGAGCGCGGCGTACTCCTCGTCGTCCTGGGCCGTCTCCACCTGACCGAGGCGCTGCCGCTGCGCCTCGTCTGCCCGCTTCGCCACCCGTTGGCTGCGTAGCTCGCGCAGGGAGCGAGATGGAGCGATGGGTGCGGCGGTGACCGAGACCGTCCGCCGGACCCCGCCCTGGGCGATCAGGGGATAGATCCAGGCTGCCTCGACCGGGACGGAGGGCCACTCCGCGATCCAGTAGACCGCGTGCAGACCGCTGTCAGTCCGGTAGTGGTCCCAGTGAGCCTCCGCCGCCATGGGTCCTGCCGACTGAGGCGCTGGCTTTGCCTCGTCCGGTCCCGTCGACCACACGGGGTCGTACTGGCTGCGCACCAGTGAGGCGAACTCGTCCGCGTCGACGCAACCGAGGACGTCGATGTCGGCCCGGGCGAGCGCTTGGCTGACCCAGCTGACCTCGGCCAGCAGGACCTTGGCGGTTCCTTCCGTTCCGCCGCCGGCCTGTCGGATCGGGCGGCGCAGCCTGTGGGCGTCGATGGAGATCGCTACGTAGCTGTCGTGCCGCGTGGCGGCGGGACCTGCCTGCGCGATCAGGTCGGCGTACTCCGCGGCGTACGGCGAGTCTGCCTCGCCATGTCGCTGCCACCAGTCCTCAAGAGCGTGTCCACTGTCGGGGACGGTGCGCTCGAGCCACTGGATCCTGGAGATCCGCGATCCTTCCTGGCCGCACTGGGAGAGCAGGGCGCCCCAGTCCGAGATCCGGCGCTCCTGCGAGGCGCGGTCGGCCAGCACGTAGTTGGAGCCACGGACCCGGAGGACCAACGTCCATTGCGTGCCCATCCGCAGAGCTGCAGCGTCCCCGGCCATGGAATGCACCTCGTGCAGGCGGAGGTGCTGACCGACTCCGGGGAGGTCGATGCGAGATGACGTGCAGCGACTCATGGCGAAGGGGCCGCCGAGGTACGACGCGTCCTTGCGAAGCTTCGCGTGCGCGTGGTTGGCGACGGGCCGTCCCCAGTCCACGGCCGGCTGCCCGTTGACCGGGAAGATCGCCATGGTCGCGAAAGCGGTGAGGACCGCGAAGCCGATCAGCCCGCCCTGCTGGCCGGCGAGCAAGAGACCCGCCAGAACCGCGGCGAAGCCCAGGCCCAGCAGCACCAGCTGCGATGCGCGGAAACCGATCAGGAGGCCACCCCGGTCGCGCCGACCGAAGCTGTAGGTCGGCGGCTCCTTGAGTGCGCGACTCATCAGGTGTCCTTCCCGTCGGTCTGGTCACGGCTGGGGAGGTCCGGGCCACGCAGAGGCTTGTCCACGGGGTCAGGCGGAGGGCTGAGCCTGGTCGCCGCCTGGTCGCCACTCTGCGCCGCCGACTGGGCCGCGGCCTTGGCGCTCGAGGCGACCCCGATGGCAGCGCCAGCCGCTAGACCGGCGCCACCTGTTGCTGCTGCTCCTGCCGCTGAGGCCCCGTTTCCAGAGGCCGCGGTAGGTGATGCCGTGCCCGGGGAGGGTAGTGGCGCGGCCTTGGCCGGGGTAGGACCGTCCGGTCGCGGGGCAGACGACTGTTGCCGTGCGAGGTCGTGACGGCTCAGCGGTGACGGCAAGCTGCCCTTCAGCCGGCTGGTGACGGGCCGCATTCCTCCGCTCAACGTGCCCATGGCGTCTCCCGCGAGATGACTGTCAGCGGCGAAGTGCACCAGACGGAGCATCACGAGCGGGGCGAAGCAGGCGCCGCACATCAGCACCGTCGTACCGACGAAGTCACTGAGAGACTGCCCGCTGCCACGCGACAAGAGTGCGAGGCCGATCCCGAACAGTGTGAAGATCGCCGTCTTCGTGAACACCAGGGCGATCAGCACCTCGGTGGTCTTGCGCACCCAGCTGCGAGTAGGTGCCCAGAGGTAGCCAGCGATCAGCAGGGGAGCGAACGCGACGACAACGAGGATGGCGATCTTTCGTAGTACCAGGACGAACCACAGAATCATGCCCGCGACGAGCATGACCAGCATCAGGAGGAGGAGGAACATGTTGGCGGCGATCTCCCCCCGCGCCCCGGCGATGTTGTGGAAGCCATCCGCGATCTGGGTGATCGACTGACTGAGGTTGTATCCGGTGACCTCGACGATGCCGTGCGAGAGCCAGTCGTCGATGCCGATCAGCAGCTGCGCGAACACGATGTAGAGCGCCCCACCGACGCACGCGACTCCCACGCCGACGAACGCCCGTCCGAGGGTCGAGGCGTCGCGGCGCAGCGAGGCGACCACGAGAGCGATCGACAGCACGATGCCGACCAGGGGAGCCGCAAGGCCGAGGAATCCGTAGTAGACGTGCTGGTACGTCGGGTCGGCGAGCGGCACTGCCGATGACTCGTCGATGACCTTGACGATCTCGCCCAGAAGCATCTCTGCGCCGGAGGCGATCGACCTGGTGATGGCGCTCAGGCCTGAGTTGGCGGCTTGCTCGCCACCCTTGCAGGCGAGGTTCCACCAGGCGCAGCCGGGAAGATCCTGCGGGGTCGCTAGTGCCGAGGTTCCGGCAGCCGAGTCGATTGCGTTGATCATGACCTCCTCCCGTTACCGGATCTGGGATCCGAGATTGGAGAAGAAGTTGATGATCGGTGCGGCTCCGCCCGCGATCATGGCGGCCGCGCCGCAGACGATGACGCCGGTCTTGCCCTTGGACACCGCGTGGTAGTTGCCGCCGAAGCTGCCCAGCGACCAGATGATGACGCTGATCAGCAGGCCGCCCAGCGCCGCGAGCAGCGCCCAACCGCCTAGTCCGTTGAGGATCTGCTGGATCTGCGCGCCACCGGGCAGACCGTTGGGGTTCGGATTGACCGTCACCTTGGTGGGATCGAGCATCGTTCTCTCCTTCTGGTTGACGAACGTCAGATCAGCACGTGCTGAAGAAGCCAGGGCATGGGTCGACCGAAGCCCCAGCGGATGCGGGGCCTTGGAGATGCGCCCGTTTCGACCATCACTCCGCAGAGGGAGGCTGTCGGAACGGGGGGCGGACCGATCTGTGGATAACTTCTTCAGACCGCGGTCTGTGGATTCAGCGAGTCATCGACCGGATCAGAGGTGACCAGGAACGACAGCGCAATCGCGAGAACGAACAATCGACACAGCAGGCGAGTGAGCCGCCGGCGAACGCCGTCGGACCACGACCGCGGGCGCGCTTCTTGGCGCCGTCCTGGAGCCCCCGCTCGTACCCCTCGCGGAACGCGTGCTCGCGCTCAATCGCCAATGCACGCTCGTGATCCTCGCGCCAGAAGAACTCGCCGTGGATCTCCTGCAAGGGATTGTCCGCGTCCACGATCACGACGCGCTTCGGCCTCGTCGACTCAGCCATGACGCTCACCTCCGTGTCGCTTGGGGCGAAGAGTGGTCCATCTGAAAAGTACGCCGATTGCGGGGTCGTGGATCTCGAGAACCTCGGGCGTGCGTGGTGACCGCATCCGAGAGTTCGCGGGTGACGGTCTCGGGATTGAGGTGGAGGCGAGCTCCCAAGTGTCGTGCCGCCGCGGCCGCATCGAGGGCCTCGATGGGCACGAGCCGGGTGGCGACGTGACGCAGGCAGCACACGTCCGCTTCGGCGCCTCGACCGCGTGTGGGCCATGCAGTCCACGAGATCGTCGATGACGGTCTCGAGCCCGGGAGCGCTCCCGTCGAGCAGCCGTTGTATCCCTCGTGCCGCCAGCAGCGGCGGAGACGTCGGCCGGGTCCCCGAGCGGGGAACGTGCCACGCGGATCGAGGTCGACGGAGATGCCAAGGCCGCAAATGCAGTGAGACGTTGCACTTCGACCCGCGGGATCCGAGTCGAAGGCAAGGACGACGGTGCCGACGTTGCCGGAGGTCACGAGCTTTGCCTGGGCGGTGCTGATCGAAGTTCCACACAGGGCGAGGCTGCGCACTGCGGCGTACGTCGATGAGGTGTCCGAGGCGATCGCGATCGCGTCCAGCGGGCCCTCGGTGACGACGGCAGTCCTGGTGTTCGGCGCAGCTGCTGCGCCTCACCCACTCCGAACAGCTGCTCGCTCTTGTTGTAGGCCGCGGTCGTTGGGGAGTTGAGGTACTTCGGGCAATCCTTCGATGCGCTGGGCGCACGCCGCGCCGTGAAGCCGCGGAGCCTCAGCTGCTCGTCTCGGATCCCGAAGGTGATGCGGTCACGGAACCGATCGATCACTGTGTTCCTTCGAGTTCTGCAGACGAGGCCTGCAGCCAGCATGACAGGTCGTCGGAGTATCCGAGCGCGCTGAGATGGTCGTGCCCGGCGGTCCACGAGGCCGGTGCGTATCCGACGGTCCAGATGTGTGTCCTCCAAGAGCGCATCGAAGCCGCGGCTGCGTAGGTACTCGCGCGGGCCGTGCGCCTCCGGACCGAGGAGCTGGCGTCGGTAGAAGGCGGCAGCGTCTTCGTTCGCTGCCAGCAAGGTCGCCAGCTCGAACTCCGCCGTCATCGCTGGAATCCCCGGACCAGTTCGTGGGCACGCGCCGTCCCGGACCGACCGTCAATGGTGACCGCAGGGGTGCGCTCGGTTCGTGGCCGGAGGTCGCGCAGGGCGGGCGTGACGGAGGCGCTGGCCAGACCGGCTTCCCTGAAACGTCCTGCGAGGAGTGCACCCTCCTCGTGCTGGATCCGCTTCCACTCCTTTCGGGGTTGTGCGAACACGGGCTGCCTGGTCAGCAGGGAGCCGGTCGAGGTCATCGCGGTGATGGTTTCCACGGCGTCGCCGGCCAGATGTGGGAGGGCCGCGGTCATGGCAATGCGCAACGAGAGCGGCGGTTCGGGTTCCGCGGCAACGCTCTCGATCGTGGTGCGAAGCGTCGTGGGAGCCCTGCTCAGCTCCACGGATCGACATCGGTGAGGTCCCGCGGCCGGCGGCGTTCCAGGCGGTATGGGCGGTGTCCATGCGGTCACGTGCGTGCGCGATCCGAACGCGATCGAGCGCTGTTCGTGGCTCTGGGAGCGGGAGGTCGGGGTCGGTCATGCGAGCGCCGAGAGCCGCCAGGTCGCGCAGGCTGGCTGGGCTGGCCGCGACTCGGCCTTGCGACTGCAGGAATGTCAGCTGCCTGAGAAGCCGGATCGCCTGAGAGCTGACGTTCGAACTGTGATGCCCGGACCAGGAGGGTTGCGGGGGTGACCGCGACCTGGAGATCATCGAGATTGGGGCCACGGTGGTCGCGGAGCTCGATCGTCGAGCTCCCACAGCGTCGCCTTCGTCGGTGATCTCGATCCGGGAGTTCAGCGCTGTCGGACACGGGCAACCTCGCGACTGAGGTCGGGGCTGCGCCCGATCTCCGTGCGGGGCCACCTGAATCGGTTGATCGTGACCTGGCACCCGAGGCGAGCGTCCTCGATCAGCAGCAGTGAGGTCGCGGCAGCTGCTGAGGCTGGCTGGGCCGACGACCAGGTCCATGGCCTCGGCAGTCCTGGGGCCGGCGACTGTCGTGTGGGTCGAGACGAGGTCGTGGGCGGCGCCCAGCGACTTGGCGGCGTCGAGCCACATGCTCGGCTCGACCTCGCGCAGCTTGATGTGCCGCAGATCTCGCCGGAGTTGCTCAAGTCCGGTGGTGGTGACGCCGGACAGGTCCTCGAGCAGGGCGAGGTGGATGCCGGCCACGCGAAGGAACCGCTCGTAGCCGGCGAGCTCGACGGCCACGAGATCAGGATCGCCCAGTCGTGGGGTGTGCGTGATCGCCAGGGCAGCGCGTTCTCGAGCAGCGGTGAGGAGCGCGCCGTACGTCGTGGGCGAGTCTGAAGTGGCCCAGGTTTCGGGCATGACGGCGTGCTTCACCGAGGCACCTCCCAGGTGCGAGGCGGGACCGGTATGGAGTCAGAGACCCGAGCGCGATCCGTGCCTGCGCTGGTGGGTCGTGGATGCGGTGGATTCCAGTCAGTCACGACGCAGTTGACGGCCCAACCGCGTCGATGGGACGTTCGGGACGTGTGGCGACAATCGGAAACGTCCCAACGCGAGGCCGCTCGTGTCGGCGAAGGGTGACAAGGCCCGCGCAGTCTCTTGCGCGATCGCGGTCGTCGCCAATGAGGTCCGCGCCGGTGGGCGTGAGCGTCGAGCGGCTGGATCGCACGTGGTCGCTGGCACCTCCGCGGCTTGTCTTACACCCTTATGAAGTAGGGGTCTGAGTGCTCAGTTAGGCGCACTCATCTGCCGATGAGCGGCCGCTTGGACAGCGGACCTCTAGAGTGCGTGGCTCGTAACATTCGACGATGGAGGACTGATGTTCAAGTACGCGCCCTCGGGGATGGGATGGACCACGCGCGCGTTTGTGGTCGGGGTCGTTCTGTTGGTGGTGGGTGCAATCACCGATGCGGAGAATCGTGGTCTCTTCATTGCGCTCAGTGTCCTGTGGGGGTCGTTCACCCTGGGCGCTGTCCTTCTGACTCGCGCCGCTTCGCGACGGCTTCAGGGCAGCAAAGAATAGAGCGACGTCCGGATCTGCCGCATTGAGGGCGGCTACGCTCGCCCGACTCTGCCGCGATGCGATCAGTTGGTCACAGTCACGAGGCGTCGGGGTACTGGGGGTAGTGAGGAGGCTAAACCGCTGCTGGGATGCGGTGCCCCGAGAGGTGTTCGGTGAGCACTTGACCGTTAGATCGCTGGCCGTCTTCTCCACGCTGCCGACGGTTCTGCAGGGCGCAGACCCGGGAGAGGGAGAGCTGATGTTGTTCGTGGGAGATGACTGGGCAGAGGGCCATCACGACATCGAGATCGTCGATGACGACGGGAAGAGGCTGGCCCGCAAGGCGGTTGCCAGAAGGGCTCGAAGGAGTAACGAGGCTGAACTCGCTGATCGCAGCGCAGATGCCTGATGACTGGGCCGATCGCGACCCCGACGAGGTCGCTGGGTTGGTAAAGGTCGGCATCGAGACCGACCGCGGCTCGTGGGTCGCGTCGCTGGTCGCTGCCGGCTATGAGGTGTTCGCGGTCAACCCGCTCTCGGTGGCCCGCTACCGGCAGCGGCACTCGACCTCGGGCGCCAAGTCGGATGCTGCTGATGCGCACCTGTTGGCCGAGATGGTCCGCCTGGACCGAGCCGCTCACCGGCCGATCGCTGAGGACAGCGACCTGGGTGAAGGGATCAAGCTGGCCGCGCGCACTCACCAGTCGTTGATCTGGGACCGGAGCCGTCACGTGGCCCGGCTGCGCTCGACGCTGCGGGAGTACTTTCCCGCAGCCCTGTTGGCCTTTGAGGACCTGGACGCACCCGACGCGCTCGAGCTGCTGGGCCGGGCACCGGAACCCGACCAGGCCGCCCGGCTCACCAAGACCGTGATCGCAGCGGCTCTCACACGTGCCCGGCGGCGCCGGGTCGAGGACCGCACGCGACAGCTGCGCACCATCTTCGGTGCGCCCGAGGTGCGGCAGCCGCCAGCGCTGCAGGGCGCCTATGCCGCGGTCGTGGCCAGCGAGGTCGCGGTCATCACCGCGCTCAACACTCAGATCGACCGGCTCGGGGCGGTGGTGGGCGAACATTTTGGCCGGCACCGGGACGCTGAGATCTACCTCAGCCTGCCCGGCCTCGGGGTGATCCTCGCGTCCCGGATCCTGGGCGAGTTCGGCGACGACCCTGACCGCTACGCGGATGCGAAATCACGCAAGAACTACGCCGGCACCTCACCGATCACCAAAGCCTCAGGCACCAAGAAGGTCGTCCTGGCCCGCTACGCCCGCAACCGCAGGCTCGGCGATGCTCTCCAGCAATGGGCCTTCTGCTCACTGCGCGGATCACCAGGAGCCAACGCCTACTACCACCAGCTCCGCGACCGCAAGATCGGCCACGAGGCCGCGCTACGCCAGCTCGCGAACCGCTTCGTCGGCATCCTCCACGGCTGCCTGAAGACCCACACCACCTACGACGAAAACACCGCCTGGGCACACCACGCCACGACCGCTGCTTGACTTTGAAAAACCTGGGATGTCTGCCGCGACGAGTATGCCTGTGGACCCACGGCCTTGAGCCGCCTTTCGGACACAGAGTTTCCGCCCACGTTGAGTGGCTCTTGACCCTCGTGAGTGATGTCCCCGACTTGCGGGGGCGCAGGGGGGCGACACCGCACCGCTTGAACGCGGCGCCCCGCAGACTCTGGCAAGATCCGGCCGGTGCCGACCATGCTCACCGATCTGGACTGGCCCCTGCTGACCGAGCGGCTGTTGATCAGGCCCTGTCGCGTCGAGGACGCCGAGGCGCTCTTCGCGCTCCGCACTCGACCTGAGGTCGCGATGTGGGCGCATTCGGTGCCGGTCGACCTCGAAGGGTGGCGGGAGCGGTTCCGCGACCCGGCCATCGCGCCACACGTGCTGACTGTCGAGAAGGACGGGCAGATCATCGGCGAGCTGATGGCCTACGTCCGCGACGGCGCCGCCCAGAAGGAGGTGAGCCACGACGCGGCCGCGACCGATGCCGAGCTGGGCTGGCTGATCGCGCCCGAGCACCAGGGCCAGGGCTTGGCGACGGAGGCAGGACGGGCGTTGGTGGAGCTCTGCTTCGGCCAGCTAGGGGTGCGCCGAGTGGTGGCCGCGACGTTCGAGGCGAACCGGGCCTCCTGGCGAGTGATGGAGAGGATCGGGATGCGGCTGGAGACGCGCGGGTGTCGAGATGCACTGCATCGGGATCTCGGCTGGATCGACGGACGCATCTATGCGCTCCTCGCCGATGAGTGAACGGCCGAAGAGAAGGCTCACCTGGCTTGACCCGAGACGCGGGGCCGCGCGTTCCCCCCTGGCACCGCGATACTCATCGGATGGCGTCCATGGAGTTCGAGTTCGTCGGTCCGGTGATCGAGTGGCGGGGTCCTGCCCCTTCTACTTCCTCCGCATCCCGGAGGAGGAGAGCGCGGACATCAAGTTCGCCGCCCGAGGGATCGAGTACTGGGGCCAGGTGCCGGTGCTGGCGCGCATCCGGGACATCGAGTTCAGGACCGCACTCTTTCCCAAGGACGGTCGCTACCTGATGCCGTTGAAGGAGGTGGTGCGGACGTCGGCCGGGATCGACGTGGACGAGGAGGAGGTCGCCGTCGGCCTGAACGTCGGGCGCGAGTGATCCCCGGTCTCCGGCCACGAGGGAGCCGTGGTCGGCGCACCCCCGCTGGCAGGCGCTCCGATCGTGCGAGAGTGCGAGTCGGAGCAGGTGCACCCAGGACCTGCCCGCGCACCCGACCGAGGAGAACGCCTTGATCTACATCACCGTGAAGAAGAAGCTCAAGCCCGGCACCACTGACGCCTACCTCGAGGCAAGCCAGGCCTACACCGACGCGACGCGCGCCGAGCCCGGCAACAAGTTCTACGAGCACTACCGCAGCGTCGACGACCCCGACACGATCCTGACGATCGAGGCCTTCGACGACGCGGCGGCCGGCGAGGCCCACGTCAACTCGGAGCACTTCCAGCAGGGGGACGGCGACGCGAAGCAGTACATCGCCGAGCGTCCCGACATCCTCTACATCGACCTCGCAGACCGCGACGACTGGGACAAGATGTCGGAGTTCTAGCCGACGGCCCTGAGCCAGGGAGCCAGGACGTACTCGTGTAGGCGACGTCGAACGAGGCGCGTCGTAGCGGTCGACCGGTGCGGGGCCGAAGGTCAGCTGAGCCCGGTGCGGCCGTACGACGCGCCGACAGGGGGCGGACTGGCCGAGCAGCGCACGTGGCTCAGGGTGCCGGTGGTATCGCCGTGCATCTCCACCGCCGAGGCCGGGGCTTTCTCGGTCAGCTGGTCGACTACGGCGCTCAGGGTGCCGCTGTCGTCGGCGCCTGCCGTCGACGGCCCCCGTGGGCGGTCACGGTGTAGGTGTCGTACGGCGTGCTGCGGCCGGTGAGCGGCACGACGTAGGCGTCGAAGGCGGCATCGGCGTCGGAACGGTAGGAGATCCAGTCGCTGAAGCGCACCGACGTCACGCCTGCCGTCCAGCCGCTGTCGGCCCGGGTGCGTCGCGACGCGCAGTCGTCGAGGCCGTGGACGTGCCCTTCACCCCTGACACGGACGGGCGTTGGACGAGACGCGTGACTTGGCCCGACACCGAGCGCCTCCGGGTGTCACCTGGACGGCCCCCGACGGGTTGTCAACGGCGGACCCCATAGTGACCTTGATGTTCAAGTCCGTCGCAGCTGCGGGAGAAGGACCAGCTCGACGCCGCAGCGGCGCTCCCCCGACTCGACGGCCGAGCTCGTCGATGGCTCCGTCGGATCGTCGCTCGCATGGACGCTGATCACCCGTGGGCACGGGAGTCGTTGAGACGTCCATCGCGGTCGCACGACCGCCTGTCGGCGTCCTCGATAAGATCATGCAGATGCTGAGGGGCGCACGTCCTTCGTCATCGCCTGGAGTCGTCGTCGCTCCAGCCGTCCTTGCGGCTCAGTACGTCGTTCACCTTTCGCGTAGACCGCCTCGTGCACGTCGGAGACGCGGTTCTCGTCGTCGAGGGAGCGGCTCCGCCGTGGAGGCAAGACGTCCATCGGAGCGGCGTCGGGGGTCGTCTCGGGTTGGTGGGCGGTCGCTGCGTCGGGTTCGTAGGTTCCGACGGCTCTGAGGTCCGTCATCGTCGTGGCCGTCGGGCACGGCGAAGTGTCGGGGCCGGCGGACCAACGGGCGCAGTCACCTCCCAGGGGAAGACCGTGGGCGGTCGCAGGGCGACGAGAGCGAGGCATGGGCCGAGTTCGGGCACGATTATCTCAGGCACAAGGCGATGTTGCCGAGGGAGTGCGGCCGGCGCAGACGTCGTCCAGGTGGGTCTGAGCGCGTAGCCGCAGACCCGCTGAGCCCGGCGGGTGACTCGTACACTGGCGCGGACGCGGGCGAGCCAACGCTGTTCGTGGTCGATGCCCCGATAACGTCCGGGGGTGGCCAGTCCTCGTCGATCCGGTGATCGTCGACGCAGAGGGTCCACGCGGCGGAGCGGGACGCGGCAGGCGCCTCGGCCGCTGCCGACCGCCGGGCCGGGTGAGCGAGTGTGGGTGCTCGACGTGCCCTACGGGACGCAGGTCGACGGCGCCGGCTGGCACCCGGCCGTCAAGACCCACCTGTACGTCGGGGGCAGGTTGCCCGCGCACCTCGCGCCGTACGCTCCGGGACCCCACACGCTCGGACGGTTCATCGAGAACTCCCTGAACCCCGACGACCCGACGCCCAGCCCGCAGCCGACCGAGGCGCTCGAGCCCAGAAGGAGCCAGTTCGAGGCGGCGGATGCGATCGCCGCGCGCGCCATGGCGGGCGGACGGCAGTTCCTGCTGGCCGACGAGCCCGGCGTGGGCAAGACGATCTCTGCGGTGCTGGGAGCGACCGCGGTGGGCGACGTCCGCGGTGCGCGACGAGTGCTCGTCGTGGCCGACCGACCTGCGGCGATCACGATCGGCCACTGGTGCCGGACCATCACGGCGCTGGGCGACGGCGGTCTCGAATGGGTCGTGATCACCTGGGACCGGCTGGAGAAGGTCAAGGACCACACGTGGGACGTGATCATCGCCGACGAGGCCCACGCGCTGCGCCGTACGACGACGAAGCGCTGGAAGCTCTGGGCCCGGATCTCGGGACACGGGCGACCGCACGACAAGGCGCCGTTCGTCATCGCGACCACCGCGACGCCGGGGCACACGCCGCTCGAGCTGCCCTACCTCGCTCCTGCCTACGCCCAGGTGCTCGGCGAGCCGATGAAGGAGTGGGCCTCCGCCACGCAGCCCGGGACGGCGTTCGCCACCGCGCTCGAGCGCCACGGTGTGGGCGTGGAGCAGGGACGGTACGGCGCGACCTGGACCACCGACCCGGCCCGACGCGCCGCCGACCTCAAGCTGGTGCGCAGCTGGCTCGACGAGGAGCGTCCCCCGGCCATGCTGCACCGCGCCGCGCCGTGGGGACCGGTGCAGATCTCCGGCATGCCGGTGGCCCTCACCCCGGTGGAGCGTGCGGCGTACGAGGCCGAGTGGGGCGAGTTCTGCCGCGAGATGGACATCGCCCGACGCGGCCGCAACGTCGTGAAGGGTCGCGCCGCGCTGCTGCGCTTCCGGCAGAAGGCGGGCCTGATCCGCGTCGACTCGACGGTCGACTGGATCGCCCAGCAGGTCCGGGCGGAGCGACAGGTGGCCTGCTCGGTCGAGTTCGTCGGGACCGCCGCCGACCCCATCGCCGATCGGCTGCGCGACTCGGGCCTCGAGGTCGCCACCATCTACGGCCGCGGCCGCTTCGACCTCGAGGCCGAGCGACTCCGGTTCCAGACCGGGCAGGCGAAGGTCTGCGTGTTCACGACGGTCGCCTCGATCAGCCTCCACGCCGGCGAGACCCTGACCGACGGTCTTCAGGCCAGCTCCGAACCCCGGGTCGGCGTCTTCCACCAGGCCCGCTTCTCAGGCATCGCCGGGAGGCAGGTGACCGGCCGCACCCACCGCGACCACCAGGTCTCGCCGTGGCACATCGCGTACGCCGAGGGCACCGTCGAGGAGACGGTCGGCAAGGTGATGGTCGAGCGTATCGCCGCAGCCTCCGACACGGTGGGCGGCGACACCACCGGCCTCACCGCGCTCGCCGAGCTCCTCGGGGCCGACTGGCTGCCGGCCACGACGTTGACCGAGGACGGCGGCTGACCGCTGGGGCTACCTGGCCTGGCAGAAGACCTTGACCGACGCCGTCTCCCCAGCGCTCACACGGACCGGATGCGCCGCCTCGCAGGCCGCGTCACCGGACTCGTAGTCGGGGCTGGTGGCCGTCACGACGTAGACGCCCGGCTCGAGCTCCGCGGAGAAGCGGCCCCGCTCCGACATGGCGGTCGAGGTGCGCTCGTTGCCCGCGAACATCACCGCTCCCCCGGCCACCGGGCGTGGAGATCCGGGCGCCGGCCCTCCGACGTACACGACCTGACCGACCAGAGTCCCCTGCTTCGCCTCGCCGCTCGATGCGTGGACGGCTGGCGTGGCGGACTGACCTCCCGCACTGCAGCCCGCGACCGCCGCTGCGGAGACGAGCACCACCAGCGGCATCAGGGTCGAAGGTCTCGTGAGGGCACCCGGGCGCACGCCTGAGTCTCCCCCAGTCCTCCCCTCGGCGGAAGGCCGTACGACGACCCTGCTGGGCGCACGCCGCGATCCTCAGGTGCGAAAGGCAGGTCACTGCTCAGCGGGGCCCGGGACAAATGGTTCGCCGCGCCTCCTTCGTCGACCTAGGCTGCAGGTGCCATGCGTGACTTCCCTCCCCTCGTGACGACGTTCTGGTCCCCCGAGGGGGAGCCGGTCGGCGAGGCGCCCGACACCCGCAGCCCGATCAGGTTCCTGCGCTGGGTCCTGCGGCAGCAGGGGAACGTGGTGGCCATCGCCACCATGTTCGGCGTGCTGTGGCAGCTCCCGCTCATCGCCGGCCCGTGGATCTTCGGGCGGGCGATCGATGCCGGGGTGGTGGGCCAGGACCCAGGGGCGATCGCGGCCGGCGCGGGCGCGCTGCTCGCCGTCACCCTGATCGGGGCCGTCTTCGGCATCCTGCTGCACACGCTCGTCGTACGCAGCTGGCTGATCAGCCTCTACGGCACCACGAAGGCCGTCACCCGCAAGGCGGCGCAGATGGGCCACGTGCTGCCGCGGCGCTCCCCCACCGGCGAGATCCTGAGCGTCGCGTCCAGCGACTCCGACGAGTTCGGCGCGATGACCGAGATCATCGCTCGGGCCGGCTCGCAGCTGGTCTCCTTCCTGGCGGTGGCCGCGATCGTGATGGCGACCTCCCCCCGGCTCGGCATCGTGGTGCTGGTCGCCGCACCCGTGCTGGTCGGGGTGGCCCTGCCGTTCCTCCGCCCGCTCCACCGCCGCCAGGAGCTGGAGCGCTCCCGCAACTCCGAGCTGACCTCGATGGCGAGTGACATCGTGGCCGGGCTGCGCATCCTGCGAGGCATCGGCGGCGAGCGCACGTTCGGGCGCAACTACGCCCAGCAGTCGCAGAGCTCACGGGCCGCCGGCGTCTCGGCCGGGATCTGGCAGGCCGTCATCGAGGCCCTCGGCGTGCTCTTCTCCGGGGTCTTCCTGGTGCTGCTCCTGTGGCTCGGCACGCGGGAGGTGCTGGCCGACCGGCTCTCCATCGGCCAGCTGATCAGCTTCCTCGGCTACGGGCTCTACCTGATCGGCCCGATCCGGACGTTCTTCGAGTTCGCGCAGAAGATCACCCGGTCGACGGTGAGCGCCCGCAAGGCGATCGCGATCTTCGAACCCGAGCCGCCGTGGCCCGACCGGGCCGTCCCGGCCGAGCTGGACGCGGACGCAAGCCTCACCGACGACCTGACTGGTCTGAGGCTGCGGCCCTCGGAGCTCACCGTGGTCGTCAGCGCCGTCCCCGAGGAGTCGGCCCGGCTGGCCGACCGGTTGGGCCGCTACCTCCCTGCCGACACCGAGCCGGTCAGCGAGGAGCTCGAGGAGGGACTCAGGGGGCGGGCGGCCCGCGCCGTCCGGTCCGAGCGCGCCCGCAGGCGCGCCGAGATCACGGCCCGTGACGCCGAGCGCGCGCGTGGTGCGTGGGGGGTCCGGCTCGGCGACGTCGACCTCGCTGACGCCTCGCTCACCGACGTACGCTCGACGATCCTGGTGTCCGACACCGGGAGCCAGCTCTTCGCCGGCACCCTCCAGGACGCGATCGACCCGCACCGGCGCCTCACCCGCCGGCAGGCGGAGGCGGCCCTGGTGGCCGCCGACGCCGAGGACGTGTACGACGCCCTCCCCGGCGGCTGGCAGGGCGAGCTCGACGAGCGCGGCCGCGGCCTGTCGGGCGGCCAGCGTCAGCGGGTGGTGCTGGCCCGCGCCCTGGCCGCGTCCGCCCCGATCCTGGTCCTCGTCGAGCCGACCTCGGCCGTCGACGCCCACACCGAGGCGCGGATCGCGGAGCGGGTCACCCACCTGCGCCACGGGCGTACGACGCTCGTGTGCACCGTCTCTCCGCTCTGGCTCCACCACGCCGACCGGGTGGTCGTGCTGGCCGACGACCGGGTCGTGGCCGACGGTCGTCACGACGACCTGCTGGCCCACGACCCGACGTACCGCGCGGTCGTGGCCCGGTCGATGGACGAGGAGGTGACGACGTGACCGCCGACCTGCTCGGCACCTCGGCAGAGACCTGGTCCGACCACAGCAGCGACACTCCCGTCGTGGACCCGCGGCTCGTGCCGCCGGTCGATGCGCCGATGGCGGAGCGACTCGCGGCGTGGCGGCTGCGGCACCACCTTCGCCGCGAGCAGGCCGAACGCGTCTACGAGGCGTCGCGTCATCCCGAACGCGGCTGGCCCGTCGCCGGCGACCGTGCGGTCCTGCGCTTCGCCAGGAGCCTCATCGCCGAACGCCGTCGCGCCTTCGTGACCCTCGTGGTGCTCAACGGACTCACGGCGGCCACCGCGCTCGTCGTACCCCGGCTGCTGGGCAACCTCGTCGACCGCACGGTGAACGCCGACGGGGCGGGCCTCGACCAGGTCGCGCTGCTGGTCGTCGGCGTGGTGGTGACGCAGGCGCTCTTCACCTTCTTCGCCCAACGGACCTCGACGCTCTTCGGGCAGGACCTGCTCGCGTCCGCACGGGAGTACATCGTCCGCACGATCCTCCGCCTGCCGCTGGGCCAGGTGGAGAGCGCCAGCACCGGCGACCTCGTCACGCGGGTGACCCGCGACGTCGGCACCATGAGCCGGGCGGTCCAGTTCGGTCTGCCGATGGCGATCATCTCGCTGCTGACCGTCGCCCTGTCCGTGGTCGCGATGCTGCTCAACTCGGTGCTGCTGGCGGTGCCGTCCCTGCTCGTCATCAGCACCAGCTACCTCGCGATCCGCAGCTACCTCCGCCGTGCTCCCCGGGGCTACATCACCGAGGGCGCGACGTACTCCCGGATCAACACGACGCTGACCGAGACCGTCGAGGGCGCCCGCACCGTCGAGGCCCTCGGCCTGTCCGGTCGCCGCGTGGCCCAGGGCGACGACGACATCGCCGTCTCCGCCCAGGCCGAGCGCTACACCATGTCGCTGCGCAACCTGCTCTTCGCGGTCATCGACGTCGCCTTCAACACCCCCCGCGTCCTCACCCTCGTGGTGGGCGCCTGGGGGTACGCCTACGGCTACCTGTCGCTCGGCCAGATCACCACGGCCGTGCTGTACGTCGAGTCGCTCAGCGGGCCGCTCGACCGGCTCGTCGGCGAGCTGGACCGGCTTGCAGGTCGGTGCGACGTCGACGGCGCGACTGCTCGGCATCGCGGAGGTGCCGCCGGACCGGGCACCCACCGACCAGCGCCCCGACGGGCGCCGACTGGTCGGCCGGGACCTGCGCTTCGCCTACCGTCCGGACCACGACGTGCTCCACGGCATCGACCTCGAGCTGGGCATCGGCGAGCGGCTCGCGGTCGTCGGTCCCTCCGGGTCCGGCAAGTCCACGCTCGGCCGGCTGCTGTCCGGCATCAACCGCCCGCGCACCGGGTCGGCCACCGTCGGCGGTGCCGACCTGGTCGACCTGCCCCTGGAGGTCCTCCGCACCGAGGTGGCACTGGTCACCCAGGAGCACCACGTCTTCATCGGCACCGTGCGGGACAACATCGTGCTCGCGCGCGAGGACTCCCCCGACGACGCGGTCTGGGCGGCCCTCGCGGCCGTCGGCTCGCGCGACTGGGTCGAGCGGCTGCCGCGCGGCCTGGACACCCGGATCGGCTCCGGCCAGCAGCCCCTGACCCCCGCTCAGGCACAGCAGGTCGCGCTGGCCAGGCTGATCATCGCCGACCCCCACACGCTGGTGCTCGACGAGGCCACCTCCTGATCGACCCGCGCACCGCGCGCTCGCTGGAGGGGTCGATGAACGCCCTGCTCGAGGGCCGCACCGTCGTGGCCATCGCGCACCGCCTCCACACGGCCCACGACGCCGACCGGATCGCCGTGGTCATCGACGGCCGGATCGCCGAGCTCGGCAGCCACGACGAGCTGGTCGACCGCGAGGACGGCGAGTACGCCGCGCTCTGGCGGGCCTGGACCTCCTGACTACCGGCTCACCCGAGTGCTCCCGGGCCCACCGCTGCGATCGCGGACCGGAACCGGTCATCGTCCAGTGCGCCGAGCTGACCCTCACGACGCGCTCGTTGCAGGGCAAGTCTCAGCGGGGCAGAGACCTCGGGGTGGTCGTGCTGGATCCCGTCGAGCAGTCGAAGCAGCTCGAGGTAGGTGTGCACACCCTCGGCAGTGACCTTAGACATCGTCATGGCATCTCGCCCCCTCCCGGGTCCATCTTTCACGGCACGACGAGCATCGCTCCCCCGTACGTCCGGCGAAGGACCTGAAGGCATCCATCAGGGGTACACGTTCGGGGACACGCGTCGGCTGACGCTGGGGAGACCGGCTCCGAGGCCGGCGGCCAGGAAAAGGGACTAGTTGCGTGTTCACCTTCAAGGGGTACCTTCTCGCCCATGCACGGTCTGGACGGGCACTACCGTCACCACGGCACCTCGATCCACTGGGACGAGGATGGGGTCACGCTCGACCGAGGGGGCCGTTCCACACGGCTCTCGTGGGAGGACGTGTTGGCCGTACGTCGTCTCGGCGGCCACCCGGGCTACGTCCAGCTGATGGTCCGTGACCACGTCCCGCGCCAACGCCTCTCCGAGGACCAGTTGATCCGGTCAACAGTGACGCCGACGCGAACCGGCTCACCACCAGCCTCGGCTGGCAGGCCCGCGGACGTGGCGAAGGGCTCGACGAAGCGGGACTCGCCTGATCAGCTCCCGACCAACCTGCTGGTCATCCACGGGTGATAGGACCAGCGCATGACCTCCACGGGCGTCGCTTCACCAGGACCAGAGTCCGCCGTCCGCGCCCTCCTCGTGACGCTCGCTGACGACATCGTCACCCAGGGCGTCGCTCTTCGTGAGCAGCCGTCGAGCAGCACCCACCGCACTCGCGTGTCCTTGCGGCGGCTGCGCAGCCTGCTGGCCACGTTCGATCCACTCCTGGACACGACCGTCACGAGGCCGCTCCGCACCGAGCTCAAGTGGCTCTTCGTACATCTCGGAGCCGCGCGCGACCTGGAGGTGTTGTCGGCGCGCCTCTCGCAGCCCTCGGGTCAGCACCCGGAGACGACCCAGCTGATCGTGGACTCCCTCGCCGGCGCTCACGCCCGGGCCGTGGAGCGTGCGCGTGCCGAGCTGGACTCCACGCGATGCGTCAGGTTGCTGGCAGGACTCGCGCTTTTCGGCGCCCGACCACCTGTCCTCGCGGAGATCGATGAGGGGGTGAGCGTGCGCACCTGCATCAACGAGGACCTGGAGCGAGTCCCCCACCGGATGGTCACTGCCTCTCCTGCTCCGACGACACCCCCCGAGCAGCTCCATGAGGTCCGCAAGGCCGCCAAGAGGCTGCGGTACTCGGCCGAGTCGCAGGTGCCGGTCCAAGGCGCCGACGCTCGCCGACTGGTGCGCCGGGCCGCGAGGCTCCAAGAGGCGCTGGGAGAGGTCCAGGACAGCACGTTGGCGCAAGAGTACCTGCGCGAGCTGGCCACCGCCGCGACGCCCGCGCAGGCGTTCTTCCTGGGCCATCTCTGCGAGGCGGAGCACCGCGCCGCTCGGGCCGGGCTGGCAGGCTACGCCCGCGGCCGCGAGCAGCTGATGAACAGCCGGCCGCGGTGGCTCGAGTGATCGACTCGACGCGTCAGCCGATGGCCCCAGAGGCATCCAGCGCGATCCGCGGGCTCGGCAGTCGCAGACGATCTGCGACCTCACGCTCCACCAGCACCGGGATGAAGGCCCTCACCGGGCTTCCGTCGAACTGGTGATGCGCCTCGTTCACCAGCTGCGCGATGCCTTCCGGACGCGCGTCGGGGAACTTTCCCCGCAGGCGCTCGGAGACCATCTGCAGGGCATGCACCTCATCAGCATCGGCCATGCCGAGGAAAGTGAACACCCGGCCCGCGGCCGGCACAATCGCTACCAGGTCGTAACAATCGCCGGCCTGGCACGGCGCCCAAGGGCTCATCAGCCGAGGTACTTCTCCCACCGCCCGGTGATCGCCAGCGTGATACCAGGGGTCTGGATGTTGACGAACAGCACCTTGCCGTCCGCCGAGAACGTCGGACCGGTGAACTCGGTGTACTCCGGCGCGGCCTCGGTGCCGATGTTGAGCTGGTTGCTTGCGATGGCGTACGTCGGGCCTCCGGGAACCGTGCTCAGCACGTGCGAGGCGCCGGCCCCATCCTCGGCCAGGACGAGCGTGCCCCACGGGGTGGCCGTCACGTTGTCCGGGCCGTCGAAGACGAGCCCTCGTAGCGGGGCGTCGCCCCGGTCTCGGTGGTGGTCTGGTGCGGGAAGTACGTCACCAGCGTGATCGTCCGGTCCGGTAGGAGTAGAACCACACCATGCCGTCGTGCTTGACCGCGTCGGCGGGCAGGTCCTCGGTGTTGAAGGCGAAGCTGTTGACGACGTACACGCCCTTGTCGGTGCCGTAGACGCCCTCGAACTTCTTGCCGCGGGTGACCTCGTCGGTGAACTGCTTGCGCACGGACGTGGTCTGGCCGTCGCGCTCGGGCACGTTCACCCAGCTGACCCGGAACGGGCGGCCGAGCTGTGCCGAGGTGAGGTAGGCGACGTCGGGGAGCACCGAGCCGTCGTCCATGATCATGGCCATCGCCTCGAGCTTGCCCGCGTGTCGCCGAGCTTGTTGGCGATGCCGGGGCCGAGCTTCACCCCGTCGGGTGCGGTCCATCGGTAGAACAGGCCGTTGGGCTGCTCGCGTCCTCGGAGAGGTAGACGCGCGTGCGGGTCCGGGTCGACCGCGCAGTGCCTCGTGGGCGTACCGGCCGAACGCCTTGATCGGCTTGGGCAGCGGCCGTGCCGTCGGCCGAAGACCTCGAAGACGTAGCCGTGGTCCGGTGTAGGTGCCGCTCTTGCCGTGCCGT
Organism: uncultured Actinomycetota bacterium; assembly: GCA_963843775.1. GTDB lineage: Bacteria > Actinomycetota > Actinomycetes > Propionibacteriales > Nocardioidaceae > Marmoricola. The sequence continues at coordinate 137,736 of CAWJLT010000013.1, forward strand.
CCAGGCGGTGCCGGCCTTGGTCTCGGTCTCCTCGCAGGTGAGCCAGGTGCCCCAGGGCGTGGGCCGCCGGCGCAGTTGGTGGGCGTCCCGGAGATCCCACCCACTCACCGTGGTTGCGTCCGCGGCGGTCGGTCTCGATCACGGTGCAGCCACCGGCCGTGAGCGCCCCCGGGTCGTAGACCGTGCCCGCGACGTGCGGGACGCCGAGCGGCGAACCGGCCGCGAGCTCGTGGTTCTGGATCAGCCGCAATCGACCCCGGGGCGCGTCGAAGACAGCAGTCCCGTCATGGTTCGACGGGGTGACCCCGTGCCGTCCTCGAGCTTGGTCTTCCGGCGTAAGTCACGACCTCGTAGTGGAAACCCGGCGGCAGCGCGAGCA
>CAWJLT010000014.1:0-231559 GCA_963843775.1 uncultured Actinomycetota bacterium
GCGCGTCGTCGGTCATCACGTTTCCGCGGCGCTTCGAGATCACGACCGCGACCACGATGATGGCCGTGGCGACGAGCGCGATCAGGATCCGCACCACGTCGTTCTGGTTCTCCCCGACACTCAGCGACACCACGGCGCTCGCGATCAGCAGCGAGACCAGGTTCATCACCTTGATCAGCGGGTTGATCGCCGGACCGGCGGTGTCCTTGAACGGGTCACCGACGGTGTCACCGATGATCGTCGCCTCGTGGGACGAGGAGCCCTTGCCACCGTGGTGACCGTCCTCGACCAGCTTCTTGGCGTTGTCCCAGGCCCCACCCGCGTTGGCCAGGAAGACGGCCATCAGCGTGCCGGTGCCGATCGCGCCGGCCAGGAACCCGGCCAGCGCCGTGACGCCGAGGCCGAAGCCCACCGCGACCGGGGCCAGCACGGCCAGCAGGCCGGGCGTGACCAGCTCGCGCAGCGAGTCCTTGGTGACGATGTCGACGACCTTGCCGTACTCCGGACGACCGGTGCCCTCCATGATCCCGGGGATGTCGCGGAACTGGCGACGGACCTCGTAGACCACGGCGCCGGCCGCGCGAGCGACGGCGTTGATGGCCAGGCCGGAGAACATGAAGACGACCGCGGCACCCAGCAGCACGCCCACGAGGACGCCCGGGTTGAAGACGAAGAAGTCCGCCAGGTTGAACTCGTCCACGGCCGGGTTGGCCTTGGCGAGCGCCTCGAAGACCGACGTCGAGTAGGAGCCGAACAGCGCCGTGGCCGCGAGGACCGCCGTCGCGATCGCGATCCCCTTGGTGATGGCCTTGGTGGTGTTGCCGACCGCGTCCAGCTCGGTGAGGATCTGGGCGCCCTCGGGGCTGACGTCGCCCGACATCTCGGCGATGCCCTGGGCGTTGTCGGAGACCGGGCCGAAGGTGTCCATGGCCACGATCACGCCGACCGTGGTGAGCAGGCCGCAACCGGCCAGCGCCACCGCGAACAGCGAGATGGTCAGCGTCGCGCCACCGAGGAGGTAGGCACCGAACACCGCAGCACCGATGACCAGCGTCGTGTAGACGGCGGACTCGAAGCCGACGGAGAGGCCACTGAGGATCACGGTGGCCGCACCGGTCAGGGAGGTCTCGGCGACACCCTTGACCGGCTTGTACTCCGTGCCGGTGTAGTAGCCGGTCAGCGCGAGGATGCCGGCCGCCATGACGATGCCGATGACCACCGCGGAGGAGGCGATGAGGCGGGGGTCGCCCGAGGCGCCCGACATGTCGGTGCCCATCACGTTGCTGAACTCGGCGAAGCTGCCCGGGAGGTAGATGTAGGAGGCGATGACCGAGGCCACGGCGCCGACGGAGGCGGAGATGTAGAACGCCCGGTTGATCGTGGTCAGGCCGTTCTCACCGGGACGCGGCGTGGTGATGTAGACACCGAGGACCGCGGTCAGCGCACCGATAGCGGGGATCATCAGCGGGTAGACCAGGCCGGCGTCGCCGAAGGCCTGCGAGCCGAGGATCAGCGCGGCGACCAGCGTCACGGCGTACGACTCGAACAGGTCGGCCGCCATGCCGGCGCAGTCGCCGACGTTGTCGCCCACGTTGTCGGCGATGGTGGCCGCGTTGCGGGGGTCGTCCTCGGGGATGTTCTGCTCCACCTTGCCGACCAGGTCGGCCCCGACGTCAGCGGCCTTGGTGAAGATGCCACCACCGACTCGCATGAACATCGCGAGGAGCGCGGCACCGAAGCCGAAACCTTCGAGCACGTGCGGCGCCTCGTCCTTGAACAGGAGGACGACGATGCTCGCACCGAGCAGGCCGAGGCCCACGGTGAGCATGCCGACCATGGCGCCGGTGCGGAAGCCGATCTTCATGGCCGGGTCGCGGCCGACGTCGTTGGCCGCGGCGGCCACCCGGAGGTTGGCCTTCACCGCGAGGCCCATGCCGAGGTATCCGACGGCTCCGGAGAAACCGGCACCGACCAGGAAGAAGATCGACCGGCCGATCCGGACCGTCATGTCGTCAGCAGGGAGCGCGAGCAGTGCCACGAACGCGACAGCGGCGAAGATGCCGAGCGTGCGGAACTGACGGGTGAGGTAGGCGTTGGCGCCTTCCTGCACCGCGTGCGCGATGTTCTTCATGTTGTCGGTGCCCTCGTCGGCCGCCAGGACCTCGTTGCGGAACATCCCTGCCAGCGCGAGCGCGACGAGCGCGATCACGGCGACGATGATGACCAGTACGAGGTTGGCTCCGTCGAGTGCCACGACAGCGGGGATCAGCCCGGTCATGTTTCTCCTCGGGGTTTGTCAGTAGTTGACCGCCGCGGAGTCTACGTGCCACAGGGCGCACCGCAGTGACCGGGTTCACACTCCCGAGCGTGTCGTGGCAGCGGCTCGACCGAACCCCCGCCCGGCTTGTCGTGGGTCAGGCGCCGAGCGCCGCTGACTCCGACTCGTGGATCGTGAAGACCTTGGCCAGACCGGTGATCCGGAAGATCTTGAGGAGGCGGTCCTGGGAGCAGATCAGCTCCATCGTCCCGTCGTGGGCGCGGACCTTCTTCAGGCCGCCGACGAGGACACCGAGCCCGGTCGAGTCGAGGAAGTCGACGCCCTCCATGTCGATCACGAGGTTGTGGCGACCCTCACCGACGAGCTCGGTGATCTTGTCGCGCAGCTTCGGAGCCGTGTAGACGTCGATTTCGCCCCCGACAGCGACAATCGTGCGACTGTCGACCTCACGGGTCTGCAGCGAAAGATCCACGGTCTCTCCTCCGAGCCACCGGACCGGCTCCGGTCCCCCGCCTCAACGGTTTCCACATCAACGTGGGTATTGAACCATGTTCGCGGACACGCCGTGGGCAGACCGTCAGAGGCCGCTGAAAGACTGACGGGGTGCAGGTGATGGATCTCGAAACGCTGATGGCCCGGCTCAGCGCTGCCCCCGGGCGAGCAGAGTGCCTGAGGCACCTCGAGGTCGTGCCACCGCGACCGGCCCGCGAGTCGAGCTGGCCGACGTGGCTCGGTGACCCCGTGCGGGAGGCGTTCGAGGGCGCCGGCGTACCCACACCCTGGACGCACCAGCGGGCCGCCGCCGACCTCGCTCACGGCGGCCAGCACACCGTGGTCTCCACCGGCACGTCGTCGGGCAAGTCCCTGTGCTACCTGCTGCCGGGCCTGGAGGCGATCGAGTCGAGCCGTGGCCCCAAGGGGCAGCGTGGCGCGAGCGTCCTCTACCTCGCGCCGACCAAGGCACTGGCCCAGGACCAGCTCGCCGCGCTGAGACGTCTCGGCCTTCCCGACCTGAGGTGCGGCACCCACGACGGTGACTCCACCCCTGAGATGAGGGAGTGGACGCGTGACCACGGCGAGTACGTCCTCACCAACCCCGACATGCTCCATCGCTCGCTGCTGCCGGGCCACGCCCGCTGGTCCCGCTTCTTCGGCTCGCTGCGCTACGTCGTCATCGACGAGTGCCACCACTACCGCGGCGTGTTCGGGGCGCACGTCGCCCAGATCGTTCGCCGTCTTCGGCGTGTCGCGGCGCTGTACGGCGCCCACCCGACCTTCGTCCTGGCCTCGGCGACCGTGGCCGACCCAGAGGTCTCGGCCACCCGGCTGACCGGGCACGACGTCATCGCCGTCACCGACGACGGGTCTCCACGCGGACGCACCGCGCTCGCGCTCTGGGAGCCACCGTTCGTCCCCGGCAAGGGCGAGAACGGCGCCCCCGTACGCCGCTCGGCCGCCAGCGAGGTCGCGGACCTTCTCACCGACCTGGTCGTCGAGCGGGTGCGGACGCTGGCCTTCGTGCGCTCGCGCCGCGGCGTGGAGACGGTCGCCCTGGCCGCCCGGCGGCTGCTGGGCGAGGTCGACGCCAGCCTGGTGGACCAGGTCGCGGCCTACCGCGGGGGCTACCTCCCCGAGGAGCGGCGCGAGCTCGAGGAGGCGTTGCGGTCGGGCCGGCTCCTGGGACTGGCCGCGACCAACGCGCTCGAGCTCGGCATCGACATCAGCGGGCTCGACGCCGTCCTGCTCGCGGGGTTCCCCGGCACCCGCGCTGCGCTGTGGCAACAGGTCGGGCGGGCCGGGCGCGGCGCACGCGATGCACTGGGGGTGATGGTGGCCCGCGACGACCCGCTGGACACCTACCTCGTCAACCACCCCGAGGCGCTGCTCGGACAGCCCGTCGAGGCCAATGTCTTCGATCCCGACAACCCCTACGTCCTCGGACCACACCTGTGTGCCGCCGCGGCCGAGTCACCCCTCACCCTGGCCGACCTGCCGCTGTTCGGTGCGGGCGCCCGGACCGCCGTGGACGCGCTGACCGCGGGCGGCCTGTTGCGGCGGCGTCCCCACGGGTGGTTCTGGACCGACCGCCGGCGGGCCAGCGACCTGGCCGACATCCGCTCCTCGGGCGGCACGCCCGTGCGGCTCATCGAGTCCGGGACCGGACGTGTCCTCGGCACCGTCGACCACTCGTCCTCCCACGCCACCGCTCACGCGGGCGCGGTCTACCTCCACCAGGGCGAGACCTGGCTGGTCGACGAGCTCGACCTCGAGGAGTCGGTGGCCGTCGTGGTGCAGGCGGACCCCGACTACTCGACGTCCGCGCGGGAGATCACCGACATCGAGATCCTCGACGAACGCGCGGCGACCACCTGGGGCGAGGCCCGGTTGAGCCTCGGCAGCGTGCGGGTGACCCATCAGGTGGTCTCCTTCCTCAAGCGCGCGGTGCCCAGCGGCGAGGTCCTCGGCGAGGAGCCACTCGACCTGCCCGAACGGTTGCTCCAGACGACAGCCGTGTGGTGGACCCTTCCCGCCGACCTCCTGGCCGGGTCCGGACTGTCGGAGGCCGACCTCCCCGGCGCCGCCCACGCGGCGGAGCACGCCTCGATCGGGTTGCTGCCACTCTTCGCGACGTGTGACCGCTGGGACATCGGCGGCGTCTCGACCGCGCTCCACGCCGACACCGGGAAGCTCACCGTCTTCGTGCACGACGGGCACCCGGGCGGTGCGGGCTTCGCCGAGCGCGGTTTCCACGCGGCGGCCCGGTGGCTTCGGGCGACCCGGGAGGCGATCTCCTCCTGCGGCTGCGCGGAGGGCTGTCCGTCCTGCGTGCAGTCGCCGAAGTGCGGCAACCAGAACAACCCGCTCGACAAGGACGGTGCGATCGCGCTGCTCGACCTCCTGCTGGCTGGCGCGCCGCAGGCCGACGCCTGAGCGGGCGCACTAAGGTCGGTGCACCACTTCTCGAGAGGACCCTCCCGTGTTCGTCGCCGCCCTCCTCGTCCTGATCGTCGCTGTCCTGCTCGTGATCGCGGCCCTCTTCGGGGGCAACGACACCACCGTCATCGACATGGGCGCCTTCGACATCACGGGCAGTGCCTCGCTCGTCTTCTTCGCCGGCATGGGCACGCTGCTGCTCTTCGTCCTGAGCCTCGGCATGTTCCGCAACGCGGCCAAGCGCGCGTCGGCCCGCCGGTCGGACCGCAAGAAGGTCAGCGAGCTCAGCAACAAGCTGGACGCCTACAAGCGCGACGAGCGGGACGGCAACGACGACACCGAGCGCGACGACCGCTGACGACGGCCCCACCGATCCGGGCGATCTCCTGGGCTTCGCGACAGAGGCGAGGTCCTCACGGGCTGCGCAGCTCACTCACCGGTCCGGCCCGACCACGGGCGGCGAGCTCCATCGAGCTGCCGGGAAGCCTCAGCTCCCGGGAGACCACCACCGACACCGTCCAGTCGTCCACCTCGCACCGCCGCAGGGCGGCGCCGTTGCGGGCCGCGATGGATCCGGCCCGTCGACAGGCGTCCCCTCCGTCCTGGAGGGCGGCTGCTCCCGCGAGCGCGGACAGGTCAGCAGCCGACTGAGCCCGACGATGGACCGCCACGATCCCGACGACGCCGGTCGCGGCGACCGTGACGGTGACCAGGAAGCCCATCATGGCGACGGCGAGGATCGTGGCCGCACCTGACTGGTCGTGAGGTCCTCTCACTGTCCGGGCTCCTGAGCGGCGACGGCCTCTGCCTCGACCCGGAAGGTGGCCCAGTGGCCGAAGAGGCCCGCCGGGCCGTTGACCGGGCTGCTCACCCGCACCACCACGGTGCCATCGTCATGGCCCACCGTGATGCGGGAGCCGGAGGGTGCGACACGCTGGCCGAGTGTGAGCGCCGCCCCGGTGCCGTCGGAGCGCGCCGCCGCGCGCGCGGTCTCGCGGGCCGCGTCGAGGGCCCGCACCTGGGTGATGCCCACGCTGACCAACCACGCCATCGAGACGGCGAAGACCGCGATCAAGGGGAGCGCGACCGCCGTCTCGGCGGTGACGGCTCCGGACTCACGACGTCGAAGCACGAGTCCCTCCCGGTTCCTGATGACTGGTTCCTGATGACTGGTTCCTGTGACTGACAGCTGGTGTGACCGGCGGGACGGGCAGCCCCATCCCACCCCGCCGGTCGGTCCCGGATCTCTCAGAAGGGCAGCAGGCCCTTGATGGCGTTGAAGATGAACTTCAGGAGCTGCTGCCCCATGTCGCTGGTGAGGAACTTGAAGAGCACCGCCGCGAAACCGACGCCGCATCCCGTGACGGTGGCGTACTCCGCGGTGGTGGCCCCGGCCTCGTCCCTGACCGTGCTGGTGTCGTCCCGGACGAGGGCGAGTGAGGTGTTGCTCATGACTTCTCCTGACTGCTGGCCCGGGCCTGGTGGTCCGGGCGAATTCCCTGACAGGCATGAGATTTCTCGACCGCCGACTCTTCCGCCACCAACGCTTTCGGACCGGTGGAGAACCTCGGTCGTCCGGCGGGCTGTGGACGGTCGGCGGTCACCGGAACAGCTGCATCGAGCCGAAGACACCGACCACCATCGGGACCACCCCGAGCATGACGAAGGCGGGGAGCAGACACAGCCCGAGGGGTGCCGCTGCCTTCACCTCGATGCTCCGTGCGCGGGTCTCCACCTCGGCGCGTGCCCGGTCGCGGAGCTCTTCCGCCAGTCGGTGGACCGCCACCCCGACCGGAGCCCCGGTCTCGTGGGCGCGACCCACCGCGCGGCCCAGCGGCCCGAGCTGTGGATGGGCAGCCACGCTTCGCCACACCTGCGCAGGGTCCACCCCGATCTCCAGCCGGTGGTGGATCGCCAGCAGCTCCTCGCCCACCGGGCCACCGAGTGCCCTGCTGACAGCGACCAGCGCAGACTCCGGAGCCGCGCCGGCGTCCAGACACGATCCGAGGAGGTCGACTCCGGTGGGCAGGTCCTCGACCAGCCGCTCGCGGCGGCGTACGACGGCAGGGTCCTCGGTGCGGCCGAGGACCACCCACACCGCCACCGCACACACGACGCCAGCGGCCACCCCGAAGGCGCCACCGACCATGACCCAGCCGCCGCCGGCCGCGACCAGCGCGAGCAACGGGCGCAGCCGTAGCAACGGGGCCGGTCCCCGTGCTCGCACTGCGGGAACCGGACCGGCCGCGTCGACCAGGAGCGGATGAAGGCTCGGACGCCGACCGAGGAGAAGGAGCACCGTCACCCCGGCGAGAAGAGCCACCAGCCACGTCATCGGCCGAGCACCCGGTCGGCGATCCGCTCGAGCCAGAGCAGTCCGGCGAACGGAGAGGCCGAGACCGAGACCAAGGCACACGAGACCGGCCGCGGAACCGGTCAGGAACCCGATCGGGTCTCCCCCGATGCCGGAGCCGAGGACGAGAACTCCCAGCGGCAGCACCGCCAGCATCCGGGCGGTGGCGTGCGCGGCGGCGAGCTCGGCCGCCACCAGCCGTGCCGTCCGCCGGTCCTCCCTGATCGAGGCAGCCGCCTGTCCGATCGCCGCCGCGAGGCCGGAGCCGGTGTCGTGGGCGACCTGCCAGGTCGCCGCCAGGGTGCGCAGCTGCCGGGCACCGGGGCGGGTGGCCAGCTCCCTCAGCACCGCCGGGACGTCGGCGCCCATGCGTCCCGCGACCGCCACCGGGGCGAACTCGGGCCACTCGGCTGCCGCGCGGTCGAGGCTCAGGAGCGGCGGCTGTCCCGCCGCGAGGTCCGACGACATCGCGTCGCACACGGCCAGCACCTGGTCAGCGCGCTCCTCGGCCGCCCTGGACTGCCGCTGCCGACGGACGAGACGGACCACGCCCGCGGCGACCCCGGCGAGCATTGCCACCAGCACGAACCGCTCGGTGCTCAGCCAGGCCCACAGGCCCAGCACCGACAGGGCGACCGCCAGTGGCACCAGGACCGGTGGCAAGGCATGAGTCCGGGCACCACCGTCCACCCTGGGCCGGGCCGGCACCAGCAGGACGGTCGTGGCGACCGTCAGCACCGCCGTCAGCAGCGTCGACCCCTGGACCCCGGCCGCAGACAGCGTCACGGTTCGATCAGTCCCGCGAGCTGGTCGACGCTCGGCCCCGGTAGCACTCTGCCGTCCGCCGCGAAGCTCACCCCGCTCAGCACCTCGACGTCACCGTCACCGCCACGGGTGACGACACCGATCTCGCGGACCCGGCGCCGTCGGTCGGGGCCGCGCCCCAGGTGGACGACCACGTCGACCGCCGAGCGCAGCTGGCTGTGCACCGCCGCGCGGCTGAGCCCGGCCGCCAGGGCCAGGCCCTCGATGCGGCTCGGCACGTCGGCCGCCGAGTTGGCGTGGACAGTGGCGCACCCACCCTCGTGGCCGGTGTTCATGGCGGCGAGCATGTCCACCACCTCGGCTCCGCGCACCTCCCCCACGACAAGTCGGTCCGGGCGCATCCGCAGTGCCTGTCGCACCAGGGTGCGCAGGGTGATCTCGCCCGCGCCCTCGATGTTGGCCGGTCGCGCCTCCAGGGCGACGACGTGCTCGTGGTCGGGCCGCAGCTCCGAGGCGTCCTCCACCAGCACCAGCCGCTCCTCGCGGTCCACCAGCGAGAGCAGGGCGTTCAACAAGGTGGTCTTTCCCGACCCGGTGCCCCCACTCACCAGGAACGCGAGACGACGCTGCACCACCAGCTCGAGCAGTGCTGCGCCCTCGGCAGCGACGGCTCCGGCGTCCACCAGCTCGGCCAGCGTGAAGACCCGTGGGCGAGGCACTCGTAGCGACAGGACCGTGCCCGGGCGCGAAACAGGTGCGAGCACGGCATGGAAGCGGGACCCGTCCGGCAGCCGGAGGTCCACGTAGGGCGAGGCATCGTCGAGGCGCCGGCCCCCCGAGGCCGCCAGACGCTGGGCAAGGCGACGAACGGCGTGGTCGTCGGAGAAGACGATGCCGGTGAGCTCCAGGCCCCCGCCGCGGTCGATCCACACCTGCCCGGCCCCGTTGACGAGCACGTCGGTCACGCCCTCCAGCCGCAGGAGCGGTTCGAGCGGGCCGGCGCCGACGACGTCTCGGCGCAGGGCGTCGTGCACCGCCAACACCGTCGCGTCCCCCACCGGCCGACCCTGCTCGCGCAGGGCCTGCGCCACGAGCTGTGGGGTCAGCGGAGCGGCGTCGCGGGCCAGCCGCTCGCGGACGCCGTCCAGCAACCCGACGATCTCGCCCGCCGACAGCGCCTCGCTCATGCCGCGACGCTTTCCCGCGTCACGAGAAGCGCAGCGGCGGCGGACCGGGCTGCGCGGGTGAGGGCCCCACGCCGGGTCCGGGTCGGTCCTGCCCCCAGGTTGATGGCCTCGTCGAGCCCGCGCTGGTCCGACATCGCTGCCAGCAAGGGGATCCGCAGGAGACGACTCGCCGACTCGGGGGTGACCCCTCCCCGACCACCCCGGGTGACCAGGTGGCACGACGATGCCATGTCCGGCAGGCGGTGGGCGACGCGCGCCGCGGAGCTGACCCCCGGCACCGTGAGGGTGGAGACCAGCACCACGTGGTCACACCGGCTGATCGTCTCGTCGACGACCGCGTCACGGTGGCGAGGAAGGTCGACCACCACGGTGTCGAACCCGCGTCGCCCCGCGGAGAGCACCTCACGCACCGCGAAGGCCTGCAGCGACGCCGGTCGGTCGGTCGGCCACGTCAGGACCGACAGGTTCCCGGCTCGTGGCAGGGCCTCCCTCAGGGAGCGCGAGCTGAGGCGGCCGGTGGTCTGCAGCATCGAGTCCCAACGGACGCCGTCGGAGGTCTCCAGCCCGAGCACCCGGTCGATGCCGGCACCGATCGGGTCGGCGTCGACCAGCAGGGTCCGCCCCACCGCCGTCGCGACCTGGGCGAGGGCAGCCGCGAAGATCGTGGCCCCAGCACCACCTGAACCGCCGATCACGCCGACCGTCACCCCCGGCGTCGCCCCACCGTCACCGACGTCGGTCAGCAGCTCGACCAGCCAGGTCTCCGAGGCGGGGAGTCCTGCCACCGTCTCGGCCCCGAGACCCAGCGCCTCGCGGAACAGGCCGTCGCCGACCGGTGAGCGGCCCAGGACGTGCACCCGCTGTCGTCGCGGAGGGCTGCAGCCAGCCAGGGCCGCTGCACAGTCCGCGCCCACCAGCACGACCGGTGCGCCGGCCCACAGCCGCAGCGCCTGGGCCGAGTCACGGACCACCTGGGGCACCACGCCGGCGGCAGCACACAGTCGTTGCACGTCGGTGACGAGCAGCGGGTCGGCCGAGACCAGAAGGGGTGCGGTGACGTCCATGCGGCGATGCTCCGCCGGGAGCAGGACAAGACGTCGTCGGAGCACGCTGCCCTGTGGACAGCGCTGGTGGAATCCGGCCTGTGGACGCGAAATGGCTGTCCCTGCAGGCGAATCGGTGGTTCTGCCTACACTTCAAGCCATGAGCCCGGTGGCCCGACCGACGGCAGCGTTCTTCGACCTCGACAAGACGATCATTGCGAAGTCGAGCACGCTGGCGTTCAGCCGCGAGTTCCAGGCGGGCGGCCTGATCTCCCGCGGGGCGGTGCTCCGGTCGGCGTACGCCCAGTTCGTCTACCTGGTCGGTGGCGCCGACCACGACCAGATGGAGAAGATGCGGCAGTTCATGTCGCAGCTCTGCGCCGGGTGGGACGTCGAGACGGTGAACCAGATCGTCGCCGACACCCTGCACAACATCGTCGACCCGATCGTCTACGACGAGGCGGTCAGCCTGATCGAGACCCACCACCTGGCCGGTCGCGACGTGATCATCGTGTCGACCAGCGGCTCGGAGGTCGTCGAGCCGATCGGCGCGATGCTCGGTGCCGACAAGGTGATCGCGACGCGGATGGAGGTCGCGGACGGGAAGTACACCGGCGGCATCCGCTTCTACGCCTACGCCGAGAACAAGGCCAAGGCGATCAAGGACCTGGCCCGCAAGCGCGGCTACGACCTCGACCGCTGCTACGCCTACAGCGACTCGGTCACCGACGTCTTCATGCTCGAGGCGGTGGGGCATCCCTACGCCGTCAACCCCGACAAGGACCTGCGCAGGATCGCCCGCGACCGCGGGTGGCCGATCCTCGTCTTCGACAAGCCGGTCGCCCTCCGCGGCCGCGTCCGGCTGCCACCGGCCGGGCCGACCATCGCCGCGCTCACGGTGGGGAGCGTCGCAGCGATCGGTGCGGCCTACTGGCTCGGCGTCAGGCGGCGTCGCGCCACCACCTGAAAAGTCAAGGTGCGAGTGGCCTTGTAGTGCCACCGAGCCCGGCGTACAAAGGAGTGACAACTCCACAGACTCACACGGTTGCGGTACCCACGCGGCGATCTACCCTTCCTACAGGGTGCTGGTCAGGACCGGATGCTCCGGGGGCCACATTTAGACAGTGCACGCTTGGTAACCAGTTCCGTGTGTAGAGCGGCATCGAGAATTCCCAGATCTGTCTGGGGGATCCCGGTGCCGCTCATCTTTTCGGGCAGGTGTGCAGTCCTGGTCACCCCGCCCGCAGCGGGCTCGCCTCGGCGCCCTTCGCCTGTGCCTCGGCGGCGTAGAGGAGCCAGGCGTGCAGGCCGCTCCTGCCCCCGTCGCGGTAGCCGCGAAGGTTCGACTCGTACTCCGCGCGCAGGGCCAGGTGCCCCGCCTCGGGTACGACGAGCGAGGCCGGGTCGACCCCGCGCGCGACGAGAACCAGCCGCTCGGCCGCCCTGCGCGACGATCCCGTTGTGGTCGGCGAACGGCGAGGTGGCCATCAGGTCGGCGTGCACGAGCGCGGCCACGAGGAGGGCCGGCGCCGAGGTGGCGAGCAGCGTCCGGGACAGCGACTGGAGACGCGCGGCGACCTCAGGAGAGACCGGTTGCCCGGCCGAGGCGCCACCGGTGAGCGAGTGCAGGCGGGCGAACGCCTGCGCCGGCGAGCGACCGAGCACCGGGACGAGCGCGAGCATCTCGCTGCTCACCCGCACCGCCGCCCGCGCGACCGGGTCGCCGGAGTCGGCCCGGACCTCGTCCATCGACGACTCCGATCCCTCCAGCACCGCACTGGCGTGCGCGCCGCGCAGCAGCGACTCGGCCGTCTGCTCGGGGGTCGTACGCCGAAGCCCGCGGTCGCGCAGCATCACGTCGATGCCGTCGCGGGTCGCGGCGAAGGCGGACGGCACCCCCTCGAGCTCGGTCAACCAGGTGAGCGGGTCCCCGGAGGCGGGTGAGGGGGGCGCGGTGGACGGGTGGGACACGGCCGGAAGGCTATCGGGTAACTTCGAGCGCACGATGAGCGAGCCCAGGAGCCAGCACCAGCGCGGGGAGAGCCCACCCCCTGAACGGTCGTTCGGGCCGGTGGCCGAGGCCTACGACCGCGCTCGCCCGTCCTACCCGGCGGATGCGGTGGCCTGGATGACCGGGACCGGCCGCTCCGTGGTGCTCGAGCTCGGCGCCGGCACGGGCAAGCTCACCGAGGTGCTGCACGCGAACGGGCACGACGTGCTGGCCACCGACCCGCTCCCCGAGATGCTGGCGAGGCTGGCGGTCCGGGTCCCTGTGAAGCGCGTCGTCGCCACCGCCGAGCACATCCCGCTGCGCTCACGCTCGGTCGACCTGGTGGTCTGCGGCCAGTCCTTCCACTGGTTCGACCACGACCTGGCGATGGCCGAGATCGCGCGTGTGCTGCGGCCCGGGGGCGTCGTCGCCCTGGTGTGGAACACCTACGACGTGAGCATCCCCTGGGTGAAACGGCTCAAGCGGCTGATCTCACCGGGCGCCGGTTCCGACGACGAGGCCGCGACACCACTGATGGAGACCCCTTACTTCGGGTTCGTGGACAAGAAGCAGTTCCGCTTCTGGCAGGTCCACACCTCCGCGAGCCTGGCCGACCTGGCCCGCTCGGTCTCCCACGTGGCCACGATGAGCGACCACGCGCGCACCGACGTGCTGGCCAGGGTCGAGGCGCTGTACGCCGAGTACGGTCGCGGGCACGACGGCATGCAGCTGCCCTACGTGACCCGCTGCTACCGGGCCGTCGTACGCCACCAGGAGCTGCCGCCCGAGCCACCCCCGTCCTCCCGGCGGTCCCAGCCGACGGACGTGGACGTCAAGGCCACCGGGCCAGTCACCGGCCCAGTCACCGGGCCCTCCCCGGCCCCTCCCCTGGCCCCTCTTCTGGGCCAGCCACGGGACCGCGCCGCCCCGAGGACCCCGGCACCCAGCTCATCGACTTCCGGTGACCTGACCAGGATGGCGTTCGAGGGCCTGCGAAGCCGCTGGTACGCCCGTCAGCTCGGCAGCGACGCCGACCTGGCCACCTACCGCACCCTGCACACCGCCTCCCTCGCCTCGCCCGCCCTGCGGCAGGGCCTGAACGCCGAGTCGGTCGAGCGCAGCCTCAAGCACCTGCGCAGCCTGCTGGGCACGGCCGCGGTCGCGATCTGCGACACCCACGAACTCCTGGGGTACGACGGCCTGTCCACCCACCACTCCGACCAGGCCCTCGCACTCGCGCTCCGTGCGGTCGAGGCGACCACCACCGTGGTCGCCGGGCGAGCCGACCTGAGCTGCCAGACCCAGGGCTGCCTGGTCCAGCACGCGATCGCCAGCCCGCTCGTCATCGACGACCGGGTCGCCGGCGCGCTCGTGGCGCTGACCGACGAGCCCTCGGCCAGCCTGTTGCGCGCCACCGAGGAGGTCGCCGCCTGGGTCTCCGGACAGCTGGAGCTGGCCGAGCTCGACGAGTCCCGCCACCGCCTGGTGCGGGCCGAGGTGCGGGCCCTGCGGGCCCAGATCAGCCCGCACTTCATCTACAACTCGCTCGGCGCGATCGCCTCCTTCGTACGCACCGACCCCGACCGGGCCCGTGAGCTGCTGCTGGAGTTCGCGGACTTCACCCGCTACTCCTTCCGCCAGCACGGGGAGTTCACCACGCTGGCCGAGGAGCTCCGCTCGGTCGAGCGCTACCTGCTGCTCGAGCAGGCGCGCTTCGGCGACCGGCTCCGGGTCACCCTGCAGGTGGCGCCCGAGGTGCTCGGGGTCAGCGTCCCGTTCCTGTGCCTGCAGCCGCTCGTCGAGAACGCCGTTCAGCACGGGCTGGAGTCCGTGGAGTCGGGGGGCCACATCACCATCGAGGCGCGAGACGCCGACCGCGAGTGCGTGATCTCGATCGAGGACGACGGCCGCGGCCAGGACCCCGAGCGCATCCGTGGGGTCCTCTCCGGTGAACCGGGTGGCGAGTCGGTCGGGCTGGCCAACGTGGACGAGCGGCTGCGCACCACCTTCGGTGACGAATACGGTCTGGTCGTGGAGACCGCACCCGGAGCCGGCACGAAGGTCGTCGTACGCGTCCCCAAGTTCGCCCCCGGAGTGAGCACGTGAACGGGCACCCGAGTGGGCTGCGGGTTCTCGTGATCGACGACGAGCGCCCGGCCCTCGACGAGCTCTGCTTCCTGCTCGAGAACGACGACCGGATCGCGGAGGTGCACGCCACCGACTCCCCGACCGAGGCACTGCGCCTGCTGCAGCAGCTCGAGGTGGACGCCGTCTTCCTCGACGTCCAGATGCCGGGACTCACCGGGATCGAGCTCGCGCAGGTCCTGGCGCGCTTCAAGACGCCGCCAGCGGCGGTCTTCGTGACCGCGCACGACGAGCACGCGGTGGACGCCTTCGAGCTCAACGCCGTGGACTACGTGCTCAAGCCGGTGCGGGCCGAGCGCCTCGCCGAGGCCGTACGCCGGGTCCTCGCGACCGCCCGCACCGAGAACGCCGAGGAGCAGGTGCCCGTCGAGCGCGGCGGCGTCACCCGGTTCGTGCCCGTCTCCCAGATCCGCTACGTCGAGGCCGAGGGGGACTACGCGCGGCTGCACACCGCCGACGGCACCCACCTGCTACGGGTTCCGTTGACCCAGCTCGAGCAGGACTGGGCGGAGGCCGGCTTCGTGCGCATCCACCGCTCGCTGCTCATCTCCACCGCCTTCGTGGACGAGGTCCGGGTCGACGGCGGGCGCTGCTCCGTGCTGGTCGACGGCCACGAGCTCCAGGTCAGCCGCCGGCACACACGTGAGCTGCGGGACCTGCTGGTCCGCAACGCCAGGCCCTCCGGCGGCCGAGCGGAGCCGAGACCGTGAGCCAGCAGCCTCCGGAGCCCGCTGCCGCTCGGGTCCGGGTCACCAGCCCGTGGACCGAACGGCCACGGGTGCGGCCGCGCACGACGGCCACCTCGGAGATCGACGCCCAGAGCGAGGTCGGGGAGATCTACGTGCGGACCCTGCTCCGGGCCCAGCTCCGCCTGGCCCTGAGCATCCTGGTGGCCCTCGGGCTCACCGTCGGTGTGCTGCCGCTGCTCTTCCTCCTCGTGCCCGCGCTGACCTCCCACCAGGTGCTGGGGATGCCGGTCTCCTGGGGACTGCTCGCGTTCGGCTGCTACCCCGTGCTGGTGATCCTGGGCTGGCGCTACCTTCGCCTGGCCGAGCGCAACGAGCGCGCCTTCGCGCGGGTCGTCGAGCGGTCGTGAGCCGCGACGCCCTCGGCATCGCCGCGGTCATCCTCGTCACGCTCGCCACCCTGGTCATCGGCACCTGGGGACTGCGGTTCAGCCGGACGACCTCCGACTTCTTCGTCGCCTCGCGCTCGGTGCGGCCGGGGATGAACGCCTCCGCCATCAGTGGCGAGTACCTCTCGGCCGCCTCCTTCCTGGGCATCGCGGGCCTCGTGCTGAGCTTCGGTGCGGAGATGCTGTGGTATCCCGTCGGCTGGACCGCCGGCTACCTCGTGCTCCTGGTGCTGGTGGCTGCTCCCCTGCGCCGCTCGGGGGCCTACACGCTGCCCGACTTCGCCGAGGCCCGGCTCGACTCGCGCACCGTGCGCACACTCGCGTCGGTGATGGTGGTCGCGATCGGCTGGCTCTACCTGATGCCCCAGCTCCAAGGCGCCGGGGTAGCCCTGCGGACTGCGACCGGTGTGCCCGGATGGGCCGGGGGGCTGGTGGTCGCGGTCGTCGTGCTCCTCAACGTGCTCTCCGGTGGCATGCGCTCGATCACCTTCGTGCAGGCCTTCCAGTACTGGCTCAAGCTCACCGCCCTGCTGGTGCCTCTCGTCTTCCTCGTCGTGGTCTGGCTCGGTGACGGTGGTCGTTCGCCGGCGGACCCCGGACTCTTCGTCGGGGGCGAGTCCGGCACCGCGTGGGCGAACCCCGTCGACTTCGCCGGAGGACACCCGCTCTACTCGACGTACTCCCTGATGGTGGCGACGTTCCTCGGCACGATGGGACTGCCCCACGTGGTGGTGCGCTTCTACACCAATCCCGACGGGCGGGCCGCACGCCAGACGACGGTCGCGGTCCTCGCCCTGCTGGGCCTGTTCTACGTGCTCCCACCGGTGTACGCCGCCCTCGGTCGCCTCTACGCCCCGGACCTCGTCGGCAGCGGGGGCGCGGACGGGGTCGTGCTCGAGCTGCCGTCGCGGATGATCGGCGGGATGGGGGGCGAGCTGCTGACCGCGTTGCTCACCGCCGGTGCGTTCGCCGCGTTCCTGGCGACCTCGTCGGGGCTCACCATCGCCGTGGCCGGCGTCATCACCCAGGACGTCATGAGCAAGCGGGTCGAGGGGGTGGCGGCCTTCCGGCTGAGCGCGGTGGTGGCCATCGTGGTCCCGTTCCTGCTGGCGCTCGTCGCCCGCGACGTCGCGGTCGCGACGGTGGTCGGTTTGGCCTTCGCGATGGCAGCCGCCACGTTCTGCCCGCTGCTCCTGCTCGGCATCTGGTGGCGTGGCCTGACCGACGTCGGGGCCATCTCCGGACTGCTCGTCGGTGGCGCCCTCACCGGGGGCGCGGTGCTCGACAACCTGTTCGTCGACCGGGAGGGCGGCTGGTTCGCCGCCGTCGTCTCCCAGCCCGCGGCCTGGGCGGTGCCGCTGGCCTTCGCCACGATGGTTCTCGTGTCCAGGCTCACCCGACACCGGGTGCCGCTCCACACCTCGCGCTTCATGGTCCGGCTGCACACCCCGGAGGCGGTGATCCTCGACCGGGGCGGAGCCGGGCCGGTGCCGGCCATGCGAGACGTGGACCAGACCAGCCGCGTCGAAACCCGCCCGACTCTGGTCAACAGACCGGATCGTGCGGAGACTGCTCGGCGAGGCCGTCCTGACGCAGGGGGCCCGTCCATGTGACCCGGGGGGCAACGTGGAGAACATCCCGCGACAGCGCGAGGCCGACGAGTCGACGCGTGCCGCTCCACCCTCCCCTGCCCGCAGGTGCGTCGTCATCGACGACCATCGGATCTTCGCTGACGTCCTCGCGTCCACCCTGGCCGCCTCGACGGACCTGGCCTGCGTCGGCGCGGCCTACGACGTGGCCAGCGGGCTCGAGCTGGTCGACCAGCACCGACCGGACCTGGTGGTGATGGACTACCACTTCCAGGGAGACGACCTCGACGGGGTCGATGCGGCAGCGGTCATCGTGTCGCGCCATCCGACGTGCTGCGTCGTCATGCTGACCGGCCACCTGGGTCCGGACCTCGTGGGTCGAGCCGCCGCGGCCGGGATCAGCTCGGTGATGCCGAAGAACGGCTCACTCGACGACCTCGTCGCCGCGCTGCGCACCGCGCGGCGCGGGGTGCTCGTGGTGCACCACTCCCTGCTCAGGGACATGGGGCAGGGCGCCGGGGCCTCACCCGGAGCCCGCGTCTCACTCAGTCGTCGAGAACGCGAGGTCCTCGGCCTGCTGACGGTCGGCCTCGACGCCCGTGCGATCGCCCTGCAGCTCGGGATCTCACTCAACACCTGCCGCGGCTACGTCAAAACGTTGCTGAGCAAGCTGGGCGCCCACTCCCAGCTCGAGGCGGTCGCCTCCGCGCGTCGCATGGGCCTGACCGTCACCGACGATGCCGGCTAGTCCGAGTCCGGGTCCCAGTCCTCGGGAGCAGTCCACCAGCCTGCGCCGGTCCCTGCTCCGCTTCGTCCTGCTCAGCCTGACGGCGCTGGCCGGCGTCGCGGCTGCCGTGACGTGGGCCGGGACGCGGTTCGCCGAGGACGAGGCGGTCCGCGATGTCGCGGGGCAAGGAGTCCGGATGTCCCGGCTGCTGGCGAGCCCGCTGGTGACCGAGGAGACGCGCAAGGGACTGGGACCTCCGGACGAAGGCCTGGACGCGGTGCTGAGGAACCGTGTGCGGGACACATCGGTCAGGCACATCCTGCTCTGGGACCCCAGCGGGCGGGTGATCTGGGCCGACGACACCTCGCTCATCGGCCGCGTCTACCCGCTCCCCCGCGACATCGAGGAGCTGTTCGGTGGGCATCGCGTGCTCACCAGGCACGCCGGGGGGGAGCACGATCTCGACCTGGCGGACGGGTTGCCGGGTGGCGAGGCGGGTGAGGAGCTGATCGAGGTGTACGTCGGGGCGAAGGGTGCCGACGGTCTTCCGTTCGTCTTCGAGGCCTACGTGCCGCCCGAGCGCGTCGGCTTCGAGCGGTCGTCCCTCCTGTGGAAGGTGCTGCCCATCAGCCTGGGCGGGCTGGCTCTGTTCCAGCTCCTCATCCTGCCGCTGGCCTACTCCCTGGCGAGGCGCGTGGACCGGGGTCACGAGCAGCGGCTCGACCTCGTCGCACGTTCGCTCTCCTCGTGGCACTCCGAACGCCGCCGCCTGGCCCATGACCTGCACGACGGGGTGATCCAGGATCTCGCCGCCGCCGGCTACGCCGTGCCGTTGGTGAGGGCCATGCTCCCGGTGGGTCCGACCGGTGACGAGGCTCGCGACCGAGTCGACTGGCTGCGGAGGACCCTGACCGGGTCGCTGGAGTCGATGCGCTCCCTCGCCCTCGACCTCTTCCCTGCAGACCTCGGCGGTGCGGGCCTGCTACCGGCCCTGCGAGAGCTGGTGGGACGCATCCCCGAGGAAAGGCTCGAGGCTCACCTCGACGTGGAGGAGGACCTCGAGCTCAGTGCCGGCGCCGCAGGAGTGGTCTACCGGGTCGCTCGCGAGGGACTGCGCAACGTCGAGAACCACGCGAGTGCCACTCACGTCTGGGTGAGGGTGGTGCGCGAGGGAGCGATGATCCTCACCGAGGTCGTCGACGACGGCGTGGGCATGGGACACCCGCCGTCCAGCGTCGAGCCGAGTCCGGGTCGACGCCACTTCGGCCTGTCACTGCTGCGTGCCCTGCTGCGTGACGTCGACGGCACGCTGGTGGTCTCCCGGCGACACGGCGGCGGCACCGTGCTGCAGGCGCGGGTGCCCCCGGACCTCCCGGGCTGAGTCCCTGCGCCGATCGCTCGGCCCGCTCCGCGAACGGGGCTCAGGTCGCCGCGCACCAGAGCACCCGGGGCGGGGGACCCCGGGTGCTCTGGCTGGTCGTGGCCTGATCGCTCAGGCGGTGCTACCTCCTCATGGCCCTGTCGTGAAGGTCCAGGTCGTGGTGGCGAGCGGAGCACCGGCCAGGTCCCGGATGGCGGTGGCCCCGCCAGTCAGGGTGACGCGGTACTGCACGTTCGCCGCCAGGTTGGCGTTCGGGTTCAACGTCGCCACCCGAGTGGTGGCGTTGTAGGTGACCACCGCCCCGACCAGGGCGTTGGTGGAGACCCGCCTCAGGGTCACGGTGGTGCCGCTCACCCCGTTCACGGCCTCACTGAACGTCGCCGTGACGTTGACCCCCCGCGCGACTCCCGTCGCGTTGGCCGCCGGCGTCCTGGCCGTCACCGTGGGTGGCGGGTTGGCCGCTGCCGTGGTGAACGTCCACGTCGTGGTGGCGAGCGGAGCACCGGCCAGGTCCCGGATGGCGGTGGCTCCGCCAGTCAGGGTGACGCTGTACTGCACGTTCGCCGCCAGGTTGGCGTTCGGGTTCAGCGTCACCACCCGAGTGGTGGCGTTGTAGGTGACCACCGCCCCGACCAGGGCGTTGGTGGAGACCCGCCTCAGGGTCACGGTGGTGCCGCTCACCCCGTTCACGGCCTCACTGAACGTCGCCGTGATGTTGCTCCCGACCGCGACACCGGTCGCGTTGGCCGCCGGAGTTCTGGCGGTCACCGTCGGTGGCACGTTGGCGGGCGCAGCCGGTGTCACGGCGTTGGACTCCGCCGAGGGCAGGCTCGCCCCGACGTCGTTCACCGCGACGACCCGGAAGGTGTAGGCCGTCCCGTTGGTCAGGCCGTTGACGACCGTGGAGGTGAACAGCGGCGGGATGCCGGTCACCGTCCTGGTCACGGTCCCGCCGACCAGCACCTGGATCTGGAACTGGTTGAGGGGTCCCGAACCGTTGGCCGCACCGGGCGTCCAGTTGACCGTGGCGCTGGTGTTGCCGGCGACCGCGGTCCCGATCACCGGGGCGCTGGGGCGTGTCGCCACGTCCAGCGTCTGGTCGGTGAACCTGAGCTTCTCGATGTTGCGCAGGGTGTCCACCCCGTCGGTGCCCACCGTGTCGGTGACCGTGACGACCCCGTTGGCGATGTCGACCGTGTATCCACCACGCGCCCCGGAGAAGACCGCCGTGTCGACCGAGGTCGAGTCCGCGGCCGGAG
Organism: uncultured Actinomycetota bacterium; assembly: GCA_963843775.1. Classification (GTDB taxonomy): domain Bacteria; phylum Actinomycetota; class Actinomycetes; order Propionibacteriales; family Nocardioidaceae; genus Marmoricola. The sequence goes on from CAWJLT010000014.1 coordinate 20,787, forward strand.
GGGCCACGATCTCGCGGACGATGACCAGGTTGCCGGGATCGACGTCTCCGTCGAAGACCGCCTTCTGCAGCGTCTTCCCGGTGGTGCCGGGACCGAAGTTGCCGGTCACGGCCTGGCTCTCCATCAGGTCGGTGCTGCCGATCTCCGTGGTCGGGTCGTTGCGCGTCGTACGCACGCTGATCCTGACCTGGAGTGCGTTGTCGCCGTCGATGATGTCGTTGGCGTCGCGGCCTTCGATCGTGTCGCTCCCCCCACCACCGAGCAGGATGTCACCCTCGGCCCAGACCGTGCCCGCGTTCGTCGCCGTCGCACCCGCTCCGGTGAGCGGGCAGGACCCGGCAGCACTGGAGTCGATGATCGGCTGGAGCTGTGACGGGAAGCTGGTCACGAGCTGGTCCAGGCCCTTGATCCGGGCCACACCCGCAGGGTCGAGGGCGTTGCAGCCGGTGAACCCAGCGCCGCCGATCAGCGCCGGCACGTCCTTGGTGCCCTTGATGACGTCGTTGAACGCCGACCCCGAGTCGCCCTCCACCTCCTGCCACCTGTCCCGGTTGACCACCACCTGGATCGGCGCGCCGACCAGGAAGTTGTTGATGGACATGTCGTCGTCGGCCCCGACGGTGTCGTACTGGTGGATGGCCCAGTCGAAGCCACCGGATCCGGCGTTGCGGTCGACGGCCGCGTTCTGGGACATGATGTCGTCCCCGCCCTCGGCGTCGTAGTCGTTCTCACCGACCTGACCGACGAAGACGTCGTGGCCCGGTTGGGACTCCGCCGGGTCGTCGAAGAACGGCGCCCCGTGGTCCCCGATCAGGAGGTCCTGACCCGTCCCACCCTGGATCCAGTCGTCGCCGCCGTCACCGAAGACGGCGTCGGCGCCCTGACCAGCTATCACGAAGTCGTCACCGGGACCGGCGAAGGTCTCGTTGTCGTTGGCGCCCCCGTTCATGAAGTCCTGGCCGTTGCCTCCCATGGAGATGTCGTCACCGATACCGCCGTCGATGGCGTCGTTGCCAGGTCCTCCCTTGGTCACGTCGGCTCCGGCGAGGTCGGTCATGATGTCGTTGCCATCACCCCCCAGGGCCACGTCGTCGCCGCCGTTGCCCTCGATGAAGTCACGACCGTCTCCACCCCAGAAGGTGTCGTTGTCGTTGCCACCGAAGACCCGGTCGGTGCCTGGCGTCCCGTTGTAGACCGCCTGACCGTTGATCCCCGAGGGATCGACGCTGTTGACGGCCCTGTACTGGATGGTCCCGTCGGGCTTGCGGAGGAGCAGCAGGTTCTCCTCACAGTCCGTGGTCGACGGGTCGTCGGCCACCGTGGAGCCGAACTGCTGGAAGCCGGCCGGGGTCCCGTTGAGGTTGGCCAGCTGGAACTTGCAGTCCGCCGTCGCGAACGCGTCGGCCTTCAGCGTGTTCGTGCCGTCGGTGTTGCGCTGGATCATCTCGGAGAACGAGTTGCCCTCGAGCTGGGCGCGCAGGTTCATGCCGGGGGTACGGAGCAGGTAGTAGAACCGGTCACCGTCCTGGAGATCCTCCATCTGCGTCTGGAAGACATAGTTGAAGGTGCTGCCCAGCAGTCCGCCGAACAGGTTGGTGATCTCCGCCAGACCGCCGACCCACAGGTCGACGTCCTCGAGGCCCGTGACGGGCAGCCCGCCGGCGCTGTCCGACCAGTCGCGGCAGTCCGCACCGGGTGCGTCACAGCCAGACATGGTCCGGCCGTCCACACCGAACATGAACGCCGCCGCGTCGGCCGGGATGTTGGCCGGGTCGGTGGCAGGGGCCACCGTCGGGTCGACGATCGCCTTGGCTGCCGCGCGCTTGGCCACCAGCGTGGTCGCCCCGGTGATGGTCGGGTGCGTGCCGTAGGCCGCCACGAAGTTGATCAGCGACTCCGCGTGCTTGAGGTGCTGACCGAAGTCCGACCAGCTCGTGTAGGGCGTGAGCTGTCCGTCGTTGGTCTCCGCGTGCAGCTGGCGGCGTACGGCGTTCAGCGAGGGGACACCGGCGTCACGGGCGCGTGTCAGGTTCAGCACGGGCAGGTCGAGCGGGAGCCCCAACAGGTTGTTGCGCAGGGTCTCGGTGACGAACTCGTCGAGCTCGTTGCCGATCTGGTCGGAGGAGCCCATCACGATGCTGCCCGCTGCCTGCTCGGGCGTGAGGGTCCCTGCGGTGCCACCCTTGAAGTACTCCGGTGGGTTCAGGAACGCCGTGAGCAGCGGCACCGAGTTGTCGGAGCCGTCCTCGTTGCGTCGAGCCACGTCGTCGTCGAGCATCGAGTGGCCGAAGCGGTAGACGGCGTGCGCGAACTCAGCATGAATGGCCGGGTTCGTGTCGGGCGTGTAGACGTGGAACGGCCGGATCGCCGGCTGGACCTTGCGTCCGAACTCCTCGAAGACCAGGTGCTGGTACTCCATCTCGGTCACGAAGCGTGCCGCCTGGAACAGGCGGTCCCCGTAGCCGAAGGTCCGGGCCGGGTCGTTCTGGGCGGCGGTGGTGTTGGTGGCGTGGTAGGCCGCGCTGAGAGCCGCGTTCTCCGGCAGGGAGAGCGTGTTCTCGATGTCAGCCACCAGCCGGTCGTGCTCGGAGTGGAAGACCTGGTGGATCGTGGTCAGCGCGATGTTCTCGTTGACCCGGCCGTCACCCGCGGTGAAGTGCGCGTCGAGCATCTCGTCGTCGTAGGTGCCGGCGGGCTGGTGCGCGAAGTCGGCCGACGGGGTGTTGTCGGTGTCCTTGGTCGGCGCCACCGGCGGCGTGGCCGGGTTGTGGTCGGTGTCCTGCGGCGACGGGTCGGCGTTGTGCGCGATGTCGGTCAGGAACGGCGTGTGGAAGTGCACCACGTTGGCGGGCACCGGGACCGGGTTGGCGAGGTTGCCCTCGACCAGGGAGCCGTTCTTCAGCACGTACTGCGGAAGACCGGTGGCACCGGGGATGAACTCGCCGTAGGGGTCGGTGGCCAGCATCGGGATGTCGGTCACGTCCGCGTCCTCGAGCAGCAGACCGAGCTTCTCGGCCGCCTGCTTCTTGGTCGCGGCCCAGGTCGACATGCCGGTCGTACCATCCGGGGAGCCGCTGTAGGTCTGCCCCGCGGCAAGACCTCCGAGCAGCCGGCCGGTCGCCAGGGGCTTGCCCGCGACCGCGTCGTACTCGCGGAGGAAGACCTGGTGCGAGGCGTGGGAGGTGTAGGTCTGGCTCTGGTCGACCCAGGGGCTGTCGGTGTTGTCGGCGTTCTGGACGTCGTCCGCGCTCTCGTCGGCCGGGGTCGACGGGTCGTCTCCGACGACCCCGTCAGGACCTGGCTGGTTGAGCGCTCGGGTGAGGACCATGAACCGCTGGCTCGCCGGGACCTCGTCACCGGTGTTGGGCTTGCCGTCCGGGCCGAGGGTGACCAGCGGGTCGTCGGACTTGAGGGGCACGTAGACAGTGGCTCCGCCCTTGACCGTCTGGTCGATGCCGTGGTCGAAGAACTGCCCGAAGAACGTGAACATCGAGTTGTACGGCGGCGAGAGGCCGACGTCGGTGGTCACGTTGGGGATGAACAGGGTCTGGTGCGAGGGCACGCAGCCGGCAGGCACGCCGGCCACCGGCGGGTCGGCCGTCAGGTCGGGGTCGGTGGTGCACGGCTTGAGACCGGGGTTGTTCTGGGTGCGCACCGGGAACTCAGCGGCGGCGACCGCTGCCGGGTTGGTCGAGGTCTGGTCGACGATCAGGTTGCTGATGGTGCGCGGCCCGGAGTCGTAGACGTCGCCCTTCTTCTGGGCGTAGCTGCTCGAGCCGACTGAGGGAAACCCGGGGGGCGAGGCTTCGGCGTCGCGGAACTTCGCGGTGGTCAACCGGGGGAAGGGGCGGTCGGCGGCGGCGAAGGTCTCGCGCCCGGCGAAGAGGTTGTTGCACGACCCGTCCACGGTCCGCAGGCCGTAGGCGGTGAGCCGGTCGGGGATCTGGTTGGCGGCAGAGCCGACGAGCGTGCCGCACGGGTTGCTGGCCGTGAGCGTGGCCGAGTGCCGCTCGGAGATCTTGATCTGCTTGAGGATGAACGACAGATCACCAGGCGTGACGGTGAACCCCTGTCCCACCGGCGCCACCGCGCCCAGCGCCTGGGGTGGGGACAGGGCGAGGGAACCCAGCATCGAGACGATCACGGCCAGGGTCGCTGTCACGGCAGCTGCCCGTCTGCCGGACCTACGCCTGCTGGAAAGCCTGCGGCTACTCGTCACTCGTGCGCGTCGTTTCATGACCGAACCTCCCCTGTGGGCCCCCGTCGAGGGCACCGGAGCGCTCAGAGTGGGGCCACCGACCTTGGGGAAACCTTGCGGCTGCAGGAGGTGGTCCAGATGGGTGCACTGGTCTGGGACGTCGGCCAAGATTTTCCCAAGGAGGTGGTTCCTAGCGTCGGTGGCGACCCAGAAGGAGTCCCCCATGGAACTAACGCGTCGCGACCTGCTCAAGCTCAGCGTGGCCGGTGGGGTGGCGGTCTCGCTGCCCCTGGAGCGAGCCTTCGGTGGCTCCGCCGTACTCGCCAACCGGATCGCCGAGAGCGCCTTGCCGGCACCGTTCACCATCCCCTTCTCGGTCCCGTCGGTGATCTCCCCGGTGCGTTCCGACGAGACCACCGACTACTTCCGCGTCTCGATGGAGCCCGTGAACGTGGAGATGATCCCCGGCTACCAGACCCAGATGTGGGGCTACAACGGTGAGGTGCCGGGACCGACCTTCAAGGTGACGTCTGGTCGGCCGGTGGTGGTGCGCCAGATCAACAACCTGCCCTCGGTGCACCCCACCCTGAAGTACACCCCGTGGACGTCGGTGCACCTGCACGGCTCTGCTTCGCTCCCGGAGTACGACGGCTACGCCAGCGACATCACCAACCCGGGGCGCTACAAGGACTACCGCTACCCGAACTGGCAGAACAACCGCACGCTCTGGTACCACGACCACGGCCTGCACCACACGGCCGAGAACGTCTTCATGGGCCTGGCCGGGATGTACCAGATCAGCGACTCTCTGGAGCGCAGCCTGAAGCTGCCCCAAGGTGAGTACGACGTGCCGCTGATCGTCAGCGACAAGATGTTCAACAACGACGGCAGCCTGCTCTTCGACACCGCCGACGGGGCTGGCTTCTACGGCGACGTGATCACGGTCAACGGGCGGCCCTGGCCCACCATGCAGGTCAAGCGGCGCAAGTACCGCTTCCGCATCCTGAACGCCTCCCCGTCGCGGTCCTACGCCTGGTCCCTCGACAACGGGGCCAAGATGAACGTCGTGGGCACCGACTGTGGCCTGATGGCGGCGCCGCAGAATGTCGCCAGCTTCCGGCACGGCGTCGCCGAGCGCTACGAGGTGGTCATCGACTTCGCCGCCTACGCCCCCGGCACGCGCATCGTGCTGAAGAACAAGAGCCCGAAGAACAACGTGAACTACACCAACACCGACAAGGTGATGGCCTTCCAGGTGGTGGGCGGGGCGTTCGACACCCGCAACAACACGGTCCCCAAGATCCTCAACCCGGCCCACCCCGCTCTCCAGGTCAAGGAGAGTGACGCCGTCCGCACCCGGAAGTTCGACTTCGTCCGCGCGAACGGGCTGTGGACCATCAACGGCCAGACCTGGGACGACGTGGTGCGCAGCGGGTTCACCAAAGTTCTCGCCGACCCCACCGAGGGCGACGTGGAGATCTGGGAGCTCCGGAACCCCTCGGGCGGCTGGCACCACCCGGCCCACATCCACCTGATCGACTTCACCGTGCTCACCCGCAACGGGGCACCTGCGATGGCGCACGAGCGGGGGGCCAAGGACGTGGTCTTCCTCGGGGAGAACGAGAGCGTCCGACTGTTGATCAAGTTCGACGGGGGCCGGGGCAAGTACATGATGCACTGCCACAACCTGGTCCACGAGGATCACGACATGATGGGCCAGTTCGAGATCCTCAACTCGGAGAGGCCGGCGCACGATCCGTTCGCCGACCCGGCGAAGTGGCTGCCTGAGGGCGACCTGTGAGCGCTGACCAGGCCGTGCGGGGCCCCACGTCGTCGGGGACGGCGGTCGGCGCGGGCCGGACGGCCGCGCGGACCTGGGTCAGCGACCGGACGGTGCTGGTCGCGATGGGGGGCGCGGCGGTGGCCGGAGGCATCCACCTGGCGGTCACGCGGGAACACCTGGCCGAAGGGTGGCTGATCGGCGGCTTCTTCCTGGTGCTGGGGCTGGCTCAGCTCGGACTCGTCGTCGCGCTGCGTCGACGGCTCTCCGAACGCGTCCTCCTGGTCGTGATCGGCGCCCATCTGGCCGTCATCACGCTGTACGCCGCCACGCGCACCGTCGAGCTCCCGTTCGTGCCGCCGCACGACGCGGGGCACGCGGTCGACCACCTGCCCGTGGCCGGCGGCGTCGGCAACGGGATCCCGATCTACCCCGGCTCACGCATCGAGCCCGTCGGGGTGCTGGACGCTGTCTGCCTGGCCGCCGAGCTCGCCCTGGTGGCTGCGGTCGTGAGCATGGTCTCGCCGCGGCTACGGGGTCGGGTGACCACCCTGATGGCCTGCCTGGCCACGCTGGGGCTCCTGGCCCGCGGGATCATGCTGACAGTCTCCTGACCGCCAGATGACCGCCACATGACTACTCAACTTTGGGGGGTGGCGCTCCCCTCGTCGGGGGCTACCTCGGTGAAGGCCCGGCGAGCACGCTGATCTGGCACCACACAGGGGGAAGCACATGCACGACAGGGGGAAGCACATGCTCAGGATCCAGCTGGTCGGACAGACCATGATCGAGAACGACGGTGAGCGGCGGGGGGCCGACGAGCTCGGCGGCACCAAGCCACGTCGGCTGTTGCAGATGCTCGCGCTCGAGCCCGGGACACCCAGGTCCAAGGACGTGCTCGCCGACCAGCTCTGGGAGGGTCGCCCGCCCGGCTCCTGGCTGGCCACGATCGAGAGCTATGTCTGCGTGCTGCGGCGACGGCTCGGGGCCGGGGGCGGACGCCACAGCGCCCTGGCGACCACGAGCAGCGGCTACGTCATCGACCCAGCACGTGCAGAGGTCGACGTGCGGCGCGTACGCACCTTGCTCGCGTCCTCGGACCTCAGCGACGTCACCACCGCCCTCGACCTGCTGCACTCCGAGATCCTGACCGAGGAGCCCTACGCCCCCTGGGCGTGTGCCGCCCGGGAGTCGCTCGGGGAGCTGGTCGCAGAAGCCGGGAGCCGGGCTGCGGCGCAGGCCAACCAGGTGGGACGCCACGAGCTTGCTGCTCGGCTCGCGCGAGCGGCGGTCGAGCACAGCTACTTCTCCGAGCCTGCGTGGCGCGAGCTGATGCTGGCGCAGTGGCAGACACGCGGGAGCTCCGAGGCGATCCGGACCTTCGAGCGACTTCGCTCCGGGATGCTCGACGAGCTGGGTCTGGAGCCCGACCCACGGACGAGGGCACTGCACCGCCAGATCCTGGTCGGAGCCGTGCGTGGTGCGCCGGACGAGGGCCTTCCCTTCACCGACAAGGACACGGCAGCTCCTGACGAGATCGACCTGCTCCTTCGTCAGCTCCGGCGTGCGCTGGCCCGCACCCCCTCGGCACGACTCAGCGCCCCGGCCATGCGGGACCTCGGTCAGCTCCTGCTCCTGGGACCTCGGTAGTCCTTCACCGACAGGGAGGCCGTTCGTCGGCCGACCGTTCGTCGTGTGGCTTCGACCGCTCAGCGATCCGCCCGACCCGCCTACCGAGCGAGTGCCACAGCGTGGTGGCGGCGGGCGGTCGTGGCTGTCACGGTGACCGGAATCACAGCCCCACGACGAAGGGCCTTCACCATGGCTGACCACACCCCTGACCCGGGTGCCGAGGGCGGCGTCGAACAGGCGTCCCGGCACAACCCCATCTATGACCGGCTCCACGAGACCGCCGAGTTCGAAGAGCTGCGCCGCCGCTACCGCAGCTTCGCCTTCCCGGCCACGATCGGCTTCCTGGTCTGGTACCTGCTCTACGTCGTGATGTCGAACTGGGCGAACGCGTTCATGAGCCACAAGCTCTTCGGCAACATCAACGTCGCCCTGGTCTTCGGGCTGCTGCAGTTCCTCACCACCTTCGCGATCGCGTTCTTCTACGCCCGCTACATGAACCGCAACGTCGACCCGCTCGCTCGCCAGCTGGAGAGCAAGTACGTGAAGGAGGGCTCGCGATGAGCTCGCAGGCACTGACCTCGGTGCTGTTCGTCACCGTCGTCCTGATCACGATCGGCATCACCTTCTGGGCCAGCCGCAAGAACACCGGCACCGCAGACTTCTACGCGGGCGGGCGGTCCTTCAGCGGCTTCCAGAACGGGATGGCGGTCTCGGGTGACTACATGTCCGCGGCGTCGTTCCTCGGCATCTCCGGTCTGATCGCCCTCAACGGGTACGACGGCTTCCTCTACTCGATCGGCTTCCTGGTCGCCTGGCTGGTGGCCCTGCTGCTCGTCGCGGAGCTGCTTCGCAACTCGGGCCGCTACACGATGGCCGACCAGCTGGCGTACCGGATGAAGCAGCGCCCGGTCCGTACGGCGGCCGCGACCTCCACCGTGGTGGTCTCGATCTTCTACCTGCTCGCCCAGATGGTCGGCGCCGGCGCACTGGTGGCGCTGCTGCTCGACGTGCAGTCCGAGACGCTGAAGGCACTGGTCATCGTCGGTGTCGGCGTGCTGATGATCTTCTACGTCACCGTCGGTGGCATGACGGGCACGACCTGGGTGCAGATCGTCAAGGCCGTGCTGCTGATGGCCGGCACCGTGCTGATCACCGTGCTCGTGCTCGCGAAGTTCGGCTTCAACCTCTCCGAGCTGCTGCAGTCGGCTGCCGACAACACCGGCAAGGGCGACGCCTTCCTGCAACCCGGGCTGAAGTACGGGGTGAGCACCACCTCGAAGATCGACTTCCTCTCGCTGGGCCTCGCCCTGGTCCTGGGCACGGCGGGTCTGCCGCACATCCTGATCCGCTTCTACACCGTGCCCACGGCGAACGCGGCACGGAAGTCGGTCCTGTGGGCGATCGGCCTGATCGGCACCTTCTACCTGATGACGCTGGTCCTCGGGTTCGGTGCGGCAGCGCTGCTCGACACCGGCCCCGACAGCAAGGTCGCAGCCTCGGGAGGCAACCTCGCCTCGCCACTGCTGGCCGAAGCCGTCGGTGGTGGTGCCGGCACCACAGGCGGGGCCGTGCTGCTGGCCCTGATCTCGGCGGTCGCTTTCGCGACGATCCTGGCCGTGGTCGCCGGTCTGACACTGACCTCGGCCTCATCGGTGGCGCACGACCTGTACGCCACCGTGTTCAAGAAGGGGACCGCGAGCGAGAAGGACGAGGTCAAGGTCGCCCGGATCGCGGCCTTCGCCATCGGCGGCGTGGCGATCGTCCTCGCCATCCCGGCGCAGAAGCTGAACATCGCGTTCCTGGTGGCACTGGCCTTCGCCGTGGCCGCGTCGGCGAACCTGCCCTCGCTGCTGTTCAACCTGTTCTGGCGGCGCTTCAACACCCGCGGAGCCGTGTGGGCGATCTACGGCGGACTCATCACCTGCCTGGTGCTGGTGTTCTTCTCGCCAGTGGTCTCCGGCTCGGAGGCAGCGTTGGTCACCGGTGCTGACTGGTCGTGGTTCCCGCTGAGCAACCCGGGGATCATCTCGATCCCGGCGGGATTCCTCCTCGGCTGGCTGGGGACGGTCACCTCGAACGAACCGGAGACCGCGGAGCGCTACACCGAGCTGGAGGTGCGGGCGCTCACCGGAGCCGGGTCCGAGGGATCCGTGCAGCACTGACCGAGAGTTCGTCGCATGCGTCCGGGCGGCCCCTCGCGGGGTCGTCCGGACGTTGCGCACCGAGTAGGTTCGAGAACACCCGACGACCCCCCACAGTGACACGGGGAATGAGGAGCATCAGATGAGCGACGATTCCATCGGCACACTGGCCCACGAGGAGCGCCGGTTCGAGCCCACCGCGGAGTTCGCCGAGAACGCGAACCTCACCGCCGCGGCCTACGACGAAGCAGAGAACGACCGCCTGGGCTTCTGGGAGAGGCAGGCCGAGCGCCTCGACTGGCACACCAAGTGGGACCAGGTCCTCGACTGGGACAACCCGCCCTTCGCCAAGTGGTTCGTCGGCGGCACGATCAACGCGGCGTACAACTGCGTCGACCGGCACGTCGAGAACGGCAACGGCGACAGGGTTGCCTTCCACTGGGTCGGCGAGCCCGAGGACGACACCCGCGACCTGACCTACTCCGACCTCAAGGACGAGGTCTCCAAGGCCGCGAACGCGCTCGTCGAGCTCGGCGTGCAGACCGGGGACCGGGTGGCGATCTACATGCCGATGATCCCCGAGACGGCGATCGCGATGCTGGCGTGCGCCCGGCTCGGCGCACCGCACACGGTGGTCTTCGGCGGGTTCTCCTCGGACGCGCTGGCCAGCCGGGTCGAGGACTGCGACGCCAAGGTCATCATCACCTCCGACGGTGGTTACCGACGTGGTGCTCCCTCCGCCCTGAAGCCGGCCGTCGACGAGGCCTGCGACAAGGCCGCCGAGAAGGGCCACGAGGTCCGCAAGGTGCTCGTGGTCCGGCGTACGGGCCAGGACGTGGCCTGGAACGACGACCGAGACGTGTGGTGGCACGAGCTCGTCGACTCGCAGTCGACCGAGCACGAGTGCGAGTTCTTCGACTCCGAGCACCCGCTCTACGTGATGTACACCTCGGGCACCACCGGCACACCGAAGGGCATCCTGCACACGACCGGCGGCTACCTGGTGGGGTGTGCCTACACCCACTGGGGCATCTTCGACCTCAAGCCGGAGACCGACGTCTACTGGTGCACCGCCGACGTCGGCTGGGTGACCGGTCACTCCTACGGCGTCTACGGCCCGCTCGCCAACGGGACGACCTCGGTGATGTACGAGGGCACCCCGGACACCCCGGACAAGGGCCGCTGGTGGCAGATCTGCGAGAAGTACGGCGTCACGATCTTCTACACCGCCCCCACCGCGATCCGGACGTTCATGAAGTGGGGCGACGACATCCCCACCAACAACGACCTGTCGAAGATCCGGCTGCTGGGCTCGGTGGGTGAGTCCATCAACCCGGAGGCCTACATCTGGTACCGCGAGACCATCGGCGCCGGCAAGACCCCGGTCGTCGACACGTGGTGGCAGACCGAGACCGGGTCGATCATGATCAGCCCGCTGCCGGGCGTGACCGCCGGCAAGCCCGGGTCGGCGATGAAGTCGATCCCCGGCATCGTGGTCGACGTCGTGACCGAGGAGGGCGAGTCGGTGCCCAACGGGTCCGGCGGCTTCCTGGTCGTCAAGGAGCCGTGGCCCTCGATGCTGCGCACCCTGTGGGGCGACGACGAACGGTTCAAGGACACCTACTGGGCGCGTTTCGAGAAGCAGGGCTACTACTTCGCGGGCGACGGCGCCAAGAAGGACGACGACGGCGACATCTGGCTGCTCGGCCGGGTCGACGACGTCATGAACGTCTCGGGCCACCGGCTCTCGACCACCGAGATCGAGTCCGCCCTGGTCTCGCACCCGAAGGTGGCCGAGGCGGCCGTCGTGGGCGCGGCCGACGAGACCACCGGCCAGGCGGTCTGTGCGTTCGTGATCCTCAAGGAGTCCGCCCTCGAGGAGGGCGAGGAGGCCCCCGACTCGCTCATCCAGGAGCTGCGCCAGCACGTGCAGAAGGAGATCGGCGCCATCGCCAAGCCGCGGCAGATCATGATCGTCCCCGAGCTCCCGAAGACCCGCTCGGGCAAGATCATGCGCCGCCTGCTCAAGGACGTCGCCGAGAACCGCGAGGTGGGTGACGTCACCACCCTCGCCGACTCCACGGTGATGGACCTGATCGGCAAGGGCATGAGCTCCGACGGCAAGTCCGACGCCTGACCCGGCGCCCAACCGCTGAGGCGTCGCAGATTGACCCCCCAAAGCTGCTGAGGCGTCGCAGATTTACCTCGGTCAGGTAAATCTGCGACGCCTCGGGGTCTTTCTGAGGTAAGACTGCGACGCCTCAGCGAGGTTGGTCGGGGTGGGCTGGCCCCTGGGGGCGGGGCCTCAGGCGGCGGAGCGTACGACGGAACCGGCGGCCGCCTCGACCAGTGAGTGCATCAGGTCGGTGAGCGCCTTCTCGACGCGGAAGTCGGCGAAGAACCCGTCCACGACGGCGGCGTGCACGGAGGCGATGCCGACGCTCTGCTCGAGGGGGACGGCGCCCGCGACGCGCAGGATCCGCTCGGCGTCCTCACGGGCCCACTGGGCGCCGCGGGGCGACGGGCTGACCGAGACGACGGCCACCGGCTTGTCGGCCAGCGCCGAGGCGCCGCGAGGGCGGGAGGCCCAGTCGATCGCGTTCTTCAGGACGCCGGGAACCGACCCGTTGTACTCAGGGGTCGCGACGACCAGGCCGTCGGCCGCCTCGACCGCGGCCCGGAAGGCCACGACCGGTGCCGGAGGCTGGTCGCCGTCGAGGTCCTGGTCGTAGTGGGGCAGGTCGGCCAGGCCGGCGTACACCTCGGACGTCGTGCCCGTGGGCAGCAGGTCAGCGGCCGAGCGGGTCAGCTGCGCGGTCCAGGAGTCGGCTCGCAGGCTGCCGACCAGCATCAGGATGTTCATGGAGATCCTCCGGATCCTCGAAGACTAGTACAACCTTCAACAACGACCGGAGGTCGGCGAGCATTCCCGCCTCGGCTCAGCCGTTGTCCCAGTCGCGCCGAGGTCCGGTGACCTCGTCCTGCGCCTGCTGGTCCATCGTGCTGGACCTCCACAGGCTCAGGACCGTGGTGACGGCCAGGGTGCCCACGATGACCACGAGCGAGAGCCAGATCGGGATGTCGGGCGCCCAGCTGATGTGCTCGCCACCGTTGACGAACCCGAGCTCGTTCTCGTGCATAGCGTGCAGGATCAGCTTGACGCCGATGAACCCGAGCAGGAACGCCAGGCCGTAGGAAAGATAGATCAGGCGCTCGAGAAGCCCCCCGATCAGGAAGTAGAGCTGCCGCAGGCCCATCAGCGCGAAGATGTTCGCCGTCAGCACCAGGTAGGGCTCCTTGGTGAGGCCGTAGATCGCCGGGATCGAGTCCAGCGCGAACAGCAGGTCGGTCGTGCCGAGGGCCACGATGACGATGAACATCGGCGTGATGACCCGCTTGCCGTTCTCCAGGGTCAGGAGCTTGGTGCCGTGCCACTCGGTCGTGGCGGGGAAACGGCGCTCGATCAGCCTGATCAGCCGGTTCTCCTCGAACTCGTCGTCCTCGTCCTCGTCCTCGGCCCCCTCCTTCGCCAGCTTCACCGCCGTGTAGATGAGGAACAGGCCGAAGATGTAGAAGACCCAGCTGAAGTTGTTGATCGCGGCAGCGCCCACCGCGATGAAGATGCCGCGCATGATCAGCGCGAGCACGATGCCCACCAGCAGCGCGCTCTGCTGCAGCTTCTTCGGTACGGCGAACTTGTTCATGATGATGAGGAAGATGAACAGGTTGTCGACCGACAGGGAGTACTCGGTGAGCCAACCGGCGAAGAACTCGGTGCCGTACTGGTGACCCGCCAGGACCCAGACCCCGATGCCGAACACGACCGCCATCCCGACGAAGACGCTCAGCGCGACACTGACCTCCTTGCGGGAGGGCTCGTGCGGACGGCGTCCGATGATGACGATGTCGAAGAGGAGGACGGCAGAGGTGATGCCCACCGTCAACCACCACACCAGGGGGGATACGTCCATGTTCGATGCCTCCGGACTCGGGCCGCTGCGCGCACGCAACGCACCCTGCTTTGTGTGCAGGTCCGGAGGTCTCTTCCGCCACAGATGAGTGACCGACGACCCCGGGCCGGGGCCCCGTACAGCTCAGGGGCCCGACCGTGATGACGACATCGCCGCGAAGGAATACTCCCCTCCAACTGGGAGGAGTCTTCCAGACCGGTGACGAGCCACCAAACCGACGGGGCGGACCGCGGCGCCGCCGCCGCCAGCCACAGGGGCGTGAGGATAGTGTTCGACACGACGTCAGCAGTCCTCGAAGGGAAATCACCAGCCATGTCACAACACCAGCCCGTCGACACCGAGGAACCCACGATCGGCAAGCTGGTCGTCGACGCCAGCCGCGACGTCTCGAGCCTGATCCAGAGCGAGATCGCGCTGGCCAAGTCGGAGCTGAAGGTCTCGGTCAAGGCGGGCGGCGTCAGCATCGCGATGTTCGCGGGCGCGGCGTTCCTCGGTCTTCTCGCGATCATCATGCTCTCGGGGGCGTTCGCATACTTCCTCCACATGACCGGGCTCGACCTGGCCTGGTGCTACCTGATCGTCTTCTTCGTCTACCTGCTGGTCGCCGGCCTGCTCGCCTTCATCGGGATCCGCAAGATCAAGCAGGTCAAGGCCCCCGAGCGCTCGATCTCGCAGGCGAAGCAGAACAAGACCCTGCTCAAGCGCGGCTGAGCGGGGCGTCGTACGCCGCTGAGGGATCCTGGGCCGACCGGGTCCTGGGCCGACCGGATCCTGGGCCGACCGGATCCTGGGCCGTCGGGCTGGGTTGACCTGACAAAACGGGTGGGGTTGATGGCCATCCCCTGACGTTCCTGGGTGAAGCATCGGCCGACAACGTCAGGAGTCCCCGGCTGACCGGGGAAACTTGCACCCCTACGCGCAGTTGCCGCTCGACACCCGCTCCTGCGCCCCGAGCCCGACGGCCGCGGCCTCACGGACCTGGTCGGCGGTGAGGGCGTAGCCGGTCTCGCGGTCACTGACCGAGGCGGCGAAGACGACGCCGAGGACCTGACCCTGGGTCGAGACCACGGGGCCGCCGGAGTTCCCGGGGCGGATCAGGCCACGCAGGGAGAACACGTGGCGGGTCACGGTGCCGTTGCCGTAGATGTCGGGTGAGCGCAGCCGCTGGTCGGTGCGGATCCGGACCGGCTGGGCGTCGAAGGGACCGTCCTGGGGGAAGCCGAGGATGGCACCCTGCTGGCGCTCCTTTCCGGCGAGGTCGAAACGGATGGTGGGCCCGGTCAGGTCGGGTACGTCGATGACCGCGATGTCCACGTCGGGGTCGTAGTAGACGACCGTGCCCTTCACCAGGTTCTTGCCCACCAGGACCATCGGCTCGGTGACGCCGGCGACGACGTGGGCGTTGGTCATCAGCTTGTCGGGCGCGTAGAGGAAGCCGGTGCCCTCGACCCCGCTTCCGCAGCGGTTGTTGCTGCGGATCTTGTAGACGCTGTTGGCGGCGTTGCGGATGTCGGGGTCGCGCAGCACCCGCGCCTCCGCCTGCGGCACCTTGACGATGCGCTCGGGGGCGAACGGCTCGAGGTAGCGCGGGAAGAAGCTGGAGCCGACCACGCTGTCGAAGGAGCGCAGGGCCTGCTGCGCCTGCATCGGCATCACCTTGTTGACGGCGACGAGGACGCGGGAGTCGCGCACCTGCGGGCTGATCCCAGGGATCTGCGAGCCGCTGATGGCGACGCCCAGCATCCAGGCGACGACGAGCACGGCGACCACGCTGAGCAGCGCCCCGCCGATCGCGTCGACCGCGCGGATCGGTTGCCAGGTGATGCGCTCGCGCAGGCGGGTGCCGACGTACTGCAGGATCGCCTGCCCCAGCGAGGCCATCACGAGGACCACGAACAGGGCACCGAGCGAGACCCACAGGGAGGGAGCGGCGTCCCCGAGCAGCAGCGGGGCCAGCCAGATCCCCGCCAGCCCGCCGAGCAGCAGCCCGGCGGTGGCGGCGGCACCCGCGATGAAGCCCTGCCAGTAGCCCGAGAGGGCATAGGCCAGGGTCAGCACGACCAGGCACCAGTCGAGGAAGTTCATGCGAGCCCTTCAGGCCTGCGGGCGGGGGACGGGCTCAATCTTGACTCAGCCCGAACATGTAGTCCGGCAATTCCTGCTGCACGGACGCGTCCCACGGACGGGTCAGACCCACGTGGTCGAACAGCTTGTTGATCAGCCCGGCGGTGAAGCCCCACAGGATGAGGTCCTTGGAGTCCCCGATCAGGAAGCCCGGGCCGCTGTAGCCCAGGGGATGCACCACCGTCACGCGGTGCTGCGGGTCGAGGAGCTCCTCGATCGGCACCCTGAGCACGGAGTGCACCTCGCCCGGGTCGACCACGTCCACCGGCGTCGGCGCCCTCCACCAGCCCAGCACGGCGGTCACGGCGAAGTTGCTCGGCGGGAGCCAGAGCTCGGGCAGGGAGCCGAAGACGTCGACTCCCGCGGGGTCCAGGCCGGTCTCCTCCTCCGCCTCGCGCAGGGCGGCCGCCGTCGGGGACACGTCGGTGGGGTCGATCGAGCCCCCCGGGAAGGAGACCTGGCCGGGGTGGGAGCGCATGTCGTGCGCCCGTTCGGTCAGGAGTACGTCGGGCCCGCGCTCCCCCTCACCGAAGAGCATCAGCACCGCACCCTTGCGGGCGTCCGACCCCTCGGGAGGGACGAACTGGCTGATGTCGCCGGCGGTGATGCTCGCTGCGCCCCGGCGGATGGGCTCGAGCCAGTGGGGAAGGCTCACGAGGGGATCCCGAGATGTGTCACGACGAGCTTCTCGAGCTGGGCCAGGGACGTGATCTCGACGTACTGCTCGAAGGCCCGGTGGCCCTCCTCGTCGATGAGGATGACCTGGGGCAGGCCACGGGCACGGGTGACGCCGTCGGGGTCCTCGTAGAGCGGGTAGGTGACCCCGGTCCTGCGGATCAGCCGGCGGGCCGCGTCCTTCTGGGTGTCCTGGAAGTCGATGCCGAGCACCTTCACCTTGCCGGCGTACTTCTCCGAGAAGGACTGGTAGAGCGGGAGCTCCCGTGCGCAGGGTCCGCACCAGCTGGCCCACAGGTTGACCACCGCGGGACCGCGCACCGTGGACAGGTCGAGCGCAGGTCCGCCGTCGAGGGCCGCCAGGGTGACGTGGGGCAGCGTGGGCGGCTCGCTCGACTTCTTCTCCTGCGCGGAGCAGCCGCTGAGCACGAGGACGAGCGCCACCAGGACACCCAACGGGCGCGCGCTCACGCAGGTCCCTGGGTCTTGACCAGCAGCGCCGCCGCCTCGGGGTCGGTCGGCCCGGCGCCGTACGCCGGGCACCAGTGGGCCACCGGGCAGGCACCGCAGGCCGGCTTCTTGGCGTGGCAGACCCGACGACCGTGCCAGATGAGGTGGTGGCTCAGCATCGTCCAGTCGCGCTTGGGGAAGATCTCCCCGACGGCGTGCTCGACCTTGACCGGGTCGGTCTGCTCGGTCCAGCCGAGGCGGCGGACCAGCCGGCCGAAGTGGGTGTCCACGGTGATGCCCGGGACACCGAAGCCGTTACCGAGCACCACGTTGGCGGTCTTGCGACCGACCCCGGGGAGCTTGACCAGGTCCTCGAGCCGGCCGGGTACCTGCCCGCGATGGTCGGCCACGAGCGCCGCGGACAGCTTCAGCAGCGAGTCGGTCTTGGCCCGGAAGAACCCGAGGGGCCCGAGGATGCGCTCGAGGTCCTCCCTCGGCGCCGAGGCCATGGCGGCCGGGTCGGGGTAGGCGGCGAACAGGGTGGGCCGCACGGCGTTGACCCGTCGGTCGGTCGTCTGCGCGCTGAGAACCGTGACCACGAGGAGCTGGAACGGGTCGTCGAAGTCGAGCTCGATCCTCGCGTCGGGGTAGGTCTCAGCCAGCACGCGGTTGACCTTGCGCGCGCGTCGGACCAGCCCAGTGGTCGCAGGGGTGTCGGGCACGCTGAACAGGGTACGGCGCACCTGGAGGGCCTCCCCGGACCGGGATGCCGCCGGGGCTGGTGGGGCCGCGTGGCGTCAACCGGGCGGATGGGACAGACTGTGACCTGTTACACGAGGCCGTTGGCGGGCGGCACCCAGTGAAGGGACATCACGTGGATAACGACGTACTCCGGCAGGCGCCGCTGTTCAGTGCCCTCGACGACGAGGCATCAGCTGCCCTGAGGGCATCGATGGGCGAGAACAAGCTGCGCCGCGGAGAGGTGCTCTTCCACGAGGGCGACCCGGGCGACAGGCTCTACATCGTCACCGAGGGCAAGGTGAAGCTCGGCCGCACGTCCTCGGACGGACGCGAGAACCTGCTCGCCATCCTCGGCCCCGGCCAGATGTTCGGCGAGCTCTCGCTCTTCGACCCCGGTCCCCGTTCCGCGACGGTCACCGCCGTCACCGAGACGGCCTTCCTCTCGCTCTCCCACGACGACCTGCTGCGGTGGCTCGAGGGGCGTCCCGGCGTCGCTCTCGGCCTGCTCACCCAGCTGGCCGGCCGGCTGCGCAAGACCAACGAGGTCGTGGCCGACCTGGTCTTCTCCGACGTGCCTGGCCGGGTCGCCAAGGCTCTGCTCGACCTCGCCGACCGGTTCGGCCGCACCGCCGACGACGGGGTGCACGTCCACCACGACCTCACCCAGGAGGAGCTCGCCCAGCTGGTCGGCGCCTCCCGCGAGACGGTCAACAAGGCTCTGGCCGACTTCGCCTCCCGTGGCTGGCTGCGCCTCGAGCCGCGCTCGGTGGTCATCCATGACGTCGAACGGATGAAGCGCCGGGCCCGCTGAGGCTCAGCTGCTGAGCGTCAGCCTGCCGGAGCGGTCGCCGCTGCGGGGTCGTAGGCGCCCTTGAAGTTCAGCGCGTCCACGATCACGTTGGTGACGATCACGGGGTGGTCCGTCGAGCGCTTCACGAGCGGGCTCCGGTCGACGGTGTAGCCGCTGAACGCGACGCCTGGGCTGCCGAAGATCCAGTCGATCTGCGTCGGCTTGGGCGGTGCGCACCCACCGTTCCTGCTCCCACCCGCGGCCGCTACCAGCGGCGTTCCGGCGGTGACCCGGCAGAAGTACTCGTCGCGCTCGTTCATGTCGCCGGTCACGAACTGCGGGACGCCGGTTGCCTCGAGCTGGTTGAACAGCGTGATCTGGCGGTTCGTGGCGGCCGTGCGGAAGCGCTGCTGGTTGCGGAACTGGCCGACGTCGGCCGGGTTGTGGAAGGTCGAGAAGTAGGCCTGGACACCGGTGGTCTTGTGCCGCAGCAGGACGTAGGGCATCGGACGCATCCGGCCGTTGAAGTAGGGGATGTCGATCAGACCGGGCTTGACCAGGTCCCAGGTGTCGGTGCGCCACGCCACCGAGTTCTCCCCGGCACGTCGGCCCATGGAGAGCCCGGGATACATCGCCCACCCGTTGGCCTGGCGCTGGAAGGCCACCCGCTGGTCCGGCTGGAACTCCTGGAAGCCGACGACGCTGACCTGGTGACCGGCCAGGATGGCCAGCGCGCCGTTCATGCGCTCCGGTCCCGACGCCCGTCGGGCCGAGGCTCCACCACTCTTGGTGTGCGAGCTGCCGAGCAGGTTGAAGGAGGCCACCTTGAACTCGGCGACCGGGGGCAGCGGGACCGGCGAGGGTCGTACGGCGGTCGGGTTGACCTCCACCTGCCGGCTCTCCTGCGCCGGCGAGACCTGGCCGGTGTACTGCGCCCCGGGGGAGACCGAGGGGCTGGCCGGAGTGGGCTTGGGGGAGGCGCTGGGCCTGACACTGGGCCCGACACTGGCCCGACAATGGGCGTGGCCGAGGCCGTGGGTGAGGCCGACCACGTGGGCATCACCGGTCTGTCGGGCGTGGCCGCACTCGCCACGTGCTGGTCCTGGCCGAGGGTCAGGTCGCCGCGGAACCAGAAGAAGCCGACTCCCCAGACCGCGGTCAGCACCACGGCGAACGCTGCCAACCCCAACTTTTCACGCACCCGCGAAAGATATCCCGGCCGTGGGCGCAGCGTGCGGACTATCGCAGAACGTGGACGGACGCGCAACCGCCCTCGCCGGTCAGCCGCGGTCGGCCAGGTGCGCCAGCTGGGCCCGGACCGACAGCTCGGCGGCGCCCCACAGGACCGGGTCGACGTCGGCGTAGACGATCTCCACCACGCGCCGCGGCAGCTCCTCGGAGCCGAGGCCCTCGGGGTGCGGCGGTTCGCGTAGGTCGGTCACGGCCGCCTCGACCTGCGCCAACCGTTGCGCACGGTGCGAGATGTAGTGGTCGAGCGCCGCGAGGGCATCGTCGATGACGGGGCCGTGGCCCGGCCAGATACGGCCGATCCCCCGCGACTCCGCGAGGGCGTGCAACCGGTCGAGGGAGTCGAGGTAGGCGCCGAGCTGCCCGTCGGGGTGAGCGACGACGGTGGTGCCTCGACCGAGGACGGTGTCGCCGGTGAGCACGGCGCCCTCCGCCGGCAGGACGAACGACAGCGAGTCGGCCGTGTGCCCGGGGGTGCCCACGACGTGCAGCTCGAGTCCGTCGACGTCCACGACGTCGCCGTGGCCGAGCCCCTCGGAGCCGAGGCGGTACTCCGGGTCCAGGGCGCGTACGCCGCAGCCCATCCGCTCCGCGAAGGCCTTGGCCGACTCGGAGTGGTCGAGATGGTGATGGGTCAGGAGCACGACGCCCACCCGGCCGGCCCGCTCCGCCACGGCCGCGAGGTGTGACTCGTCGGTCGGACCCGGGTCGATCACGATCGAGTGGGTCGCACCCGGTTCGCGCAGGATCCAGGTGTTGGTGCCGTCGAGGGTCATCATGTTGGCGTTCGGGGCGAGCACGCAGTGGGCGCGCTCACCGAAGTCCCCACCCGCCCAGCTCACGGACGGCCCGCCAGCAGCTGCGCGAGCGCGGGCGGGATCGAGAGCGTGCTGCCCCCGTCTCCTTCCTCGACCTCGGGCGTGAACATCTCGACGCTGCGGTCGCGGGAGGCCTCGAGCACGGCGTCCGGGTGGGAGTACTGCCCCACCTCGAGGCAGGTCAGGTAGGTCGGGGGCAGCATCAGCAGCTCCTCGGCCTCGACGGCCTCGACGGCCTGCAGGGCCGGCAGCCAGGTGACGTGGTCCGACTCGGTGGAGACGTCGCGGGTGCGCTGCCCCTCGGGGAGGTCGGCGACGAAGAACCAGGTGCGGTAGCGACGGGGCTCGAAGACCGGGGTCAGCCACGCCGCCCAGACCCCGAGGAGGTCGGTACGCAGCACCAGTCCGCGCCGGTCGAGGAACTCGGTGAAGGCCAGCTCCTTGGCCTCCAGGGCCGCGCGGTCACTCTCCCAGTCGTCACCGGTGGTGTCGGCGACGACGGTGTCGGCGGACTCGCCCGCCAGCAGGACCCCCGACTCCTCGAAGGTCTCGCGGACCGCAGCGCAGACCAGCGCCCTGGCGGTGGCCTCGTCGGTGCCGAGCTGCGCGGCCCACACCGCGGGAGCGGGACCGGCCCAGGCGACCGCGTGGTCGAAGTCGCGCTGGTCCACTCCCCCGCCGGGAAAGACGCACATGCCCCCGGCGAAGGCCATCGAGGTCTGCCGCCGCAGCAGGTAGACCTCTGGACCGGTCGGCCCCTGCCGGGTCAGGACCACGGTGGCCGCGTTGCGCGGCTCGGCCGGCTCGCGGCTGCCGTCCGCGAAGTCCCGGGCGCTCTCCACCAGGTGGGGTGGGAGCTGGACGCGGATCGACAAGGCCCTCAGACCTCGACGATCAGCTCGACCTCGACGGGTGCGTCGAGCGGCAGCACGGAGACGCCGACGGCAGAACGGGCGTGCCGACCCGCCTCGCCGAACACCTGGCCGAGCAGCTCCGAGACGCCGTTGGCCACCAGCGGCTGACCGGTGAAGTCGGGGGTGGAGGCAACGAACACGACCACCTTGACGACACGCTTCACCGCCGACAGCTCGCCCACCTCGGCGCGCACCGCCGCGAGGGCGTTGAGGGCGCACTGCCGCGCGCACTCCACGGCCTCCTCCTCGCTCACCTCGCCGCCCACCTTGCCGGTCAGCATCAGCTGGCCCTCACGCATCGGCAGCTGGCCGGAGGTGAAGACGTGGTGGCCGCTGCGGACGGCAGGGATGTACGCCGCCACCGGCTTGGCCACCGCGGGAACGCTCAGTCCCAGCTCGGCCAGGTTCTCCTCGGGGGTGCTCACTGGACCGGACGCTTGAAGTAGGCCACCAGGTTCTCCGGGTTCATGCCCGGCACGACCTGGACGAGCTCCCAGCCGTCGGAGCCGAAGTTGTCGAGGATCTGCTTGGTGGCGTGCACGAGCACCGGAGCCGTCATGTATTCCCACTTGGTCATGCGGGTCACCCTAGACGTCCCACTACCGTGACGACCATGCTGCCTGACGCGACCGTGCGGTACGCCGACCATGACGACGCCGTGATCGACCTCCACCTCCCGGCCGACCTGGCGCCGGGGCCGGACCAGCGGGTCGTCGTACTCGTGCACGGAGGGTTCTGGAAGGCGGAGTACGACCGTCGCCACACCCGGCCGATGGCCCGTGCCCTCGCGGACGACGGCTGGTTGGTGGCGACGCCGGAGTACCGCCGCGTCCGCGCTGGTGGCGGATGGCCGGTCACCACCGACGACGTGCGACTCGCGGTCAGCCGGCTTCCCGACCTCCTCGACGGCCTGGGCCTGCCGACGGGCACGGTGACCGTGACGGGGCACTCCGCGGGAGGCCACCTCGCCCTCTGGCTGGCCACGACCGGTCTGCCGATCCAGCGGGCGGTCGCCCTGGCCCCGGTCTGCGACCTGCGGGAGGCGATGCGTCTGGGGCTCGGCAGCAACGCCACCCAGGCCTTCCTGGACGGCGCCGACCCCGACGCCGCGGACCCGATGGTCCTCTTCGAGCGGCGCCCCACCGCCACGGTCGCGGTCGTGCACGGGGTCGACGACGACGTCGTACCCCTGGCGCTGAGCCGCGGGTTCGTGCAGCGGCACCCGTGGGTCGACCTGCAGGAAGTGAAGGGGGACCACTTCGGCGTCATCGAGCCCGGCTCGACCGCCTGGCCGACGGTGGTCCAAGCGTTGGCCAGGGAGCCGGCCGGGGAGTCGGGGGTCTGAGCGCGGGGCCCCGGACATGCGAATGTCGCTGGAGGGGAGCGAGTCCACCTCCAGCGACACACGTGTCACATTCGCAGGCCGAACGGCCCGCGACCGACCCTCAGGAGGCCTGGTCGAGCGTCGGGTAGTCGGTGTACCCCTCGGCGCCGCCACCGTAGAACGTCTTGTCGTTCGGCTCGTTGAGCTCGGCGCCCTGCTTCCAGCGCACGTCGAGGTCGGGGTTGGCGAGGTAGGGGCGACCGACGACGACCGCGTCGGCCAGGCCGGCCTCGAGCAGCTTCTCGACGGAGTCCAGGGTGGTGACCTCACCGAAGCCGTCGTTGAGCAGCACCGAGCCACCGAAGCGCTGGCCCAGGTCCCCGGCCAGGTCGGTCAGCGGGCTGGCCAGGATGCTCAGGTAGGCGAGCCCGAGCGGCGCGACCGCGTCGACGAGCGCGCGGTACGTCGCGGTGAGGTCGTCGCCCTCCACCTCGCCGACACCGTTGAACTGGTGTCCGGGAGAGATGCGCAGGCCGACCTTGTCGGCTCCGATGGCCTCGCTGACGGCCGTGACGACCTCGATCACGAAGCGCGCCCGGTTCTCGGGTGAGCCACCGTGGGCGTCCTCGCGCAGGTTGATCGTCGGGTCGAGGAACTGGTGCAGCAGGTAGCCGTTGGCGGCGTGGATCTCCACCCCGTCGAGACCGGCCTCCACGGCGTTGCGCGACGCGGTGACGTAGTCGTCGACCACCGAGGAGAGCTCCTCGGTCTCGAGGGCGCGGGGCTCGGAGTGCGGCTTGGCGCCGTCGGCGGTGATCATCTGACCGGGGGCTGTGACGGCGCTGGCGGAGATGGTCTCGACGCCGGACTTGTTGTCGGCGTGCGCGATCCGGCCGGCGTGCATCAGCTGGGCCACGATGACGCCACCCGCGGCGTGCACCTGGTCCGCGACCAGGCGCCAGCCCTCGACCTGCTCGGGGGTGTAGAGGCCCGGCACGTTGAGGTAGCCCTGGCCGACGGCGCTGGGAGCGGTCCCCTCGGTGACGATCAGGCCGGCGCCGGCGCGCTGTGCGTAGTACGTCGCGTTCAGCTGGGTCGGAGCGTTGCCCTCACCCGCACGGTTGCGGGTGAGCGGAGCCATCACGAAGGAGTTCGAGAGCTCCCAGGGGCCGATCCGGACGGGGGTGAATGCGCGTGACATCAGTGCAGACCTCGCAGAGTGGTAGAAGACTTGACTACCTGTGCTCAACCTGCGCCGCCTGCGAGACATTCCTCGGGAGCGAGGATTTGCCGGACCGGAGCACGTGTGAAGCACCACACGAGGATCCTCAGCCCAGGCCGATGATCTCCGGTTCGGTCTTCTCGCGGACCTCGTCCTCGGTGACGCCCGGGGCCAGCTCGACCAGCTGGAGACCCTGATCGGTGATGTCGAGCACGCACAGGTCGGTGATGATCCGCTGTACGACGGCACGGCCGGTGTAGGGCAGCGAGCACTCCTCGACGATCTTGTAGGAGCCGTCCCTGGCGTTGTGCTCCATCAGCACGATCACCCGCTTCGCGCCGTGGACCAGGTCCATCGCCCCGCCCATGCCCTTGACCATCTTCCCCGGGATCATCCAGTTCGCGATGTCCCCGGTCTTCGAGACCTGCATCGCACCCAGGATCGCGGCGTCGATCTTCCCCCCGCGGATCATCCCGAAGGACGTCGCGGAGTCGAAGAACGACGCTCCCCGGCGCAGGGTGACGGTCTCCTTGCCCGCGTTGATCAGGTCGGCGTCCTCATCGCCCTCGAGCGGGTAGGCACCCACTCCGAGGATGCCGTTCTCCGACTGCAGCACCAGCTCCACGTCGTCCTCGACGTAGTTCGGCACCAGGGTCGGCAGCCCGATCCCGAGGTTCACGTAGGACCCGTCGGTCAGCTCCGAGGCCGCCCGCGCGGCCATCTCCTCACGCGACCAGCTCATGCCGGTGCCCCCTCGGTCTTGTCCCGTGACGTCACGGTGCGCTTCTCGATCCGCTTGTCCTCGGCCTGCTCCGGGCTCAACGCCACGACGCGCTGCACGAAGACCCCCGGGGTGTGCACGTCGTTGGGGTCCAGCTCACCGGGCTCGACGAGGTGCTCGACCTCGGCGATGGTGAGCCGCCCGCACATCGCAGCGAGCGGGTTGAAGTTCCTCGCCGAGTCGCGGTAGACCAAGTTGCCGTGCCGGTCGCCCTTCCAGGCCCGCACCAGCCCGAAGTCGGCGATGATCGCCTCCTCCAGCACGAACTGGCGCGGCTCACCGTTCACCAGGAAGTCCCGGGTCTCCTTCGCCGGCGAGGACACGGTCACGTTGCCCTCGGAGTCGTAGCGCCACGGCAGGCCGCCCTCGGCCACCTGGGTGCCACCACCGGTCGCGGTGAAGAAGGCCGCGATCCCCGAGCCTCCCGCGCGCATCCGCTCGGCCAGCGTGCCCTGCGGGGTCAGCTCGACCTCGAGCTCACCGTGGAGGTACTGCCGGGCGAACTCCTTGTTCTCCCCGACGTAGGAGGCGACCATCCGACGGATCCGCTTCTTCTCCAGCAGCAGGCCCAGACCCCAGTCGTCCACCCCCGCGTTGTTCGAGAACGCCTCCAGGTCGGTCGTTCCCGCCTCCAGGAGTGCCGCGATCAGCACCGACGGGATCCCGCACAACCCGAACCCGCCGACCGAGAGCCGCGCGCCGTCAGGAATGTCCGCGACCGCCTCGGCCGCACTTGCCACAACCTTGTCCACAGATGACACCTCCGCCCGCGATCCTGCCATGACCGACGTGCTCGACGTCACCCTGCTGGCACTGCTCGCGCGGCTACGCTCGGCAACATGGCCGTCCAGCACACGCACACACGACCCGACGGGCAGCCAGACTTTCCCGGCGTTCAGCTGCACATCGTCACCGGCAAGGGCGGCACCGGGAAGACCACGGTCGCCGCCGCGCTCGCCCTGGCGCTGGCCTCCCGCGGCAAGACCGTGCTCCTGTGCGAGGTCGAGGGCCGCCAGGGAATCGCCCAGCTCTTCGACGTACCCCCGCTGCCCTACGAGGAGCGGCTGGTCGCGCGCGGCCCCGACGGCTCCGGCGACGTCTACGCCCTGGCCATCGACGCGGAGTCGGCGCTGCTGGAGTACCTCGACATGTACTACCGCCTGGGCCGGGCGGGCAAGGCGCTCGACCGCTTCGGGGTCGTGGAGTTCGCGACCACCATCGCCCCTGGGGTCCGCGACGTGCTGCTCACCGGGAAGGTCTACGAGGCGGCCAACCGCAACCGCCGCAACAAGGGCGCCCGGCACTACGACGCGATCGTGATGGACGCACCGCCGACCGGGCGCATCGCCCAGTTCCTCAACGTCAACAACGAGCTGGCCGGCTTGGCCAAGGTGGGTCCGATCAAGTCGCAGGCCGACACCGTGACCACCCTGCTGCGCTCCCCGCGTACGGCGATCCACCTCGTGACCGTGCTCGAGGAGATGCCCGTCCAGGAGACCGGTGACGGCATCGCCGAGCTCCGCCGCGCCGACCTGCCCGTCGGCGGCGTGGTGGTCAACATGGTCCGGCCGCAGGACCTCGACGCCGACGAGCGCCGACGGCTGCTCGAGGACGACGTGGACCGCGGTGCGCTCGTGACGAGCCTCGACAAGGTCGGCATCCCCGGTGAGGACCTGCTCGTGGACGCCCTGGTCGAGGAGGGCCGGCACCATGCCGAGCGCCGACGCCTCGAGGACACCCAGCGGGCGCTGATCGAGAAGCTCGACGTCCCCAGCTACGAGCTGCCGCGCCTGCCGGGCGGCATCGACATGGGCGGGCTCTACGAGCTGGCCGAGGCGCTCACCGAGGAAGGACTGGCATGAGCACGCCGAAGAAGCCGCGCGCGAAGGCCCCCGCCACCACCCACCGGAGCAGCCGGGCCAGCGCGCGCGTCGGTCCGCTGGTGGCGCAGAACGAGCGGGCGCCCGTGCTCGACGTCGACGTCCTGCTCGACGACCGCGAGCGCGGCATCATCGTGTGCTGCGGCTCCGGGGGAGTCGGCAAGACGACCACGTCGGCCGCTCTGGCGCTGCGCGCGGCCGAGCGCGGCCGCAAGGTCGTGGTCCTCACCATCGACCCCGCTCGACGGCTGGCCCAGTCGATGGGGATCGAGGCGCTGGACAACACCCCCCGACCGGTGCCCGGGGTCGACCCGGCGTCCGGGGGCTCGCTCGACGCGATGATGCTCGACATGAAGCGGACCTTCGACGAGGTCGTGCAGAGCCAGGCCAACCCGGAGAAGGCCGCGCAGATCCTGGCCAACCCGTTCTACGTCGCCGTCTCGAGCTCGTTCGCGGGCACGCAGGAGTACATGGCGATGGAGAAGCTGGGGCAGCTCGACCAGGACGCCCGTAGGTCGGGGCGATGGGACCTCATCGTCGTGGACACCCCGCCGTCGCGCAGCGCCCTGGACTTCCTCGACGCTCCCGAGCGGCTCTCGAGCTTCCTCGACGGCCGGTTCATGAAGCTGCTGCTCGTCCCGGCGCGGGGACCGGCGCGGCTGATGACGGCGGGCTTCGGGATGGTGACCAACGCCATCACCAAGATCATCGGGGCCCAGGTCCTCCTGGACATGAAGGCCTTCGTCGCCGCGTTCGACACGCTCTTCGGCGGTTTCCGACAGCGGGCGCTGCGCACGTTCGAGCTGCTCCAGGACCGGCGTACGGCGTTCCTGGTGATCGCTGCACCCGAGCCCGACGCCCTGCGCGAGGCGGCGTACTTCGTGGAGCGCCTCAACCAGGAGCGGATGCCGCTGGCCGGGCTGGTGGTCAACCGAGCGAGCAGCGCCCCCACCGGAGACCTGTCGGCCAACGCCGCGATGACGGGGGTGGAGAAGCTGCGCTCGTCGGGCCAGTCCGACGGCCTGACCGCCGGACTCCTGCGGCTGCACGCCGACCGGATGGTCGTCGTGGAGCGCGAGAGACGGTTGACGCAACGGTTCGCGACCGGCCATCCCGACGTGGCGACGGCGGTGCTGCCGGCCTTGTCGACCGACGTGCACGACCTCGAGGGCCTGCGCCGCATCGGCGACCTGCTGGGTTCCCAGAAGGGCATCGACCGTTCGGCCGACCCTTCAGCCCACCTCTCGGCCGGCTGACGCGTCAGGCCGTCTCGATCTCCAGCGACTGCTCGTGCTCCATCTTGGCGGTCTCGAGCAGCTGCCGCCACGAGGTCACGTTGGGCCGCTTGCGCAGCAGGGCACGACGCTCACGCTCGGTGAGGCCGCCCCAGACCCCCCACTCGATCTCGTTGTCGAGTGCCTCAGCCAGACATTCGGCGCGGACGGGGCATGCCCCGCACACGGCCTTCGCCTTGTGCTGCTCGGCTCCGCGGACGAACAGCTCGTCCGGCGTGGCCTTCTGGCACAGAGCCACGTTCGCCCACATCTCGTTCCAGGACATGTCCCCTCCAAGTTTCAAGTCCTGGGCGTTCCCGGCTCGTCCCAATACGTCCGTTTTCTGCCCATCTAGAGAGTATGGAGCCGAAGAGTCTCGAAACAGACCTATGCGCATCATTCTCGTATAGTCCGAAATGACTAGGTTCGGCAAGCCGACCGGTCGGATATGCACGCCCCGCCCGTAGGGTTGTGCTATGTCTCGTCGTCGCCCTCACCTCTCCTTCGGCAAGGTCCTCTCCCACCTGGGAGTCGTCGTTGCCGTCTCAGCGGTCCTGGGGGTCCTCGTCGCGGCCCTGGCCGTCCCCTTCGTCGGAGCAGTGGGATACGGCGCCAAGGCGACCGCCACCTCGATGCAGAACCTCCCGTCGGTGCTCAAGGCCGCCCCGCTCGCCCAGCGCACCCGCGTGCTGGACCGCAACGGGAAGCTGATCGCGACCTTCTACGACGAGAACCGCGTCAACGTCAGCCTCGACAAGGTGGCGCCGGTGATGAAGAAGGCGATCGTCGCGATCG
Source organism: uncultured Actinomycetota bacterium (assembly GCA_963843775.1). GTDB lineage: Bacteria > Actinomycetota > Actinomycetes > Propionibacteriales > Nocardioidaceae > Marmoricola. The sequence goes on from CAWJLT010000014.1 coordinate 49,545, forward strand.
AGGACTACCGGTTCTACGAGCACGGTGCGCTGGACCTCAAGGGCACTCTGCGGGCCTTCGTCAGCAACCAGACCTCCAGCGGCACCCAGGGTGGCTCCTCGATCACCCAGCAGATGGCGAAGATGACCCTGCTGACCCAGGCGCGCACCAAGGAGGAGCGCCAGGCGGCCACCGAGAACACCTACCAGCGCAAGATCCAGGAGCTCAGGCACGCGATCGCCTTCGAGCAGAACTACTCGAAGGACTGGATCCTCGAGCGCTATCTCAACCTGGCCTACTTCGGCGACGGCGCCTACGGCGTCCAGTCCGCGGCCCGGCACTACTTCTCGGTCAACGCCGCCCAGCTGAACACCCAGCAGGCCGCGACGCTGGCCGGTCTGGTGAAGAACCCGGTCGGCTTCGACCCCACCCGCTACAAGGACCGCGCCCTGGCTCGGCGCAACGTCGTACTCAACCGGATGGCCGAGCTGGACGTCATCGACTCCGCCACCGCGACCCGGCTGACCGGCCTGCGCCTCGGGCTCAAGGTGAGCCCCACCCGCAACGGCTGCCTGGGCACCAAGGCCGCGTTCTTCTGCGACTACGTACGCCGCTACCTGATGGCCGACCCGGCGCTGGGCAAGACCGAGGCCGACCGTGCGCAGCTCCTCACCAGCGGCGGGCTCACGATCAAGACCACGGTCGACCTGCGCTTCCAGAGGGCCGCCGAGAAGGCCGCCTCCGGACGCGTCAAGGCCACCGACCAGGCCCTCGGGCTCGTGGCCATGGTGAAGCCCGGCACCGGCGAGGTCCTCGGCATCGGCCAGTCCCGACCGATGGGCCGGGACAAGAAGAAGGGCCAGACCTTCCTCAACTACGTCGTCGACAAGAAGTACGGCGACTCCAACGGCTTCCAGGGCGGATCCACCTTCAAGGTGTTCGTGCTCGCCGCCGCCCTGGAGCAGGGCCTCCCGAGCAAGACCGCCTTCACCAACCCGGTGGAGATGGACATCCCGAGCAACACCTTCCCCGACTGCGACGGCAACTACGCCAGCAGCGAGGTGCACACCTGGCACAACTCGACGACCACGGGCAGCCCGAAGTTCGACATGTACAAGGGCACCCAGCTCTCGGTGAACACCTACTTCGCCCAGCTCGAGCGCAAGACCGGCCTGTGCGAGCCCTACGCGCTGGCCAAGGCGATGGGCGTGGACCTCACCGACCCGGCCACCGAGCGCGTGCCGACCTTCACGCTCGGCGTCGCCGATGTCAGCCCGCTGGAGATGGCCGGTGCCTACGCGACGCTCGCCGCGCGTGGGCTGCACTGCGACAACCGCCCGGTCACCGAGATCCGCAACAGTGACGGCAAGGTCTTCAAGGACTACCCGAAGACCTGCAAGCAGGTCATCCAGCAGAACAGCGCCGACACCATCAACGACATCCTGCGCGGCGTGATGGCGCCCGGCGGCTTCGGCCAGAACCTGGCCCTCAACAAGCCGTCGGCCGGCAAGACCGGCACGATCAACGGCAACATGGCGGTCTGGTTCAACGGCTACACCCCCACCGTCGCCACCGCCTCGGTGATCGCAGGAGTCAACGACGTGGGCAGCCACGTGACCTTGAACAACCAGGTCGTCGGCGGTGCCAACGTCGGGACCGCCCACGGCTCCACGACCGCCGGACCCATGTGGGCCGACGCGATGCGCGCCATCCAGGACGACATCCCCTACGAGGACTTCACCAGACCCACGGGCAACTCCGCCGACCAGATCCAGGTGAGGATCCCCGACGTCAGCGGCATGTCCACCCGCAAGGCTGAGCAGCTCCTCGCGGGTGCCGGGTTCTACGTCAGCACCGGCGACCCCCGCAAGTCCCCGCAGCCGGACGGCTCGGTGGCCGAGACCAGCCCGGCGTCCGGCCAGTCGGCCAGCCGAGGCTCGACGGTCACGATCTACCCGTCCTCGGGCGGCTGACCTACCCGAGCTGGGCGCGCACGGCGGCCGAGACGACGCCGCCGTCGGCGCGGTCCTTGGTCTTCGGCTGGAGCGCGCCCATGACGCGCCCCATCGCCTTCATGCCGTCGTCGCGGACACCGAGCTCGTCGATGGTCGCGGTCACGAGCGCCGTGACCTCCTCGTCGGTCAGCTGCTGGGGCAGGTAGGCCGCGATCACGGCGGCCTCCGCCTGCTCCTTCTCCGCCTGCTCGGTGCGCCCGGCGTCCGCGAAGGCCTCGGCGGCCTCGCGCCGCTTCTTGGACTCCTTGGAGAGCACCCCGAGGACGTCCGCGTCGCTGAGCTCTCGTGACTCCTTGCCGGCGACCTCGGCGTTGGTCACGGCCGTGAGCACCATCCGGATCGTGGAGGAGCGGATCTTGTCGCCCGACTTGATCGAGGCGGTCAGGTCGGTGCGCAGCTGGTCCTTGAGGTCACTCATGCCCGCCATTGTGGCAGCCTTGCCCGATGGACTCCCACCGACTTTCCCGTGGCCTGCGTGCGCTCGGCTGGGGCGTCGGAGCGGGCACCGTGGCCGGGCTCGGCACCCTGGCGTACTCCGCGGGCATCGAGGTGCGCCACTTCGTCGTGCGCCGCGTGGAGGTGCCGGTGCTCCCACCGGGGCGGCGCCCGATCAAGGTGCTGCACCTCAGCGACCTGCACCTGACCCCGTCCCAGGGGGTCAAGCGACGCTGGCTGAGGTCACTCGCGGAGCTGGAGCCCGACCTGGTCGTCAACACCGGCGACAACCTCTCGCACCAGGACTCGGTGCAGCCGTTGCTGGAGGGTTTCGGCGCCCTGCTCGAGGTGCCCGGGGTGTTCGTCTTCGGGTCCAACGACTACTTCGCCCCCAAGCCCCGCAATCCTCTCTGGTACCTCTTCCCCGACGACGGCACCCGTCAGACCGCCACCCCCAAGCTGCCGTGGCGTGACCTGCGGGCGGCCTTCGAGGCCCGTGGCTGGACCGACCTGACCAACACCTCGGCCCGGCTCGAGGTCACGGGCACCTCGTTCGCGTTCGTCGGCGTCGACGACCCGCACCTGGAGTACGACGACCTCGCCTCCGTGGCCGGCCCCGCCCCGGTCGACGTCGACGTGCGCGTGGGAGTGGCGCACGCGCCGTACCTGCGGGTGCTCGACCAGTACGCCCGCGACGGCTACGACCTCGTCTTCGCCGGCCACACCCACGGCGGACAGGTGTGCCTGCCGATCAAGGGCGCCCTCGTCACCAACTGCGACCTCGACACCGGCCGCGCCAAGGGCCTGCACCGGCACCCGGCCCGTTCGCTCCCCGGCGAACCGGGCAGCTCGTGGCTGCACGTCTCGGCGGGCGCGGGGACCTCGCCGTACGCCCCGATCAGGCTGTGCTGCCGGCCGGAGGCCACCCTGCTGACGCTCGTTCCGAAGGCTCCGTGAGGCCCGCGGGAACCCGGTTCGGAGCACCCCGACTGCTCCGGTAGACTCACCACGGCCTTCGGGGTGTGGCGCAGCTTGGTAGCGCGCGTCGTTCGGGACGACGAGGCCGCAGGTTCAAATCCTGTCACCCCGACCATGTGACACCAGAGATCCGAACCCTCCCTGGGGGTTCGGATCTTTGCTGTGTCCAGGCCGCTGAAGGTCGTGTGTCCCAGGACGCGCCCCGGCGCGTCCTGGGACACACGACCGGAGGGTGGCGGGTGGGGTCGGGGCACCCGGCCTCTCGTGGCACCATGCCGACATGGCTGATGAACCCGAGAAGAGTGGTCAGGAGCCGAACCTGGAGCTGCCGTCCTTCCTCGCCTTCGGTCGCAAGAAGAAGCGCAAGGGCGATCGAGCGCCGGATGGAGCAGCCACCGCCACGTCTCCCCAGCAGACCCGGCGCGACTCCCTGCCCGGGGACGCCACCCCGACCAAGGCTCCCGAGGACACGGACCCTCTCGCTGCCGACCCGGTCGCCCCACCCCGTGGGAGACTCGCCCCGTCAGCGGCCAAGGCCAAGCGCCTCCCGCCGGTCCCGCCCCCCACCGCCCGCAGGCCTCCCACACCTCCCCCGGTCGATCAGCCGGTCGATCAGCCGGTCGATCAGCCGGTCGAGTCACTGCCACCGCCACCGTCAGCTCCCCCGGTGACGCTCGGCGAGGACCAGGCGGAGGAGACCGAGCCGGAGCCCGAACCCGCCACCGGGGCCGTGCCGGTGGTGCCGATCGGGGGCTTCACCAGCGCCCCGTCGATCGGCGAGCCCACCTCCCCGCAGCTCGCTGCCCCGGCGTACGGCGACCAGTCGCAGCTGCTGGAGGAGCCCCCCGCCACGCCGACCGCGGCACCCGACGAGCGGCCGGCCGCCTCCGCCACCCGACGCCGGGGCGTCTCCGTGGCCCTGCCCGTGATCAACCCCCGCATCGCGACGGTCCTGACCGGCGCGCTGGTCGGCCTGGTCGGCGTGGTGCTGGCCTACCTCACCGGACGTGGCTGCGAGCAGGTCCGTGGGGTCGGCAGCTGTGGCGGGGTCGGCCTGTTCGCCCTGCTCGTGATCCTCGCCGTCATGGTCGTGCTCGGTGCGGCGATGCTCAAGGCATGGGGCGTCCACGACCCGGTCAGCACGAGCTTCCTGGGCGTCGGACTGATCGCCGTCGTCGTGCTGCTCTTCCTGCTGAGCTCACTGGAGTCGGTCTGGACGCTGCTCGCGATCCCCGTGCTGAGCGGGCTCACGTTCCTGGTGTCGTGGTGGGTCACCGAGACGCTGATCGAGGACAACTCCGGCACCAGGTAGCCGATGTCAGCGGCGGGCCAGCAGCTCGGCGATCTGGACCGTGTTCAGCGCGGCCCCCTTGCGGAGGTTGTCGTTGCTGATGAACAGGGCCAGGCCACGCTCGTCGGGGACGCCCGGGTCCTGTCGGAGCCGGCCGACGTACGACGGGTCCTGGCCGGCCGCCTGCAACGGGGTCGGGATGTCGCTGAGCTCCACGCCCGGGGACTGGGCGAGGATCTCGCGGGCCCGGTCGACCGGCATCGGCGAGGCGAACTCGGCGTTGATGGCCAGCGAGTGACCGGTGAAGACCGGCACCCGGACGCAGAGGCCCGACACGAGCAGCCCAGGGATGTCGAGGATCTTGCGCGACTCGTTGCGCAGCTTCTTCTCCTCGTCGGTCTCGTCGAGACCGTCCTCGACGATGGAGCCGGCCAGCGGGATCACGTTGTAGGCGATGGTGCGCTCGTACTTGACCGGCGCGGGGAAGTCGATCGCGGAGCCGTCGTAGGACAGCTCACGCGCCTTGTCCCCCGCAGCCTCGACCTGACCGGCGAGCTCGTCGACGCCGGCCACACCGGAGCCGGAGACGGCTTGGTAGGTCGACGCGATCAGACGGGTCAGCCCGGCGGCGTCGTGCAGGGGCTTGAGCACCGGCATGGCCGCCATCGTCGTGCAGTTGGGGTTGGCGATGATCCGCCGGCCCGACAGCGCGAGCTCGATCGCCTCGGGGTTGACCTCGCTGACCACCAGCGGGACGTCGTCGTCCATCCGGAAGGCCGAGGAGTTGTCGACCACGATGACCCCGGCGGCCGCGAACCGTGGAGCCTGGGCCCGTGAGGTGGTGGCACCGGCTGAGAACAGCGCGATGTCGAGACCCCTGGGGTCAGCGGTCGCGGCGTCCTCGACGGTGACCTCGCGGTCGCCGTGGGACAGCACCGTCCCGGCAGAGCGGGCCGAGGCGAAGAAGCGGATCTCGTCCGCCGCGAAGTTGCGCTCCAGCAGGATCTGTCGCATGGCCACACCGACCTGGCCGGTGGCGCCGACGATGCCGAGACGGACCCCCATCATCGTCCGCTCCCGCCGTAGACAACCGCCTCGACCTCGTCGGAGTCGAGGTCGAACGCGGTGTGCGTGGCGATCACGGCCGCGTCCACGCCGGCCTCGTCGACCACGACCGAGATCCGGATCTCGGAGGTGGAGATCATCCCGATGTTGACGCCGGCCTCGGCGAGCGCGGTGAAGAACTTCGCTGTCACTCCCGGGTGCGAGCGCATGCCCGCGCCGATCAGGGAGACCTTGCCGATCTTGTCGTCGTAGAGCAGCGAGTGGAAGCCGATCTCGGCCTTCAGCGCGTCCAGCGCCGCCATCGCGGTCTGGCCGTCGGTGCGCGGGAGCGTGAAGGAGATGTCGGTGAGGTTCGTCGCCGCGGCGGAGACGTTCTGCACGATCATGTCGAGGTTGATCTGGGCGCGGGCGAGCGCGTCGAAGATGCGGGCCGCCTCGCCCACCTTGTCGGGCACGCCGACCACGGTGATCTTGGCCTCACTGCGGTCGTGGGCGACGCCGGCGATGATGGCTGCTTCCATGGTGGCCTCCTGATGGGCCTCGTCGTTGATGCTGCCGGCCACGAGCGTGCCGGTGAGCTGGCTGAACGAGGAGCGCACGTGGATGGGGATGTCGTAGCGGCGGGCGTACTCCACGCACCGCAGGTGCAGGATCTTGGCGCCACCCGCAGCGAGCTCGAGCATCTCCTCGTAGGTGACACGGTCGAGCTTGCGGGCCGAGGCCACGATCCGGGGGTCGGCGGTGAAGACACCGTCGACGTCGGTGTAGATCTCGCAGACGTCCGCGTGCAGCGCCGCCGCGAGGGCGACCGCGGTGGTGTCGGTCCCGCCACGGCCCAGCGTGGTGATCTCCTTGGTGTCCTGGCTGACGCCCTGGAACCCGGCGACGATGACGATGTGGCCCTCGTCGATGGCGGCGGAGATGCGGCCCGGTGTGACGTCGATGATCTTGGCCTTGCCGTGCACCGAGTCGGTGATCACGCCCGCCTGGGAGCCGGTGAAGGACCGCGCGGTGAACCCGAGGTCGGAGATCGCCATCGCGACCAACGCCATCGAGATGCGCTCACCGGCGGTCAGGAGCATGTCGAGCTCGCGAGCCGGTGGCAGCGGGCTGACGCCCTCGGCCAGCTCCAGCAGCTCGTCGGTGCTGTCGCCCATGGCCGAGACCGCGACGACGACGTCGTGGCCGTCGCGCTTCACCTCGACGATGCGACGGGCGACCCGCTTGATGGCGGCGGCGTCGGCGAGCGAGGAACCGCCGTACTTCTGCACCACGATGCCCACGACGGTGCCCTCCTGACTGCTGATCGGTGGAACGGACCGGCTCGGGAGCCCGGTTGTCGGCCACCGGCGATTCTACGTGCGGCTCAGGTGCCGACCGTGTCGGTGTCCAGCACGGCCTCCGCCGCGGCGATCTGGTCGCTCTCGATCTCGAAGTCGGTGTCGAGGCGGTCGTGCGCCACGATCGACTGGAGGGCCCGCAGGACGGCACTGGCGCTGTTGCCCCAGTTGGCGACGTAGGAGTACTGCCACCACCAGAGGGCCTCCGCAACGTTGCCGGAGCGGAAGTGCCGCAGGCCGTTGGCCAGGTCGGTGGCGATGCTGGTCAGCTCGTCGGAGAGCAGCGCCTCCACCAGCTCGGTCAGGTAGACGTCGAAGTTGTACGTGTAGGTGTCCACGCTGTCGAGCAGCCGGGCCAGCCGCAGCCTCAGGGCGTCCAGGTCGGGGTCAGGTCCCACGTCCGGCTGGTACTCGAGCGTCGGCGCGAAGTCGCGTTGGGCGCCGAGCCTGGCCCCGGCGAAGAGGATCTGGCTCACCTCCACCAGCAGCAGCGGAACCACCGTGCCGGGGTTCTCCTCGCGGGACATCGCCTGCAGCGTGAGCAGGAACGACTCCACCCCGTCGGCTATCTGCTGGGCGAACTCCTCCAGCTCGGGCTCGATCTGTGTCTCAGTCACCTGCGTTGCGCCTTCCTGCGAATGCTCGGCCTAGCGTCACCTCATCGGCGTACTCGAGGTCACCGCCTACAGGCAGTCCACTCGCCAGACGAGTGACGCGCAAGTCCATGTCCTTGAGGAACCTGCTGAGGTACGCCGCGGTCGCGTCGCCCTCGATGTTGGGGTCGGTCGCCAGGATGACCTCGGTGACGACCCCGTCGGCGAGCCGTCCCATCAGCTCGCGGATGCGCAGCTGCTCGGGCCCGATGCCCTCCAACGGCGAGATCGCACCGCCCAGCACGTGGTAGCGCCCGCGGAACTCACGGGTCTTCTCGATGGCGACGACGTCCTTGGGCTCCTCGACGACACAGATCAGCGCGGGGTCACGACGCGGGTCGCGACAGATCCGGCACAGCTCCTCCTCGGAGACGTTGCCGCACACCGAGCAGAACTTCGCCTTGGCCTTCATCTCGATCAACGTGTCCGCGAGGCGGCGTACGTCGACCGGGTCGGAGGCGAGCAGGTGGAAGGCGATCCGCTGGGCCCCCTTGGGACCCACCCCGGGAAGCCGGGCGAGCTCGTCGATCAGGTCCTGGAGGACGCCTTCATACACCGGGGCCGCCCATTCCTCCGGGGAGTCCTCCCGTGAGGTCGTCGAGGCCACCTCCGGCCAGCGGACCCAGGGCGCGGGCTGCGAGGGCATCGACAGCGGTCTTGCCGTCGCGGTAGGCCGCCACCACCAGGTCGCCGAGATCGGCGAGCGAGTCGGTGTCGGTGCCGTCGAAGGAGCCGGGGGCGATGGAGACAGCGGCCAGCTCACCAGTGCCGGTGAGCGTGACCACGACACCACCCGCCGAGCCCTCGACCGTCGCGGCAGCCAGCTCCTCCTGGGCAGCGACCAGCTGCGACTGCATCTGCTGGGCCTGCTCGAGCATGGCCTGCAGGTCGAAGCCGCCGCCGCCCTCGTCGTTGGAAAGGCTGGCGAAGGGGTTGTCCGTCATCTCGTCTGCTCCTGGGTGCGTGAGTGGTGCGTGGTCGATGGTGCGTGGTCAGTCGTGGGTGATCTCTTCGATCACGGTCGCGCCGAGCTCGCGTTCGAGCAGCTGGGTGCTGTCGAGCGCGTTGTCCTCGGCCGTCATGTCGTCGCGGTGGGCATCGGCGTCGAGGTCGGGGCCGGGCGGCGCCGGCACCGCCTCACCCCCCTGACGGGTGGGAGTGATCCGCGAACGGGCCTCGGCGGCAGCAGCCGGTCGGGCCCCTCGCTCGGCGGCCGGCGCGGCCGGCGCGGTGTCGTCGCCTTGGTCGCTCGCCCAGCTCGGAGGGCCGCTGGGCCCCGCTCCCGGTCCGGGTCCGGGTCCGGGTCCCGGTTCAAGTCCGGTCGCGGGTGACGGGTCGTGGGCGGCCGGGGGCTCCACCGCGGGACGGATCACCCGCGGAGAGGTCTCCGCGCCAGGATCGGCCGAGGGGTCGATGGCGACCTCGATCTTCCACGCCACCCCGATCATGTCGATCGCCGCCTGCCGCAGGATCTCCTCGCTGCCACCCCCGACGAAGGAGTCCCGTGCCCCAGCCGTCTTGAACCCCACGGTGAGGCTCGTCGCGTCCACCCCGATGACCTGGGCGTTCTGGCTCAGCAGGATCCAGGTGAAGCGCCGCATCTTCTTGACCGCCTCGAGCAGGTCCGGCCAGATCCGGCGTACGTCGGCGAGCGACAGCACCCCGGGCTTGCTCTGGTCCCTTTCCGGGACCCTTTCTGGGGTTTCTTCTGGGCCGCCCGCAGCGCCACCGGACTCCGCGGCTGCTGGTGCCACTGGAGCGGTCGCGGCCGCTGGTGCGGGCCTCTGGACGGGCGGCTCGCTGGTGGGCTGGGCGGTCGACGGCCGGTCGGTCGCAGGCTGGGCGGGCGCAGGCTGGACGAGCGTCGACGGAGCAGGCGACGGCTCGGCCGGAGAAAGAGGCGAGGTGGACGAGGGCGAGGGCGCTGCGGGGGTGGGTGCCACCGCGTGGCCGGCCCCTCGGACGTCGCCGGAGGGCAGCCCCGAAGCACCGGGAGAGCCGGAGACCGACACCCGCCTCTCCAGGCGATCAAGACGAGCGCCGACCCCCAGCGTCTCGTGGTCCGCCGCCGGGAGCAGCAGCCGCGCACAGATGAGCTCCAGCAACAGTCGAGGAGTCGTGGCCCCCCGCATCTCGGTGAGCCCGCGCGCCACGATGTCGGCCGCGCGCACGAGCTCGGCCTTGCCGAACCTCGCCGCCTGGGCCACCAGCCGCTCGGCCTGGTCGGCCGGGGCGTCGATCAGGCCGGTGGCCGGCGCGTCGGGAACCGCGGCGATGATCACCAGGTCGCGCAGTCGGCGCAGGACGTCCTCGGTGAACCGGCGCGGGTCCTGGCCGGTCTCGATCACCTTGTCGACCACGCCGAAGACACCGGCCCCGTCGACGGCGGCGAACGCGTCGACGACCTCGTCGAGGAGGTTGTCGGGGGTGTAGCCGAGCAGGCTGGTCGCGACCTCGTAGGTCACCCCGTCGGGTCCGGCACCACCGAGCAGCTGGTCGAGCACCGAGAGCGAGTCTCGGGCGGACCCGGCGCCAGCGCGTACGACGAGGGGCAGCGCCGCCTGGTCGATCGTGACGCCCTCCTTCTCGCAGAGCTCGGCGAGGTAGTCCGAGAGCGTGCGGGGCGGGATCAGGCGGAACGGGTAGTGGTGGGTGCGCGAGCGGATGGTCGGGATGACCTTCTCCGGCTCGGTGGTGGCGAAGATGAACTTCAGGTGCTCCGGGGGCTCCTCGACCAGCTTGAGCAGGGCGTTGAAGCCCTGCGAGCTGACCATGTGGGCCTCGTCGATGATGTAGACCTTGAAGCGGCTGCTGACCGGGGCGAAGAACGCCCGCTCCCGCAGGTCGCGGGCGTCGTCCACGCCGCCGTGGCTCGCGGCGTCGATCTCGATCACGTCGATCGATCCCGGACCGCCGCGAGCGAGGTCGCGACAGGACTGGCACTCACCGCACGGGTCGGAGATCGGCGCCTGCTCACAGTTCAGCGCCCGGGCCAGGATGCGCGCGCTGGTGGTCTTGCCACAGCCGCGGGGGCCGGAGAAGAGGTAGGCGTGGTTGACCCGGTTGTTGGCCAGCGCCGCCCGGAGAGGCTCGGTGACGTGGTCCTGACCGATGACCTCGGCAAATGTCTCCGGCCGGTAGCGGCGGTAGAGGGCGAGGGTGGGTTCCACACGTGAACCCTAGACGGACCGGGCGACAACCGGCATAGGCTCCCCACCGTGACCGAGTCGTGAGCGAACCCAGCCTGGAGCGGATCCTCGGACAGCTCCCGCTCGAACCCCGGATCGTGATCTCCGGCAACTTCGCGACACCCTGGCACCTGGTCGGCGAGATCGACCGACTGCTGCCGACGTACCGCCTCTGGGCGCTGAACGGGCAGCCGGGTCTGCCCGACCGCGAGGGGGTCGTCCTGGAGACCTCGTTCGTGGGGGCCGGGATGCGGTACAGCCCCCGGCTGCGCTACGTGCCGTCACGGCTCTCGATGGTGCCGGCCCTGTTCCGGCGCAACATGGCGCCCGACCTCGTGGTGCTGCACACCTCCCTCCCCCGGGACGGCCAGGTCTCGCTCGGCACGGAGGTCAACGTGCTGCCCGCCGCCATCGAGGCCGTACGACGCACGGGCGGCGCCGTGATCGCCCAGGCGAACCCGTGGATGCCCTTCACCTACGGCGACGGGGTGCTCCCGCTCGAGGACATCGACCTGCTCGTCGAGGTCGACGAGCCCCTGGGCACCCATCTGGCCGGCCTCCCGGACGATGCGTCGGTGGCCATCGGGACGGCCGTCGGCGAGCGGGTGGGTGACGGCGCCACGCTCCAGGCGGGGATCGGCGCCGTACCCGACGCCGCCCTGCGAGGGTTGACCGGCCGACGGCACCTGCGGGTGTGGACCGAGATGTTCAGCGACAGCGTGCTGGCCCTGGAGAGGGCGGGCGCCCTCGAGGCCGAGGTTCCCATCACGACGTCGTTCGTCTTCGGCTCGGCCGAGCTCTACCAGTGGCTCGACCGCAACGAGCGGGTGCACATGACGCGCACCGAGACCACCAACGACCCGTCGCGCATCTCCGCCAACCCGGCGATGGTGAGCATCAACTCCTCGCTCGAGGTCGACCTGTTCGCGCAGGCGAACGCCTCCCGGGTGAGGGGCCGGATCTACTCCGGGCTCGGCGGGCAGGCCGACTTCGTGGTCGGCGCCATCCACAGTCCCGGCGGTCAGGCGCTGATCGGACTGCGGTCCTGGCACCCCCGGGCGAACACGTCCACGATCGTCCCGCTGGTCTCGGCAGCCGTGACGTCGTTCCAGATGACGGCGGTGATCACCGAGCAGGGCACGGCCGACATCCTGGGCCACGACCAGGAACGCCAGGCGGCCAACCTGATCAGCCACGCCGCCCACCCCGACGTCCGCGAGGAGCTGGCCGCCGCCGCGGAGGAGCTCCACCTGACCCCGAACCGCGGAGCCGGCCACCGAGGGGGGTGACCACCCGGGGCGGCCGGCCGCCCCGCGACAGGCAAAGGCCCCCCATGCACCCGGAAGAGCCCACCTGCCCTTGCTGCCTTCCGGCCCTGGGGGATTCAGTGAGTTACCGCCGCATGGGGGGTTGGCGCAGAGGTTACCTGCCCCCGTTCGGCTCAGGCCAATCGGACTCGCTACACCCCGCGCACCCCCGGGCGTCATACAAGGTGGCGCCCATGGAGACCAAGGAGGATGACCTCCTCCGGGACGTCATCCGGTGTGGTCGCCGGGGCAACCAGGCCGTATGACGTCTTCGCGCCGGTCACCACCAGAGCCACACCGAGGCGGCCGATTTCTCACCGACCAATCCGGGCAGGTAGCCTTCCCGGCGGAGGATTCGCCTAGTGGCCTATGGCGCTCGCTTGGAAAGCGGGTTGGGTTTACGCCCTCAGGGGTTCGAATCCCCTATCCTCCGCCGATGGAGAAGCTGGGTCCGACCAGCACGAACGCCGGTTCCGCCCCGATGGTCATCCCACGGGCCCGGGGCCGGCGTTTCGGCTCCGGCCCGGTCGACGGCTGGCCGCACGAGGTCTCGCGATAACGATTTATTGCCCGATAATGCCTATACAGTCCGAATATGGACACGATCCACTCTCCTGCGCCCCTTGCACCCCGGTCCACGTCCGAGGACCTACGACTGGCAGCTGTTCGGGGCCTGAAGCTGCTGGACACCGCACCGGAAGAACGTTTCGATCGCATCGTGCGGCTGGCCCAGCGCCTCTTCGACGTGCCGGTGGTGGCTGTCAACCTGGTCGACGACCAGCGTCAGTTCTGCAAGGCCTCGGTCGGGGACGTGCCACGCGACCTGCCTCGTTCGGAGTCCTTCTGCGCGTTGACGATCGAGCGCCAGGAACAGCTCGTGGTCACGGACCTGCGACGGGACCGGCGGTTCGCCGACCACTCAGCGGTGCGGGCGGAGCACGGAGTCCGTTTCTACGGCGGCCAGCCGTTGTCGGCGAACGGGCAGAACGTCGGCACCCTGTGCCTGGTGGGCTACGAACCCCGGGACTTCAGCCCGGCCGAGAGCCGGCTGCTCAGCGACCTGGGCACGTGGGTGGAGAACGAGCTGACCGTCGACCAGGAGCTTCTGCAGGCCCGGGAGGTGCAGCGCCGTCTCCTGCCTTCTCGACCGCCCGCCATCGCGGGTCTGGACGTAGCGGGGCAGTGCATCCCGGCGAAGGATGTCGGTGGGGACTTCTACGACTGGCAGGTGAGTGACGGGCAGCTGCAGGTGATGGTGGCCGACGTCATGGGCAAGGGCATCACCGCCGCCATCGTGGCCGCCGGGGTCCGTGCCGTGATGCGTGGCACCTCGCGCTACAACCCGTTGACGACCTCCCTGGGCCGGACGGCTGCCAGCATGCAGGAGGATCTCGACGAGACGTCCACCTTCGTGACGATGTTCGCGGCACGGGTGGACCCGGCCACAGGACGTGTGGAGTACGTCGACGCGGGCCACGGACTGGCCGTCATCCTGAGCCCGAACGGCGCCTCGCGCCAGCTGCGCACCCCGGGCCTCCCCCTGGGAGCCGTGCACGGAGACACGTGGGACTCGCGCACCGAGGTGCTCGCCGTGGGTGAGACCCTCCTCGTGGTGAGCGACGGTGTGCTCGATGCCTTCACCAACGTCACCCGGGCCCTGGACGCGGCGGAGTACATCGCCCAGGCGGGGCTCAACGCGACGGATCTCGTCGATCGTGTGGTGTCGTTGTTCGGCCGCCAGTCGCAGCCAGACGACGTGACCGCGGTCGCCATCCGCCGGACACCCATGCCATGAGACGCCTCCTCACGATCCGCCTGCTCATCCTGGCCACGCTGAGTTTCGGCACCGTCTACGTGGGCTGGCGATGGCTGTTCTCCGTGAACTGGGACAACTGGTGGATCGCCGTGCCACTGGTCGTCGCAGAGACCTACTCGCTCATCGACGCCTATCTCTTCGGGCTCACCATGTGGCGCTTCCGCGAGCGCGGGGAGGCGCCACCACCTCCACCGGACGCGACCGTCGACGTGTTCATCACGACCTACAACGAGCCGGTGGAGATGGTGGTCGCCACCGCGGCCGCTGCCCTGCGGATCCACCACCCCCACGAGACCTGGATCCTCGACGACGGGAACCGTCCGGAGATGCGCACGGCCGCCGACGTGCTCGGGGTCGGCTACCTGACCCGGCACGAGGACTGGGAGGACAAGCCGCGCCATGCCAAGGCGGGCAACCTCAACAATGCCCTGTTCGTGACCCGTGGCGAGTTCCTCCTGGTTCTCGACGCCGACCAGATCCCGGATCCGCGCATCCTGGACCGCACGCTGGGCTGGTTCGCGGATCCTGAGGTCGCCCTGGTCCAGACACCCCAGTGGTTCACCAACGTCACCGACTCGGACCCCCTCGGTAGCCAGGCCCCCTTGTTCTACGGCCCCATCCAGCAAGGCAAGGACGGCTGGAACGCAGCATTCTTCTGCGGCTCCAACGCGGTGCTGCGCCGTGAGGCGCTGATGCAGCTGGGGATCGTCGGCTACGTCCGGCAGGTGGATGAGGCCGTACGCACCGCCTTGAAGACCTCACGCCGCATCCTGGACCGGGCCGCGCGACGAGTCGGGAAGGACGACGCGCACCTGGCCGCTGTCATCGCGAGCGTGCGTGGGGAAGTGGACCGTGCGCGTCGCAGCCTCGACGAGGGGGCACCCGTCGCCGAGGTCACCTACGAGTTCCAGCAGGCGGTCCGAGCGGTCAGCCGCTCCACCGTCGAGAACGACGCGGCGCGCATCCGCGCCGACCTGGCGGTGCTCGCGGACCTGCCCATGGCCACCGACGACGAGCTGGGCGTGCTGGTGATCGATGAGATCTCGCTGTCTGCGTTGGCAGATCGTGACTGGTCACCGCTGGGCGCGGTGGAGTCCGTGCGCATGCTGGTCGAGGCGGTCGACGTGGACCGAGCTCACGAGGCGCAACCGATGATGCCGTTGGCCACCGTCTCGGTCACGGAGGACATGGCCACCTGCATGCGGCTGCACGCCATGGGGTGGCGCTCGGTCTACCACCACGAGATCCTCGCTCACGGACTTGCACCCGAGGATCTGAGGACGATGCTCCAGCAGCGTCTGCGCTGGTCCCAGGGCACCCTCCAGGTGATGTTGCGGGAGAACCCGCTGGTGCAGCGCGGGCTCTCGATCGGACAGCGCCTCATGTACTTCGCCACGATGTGGAGCTACCTCTCAGGCTTCGCGGCGATCGTCTACCTGGCGGCACCCATCGTGTACCTGTGCTTCGGCGTGCTGCCCGTCCGCGCGTACGGCCTGTCCTTCCTCGCCCACTTCCTTCCGTACATACTCTTCAACCAGCTGCTGTTCGTCGTGATCGGCCGGGGCGTCAAGACCTGGCGTGGCCACCAGTACAGCCTCGCCCTGTTCCCGTTGTGGATCAGGGCCTGCGCGACGGCCGTGGCGAACGTCTATTTCCATCGCCCTCTGGGCTTCGTCGTGACCCCCAAGACACGCCAGGAGGGCGGCAGCTTCCCGTGGCGCCTCATCTGGCCGCAGCTGCTCGCGATGGCCGCGCTGGCTCTGGCGTGTGTGGTGGGTGGCCTGCGCCTCTGGCTGGGCTCCTCGAGCACCGTCCTCGGCACAGTCGTCAACATCGTCTGGGTCGCCTACGACCTGGTGATACTCAGCGTCATCATCGAGGCTGGCCGCTACCGTGCACAGGACCAGGAGGAGCTGATCGCGTGATCGAACTGACCAAGACCGTGGCCGACGGGGTGGCCGTGGTGCACTGCACCGGCCGCCTGAACATGGCCGAGGCTCCACAGCTCAAGCAGATGGTGGACACGGTCGTGGCTGAGGGCGCGCCTCGCGTCGTGGTCGACCTGAGCGGGACGCCCTTCGTGGACTCGTCCGGTCTCGGGGCCCTGATCGGCGGACTCAAGACGGCCCGCCAAGCCGGAGGCGACCTGCGTATCGCGGGTGCTGGCGAGCAGATCCTGGCCGTCCTGGGCCTGACCAACCTCGACCGGATACTGAGGCCCTACGCGACCGTCGAGGACGCCCGCAGTGAGTGGTGAGCCCTACACCCTGAGTGGTCTCGCGGTTCCCGAGGGTCTCGAGAGCCTGCACGACCTGTTGGCCCGAGCGGCGCTTGATCACCCTTCGCTTCCCTCGGGAGACGTGATGATGCTCGAGACAGCTGTCATGGAGATCGCCGGAAACGTCATCGAGCACGGCAAACCGTCCGGTGCCGTCGCCTGGAACTTCACCCTGGAGGTCGGCCCCCCGCTGCGGGCCACCCTGGCCGACTCCGGCGAGGAGTACGTCGAGACCTGGACCGGGGAGATGCCCGACGAGCTCGCCGAATCCGGCCGCGGACTCGCTCTCGCCGACGCCGTGCTGGACCAGCTGCTCTACGAACGCCGCGACACCATCAACGTGTGGACCATGGTCCGCAACGTCGACGCGACGGCCTGAGCGTCCGGCGGACCGCTCGGACGTGCAGCGCCGCACTCCAGCCGAAGACCGTCAGGCGGTCTGACCGAGCCCGGGCTCGGCCACCATCCCGCGCAGGGCGGCGAGGATCCGGATGAGCAGCCGGGAGACCTGCATCTGGGTCACTCCGATCTCCTCACCGATCTGCTGCTGGGTGCGGTCGTCCCAGAAGCGTCTGCGGAGGATCAGCAGGTCCCGGGGCGACAGCTCGCTCAACGCACCCTGGAGAAGCATCGTGTTCTCGGCGTGCACGTAGTCGTCGCGCCCGTGGACCAGCAGCGCCCCCAGGGTGTCGGACGACTCCGTCTCCCCGACCGGAGTGTCGAGCGAGGTGGGAGTGAAGGCCCCGTTGCACGCCAGGGCCTCCGTGACGTCGGCGAGGTCGATGCCGAGGGCCTCGGCGATCTCGGCCGGGCGAGCGACTCTGCCCTCGGGGTGTGCCGGGTCCTCCATGGCCGCGTTGATGCGGGCCTGCAGGTCCTGGAGACGTCGGGGTGGGCGTACGGCCCAGCCGGCGTCCCGGAAGTGCCGCTTGACCTCACCACTGATGGTGGGCACTGCATAGCTGAGGAAGTCCTTGCGCAGCGTCGGGTCGAACCCACGCACGGCCTTCACCAGCCCGACCGAGGCGACCTGCACGAGGTCGTCGAGCTGGATGCCGCGCGAGGAGTAGCGGCGAGCGATCGAGCGCGCCACCCTGAGGTTGAGGACGACGATCTCCTCGCGCAGGCCCCGGATCTCCTCCTCGTCCGTCGAGGCGACGATCCGCTCCCAGAGAAGGGCCGTGGACTCTCGCATGTGAACGTCACGGGAAGCGGTGTCAGACACGAGAGGCTCCGTTCTCGGGAAGTTGCATCCCGGGGGGCACGTCCAGACGGCCGCGCACGGTGACCTGCAACGCGATCGCGTGGAGCTTGGTGTTGGTGTGCTGGCTGGCGTGGCGCAGGAGCTCGAAGGCGCTGTCGGCGTCGAGCGAGAGGGTGGACATCACGATGCCGACCGCGACGCCGATCTCCCGGTTGCTGGTCAGCGCCACCTCGAGGTTCTCCACCACGGCCTGCTGCCGGGTCACCGACTCGGCCAGTCGCTGGCGCTCGACGGTCGCCAGCGCGCGATCCACGAGCAGCTGCGCGAGGAACGGAGTCGCGGCGTTCTCTCGTGCGAACCGCATCGACACGACTCCGCGATAGGACGGGAAGTCGCCCGTCCCGGGGGCCTCGAAGGGAGTGATCACGTTCGACCCCTGCGACCGCAGGTGGTGCTCGACCGCGTCCCGGGGCCAGCTCACCGCGTAGACCTTCTCGTCGGAACCAGAGATCGTGGCGGTGGCAGACTCACAGATCGTCGGAGCGCACAGCCGCACCAGGCTGGAGAACACCACGGCCGGCTCGGCGGAGCAGACCAGTCGGTCCACCGCCTCCAACGCCACGGCGAGCGAGGCATCCCCACCGCCCACCACGGGCAGTGGATCGCGGTTCATCGTCGAGTCGACCATGCGGAATCTCTCCAAAAGTCCGGCGCCATGGTGGTCCCCCGATGACACCAGCGCCGATAGAAGTGACGGCCGGCTCGCGGTCGGAACCGAGATGATCGTCTCCCACACCGCAGGGATTGCACCGATCCGAATGCATGCAAGATGGCAGCCGTCGTCGCGTCCCTTGCCCGCCCGGCACCGCCTCCGCAGGATGGTGGGACACCAACCGGCAAGGGGCACCAGTGACCACTGGTTCGGCAGCATCAGGCCCTCACGACCTCGTGCTCGACCTCGTAGCCGCGTCCGCGTCCTACGACCCCGCGGGCGTACGCCGCCAGCTGGATCGTGGCGTCGAGATCCTCGGACTCGGGGGCTGCCTCGACGAGGTGGTCTTTCCCGCGATGCGCCACGTGGGGCGCAACTGGGAGTCAGGGCGGTTCGACATCGGGGTCGAACGGCTCGCGACCGAGACCGTGCGGGCGTGGTTCGAGATCCTCGCCCTGCAGACACGCCCGCCCACCGAGGCAGCGCCCGTGCTGCTGGCATGCGGTCCGGTGGATCAGCACTCGCTCGGCCTCGAGGCGCTCGCCCTGCTGCTCCGGGCCGAGGGCACCCGGTGCCGGGTGCTGGGCCAGAGGACCTCGGCCCGTGCGGTCGCCACGGCCGTGCGGGCGAACCGACCCAGCGGCGTGGTCATCGCCTCGCACCTCAGGGTCAACCGCCCACGGGCGACCCAGTCGCTGCGCGCCGCCGCCGCCCTGGGGGTCGACGTCTTCTACGCCGGCGAGGCCTTCGCCACTGTGCGCCTGCGACGCAACGTGCCCGGCACCCACCTGGACTCCGGCCTCCGGGAGGCCTGCGCCGTCATCCTCGGGACCTCGAATGCGCTGAATCCCGGCTGATCCCTTTTCGAGACACGCGCGGTGGGGGATCCGCGCCTATTCTGTGCGAGGTGACCGGTCTGCCCATCGCCGAGGTGTCCCGCCAGCTCGGCGTACCCCTCCCCACGCTGCGTTCGTGGGAGCTGCGGCACGGCATCCCACCGATCGAGCGAGTGCCGGGGAAGCACCACCGCTACTCGCCGGAGGAGCTGCACGCCCTGCGGCTGATGCGCGACGAGATCGCTCGCGGCAAGAGGGCCAGTCTCGCGGCGGAGGCCGTCCGCGAGCTCCTCGACACCACGGGCCCGGCCGTGGCGCACATCGCCGCTGTTCTCGACGCGGCCGACCGCTCGGACCCGGTGGCCTTCCGCCTGCGCCTCGACGAGGCGCGGGAAGAGCTGGGTGTCGGCGCGTGCCTCGACGACGTGCTGCTGCCTGCGATGCAGCAGGTCGGGTTGTGGTGGCAGACAGGTCTCTGCACCGTGGAGGACGAGCATCTCGCCACCGAGGCGGCCCGCGCCTGGCTCGAGACACTCAACTCCTCGGCACCTCCCCCGCAGCGTCTGGCCCCGATCGTGCTGGCCTGCGGCCCGACGGACCTGCACACGATCGGTCTGGAGTCGCTGTGCGTCCTCCTGCGCCACCAGGGCTGGAGCGTCCGCCTCCTCGGGGCGCGGACCTCGTTGCCCGCCCTGACTGCGGCGGTGCACGCGAGCGGGGCCGGGGCTGTGGTCCTCGTGTCGCACCTCAGCAGCGGCCGGGGGCGCGCCATCCAGTCGCTCCGCGCCGCCCAGGACCGGGGAGTGAGGGTCTTCTACGCCGGCAACGCGTTCACCTCGCCCCGCAGCCGCCGCGGCGTCCCGGGGACCTACCTGGGTGCGCGGCTGGAGCAGGCGTGCGCGCTGATCGAGGCCGAGCTCACCTGAGCCGGGAGCGTCTCAGCTCCCGACGCTCGGTCTCCGTCATGCCGCCCATGACCCCGTGGTCCAGGCCCGAGTCCAAGGCCCAGGCCAGACAGCTCTCGAGCACCTCGCAGCGGGCACACACGCGCTTGGCGATCTCCATCTGGTCACGGGCGGGCCCGGCGTCTCCGATGGGGAAGAAGAGCTCGGGGTCCTCCTCGAGGCACGCCGAACGATGGAGCCATTGCATGACAGACGCTCTCCTCCGGCCCCGCTGCTGGGGCAACGCGGCCCGGTACCCGTCGACGACGCCCGGCAAACGCCGTCAGGCGGAGGAAGGCAAGAAGGCCGGGCGGCTCAGGAGTTGCGGCGGGCGATCGAGGTGTTCAGCGTCGTCGCGAACGCGCACCACGCGGGGTACGGCGCCAGCGCGGCCCCCAGGGAGGGTTCGACAGCGCCGACCCGTTTCACCAGGCCGGCCGAGTGGGCGGCCAGGAGCGCACACCAGGCGCTGGAGAGCCACGGCTTGCGGACCCGCCAGAAGAGCACGCTCCAGCCGGTGTTGAGCAGCAGGTTGACCGCGAGCGCCCGGCGCAGGTCGGCGGCCTCGTCGTTGCGCCCCTCACCCTCGAGCGTGGTCAGCGCCGCGGCCGTGACGACCGCGATGTCGGCGTACAGCGGGGTCCAGACGAGCGGGTAGGCGATCGTCGGCGGGTCCCACGGCGGCTTCTCGAGGGCGTCGTACCAGTCGGCGTCCGGCGTGGTCGCCGCGGCGCCGACGCCAGCGCTCGTGAACGAGGCCGCCCCGGTGAGCGCGAGGTTGCGCAGACCGCGACCGCTCAGCAGGGTCTTCCAGGAACTGCTCATGCGGACTTCTCCTCGACCGGCGGGCCGCCGGGCGCGCGGTCGTCGAGCCCGGCCATGCCCCAGCGAACCAGGGCCGTGGACAGGCCGCCGGCGCGCGCGGCGACAGCGATCCCCGGACCGTAGACCGGCAGCCGCAGCGACCGCCGCGCCCACGTGGGCAGCAGGGCCACGCCACCAGCCGCGATCAGCGCGTAGCCGGCCCGCGCCGCGAGCGGGACGGGCGGGTTCAGCAGCATGAAGCGGGTGGCCTCCCGGGCCGCCACGGTGCTCGCGAGCTCGGGCCGGTAGTCGGCGAGGACCTGGTCGAGCTCTGCCACCGTCGTGGGCAGGTCGGTGGCACCCAGCAGGCTCGCCGCGCGGTTGGTCTGCTCGACGTAGACGTCGGCCTCCTCCGGGGTCAGCGGCTGCGCGGCGTAGGCCTGGTAGGCCGTCAGGAACGACCAGATCTCGGCCACGTGGACCCACCGCAACAGGTGCGGGTCGCTGGCGGCGTACGGCCGGCCGAGCTCGTCGATGCCCTTCACCACCCGGTGGACCGAACGCACACGGTCGATCGACCGCTCGGCGTCGGCGATGGTGCCGAAGGTGGTGACGGCGAGGTAGTGGCTGGTGCGCTGCAGCCGGCCCCAGGGGTCACCCTTGTAACCGCTGTGCCCGGCCACCCCGGCCATCGCCGAGGGGTGCAGCGACTGCAGGAGCAGGGCCGAGATGCCACCGGGAAACATGGCCGCGTCGGCGTTCACCCGCCAGATCGGGTCGTCACTGGTGAACCAGCGCTCACCCTCGGCGCCCCAGATCTTCGCGGCTCGCTCGGGGGCGTCGTCGCCAGCCACCCGGGACCGGAGCGCCAGACCCAGTCGACGTTGGACGGCGTACGCCGCCGCGGCGGGGATCTCGCGTGGTGAGGGCACGGTCCGACACTAGCCAGCACCCACAACGCCCCTCGCTCACCGGCGTCGCCCGGTCCCGAACATGCCGCGCACGATCTCGCGGGCGGCGCTGCGGGCGACCTGACGGAACGTCGTCGAGGTGACGACCTCCTCGAGCACGGACTTCTCCTTCCGGGTCGAGCGCCGGGTGGTGCCTCCGGAGGGTCGGCTGCGCGAGGCCTTGTCGGCCTCGCGGCGGAGCTTCTCCTCGGCCGTCGCCCGCTCCGTGGACTCCTGCTCCTGCCGGGCCGCCTCCGCGCCGGCCTCGAGCTTCTCGGCGAGCATCTCGCGGGCGGACTCGCGGTCGATCGCCTCGGCGTACTTCGCGAAGAGCGACGAGGCACCGACGCCCTGCTCCATCACGGCCGGGTCGGCGGCTCCCATCAGCGACTCGGGGGCACGCAGCCGGGTCCAGGCGACCGGGGTCGGCGCCCCGCGCTCGTTCATCACCGTCACGATCGCCTCGCCGATGCCGAGCGAGAGGATCACCTTCCCGAGGTCGTCGTAGGACGAGTGCGGGTAGGTGTTGACCGTCTGCTTGAGCGCCTTGGCGTCGTTGGGGGTCGCCGCCCGCAGCTGGTGCTGGACCCGCGAGCCGAGCTGCGCGAGCACGGCGTCGGGTACGTCGGTGGGTGACTGGGTCACGAAGAAGACGCCGACGCCCTTGGACCGGATCAGCCGCACCGTCTGGGCGATCGCGGCGAGGAACGCCTTGGACGCGTCGCTGAAGAGCAGGTGCGCCTCGTCGAAGAAGAACACCAGCTTGGGCTTGTCGACGTCGCCGACCTCGGGCAGGTCGTGGAACAGGTCGGCCAGCAGCCACATCAGGAAGGTGGAGAACACGGCTGGCCGGTCGACGAGGTTGGGCAGCTCGACGAGCGAGATCAGCCCCTTGCCGTCGGGCGTCGTACGCAGGAAGTCGCTGGTCTCGAACTCCGGCTCCCCGAAGAACACGTCCGCACCCTGGTCCGAGAAGCCGATGAGCTCACGCAGGATGACGCCGGCCGTGGCACTGGAGAGTCCGCCGAGGTCCTTGAGGTCGGCCTTGCCCTCGTCGGAGGTGAGGTACTTGACCACCTCGCGCAGGTCGGCCAGGTCCAGCAGCGGCAGCCCGGCCTTGTCGGCGTAGTGGAAGACCAGCCCGAGCGAGGACTCCTGGGTGCTGTTGAGCCCGAGCACCTTGGACAGCAGGGTCGGACCGAAGGCGGTCATCGTGACGCGGAGGGGGATGCCGATGCCCTCACCACCCAGGGCGAAGAACTCCACCGGGAACCCCCTGGCCTGCCACTGCTGGCCCACCGACGCCGCCCGCTCGACGATCTTCGGGTTCTCCTGCCCGGCCACCGAGAGCCCGGAGAGGTCGCCCTTGATGTCGGCCGCGAAGACCGGGACGCCGGCCGAGGAGAGCTGTTCGGCCAGGAGCTGGAGCGTCTTGGTCTTGCCGGTGCCGGTGGCGCCGGCGACGAGGCCGTGCCGGTTGAGCATGGCCAGCGGGATCTTGACGGGTACGCCGGTCAGGGTGCTCGCGTCCACCATCAACCCGCCGAGCTCGAGGGCCGGCCCGGTGAAGGCGTAGCCGGCCGCCACCTCGGCGCTGATCGGGTCCGTCGGAGGCGTCCCGGGGGTCGGGGCCGGGTCGGGGCTCTGGGTCATGCCGGTCAGAGTAGACCGCGAACCGGGGAGCCGGCCCGGACCCGCGGCTCGCTGCTCGAGCACCGGTCGAGCGGCCCCTCCCTATGATGGCGCCGTGATCTTCAAGCGCGTGGGTGACGGGCGACCGTACCCGGACCACCACCTCCGCCCCCGTGACTGGGCGGCGCTGCCGCCACGTCCTGTGCGCCTCGACGACCTCGTCACCACCAAGGACACCCTGCAGCTGGCCGCCCTGCTCGACGAGGACTCCACGTTCTTCGGTGACCTGTTCGCGCACGTCGTGGAGTGGCGCCACGACCTCTACCTCGAGGACGGGCTGCACCGCGCGCTGCGAGCCGCCCTCCAGCAGCGGCACGTGGTCCACGCCCGCGTCTTCCAGGCCGAGGACTGAGCGACCGTGACCGGGCGCAGGATCACCACGGCTGTCACGCTCCTGGTGCTGATGGGCGTGCTCGCCGGCATGGCGGTCTACGGCTTCAAGAGCCTGACCTCCCCTCTTCCCGGCAGCGCCGCGACGAAGAAGACCTGCACGGGAGCCGAGAAGCAGGTCGAGGAGTACCTCAAGCGCAGCGAGGTCCAGGTGAGCGTCTACAACGCCGGCAAGCGCGACGGTCTCGCCGGCTCGACCCTCGACCAGGTCGAGGCGGCCGGGTTCCGGGCCGGCAACGCCGGCAACGCCCCGAAGAGCGCGGAGGTCGGCCGGGCCGTCGTCTGGACGACCAAGCCCAACGACCCGGCGGCGGCCCTGGTCGCCAAGGCCTTCGGCAAGCGGACGCTGGTCGAGGTCACCGACACCGACCTCGGTCCCGGCGTGGACGTCCTGGTGGGTGACAAGTTCAAGGGTCTCGCCCCCAACGCCCCTCGGCGGATCAAGCTCGCCGCTCCGGTCGAGACCTGCGTACCGGTCAGCTGACCTGTCGCCCGAATGATCAGCCGAATGGTCAGCCGGCCGGTCAGCTGGGGGGCTTCTTGCCCAGCCACTGGGCGAGACGTCCACCGACGGAGACCGCGCGGAGCCGTTGCTCGGTCTCCAGCCGGTCCTTGCGGGGGGTGACGACGAGGACGTCGTCCCCGTGGCGCAGGACGGTACGCCGCTCCGGCACCAGGGTCTTCCCGTCGCGGACGATCAGGGCGACCGACGCCCCGATCGGCAGGCGCAGCTCCCCCACCTCGACGCCGTGCATCAGCGACTTGGGCGAGATCGTCACCTGCAGCAGGTCGGCCGCGACCCGCTCCAGCGGGGCCGCCTCCACCTCGAGGTCACGCGGCTCGCTGCGACGCGCCACCTTGAGCAGCTTGGCGACCAGTGGCAGCGAGGGAGCCGTGAGCAGGGTGTAGATCACCACGATCACGAAGACGATGTCGAAGAGCTCCTGGGCCCCGTCGATGGCCTCCGCGAGCGGGATCGTGGCCAGGACGATCGGCACGGCACCACGGAGCCCTGCCCAGGAGACGAAGACGAGCTCGGGCAGCCTCAGCGGCTGCACGACCGAGGCGACCGCCACCGAGATGGGTCGCGCCAGGAAGGTCAGCCCGAGCCCGGCCACGATGGCCGTGATCACGGTGTCGTGGTCGATCCGGTCTGGTGTGACCAGCAGCCCGAGCATGACGAACAGACCGATCTGCGCCAGCCACGCGACCCCCTCGGAGAACGACCGGGTCGCCGCCCGGTGAGGCAGGTCGGCGTTGCCGAGGATCAGCGCGGCGACGTACACCGCGGCGAAGCCCGAGCCGTGCAGGGCCGAGGAGCCGGCGTAGGCCAGGACCGTGAAGGAGAGGATGGCGAGCGGGTAGAGGCCCGAGCTCGGCAGCGCCGAGCGACGCATCAGCCAGGCTCCGCCGAAGCCGACGGCCAGACCCCCCAGCACACCGACGCTCAGCTCCCAGGCGATCTCCCCGGCGAAGCCCAGCACGCTGTGGGCACCCCCGGCGCTGACCAGGGTCACCAGCACCACGGTCGGGGCGTCGTTGAGGCCCGACTCGGCCTCGAGCGACCCCGTCAGCTTGCGTGGCAACGGCACCCGCCGGAGCACCGAGAACACTGCGGCAGCGTCGGTGGGGGAGGTGACCGCACCGAGCAGCACCGACAGCTGCCAGCTCAAGCCGAGGACGTAGTGGCCGAAGACGGCCATCACCAGCACGCTCACGCCGACGCCGATGGTGGCCAGCGAGACGCCGAGACGCATCACCGGCCTGATCTCGGGCCAGGGTGTGGTCAGACCTCCCTCGGCGAGGATCAGCATCAGGGCTCCGAAGCCCAGCGCGTGCGCGAGCTCGGCGTCGTCGAACCTGAGGCCGATCCCGCCGTCGCCCAGCGCCACCCCCATCAGCAGGTAGATGAGCAGGCTGGGCAGCCCGACGCCGACGCTGAGCCGCACGGCGAGGATCGCCAGGAGCAGCACTCCCGCCCCCACCAGCAGGAACTGGTCGAGTGTCTCTACGTCGAGTGTCATGAGGGCCCTCGGCGGTCGGGTGCGGAGCGCTCATTCTATGAGCCCCCCGCGACCCCCGTGACCACGCGCACGTCTCGACCGACCCAGAGCACCTAAACCGTTTGGCCCGGGCCACGGCTTCCGGTCAAATGAACCCATGGCAACCAAGCGCCCGGCCACGAGCCCCGCCTCCCGAAGAACCGCCTCCCGCAGAACCGCCTCCACCGCACCGCACCTGGTCGAGCCGCAGCTCAAGCACATGACCGACGCGACGTACAAGGAGTTCCACGCCGCGGTCTCGCGCGGGTTCCAGGAGCCGCCTCGTCCGCAGACGCTGGAGCTCGACCGTGCGATCTTCCAGAACAAGCGCATGTTCGGCTTCAAGGTCGGTCGTCGCTGGGTCTCCACGTGCGGCGACTTCGAGCGACGGCTGACCGTGCCCGGCGGCGAGGACGTACCGACCGCCGCGGTGACCGTGGTGACGGTCCACCCGCCGTACCGCCGCCGCGGACTGCTCACCGCGATGATGGGCCACCAGCTCCAGGAGGTCGCCGAGCGCGGCGAGCCACTGGCCGCGCTGTGGGCCTCGGAGTCGCTGATCTACGGCCGTTTCGGCTACGGCCCGGCGACCAGCCGCGCCATCCTGAGCGGCACCAACCGGCGCCTGGACTTCCTGCCGGGTGTCGGCAGCTCTGGTTCCGTCGACGAGGTGACGCGTGAGACGTTCCTGAAGGTCGCCCCCGGCCTCCACGCCGCGATGCGGCCTGATCGTCCCGGGACCATGGTGCGCGACAGGGACGTGTGGGAGTTCGCGGTCTTCGACATGGAGTTCGCCCGCCACGGCGCCTCCGAGATCCGCTACGTCCTGCACTACGACGAGGCCGGCGACGCGGACGGGTTCGCGACCTACCGCTTCCAGGAGAAGTTCGACGAGGAGCCGGAGAGCGAGATCAAGATCAAGGAGGTGTGGGCCGAGGACCCGGCGGCGTACGCCGGCCTGTGGCGCTACCTGCTCGACCTCGACCTGGCCCGCACCTTCCGCCTGTGGAGCGCGCCCCCCGACGAGCCGCTGCGCCACCTCGTCACCGACGCCCGCGCGGTCGTCACCTCGATCACCGACAACCTCTACCTGCGTGTGGTCGACGTCGAGGCCGCCCTCGCCGCGAGGAAGTACGCCGCCGGCGTCGACCTGGTCATCGCGATCGACGACCCGATCCTGCCCGCCAACACCGGCAGCTACCGGATCGTCACCGACGGAGACCCGGCAGGATCGACCGCCCAGGTGACCCGCGTGACCGCGGCCCCCGACCTCTCGATGGGCATCCTGGAGCTCGGCACGATCTACCTCGGCGGCGTACGCCTGGCTGACCTGCACCGCGTCCGCCGCGTCACCGAGCTCACCCCGGGCGCGGTCGCCGCCGCCTCCACCGCCTTCGGCTGGCACCGTGCGCCGTGGTGTCCGGACATGTTCTGAGGGCCTGCGCACGCTGGCCTGATTGGTCGGGCCCGACTGGTCGGGCCTGATCGGTCGGGCCTGGTTGGTGCACCATGTCCAGATGTGGATCCGGCAGCTGGTGCGTCCCCGGTGGCTTCTGGCGCGGCTCGTCCTCTTCGCGCTCGCCCTCATCTCCGTGTTCGTCCTCGTCTACGTGCTCACCGTCCGCACGCTCGAGGGGCGTCTGCTCGGGGATGCCTCGCTACGGGGCGCCCTGTTGACCAGCTCACGCCTCAGCGGGACGACCGAGCGGGTGCTCGACGTGGTGTCAGTGGCGTCGTTGCTCGCCACGGTGGCGCTGATCGCCGTGATCGCGCTGGTCCGACTGGCGCGGCTGCCGGGGTTGGCGGCGCTCACGATCCTGGTGGGGTCGAACGTGTCCACCCTGATCCTGAAGAACTACGTCCTGGCCAGACCCGACCTCGGGGCCGACGAGATCACGCCCGCCACCTTGAACAGCCTGCCCAGCGGCCACTCCACCGCGGCGTTCTCCGCCGTCGTGGCACTGGTCTTCGTGCTCCCTCGCGAGTGGCGCCTCACGACCGCGGTGCTCGGGTCGGCGTACGCGACGATCACCGGGCTCGCGACCATGGCAGCGGGGTGGCACCGAGCAGGCGACTCCATCGCAGCCTTTCTGCTGGTCGGGGTCTGGGGGATGTTCGCGGCCGCTGTCATGGTCGCCGCGCGCACGTCGGCTTCGCCCGAGTCTGGATCGTCCGCCTCGGGCGGCAAGCGACTCCTGCGTTGGCTCGAGGCCGCGACCGTCGGCTGCGTGGCGCTGGGGGTGACGCTCGGGCTCGCCCTGACGGCGGTGCCGTCGCTGCGCGACACCACGGTGGGGGCGGCAGTGGCCTTCGTGGCCGGTGGCCTGCTGATCGCCGGGACCTCGGCGGCTGTCCTCGTCGCGGTGCTCAGCGCGCTCGACCTGACCGAACAGCCTCTCGAGACGGAGTCCCCGAGCAGCGGCTGAGCGCGGAGGTCAGCGAGGAAGGGTGAACACGAAGGTGCTGCCGTTCCGTTCCGGACCGTCGTGCACGTGGATGCGTCCTTCGTGACGCTCGACGGCACGGCGGCAGATCGCGAGCCCGATCCCGGTCCCTGAGTAGCCGACCGGGTGAGCGCGATGGAAGTCGTCGAAGATTCTGGCCTTGTGCTCGGTCGGAATGCCGATGCCGTTGTCGGTGACGCGGATCTCCAGCATGGGTCCTCGGGCCTCAGCGGTCATCCTGATGCGTGGTCGCACTCCTGGAGCGACGTACTTCACAGCGTTGGAGAGCAGGTTCTCGATCAGCTGGCGCACCAGCGCCGGGTCGGCGTTCACCCTCATGCTCGGCTGGATCTCGATGACGGGTCGTGCGCTGCCCTCACGACGCAGTCCGGCGATCCGCTCAGCCAGCTCGGTCAGGTCGAGCTCCTGGATGTCGAGCGGCCGGTCTCGAGCGACGGTGTAGGCGAGCAGGTCCTGGATGAAGTGGCGCATCTGCGCCGCGCCCCCCTGGATGCGCGCCACCATCTCGAGCCCCTGGCCCGGGTCCAGGGGGCCCTCCGCGAAGGAGTCGGCGAGGACGTCGGCCCACCCACCGACCACGCCCAACGGGCTGAACAGGTCGTGCGCGACGACTCCTGCGAACGAAGCGAGGTTGTCGCGGTCCCGCCTGTCGACGGTGACGTCTCGGAAGGTGACCACGGCCCGATGACGCTCGCTGCCGGCAAGCCCTGGCACCGGGGTGGCAGTCACCTCGAGGATCCGGCGCGCGGAGGTGTCAGGCCGATGAACCCAGTAGTCCTCGGCGACGACGTCCTCCCCGGCCAGCGCCCGCACGAACGGCAGCCGGTCACGGGGAACGCGGGCCCCGTCCGAGGAGTACAACGCGGTGTGGGCAGCGTCGGGGACCGGGGACCGGGGGTGGTGGTCGTCGCCGCTCACCGGTGTCGGCGGCTCCGTCAGACCCAGCAGCCTTCTCCCGGAGGGATTGCGGACGACGGCACGGCCGTCGGCCTGGACGACCTCGACGCCTTCCTGCATGCTCTGGAGCACCGCGCTGAGCAGCGCGGCCCGTTCCGCCTCGGCATGTTCGGAGGCCGCTGCTCGAGCCAGGGCCTCGACCCGCTCGGCGATGCTGAACGCCAGGGTCATGGCCGTGATGGACAAGACGATGAGGAAGAGCTGTGCCAGCAGCGCGCTCGACCGCGGATCGCTCAAGGACACGAACGCGCCCCGGTCGTGGAGCGTGTAGAGGACGGCGACGGCCCCGGAGACCAACGTCTGCAGGCCGGCCGAGGCGGGGGTGAGTCGTACGGCGGCCCAGACCGTGGTGAGCATCAGCAGGAACGTGCTCGGAAACTCCGAGGACCGCGCGAACACCGCGACGTAGAAGACCGCGGTGACCAGGACGATCACCCCGGCCTCGAGACCATGCGGATCAGCAGGAGCGAGGAGTGCTTTCCGCACGCGGCGCAACAGC
Organism: uncultured Actinomycetota bacterium; assembly: GCA_963843775.1. Lineage (GTDB taxonomy): Bacteria > Actinomycetota > Actinomycetes > Propionibacteriales > Nocardioidaceae > Marmoricola. The sequence continues at coordinate 79,385 of CAWJLT010000014.1, forward strand.
TCCCGCAGGGAATCGCTGCTGACCAGGGCCGGGGCCACCTGCAACGCCACCGATGCGATCGCCACCATCCAGGCGAAGTTCCGGGCACCCACCAGCGCCAGCTCGAGCAGCTCACCGGGCGGCACCAGGCCCAGACCCGTCCACCGAAGCACCGAGGTCACCGCGGACGCTGAGGCGCACGCGATCAGGAACGGCCCCACGTCCGCCACCCGTGCGAAGGCCCGGGTGCCCCCACTGCCCCACAGGCAGGGAGCGAGCCTTCGCATCACGAGGAGGTAGACGAGCGGCTGCAGCACGGCGAGCACGCCCCCCAGCAGTGACTGACCGAGAGTGCCCGCGGTGGCCCCGATGATCAGTCCGGTGATCACCGCGAGCGCGACCAGGTCGGTCGGCAGGGTGCGGCGGTTGCTGCTGGCCACCCAGATGATCCCGATCCCCGACGCCGGCCAGACCAGGCTGAGGCCCGCGGACTCCAGGAAGGTGGCCCGCCCGACCCAGGAGGCCACGAGCAGAACGACCGAGAAGGCCGCCAGTCGCACCACGCCGGATCGGCGGCTCCCGGTCGCCCTCACACGCGAGACCGGGTGGGGGTGGTTGGGTAGGACATACGTCGAGTATGCCCCGAGGTCCGGTTTCAGCCCTTTCCGTGACGCAGAAGCAGGCGGCACGCGGACCTCCCTCAGCCGGACCTCATCCGAAGTCCCGCAGCACTCGTCCTTCGATGTCGCGCAGGACCTCGTCCGCACTCGCCGGGCTCACCTGCCCTCCTCGTCGCGCGTCGAGCACCAGGGCACGCTCGATGTCGGTGGCCTCTCGCAGGACCCGGTCGAGCTGCTCGATCATGTCGTCGGTCCCCTCTGCTCCTCCCCGCCGCGCGCGCCCGATCGCCTCTTGCGCGGAGAGGTATCCCTCGTACTGGAGAGTCGCAGCGTGCGCGACCTCGTCGCGCACCCCCTCCAGCCCCTGCCCACGCAGATGGTCGAGCGCAGCCTGCGCTGCCCGGCGCCGCAGCTCGGCCACCTCGGAGGAGTCGTCGTCCTGACGGCCGACGCCCAGCAGCGAGGTGAGCGGCGCGAGGGTCAGACCCTGGAGCACCAGGGTCACCAGCACCACGGACAGCGCGACCACCACGATCTCGTCACGACCCGGGAAGAGCGTGCCGCCCTCGATCGAGGCCGGCAGGGCCAGCGCCGCCGCCACGGTCACCACGCCCCGCATCCCCGCCCAGGAGACGACCGCGGACTCCCGCCAGCCGCTGGGCCAGGCCACGTCGCGCCGCTGGGCCGCACGACGGGCCAGCGAGCTGCTCGCGAAGACCCAGGTCGCGCGCAGGACGACCAGGGTCGCGACCACCAGTCCCGAGAGCACGAGCGCGTGACGGGTCACGTCGGTCGCGCCGATGACCTTGACCAGCTCGTACCCCAGCACCGCGAACACCAGGCTGGTGATCAGGAAGTCCGCGTAGGACCACACCGCCCGGCCCAGCAACCACCCCTGGGAGGTGGTGGCAGCATGCCCGTAGGTGCGCAGGAACAGTCCCAGGGCCAGCACGGCGAGCACTCCGGACCCGCCCAGTCGCTCCGCGCCGACGTAGGCGATGAAGGGGGCGAGCACGGTCAACGTCGTCTCCGCGTAGGCGTCGTGGACCACGGAGAGCAGCCACTTGGTGAGCACGGCCGACGCGAGACCGACCAGGGTGCCGGCCACCAGGCCCACGACCAGCTCGAGACCGATACCGACACCCGAGACCTCGCCGGTGACCACCGCCGCCAGGGTCACCTTGAACGCGACCAGCGCGGTCGCGTCGTTGAACATGCCCTCCCCCTCCAGGATCGTCACCAGACGATGTGGGAGTCGCAGCTTCCTGGCCACGGCCGTGGCCGCGACGGGGTCCGGCGGGGAGACCATCGCGCCCAGCATCAGCGCTGGCCACCACGGCAGGTCGTAGAGGTGGGCCACGAACGCGACCGCCCCCATCGTCACCAGCGTGAGCCCCACCGCGAGGAAGAACACGGCACCGGCGTTGTCCCGGAACTCACGCACCGTCGCCCGCTGGGTCGCCGCGAACAGCAACGGCGGCAGCACCACCGGGAGGATCAGCTCGGGATTCAGCTGCAGCTCAGGTGCGAACGGCAGCTGCGCGAGGCACAGCCCGAAGATCGTGAGCAGCACCGGCTGCGGGACCCCGAAGCGGTCGGACAGCGGAGTCAGCGCCACGACCCCGAGGAAGAGCACCGCGATGAGAGCGAAGCTGTCCATGCTGAACCACTCCCTCAGGCCGTCGACACAGCGCGTTGCACCGGGGCCCAGACTGACAGACGCGCGCGTGGGCGCGGTCCGCAGGACGCGTCGGCGTCAGGACCGGGTGCCCACGTCCCACCGCCCACTCAGGGCAGCATCCACCTCATCGGCGGAGGCCGCGAGAGCTGCGATGTCGGCCTCGTCGAGCTGCTGCCGGTCGACGAGCCTGCGCAGCCGGGCCGCCTCCTCGGCGACAGCCGACCGCTGGTGGGGCGCACACACCCAGGCGAGCTCCCTGAGGACCATGAACAGCCTGGCGAGCACGGCGGGGTCCTGCGCGCCGTAGCGACCGGGTTGGTCGAGGGCCAGCCGAAGGAGCGCAGCAAGATCGGGGCGTGCGAGCACGACCCGGATCCGCCCCTGCTCGTCGTGCAGGACCCGGGGACCCAGGTCGCGCTGGGCGAACTCACCGAGCAGGGCCGAGGAGTGCCCCAGTGCGTGGATGGCCGTCGTCGGGTCGTTGATGCCCGGCGAGAGCGCCTTGACGGCCACGTCGGTCAACTGACGGAGCCCGAGGGAGACATCCTGGACGGACGTCGGTTCGAACCCGGTGACCAGGGTCCCCCTCATCGTCGCCTCGACGTCCGCCGACGGGCGCTCGGAGGCGCCGTCCGCCCGCACCCTCCAGAACGCGCCCACAGGGGTGCCCGCCACGAGCCAGCTGCCCGGACACACGTCGAGCACGACGACGAGACCCTCCTCCTCGGCGACCCCGAGGAGGTCGTCCTCCTGGACGCGCACCAGGAATCCGGACGAGCCGGCGAGGAGGGCGGTCGAGGAGCCGCTGGGCACCAGGGACCGGAGACTGGTGGGCACGCCCTCGGACTCGCTCAGCTCACGCCGCAGGCTGACGGACGCGTCCTCGTGGACGCTGCGCAGCATGCTCTCGACCCGGATCGTCTGCGCCAGGTGGGCCAGGAACAAGATCAGGCCGACGACACTGGCCACGGCCAGGGCATAGGCCAACGTGACCGAGATGTCGGGCACGAACTCCGCCTGCGAGTCCGAGGAGGCGCGGACCGTGCGCAGGACCGTCAGCGCGTAGGCGAAGGTGCCGAGGAACAACCCGAGGGTCGCCTGGACGACCAGGTCCCGGGTGAAGGTCCGCAGGAGCCGGGGCGAGAACTGGCTGCTCGCCAGCTGGAGCGTCACGACGGTCAGCGAGAAGGTCAACGCGGTGACGGTGATCAACGAACCGGCCACGGCGTCGAGGACCGTCCGGGCGGCATCCGCTCCCCCGGTGAACAGGTAGTCCTGGAGCCCGACCGGGACGAGTTCCGGATTGGCTGCCTCGAGCCTGGGCAGGCCCACCCCGAGCGTGATCGCGACCAGGACCGCCGCGGTCGGCAGCGGCCACAGCTGGGTCCGGAAGCCGTCCCGCACGACCGCCCAGAGACTCCCCGGGCCCGCGCGGCTCACCGTGGGCTCGCGATCAGGCCGCCGGCACCCGGGTCGTGGAGGCTGAGCACAGGAGTCAGTGCCGTCAGGTAGAAGTCGCTCATCGCCAGGTTTCGTCTCCCTGCCGGACCACCGCAGCCCCGTCGACTCCGGGCGCGAGGTGGCCCAGCGCCAGAATCGTAGCGTCGTCGCGCAGGCGGGACCTTCGACCCCTTCGTTGGGTCCGACCGACCCTGCCGTTCCGGATGGCCCGGGTGCCACCGTGGAGCGCATGAGCAGGATGAGCCACAGCGTCGAAGGCAGCGAGCTTCCGCACGCGGACTGTCGCTACTGCCATCAGGTGATCGTCGAGGCGGCCGAGATCGGTTGGCTCGACCCCACCCCGGGCGACAGCTACGACCTGTGTCCGGACAGCCCGTACGGCGACCACGAGCCGAGCGACGCACGCGGCGACACCAAGCGGCTCTACTGACCATGAGCTGACCCGGGCCGCGCTCTGGCTAGGTCCGCAGGACCTTGTCCATCGCCTTGCCCCTGGCGAGCTCGTCGACCAGCTTGTCGAGGTAGCGGATCTTCTGCATCAGCGGGTCCTCGACCTCCTCCACACGCACGCCACACACGACGCCGGTGATCCGCGACGCACCCGGGTTGAGTCGGGCGTCGGCGAAGAAGTCCTCGAAGGTCGTGTCCGCGTCCAGATGACGGGCCAGAGCTGGTTCGTCGAAACCGGTGAGCCACTCGATCACCTGGTCCAGCTCGGCCTTGGAGCGCCCCTTCCGCTCCACCTTCGTCACGTAGTGGGGGTAGACCGCGGCGAAGCTGGTGGTGAAGATCCGACTCATCCTCGCGACGGTAGTAGTCCCTCACATCACGAGCAACAAGAAGCCCAGCAGGAGAGGTCCCGTGCCTGTCCGGTGCCTGTCCTGTGCCTGCTCGGGGCCCGTCCGGCTCACCGGGTCTGGCGCGCCGGACGCCGCCGGGCCGGTAACGTCACGATCTGTGACCCGAACCCACCCCACGTACGAGCAGCTCGCTGTCCTTCCGGCGTACACCGTGCAGCCTGTCCCGGTGCCCTTCGAGGACGCCAACGGCCACCTCAACGTCCGGCACTACACCGGTATCGCGAGCGAGGGGCTCGACGAGTCCCTGGTCGATCTGGGGATCCCGCAGAACTGGCCGGCCGAGGGGCACGCGTGCTTCTCCGCGGAGCACCACCTGACCTACCTGGCCGAGCTGCTCACCGGGGCCGAGATCTCCTCGCGGGTGCGACTCCTGGGGCGCTCGGAGCGGGCTGCGCACGCCTTGGTCTACCTCCTCGACGACTCCAACCATCGACTCAGCTTCGTGATGGAGGAGATCATCCTGCACATCGACATGGGCACCCGCCTCACCGCCCCGTGGCCCGAAGACGTCGCGGCAGCCCTGGACCAGCAGATCGCCCTTCAGTCCGGTCTGCCGTGGGAGGCCGACGTGTCGGGCTCGATGAGCCTGCGCTGAGGCTTCCGATCTGCAGTACGGTCGAGCATGCGAGCGATCGTCCAGGACGCGTACGGGTCGGTGGACACGCTCGCCCTTCGTGAGGTCGATCGCCCGCAACCGGCCCGGGACGAGGTGCTGATCCGGGTGCGGGCCGCCTCGGTGCACCCCGACGTCTGGCACGTCGTCGCGGGGCGGCCGGCGGTGCTCCGCCTGATGGGCTCCGGCGTTCGTCGACCCAAGGACCCGGTTCCCGGCACGGACGCCGCCGGAGTGGTGGAGGCAGTCGGGGAGGCAGTGACCCGGTTCCGGCCCGGTGACGAGGTGTACGGCGAGACCATCCGCGGGATGCAGTGGCGCAACGGCGGGGCCTTCGCGGAGTACGCCGTCGCGCCGGAGGAAGGGGTGGCGCTCAAGCCCTCCGGGGTCAGCTTCGAGGAGGCATGCGCGGTGCCGACGGCTGGCCTGATCGCCCTGCACCAGCTTCCCGAGCACCGCGTGAAGCCCGGATCCCGGGTGCTGGTCAACGGAGCCGCTGGTGGCGTGGGGGCGATGGCGGTCCAGCTGGCCAAGGCGTACGGCGCCCACGTCACCGGCGTCGACCACGCTCGCAAGCTGGCCCTCGTGCGCACCCTCGGCGCGGACCGGGTCATCGACTACACCACGGAGGACTACACCCGGGGGGCCGATCGGTGGGACCTGATCTTCGACGTGCCGGGCAACCACACCTTCGCCGAGACCCGGCGGGCCCTCGTGCCAGGCGGTGCCTACCTGCTGATCGGGCACGACGCCTTCGGGTCGCAGGGCCACCACTGGCTGGGCAGCATCCCGCGCATGCTCGGGCTGGTGGCGCGCTCAGCCGTGGTGCCCGAGCTGCGAGGCGGCTCCTTCGCCGCACCCGACAAGCGAGCGTTGATGACGACCCTGAACCGGCTCCTCGAGTCCGGCGAGCTCCGACCGATCATCGACAGCACCTTCCCGCTGTCCGAAGCGTCCGCGGCCCTGCGCCACCTGATCTCCGGCCAGGCCCTGGGCAGGGTCGTGATCACCGTCGACTGACCCGGTCGCGCTGTCGAGGCGAGATCAACCCTCCGTCGGAGTTTGCAGCCATCGGGTTGGATGGCTCTCGCGGCACATCGAGTTCAGGGGGCTGGTCATGGGCGTCGACCTGGTGAACCTGCGGCGGGTGGTGGCCACCTCGGCGCTGGTCGTGTCGGCCGTGCAGGCCGCAGCCGCTGTCACGGGACTGCCGCGGCAGCGGCGGGACTATGCCGACGGCGCCTGGGGACCCGGGTTGGCGGCGGTCGCACTCACCAGCGCTGCCGTCGGGAACGGAGACCCGTGGAGGCGTTGGGCCCTCGCCACGACCACCGCCGCATGGGCGACACGTCTGGAGCGGCTGATGGTGAAGCGCCTGCGTGGCAGCGACGAGGAGGACGCCCGCTACACCGAGTTCCTCGACGGTGACTCGACGCCGACGGTGGTGGCGAAGGTCTTCCTGACCCAGGCGGTCGCCCAGCTGCTGGTCTCGGCGCCGATCCAGCTGGCCGCGGCGAGCCAGCTGCCCCGGACCCGGCGGCGCTGGCTTTTTCCCGCCGGGATCGCGGTGATGGTCGCCGGGGCCGTGGTCGAGGCCACGGCCGACCGCCAGAAGGCTCGCTTCATGGAACGCGGCCGCGACGAACGACCTGACGTGCTCGACACCGGACTGTGGGGATGGTCCCGCCACCCGAACTACCTCGGGGACTCCGTGCTCTGGGACGGCGCCTGGATCGCCGCGGCCGCCTCGGCCCCGGGGCTGTGGACCGCACCCGCACCCGTGGCCATGAACTACCTGCTCATCTACGCGACCGGCGCGAAGCGCACCGAGGAGCGGATGCAGGACAGACCGGCCTACCGCGACTACCAGCGCCGCGTCGCCTTCTTCCTGCCGCGCCCACCCAGGAGCACCTGAGCACCGCGGGAGGACTACCAGGCTCCCTGGGTGCGGCTCACAGCGTGATGAGGACGACGCCTCCCGCCACGAGGATGGTCGCGGCGATCCGCCAACGTCCGAAGCGCTCCCCGAACACGACGGCGCCGATCACGGCACCGACGATGACACTCGACTCCCGCAACGCGGCGATCGGGGCCAACGCTCCCTGGGTCTGGGCCCAGAGCACGAGTCCGTAGGCGGCCAGCGACAGCGCCCCACCGGCCAGACCGGTCAGCAGGTGTGGACGGAGCTGGCGCCACAGCAGTCCGCGACGCGCCACCACCGCCGCCACCGGCAGGACAGGTCCCTGCAGCAGGAACAACCAGCCGGTGTAGCCGGCGACCGTGGCCGCGTTCCGGACGCCCAGCCCGTCGAGCGTGGTGTACGCCGCGATCACCAGTCCCGTCAGCAGGGCAGCTGCGATCGCAGGACGCGCAGCCCGTGTGGGTACGCCGCCGACGAGGACGAGGCTGCCGAGTCCCACCGAGATCACCACGACACCGACCAGCCGGACGAACGAGAGCTGCTCGCCGACGAACACGGACCCGGCGAGGGCCACCAGCCAGGGCGACGTGCCCCTGGCCAGTGGGTAGACCTGACCGAACTCCCCGAGCCGGTAGCAGCGCATGAGCAGCAGGTTGTACGCCACGTGCAGCACGACCGAGCCGGCGAGGAACGGCCAGCTGGCCGAGGCCGGGACCGGGGAGAGCAGCACGATCCCTGCTGCTCCCATGGTGACGGCCACGCCGATGAGTGCGAACCCGACCAGCTGGTCGTCGATGGCGTGGGCGAGCGCGTTCCACACGGCGTGCAGCACTGCGGCCAGGAGCACGGCGCCGATCACGACGAGTCCGAGGGAGGAGGAGTCGGCGGTGGTGTGGCTGATCATCTAGGCAGGCTTGCGTCCCAGGACGTAGAGGCGCTGCGTCGTCTCACCCCTGCCGGCGACGGGTCCGCGGAGGTACCACTCGAGGTCGACGAGCCCGGCACCTTCGACCGTCCGGACCAGGTCTTCCGGCTGGTGCTGCACGAAGTCGAGGGTCACGTCGTGGCCGAACCACTGGTCGAGGTGGCGGACCGCTGTTCCGGCGTGCAGGGCGAGCACGAGCCACCCGCCCGGAGCCAGCGGCCGGGTCAGGGTCGCAACCGCGTCGGGCAGCTCGGAGGCTGCGAGGTGGATCAGCGAGTACCAGCCCAGGACAGCGGCCCAGCCCGGTCCCGCAGCGGGAGCGCCGAGCCGACCCAGGTCCCCGACTTCGTAGCGGCCGCCGGGGAATCGCCTGCGGGCCTCGTCCACCATCGCCGGGGAGAGGTCGATGCCGCTCGCCTCGGCGCCGGAGCCGGCGAGGTACGCCGTGACATGTCCCGGACCGGATCCGACCTCCACCACGGGCCTGCCGCTCGCATGGGCCGCCACGCGGTCGAGCAGCCAGGTCTCGAACGGCATGCCCGCGAGCTCGCCGACCAGGTGGTCGGCATAGTCGCCCGCGATCGCGTCGTACGACGAGCGCACGCGAGCGTCGCGCTGGTCGGCTCCGCCGGCGAGGACTACGTCCCGGTCGGCGGCCGGTGCTTCCGACGGTGGCGCATCCGTGGGTGGTTCGGGAGACGTTCCCAGGAGGTGGGCCCAGCGACGATCCTTCTGCCCGGGTCGCCGCTCGAGCTCGCGCACGAGGGGTTCGGGGCGCTCGGCCATCCCTTGGAGGCAGGCCTCGACGTCACTTCGGTCGGGAAACCCGTGCAGCCGCTCCGTGCGGGTGCGCAGCTCACCCGGTGCCTGCGGGCCCCGGAGCAGCAGCAGCGCGAGGAGCGCCCGCTCGTCCGGTCCCAGCCCGAGCCGCTCGTCGAGGATCTGGTGGTACTTCAGGGTCCGCCGACCGGTGTCGGCCCAGACGATCCGCAGCAGCCCGCGGTCCTTGAGCGACCGCGCGGTCTGCTCGACGACCTGCTGGTCGAGGTCGACGACCGGCTCCCGGTTGTTCGTCTGGTTGCAGGCGGTGCGCAGCGCGTTGGCAGTGAGGGGGTACGACGCCGGAACCGTCGTCTGCTTCTCGAGCAGACTGCCGAGGATGCGCTGGTCGACGGGGTCCAGGACGGGGAGCTCGCTCACGACGTCAGGCCTCCGCTTCGACTTCCTGGGCCTGACGTCGCTCGTGCAGGCGCTGCTGTGCCGCCGGCAGGAAGGCCAGGCAGGGGGCCTCGGCGTCCGGGTGCTTCTCGTTGAGGTGGAAGATCCAGCGGTCCATGGCCGCCATGAAGCCGTTGTCACCACCCGGCCGGTAGGCCGACCAGCTGAGACGACCCCGGGCGACGCAGGAGGAGCAGCTGATCTTGTAGAGGAACTGCTGCTGCCCGTCGAGATCGATCTTCACCCTCGCGAGTGGGCCTGCCTCGGCAGCGGCCTTCTTCTCGCGGGCAGATCGGCTGGCCGTCATGTCACACCCCTGTCGTCCTCGGCACGTGGAGCCTACGCCCGGGCGAGCCGTCGGTCCGGCCCGTCCCTGATACCCCGAGGCCGAACCCCGGGGACGGGTCAGGGCGGCACCTGATGTGCCGGCCCTCCTCCGCGACGCACACTGGAGACATCCAGGGCAGACGCCCGGGACGGCAACCGAAGGAAGGCCCACGACCATGAGCAACATCCAGGAGAGCTTCGCCCGTCAAGGACTGGTCCGACCGCAGGACAAACGGGTGCTGGGCGGCGTGTGCGCCGGCCTCGGCCGACGGTTCGGCCTCGGGCCGTGGACCACGCGGCTGCTCTTCGTGCTGCTGCTGATGGTGGTTCCCGGCAGCCAGATCCTGATCTACCCGGTCCTGTGGATCCTGATGCCCTCGGAGGAGCGGGTGACGCTCCAGGCACCGCCGACCCCGCCGGTGCCGCCCACGCCGGCGCCGCCCACGGAGACGTCCCCGCCGTCGTCACCGCCTTCGTCACCTGTGGTCTGACCCGCAGCGAGCGCTCCGGCCGGCCAGGCCGGGTCAGCCGGCCGACTGATCGCTGAGCTGTGCCAGCCTGGCCACCCCGGGTCCCACCCAGGACCGCATGCGTCCCAGCGCATCGTCCAGCTCCGGGGAGCCGGGGTGGTCGGGTGGAATCCGCGAGGGGTTGAGGGCGACTCCGTCCGACCAGGTCTTGATGTCGGGCTCGGAGCCGAACGACGCGGAGCTGCGCAGGCCCAGGACGTTCATCCTGGCCCAGTCGGTCAGGCTGTTGCCGTACGACGACGGCGGGCACAGCCGGTTCTTCTCACCGTCGTCGTCGCGCGTCGCCTCGACGTACCCGGCGAGCGCGGCGCCGAAGCACGGGAACCCGGCCCTGATCGGCTGCAGCGTGATCGATTCCGACCCCCAGATCGGCACACGTGGGGGCATCTTCAACCCGTCGGCCGCGCAGTTGACGACGAGCGCATCGTCCGCAACGTGGACCGATCCGTCCGCGAGGTCGATCCTGCCGCGGCGCACCGTGTCGATGTGCCCCCGGCGTACGACGTGCTCGATGCTGCGCAGCAGCTCGAGCTCCCACGTCCCGAGGGTCGGCGCCTTGGCCATCGTCGGCGTGACCGAGCGGTCGATGCGCATCATGATGTCGAGGCCCTCGAGCTGGAGGAACAGCTCCGGCAGCGACGGCGCGGCAGCCGCCGCCTGCATCATGTCGGCCACCATCCCGAGGAAGATCGCCGGATCCGGCTGGATCAGGGCCCGGTTCAGCATCCACGGCTCACGCGGCCGCACCCAGCAGATCGCGTCCGGGTCGATCCCGCGGCCCAACAACCAGACGCAGGCGTCGGTCGCGGTCTTGCCGGAGCCCACGACGACGTACTGGCTCGGCTCGTCCTCCACCCGCACGAGGTCGTTGACCGGGATCACCCTGGCGCCGTCGATGATTCCGAACCGTGGCGGCATCTCTGCCGGGATGTCGGGGGCGAGGTAGCGCGCGTCGACGACCCGGCAGCGCTCCGGAACCTCGAACCGCTCCCCCGTGGACTGCGAGACGAAGGTGCGGTCCCCGTCGTAGTCACAGCCGGCGAAGAACTCGACCCGGCCCGACCCCACCATCCGGTCCGCCAGCACCTCGTCGTAGTAGGCGCAGATGGTCGGCTGGTCGGCCCGCTCGTGGAGCCCCGCCTCGGGCCCGTCCTGCTGGAGGCGACCGCCGCCGAGCACGGTCGAGGCCACGCCGTAGAAGGTGGAGGACTGGTGCAGGCGCACGAAGGGATAGGCGGCACGCCAGTGACCACCGACGTCCTGGCGGCGGTCGACAAGCGCGACCCTTGCCTCGGAGTGGTCGATCAGCGCGTCGACGAAGGCCATCCCCATGGCCCCGGCCCCGACGACCAGGTAGTCGGCCTCGACAGTGCGCGTCACGGCGCAACCAAAGCACGGGCCCGAGGCCGCGTCCACCAGCTGAAGGCGAAGAACGCAGGCCGGCTCGCGTTCGGCAGCGACGACTGGGGGCTGGCGGCTGTCAGGGACACTGGAGTCACCACGGGTCACGAGTCATCGGGTGGTTCCCGGCTGCTGCGTCGTCGGGTGCCGGGTGGTGGGTCGAAGGCGTAGTCGTTGGGTCCGGTTCTTCGGATCTCCCAGGGTCCGGCGTGGATCAGTCGGTGGTGGTGGCCGCAGAGCAGGATCAGGTTGGTCAGTGACGTCTCTCCGCCGTCGGCCCAGTGGACGATGTGGTGGGCGTGGGTCATGACCGGTGGTCTGGTGCAGTGCGGGAACCGGCAGTGGTGGTCGCGGGCGACGAGTGCTTTCCAGATCGCGGTGGTGACGAGACGCTGTTGGCGGCCGACGTCGAGGACCTCGCCCTGGGTGCCGAGGACGAGGGGGATGAGGTCGGCGTCGCAGCACATCCTGCGGATGGTGGTGGCGGTGAGGTCCTCACCGGTCTCGGTGGTCCCGAACCCCGACTGCTGGACCAGGTCGGTCAGGTCGATGGTGACCGCGACCCGTGGGGTGGCGCCGTGGCACTCGGGCAGGACCTCGGCGGTGGCGGCGCGGTCGCAGAGGTCGAGCAGGGCGTCGAGCATCCGGGTCCCATGGTCACGGGGGTCACGGGGGTCGCGGCCGTCGTGACCACACCCCGGGACCCGACAGCTGCCGGGGTCGCAGACTCCTCCGTTGGCGGGGTCGTTGGTGGGGACCGGTCTGGACAGGGGCAGCAGGGTCGCCTTCAGCCTCGCTGCGTCCTCGGAGGCGCACCGGCCGCTGATCCGGGCACCCCCGGCGCCGTCGAACCGGATCGAGAGCTCGCGGCCGAGGTGGGCGGCGCGTTCCTCCCGGTCCAGCTCCCTCTCGGCACGGCGCTCGTCGCCTCCGGGGTCGATCCGGGACACCAGGTATCTGGCGACTTTCCGCAGCTCGGTCGCATCCAGCGCCTTGGCCTCGGTCAGCATCAGTTCGACGCCACGTTGTCGGACCATGACGTTGCCGGGGAGGTCGTCGATCGCGTGCCGGACGACGTGGGCCTTCGCGGTCGAGAGCCACCCGTCGGCCAGCGCTGCTGCGACCGGGGTCAGTAGTGGTTCGTCAACGGCGGTCGCCAACCGGACCATCGCCTGCCCACAGCCTCTGTGGCCACCGGCGACGGCGGTGAGGAAGTCCGCGGTGGAGGCCCACCCGACCTCCTTGACCGCCTGCGTGGCCTCGAGCTCACGGACCACCCCCAGCTCCAGGGCATCGAGGGTGGACTTCAGCGACTCGATCTCGACCACGGTGTCCATCAGCTCGGCACGTGACCGGGCCGCCAGCAACACGTCTCCGGCCTCCCGGATCCGACCCCGGACCTCGGCCAGCTCACCGGGCAACCCACCGGCACCAAGGGTGCTGGGTGGGTCGATCGGCTGGTTGGTCATGACTCAATCCAAGCACCGAGCACCGACAACCGAGGCCCGAGATTCCCCTTGCTGCACAGGGGATTCAACACTTTCCTCAGCGGCTCTGAACCCCCCCTCGTGGTCGACCGTCCGGGTCGGACCACCGTGGCCGTACCAGGTGGCGAGGCGGTCACACTCAACGGACAAAAGGGGCTGGCGAGCAGCGTCACCATGCACGCCGGATTGGCCCACCACTGGTGGCCGACCGAGGAGACCGGGAGCAGGGCGGCCTTCGACGGCAACCGCGGCCGGTTCGCCCACGCCGACCGGAACCTCGGCGTCTTCGCGGTGAAGACCTCGCAGTGGCCCGAGGACGGCTTCCTCTCCGACCGACGGTTTCGCGACGTCAGCTGTCTCGGCCCGTCGGTCCGCGCCCCGGCTGCGGCCCCGCTTCCCTGACGCGCGGTCTCCCCCCGGGCGTACGCCTGGCCACCTGTCCGAACTCCTCCTCGAGCAGCCGCAGCACCGCGACGGAGTCCTCGGCTCCATGGCCGGCGACCACCGCGCGGGCGTGCAGGTCGCGAGCCGCCAGGCCGACGGAGAGCTCCAGGCCCAGACCGGCCGCGAGCTGCACGGCGAGCTCGTTGTCCTTGCGGACCAGGTCGAGCGAGAACGTGGGCGCGAAGTCGCCATCAACTGCGCGCGGGGCGATGGAGCGGAAGAGCCCACTGACAGTGGCCGCACCGGAGTCGAGCACCGTGTCCACGAAGACGCCCGGGTCGAGGCCGGCGGCCCTGGCCAGCAGCAGCGCCTCGGCCGTGACGGCGTTGATGACGCTGAACATCAGGTTGTTGGCGACCTTGAGCGTCGCAGCCGCGCCGACGTCGCCTACACGGACGACCTTCCGGGCGAGGGGCTCGAAGACATCGGCCACCACGACGTACGCCGCGTCCGGGCCGCCCATCGGGACGGTCCATCCGCCCACGGCCTCGGGACGCCCGAGGATCGGGGTGTCGATGTAGGTCGTGCCGCGCTTGAGCGCACGGGCTGCGATACGTCGGGAGTCGTCGGGTCCGATCGTGCTTGTGTCGAGGACCAGGCGGCCGGGCGAGGAGGTCGCTATCTCCTCGACCACCCGCTCGACGATCTCAGCGCTGGGCAGCGACAGCACGATCGTGCGGCACACCTGCGCCAGCGCGGCCAGGGATGGGGCCACGGGAACCCCCGCCGCTGCCGCACGTTCGCAAGCGGCCGGGACCGCGTCGTACGCCTGCACCGATCGGACACCCGCCAGGGTCTTCGCCATCGGCAGACCCATGGCGCCGAGGCCGACGACCCCGACCGGGAACACCCGAGCGGGGCCGCTGACCGTCACCGCGGACGTCACTGGGACTTGGCCACCTCGATGAACAGGCTGGTGTCGAAGAACTCCTTGGGTTCGACGTACGCCGGGACACCACCGAGCTCGACGAAGGCCTTCTCGGCGTCGCCGACCCACGTGAGGACGTCGCCGTCCTCGTAGGCCTTGAGCCACTCGTCATTGGTGTAGTCCTTCTGGAAGCCCACCTGGTACTGCAGGTCGCTGAGCTCGGCCGCGTCCTTGTAGGCGATCTCGTGCACCTTCTTCAGCGAGCCCTCGGGGTCGTTGCGGTAGGACTCGTTGACCTTCAGCCAGGCGCCGATGATCTTCTTGATGGTGTCCTTGTTGCCGTCGTACCAGTCGTTGTTGGCGATCCAGCCGTCACCGACACCGGCGTCGGCGTAGTTGCCGGCGTTGTCGATCTCCTTGGCGCCCTTGTCGGCCTCGTTGACGCGGAGGTCGAAGGGGACCCAGAGGGCCACGGCCGGGACGCTGCCGCCGATGAAGGCCTGCACGGCGTCGGGCATCTTGGCGTTGACCACCGTGACGTCCTTGCGGGTCAGGCCCGCCTTCTCCAGGGCGCGGTGCAGGTAGATGTCGGCCGTCGTGCCCGTGGTGGTGATGATCTTCTTGCCCTTGAGGTCGGCCACCGACTTGATGCCGCTGTCGCCTTGCACGAGAAGCCTCGCGGTAGCGGTCTCCCGCGAGTTCAGCATGAAGATCTTGCCCTGGCCCTGGGCCGGGAAGTTCGAGGTGACACCACCCATGATCGCGACGTCGATGCTGCCGCCGACGAGTGCCTGGCTGAGCTCGATACCTGTGTCGAACTGGGTGGTCTTCAGGTCCAGGCCGGCGTCGGCCCACTGGCCCTCCGTCTGCCCGAGCCACAGCTTGTCGTCCACCGCGATCGTGTGGAGGTAGCCGACCTTGACCTCGGTCGCATCACCCTTGGCTTTGGCCACGTCCTTGTTGCCACCGCCCTCGTCCAGCGCACCGCAAGCAGCCAGCACCAGCACGAGGAGGGCCACGAGGGCCGTCCCGATCGTTCGTCGCAAGGTCGTCATGGTCGTTCCTTCTCTCTGTGGTTCCCGAGGGAGCTTCTGGTGGCGCTACCCGTGGGGTGCTTCGACATCGATCTCATGACCTCCTCGAGGTGCTTGCGCAGCTCGATGAAGGCGGGGGCGGTCCGGGACTCCGGCACGCGCGGCCACTCGACGTCGACGTCGACGACCTCGTGGACGTGCGTGGGCCGGTTGGTGAGCACGACGATCCGGTGGCTCAGGTAGATCGCCTCCTCGACGGAGTGGGTGATCAACATGGCGGCGCGACCGTCCTGCTGGCTGGTCTCGTGGAGCAGCTCCTGCATGAACTCGCGGGTCTGGGCGTCCAGCGCGGCGAACGGCTCGTCGAGCAGCATCACGTCGGGGTCGGTGGCGTAGGCGCGCGCCAGGGCGACGCGTTGCCGCATGCCGCCGGACAGCGTCTTGGGCAACGCCTTCTCGAAGCCACGCAGGCCCATCAGGTCGACGTACCTCGCCACCGTCTCCTCGATCTCGGCCCGCGGCCTCTTGTTCGCGCGCAGGGTGAGACCGAAGGCGATGTTCTTCTCGACGGTGAGCCACGGGAAGATGGCGTACTGCTGGAAGACCACGCCGCGTCGCGCGTCTGGGCCCTTCACCTTCTCGCCGTCGACCTCGACGGTGCCGGTGTCCGGTGCGAGGAAGCCGGCGGCCAGGTTGAGCAGCGTCGACTTGCCGCAGCCGCTCGGGCCGAGGACGCTGATGAACTCTCCCGATCGGACGTCGAAGGAGACGTCGTCGAGCACCTCGAGGCGCTTGCGGCCCGACCCGAAGCCGAGATGGATGCCGTCGAAGTGGATCCGGTTGCCGACCTCGTTCATGGGCACGTTCATCGGGCTACCCGCTCCTGCCAGCGCACGGTCCGCGCCATCGCCAGCTGGACGAGACGGTCCATCAGCAGGGCCGAGAGACCGATCAGGATGATGCCGGCGAAGACGTCGTCCATCCGGAAGAAGTTCGTGGCCTGCTGCATCATCGCGCCGACACCACGCTGGGCCCCGACCAGCTCAGCCGCCACCACGGTGGCCCAGCACACCCCGAGCGCGACCCGGACGGCGACGAAGATCTGCGGCACGCTCAGGGGAAGCACGACCCGTCTGAACAGTTCGAGCTCGGTGGCCCCCAGCGCCCGGGCAGCGCGCACGTAGACGTCGTCGATGGCGAGGACACTCTCGTAGATGACGATGACGGAGGTGAAGAAGGCCGCGTAGACCAGGACCGAGATCCGGGCGGACTCGCCGATGCCGAGGTAGATGATCACCAGCGGGATGAGGGCGAGCGGCGGCAGAGCCCGGAAGAAGCTGACGAGCGGGCTGAACATGCTGCGCACGACGGGGAACCACGCGAGCGCGAACCCGACCGGGACGGCCGCCGTGCAGCCGACGGCGATGCCGATCAGCACCCGCAGCACGGTCAGTCGGGTGTCGAGCAGGAGGCCGTCGCTGGTGCCGAAGCCGTCGACCAGTCGGTCCAGCACCGCGGCCGGGCTGGGGGTGCGGGCGTCAAGCGTGCTGGCGAACCACCAGACGGCGATGGCCAGGACCACGCCGAGGATGGGCAGCACCACGCGTCGTACGGTGGCGGTCAACCGAGACTCCCCTGATATACAACAACTTCACTGCACAATAAGCCCCAGCCCCGGAAGGACATGGATGCGACTCGCCATCGAGTACGGCGACGGTCACGTCGAGGTCGAGCTCCCCGACGACACCACGGTCATCTCCCCCGATCACGCAGGCGCGCTGCACCACCAGGAGCCGGCACCACTGTCGGATCCGGTCGCCGCCACCCGCGAGGCGCTGGCGAACCCGATGGGCACCGGCCCGGTCGGTGACCTGGTGTCGCGCGGCTCGACCGTGACGATCGCCTTCCCCGACCGCGTCAAGGGCGGCGCCCACGAGACCGCCCACCGCAAGGTCGTGGTGCCGCTGTTGCTCGAGGAGCTCGAGGCCGCCGGCGTACGCCTCGCTGACGTCAGGCTGGTGTGCGCCATCGGGCTGCACCGCAAGAACCGCCGGGAGGAGTTCCTCGGCTACCTCGGGCAGCAGGTGCTCGACCGGGTCCCGCCGGAGAACATCGTCAACCACGACGCCGAGGACCCTGAGGGGATGGCCGACCTCGGGCTCTCGTCCCTGGGCGACCCGGTGCAGGTGAACAAGGCGGTCGTCGACTCGGACCTGTCGATCATGATCGGGCACACGGCCGGGAACCCCTACGGCGGTTTCAGCGGTGGCTACAAGATGCCAGCCACCGGGCTGACCTCGTGGCGCTCGATCGCCTCGCACCACGCGCCCCGGTCGCTGTATCGCGACGACTTCGTCCCTGTCTCCACCCGCAGCCGTTTCCGCGACCAGCTCACCGCGATCGGACAGGGCATGGAGTCGCGGATGAGCCAGCCCTTCTTCACCGTCGACGCGGTGCTGGACTCCAGGTCACGCCAGCTGGGGGTCGCCGCAGGGCTGATCCCCTCCGTGGAGCAGTCAACCTGGCCGCTGGCGAGCGAGCGCACGGACCTCACGGTGCCTGGCGAGCCGGCCGACGTCCTCCTGGTGGGAATCCCCCGCAACTTTCACTACGGGCCGGGGATGGGCTCCAACCCGATCCTGATGATGCAGGCGATCGGCTCGTCGCTCGTCAGGGCGAAGCGCGCACTGGTCGACCGGCCGATCGTCATCGCAGCGGCGGTGTGCGACGGCTGGTTCAACGATCTCGAGTTCCCGCCCTACAAGGCGGCCTTCGAGCTGCTGCAGCAGTGCCAGCACCCGGCCGACATGGTCGAGCACCAGGAGTCGCTGGCCACGGATCCGGAGTGGGTCTACCGCTACCGGAACCACTACGGTTACCACCCGTTCCACGCGTTCTCGATGATCTATGTCGGCGGCCTCGCGCGTGACCACTCGAGCGCGGTCTACGTAGCCGGAGCGAAGCGACCGGATCTGGCGCGCGCGATGGGCGCGCGTACGACGACCACCGTCGAGGAGGCACTCCGCGAGGCCGCCGCTTCGTTGGGGCACGAGCCGCGTGTGCTCGCCGTACCCGCCCTCTCGAAGCCGGCCTTCCACCTGGCGACAGGGGCGGGCCACACCCTCTGAGGGCCCTCGGGCATATCGGGCAGAGTTCCCGGGGAACCCTGCACCCCTACCCTGAACCCCATGAGCAAGCGGATGCAGGTCGCACAGCGGTCGAACGTGCCTCCCTTCCACGTGATGGATCTCCTGGCAGCGGCACAGCGGCGGCAGCTCAGCCATGGCGACCTGGTGAACTTCGTCGCCGGCCAGCCGTCGACCGGGGCGCCGAGGGCGGTGCGCGAGGAGGCCAAGCGGCTGCTCGACGAGGAGCTGCTCGGCTACACAGTGGCCACCGGCGTACCCGGCCTGCGCGAGGCCGTGGCCGCCCACCACCGACGCACCAGCGGGATCGAGGTGACCCTCGACGACGTCGTCATCACGACCGGCTCCTCAGGGGGATTCCTGCTCGCGTTCCTCGCCGCCTTCGAGTCCGGCGACCGCGTGGTGATGGCCCGTCCCGGCTACGCCTGCTACCGCAACGTGCTGGCGGCTCTCGGGTGCGAGGTCGTCGAGATCGACTGTGGCCCCGAGACCCGTTTCCAGCCCACGGTGGAGCAGCTGGCCGCGGTCGAGGGACCCGTCGCCGGCCTGGTCATCGCCTCGCCGGCCAACCCGACCGGCACGATGCTGCTGCCCGACGACCTCGATGAGATCTCCCGCTGGTGCGAGGACAACGCCGTTCGTCTGGTCAGCGACGAGATCTACCACGGCATCACCTACGGCGACGCCGGGCTCCAGCACCGCAGTGCCTGGCACACCTCCCGCACCGGCGTGGTGTTCGGGTCGTTCTCGAAGTACTTCTCGATGACGGGTTGGCGTCTCGGCTGGATGCTGGTGCCGGAGGACCTCCGCCGACCGGTCGACGTGCTCACCGGCAACTTCACGATCTGCCCTCCCGCCCTGAGCCAGTACGCCGCCCTCGCCGCCTTCACCCCGGAGTCCTACGCCGAGCTCGACGGCCATGTCGCGAGGTACGCCGAGAACCGGAGGCTCCTGCTGGAGGGGCTGCCGAGGCTGGGCCTGGACAAGCTCGCCCCCGCCGACGGCGCCTTCTACGTGTACGCCGACATCGGCCACCTGACCGACGACTCCTACGCCTGGTGCCTGCGCCTGCTCGACGAGACCGGGGTGGCCACCGCACCCGGGATCGACTTCGACACCCGCCGCGGCAACGAGTTCGTGCGCCTTTCCTTCGCCGGCAGCAGCGAGGAGATCACCGAGGGGCTCGAGCGGCTCGGTCACTGGCTCGGCTGACCCACCTGAGTACCAGGGCTCAGTCCGACCGGGTAGCCGCGCCCTGATGCCACCCCCACCCGGCTCCTAGCGTCGAGAGCACCTGGTCGGACTTCCGGCCCCGACGCTCAGGAGCACCCATGTCACCTCGTCGACTCGCCCCCGGCCTCATCTGGGGACTCGCCACCACCGTGCTCGTGCTGACTCCCCTGCCCGCCTTGGCGGAGACGCACAACGTCAAGGACGCGCCCCGTGACGTGGTCTCCCAGGGCATCGACGAGGACGTCCCCGACCATCCCGAGCCGACGCGCGACGAGGGTGATGCCCTGGCCATGCGGGTCAAGCACGGCAAGAAGGCGGTGCGCATCACCCTGCAGACGGCCCAGCTGACCCGGGACGCCACGTCCAGCACCGTGCACGTCTTCGGCATCCGCACCAACCAGGGTCGCCGGGCCGAGCTCGACCTCTTCGTCAGCGGCTCGCGCTGGCAGGGCCAGCGGATGTGGACGGTCAACGGCAAGGACCGCACGTGCCGAGGGCAGGTCGGTGCAGGCATCGGCATCCTCACTGCCGACCGGTTGTACGCCGACGACGTCAGCCAGGCCGGGAGGGTCGGCGACGACCTTGCCTACGGGCCACGCCTCCGCCGCGGCTGACCACCAGACCGACGATCAGCCCGGCGCAACGGGGGCGCCGGGCTGATCGTCGCCCAGGGTGGACACCGTCATCTGGGCAGAAGCGTGACGACCTCGTTGTCGGCAGTGATAGGACAGAACATGCGCATCCTTCTCTCGGGCATCGTGGCGGTCCTCCTCGCCCTGTCCGCCGCCGGCGCCGCCGAGGCGAAGATCTACGTGCACGACGACAGCACCGGCGACGTCTGGGTCGCCTTCGACCTCGAAACTGCTTCGCTCGTGCCCGACCAGGTCGAGGGCGACGTCACCTCGGTCCAGCTGAGGCACAACAAGGCCTACGTGCAGCTGTTCATGTCGTTGCGCGAGATCAAGCGGGAGACCCTGAACAACTTCTTCTACTTCAACCTCCAGAACGGGAGGAAGAAGATCACCCAGGTCACGGTCGGGACCTATCCCAGGTTCGGCAAGCCCGACGGCGTGCTGACGGTCCGGGACGGCCGCCACCGGACCAGCAAGTGCCGTGGCACGAAGGGTTTCGCGATCAACTGGGAAACCAACCAGGTGGCGGTCACGCTTCCACGCACCTGCGTGGGCGACCCGAAGTACCTCCGCATGCAGGCCTTCACCAGCTTCGACCACGACACGGCCAAGAACTACTCGGACGATGCGCTGAGCACCAGCGATGCCTTCATCGCCGCGCGCGGGTGGACCCCATGGGTCGGTCGGAACTGACCCGAAGGACTGGACGGGCTCGGTCGGCGGACCGGATGAAACCATCCGTGCAGGACGGGTGAACGCCGCTGGTGGGGCGGAAAACTAGCATCTGCACGATTCTTCAGCCTATGTCTGTTTTACGACCGTATGCTCCGGCTGGGCGGCGCACTTCACCACGTCAGACGGACACCGCGAGCGCCCATACCTCCAGCCCCCCAGGACTGCCCATGCTCCCCGTCCCGCTGCTCCGCGTTCCACCGTCTGCGCCATCAGCGCGGCCATCTGCCACCCGGCGTTCGCTGCGCCGCGGAGTGGCCGCGGCCACCGTGGCGCTGCTCACCGCGGGACTCCTGGCCACCACTTCCCAGGCCGCACAGGCCGATCCGCCGAGCACGGGCGGGATGGTCGCCGGCTGGGGCGCGTCATGGAATCAGCAGGCCGACGTCCCGACCAGTCTCGCCGACCAGACCGTCACCGCCATCGCCGCCGGCGAATCCCACAGCCTCGCGCTCACCTCCGACGGCCACGTCACCGCCTGGGGCTACAACGGCCAGGGGCAGACCGATGTCCCGACCAGCCTCGCCGACCAGACCGTCACCGCCATCGCCGCCGGCATTCACCACAGCCTCGCGCTCACCTCCGACGGCCACGTCACCGCCTGGGGCTACAACGGGGACGGCCAGGCCGAGGTCCCGACCAGTCTCGCCGACAAGACCGTCACCGCCATCGCCGCCGGCGGGTCCCACAGCCTCGCCCTCACCTCCGACGGCCACGTCACCGCCTGGGGAGCCGACTGGATCGGGCAGACCGACGTCCCGGTCAGCCTCGCCGACCAGACCGTCATCGCCATCGCCACCGGTGGATACCACTCGCTCGCGCTCACCTCCGACGGCCACGTCACCCCCTGGGGCTACAACGCGCAGGGGCAGACCGACGTGCCCACCAGCCTCGCCGACCAGACCGTCACCGCCATCGCCGCCGGTGGATACCACTCGCTCGCGCTCACCTCCGACGGCCACGTCACCCCCTGGGGCTACAACGGGGACGGCCAGAGCGACGTGCCCACCAGCCTCGCCGACAAGACCGTCACCGCCATCGCCGCCGGCGCCTTCCACAGCCTCGCGCTCACCTCCGACGGCCACGTCACCAGCTGGGGCAGCAACGGGGACGGCCAGACCGACGTGCCGACCAGCCTCGCCGACAAGACCGTCACCGCCATCGCCGCGGGCGCCGGCGCCTACCACTCGCTCGCGATCTACCAAGCCACCGTGGCCGCAACCGTGACCGGGCTGCCCTCGATCACCGGCACCCCGACCGTCGGGGAGACGCTGACCGGTGACGTCTCCGAGGTGGCCACCACCCCGACTGAGGCCACCCGGTCCTACCAGTGGCTGCGCGACGACGCACCGATCACCGACGCCACAGCGACGACCTACACGTTGACCAACGACGACGCCGGCCACACCGTCACCCTCCAGATGGGCGCCACCGCGGACGGCTACACCGATGCCACCCCCGTCACCTCCGAGGCGGTGGGCCCGGTCGACGGCGGTCAGATCACCTTGCCCGTTCCCTCGATCACCGGAACCCCGGTGGTCGACGGCACCCTGAGTGCCACGCTGCCCGAGGGGCTCGCCCCGACCGACGCGTCGGTCACCTGGCAGTGGTACCGCGGCCAGACCCCGGTCGGCGACCGCACCAGCAGCTACACCCCGGTCGCCGGCGACGTGGACCACGTGCTCACGGTCACGGCCACCGCGACGATGGACCACTTCGACGAGGCCACGCGGTCCACGGACACAGAGACGGCCGTCACCGCGGCCACCTTCGTGACCGGCCCCTCCGCCAGCATCACCGGCACCGGCAAGGTGGGCGAGACCCTGACCGCCGGCGCCGGCGAGATCGCCCCGACCCCGAGCAGCACCGACTACCAGTGGTACGCCGACGACGAGGTGATCGAGGGCGCCACCGGTGCCACGCTCCTGCTGGGCCCGGCCCAGCGCCACACCACGATCACCGTCAAGGTGACGGCGACCAGGGCCGGGTACGACGACGCCTCCGACACCTCAGGGCCTCTCGCCGACATCGCCACCGATCTCGCCCCCGACGTCTTCTTCGAGGCGAAGCACCCCACGCTGCGCCGCGGCCAGACCACGGACCTCGAGTGGGACACCCTCGAGGCCACCACCGTCACCGCCTCGGGGGCCTGGACGGGAGCCAAGGCTGCCTCCGGGTCGGTCACGGTCGGGCCGACCGTGCTCGGCACCACCACGTACGTCGTGGAGGCCACCAACGCCAACGGCACCACGACCAGCCAGGTCAGCATCGTCGTCACCCGACCGCCGGTGAGGCTCGGCGTCACCGCACCCGGTGGCCTGCGTCTGGCCGGCAGGACCCTGCCGGTCACCGTCCGTGGACTCGAGGCCGGCGAGCACTACTCGGTCACGACCGGTGGAGTCGAGGTGGCGACCGGCACCGCCGGTCCTCGGGGAGACTTCACCCGCTCCGTCCTGGTCCCCGCCGGGGCCCGTGAGGGCTCGGTCCCGATCGTGGTGACCGGCGATGCGGCCGACCGCACCGGGGGCGCCGTCGTGACGGTCGTGCGCCCGAAGGCCCTAGGCCTCCGGGTGGCCAAGCATGTCGTGCGCACCCGCCACCGCCAGACGGTCACGGTCACCGGACTAGCCGTGGGCGAGCCCGTCACCGTGGCCTACCGCGGCAAGCAGGTCTCTCCCACCGACGCCCACGCCGACCGCAACGGCACCTACCGCACCGTCATCCGCGTCGGGCGCCTCCAGGGAAGCAAGCTCGTCCGTGCAACCGGCGCGTTCGCCGGGCGCACCGCCATGACCAGGTTCCTGGTCAGGAACCGCTGACCCGGCTCGGCGCCCCGTCCGCCACGGGGCGCCGAGCACGGTCGGCACGACGTACGCACACCCCCGCCCGACCGCGGGGAGGGTGGTCCTATCCCTTCTTCGTCAGGAAGGCGGTCATCGCCTCCCGGGCCTCGTCCGAGCCGAACAGGCGGGCGCTCAGGGCGGCCATCTCGTCGGCGTGGGCGTCGATGTTCTCCACGAGTCCACGGGAGAGCAGGGCCTTGGTCTCGCGGAGCCCCTGAGGATGGGCCCGCAGCAGCTCCGCGCACACGTCTGCGACCGCATCGTCCAGCTGGTCTGCCGGAACCGCTCGCGTGACCAGGCCCATCACCGCGGCCTCGCTGGCGTCGAAGGTCCGCCCCGTCAGGAAGGTCTCGGCCGCAGCCCGGCTGGTCAGCCGCGGCAGCACGGTGAGTGAGATGACCGCCGGCGCGAGGGCGAGTCGGCTCTCGGTGAACGCGAACGTCACGTCCTCGCTGCACAGCACCACGTCGCTGGCGGCCACGATCCCCAGCCCCCCGGCGCGCACCGGACCGGCCAGGCGGGTGACCACGGGACGGGGATGCGTCACGATGCGGCGCTGCAGGGCGACCAGTGCCTTGGTCCCCTCCTCCATCCCGCCGTCCGCCGCCTCGGACAGGTCTGCGCCCGAGCAGAACACCCTTCCGGACGAACGGATCACGACCACCTTCACGGCGCTGTCCTTCTCCGACCGGTCGAGTGCGTCGAAGAGCTGGGTCATCAGCAGCCGGGACAGGGCGTTGCGGTTCCTCGGCGAGTCGAGGGTGATCGTCGCGATCCCCTCGGCCAGGTCGTAGTGAACCAGCTCGTCGGTCATGGGACTCCTCTGCTCCGAGTCGTGCGGTGACGTGGTCAGTAGGACTTCGGCAGGCCCAGCGAGTGCATGCCGACGAAGTTCAGGATCATCTCGCGGCTGACCGGGGCGATCCGGCCGGCCCGCGCGGCGACGAGGAGCCCGGCGACGCCGTACTCCTGGGTGATGCCGTTGCCACCGTGCGACTGTACGGCGCGGTCGGCGGCGTCGCAGGCGGCCTCGGCCGCGGCGTACTTCGCCATGTTGGCGGCCTCACCCGCACCCATGTCGTCGCCGGCGTCGTAGAGCGCCGACGCCTTCTGGGTCATCAGTCGCGCGAGCTCGATCTCGATCTTGGACTGCGCGAGCGGGTGGGCGATGCCCTGGTGGGAGCCGATCGGGGCACCCCAGACCTCGCGACCCTTGACGTACTCCGTGGCCCGGTCGAGGGCGTAGCGCGCGAGCCCGGTGGAGAACGACGCAGCCATGATGCGCTCCGGGTTGAGGCCGGCGAAGAGCTGCACGAGCCCGCCGTCCTCGTCACCAACGAGCGCCTCCGCAGGCAGGCGGACGTCGTCGATGAAGACCTGGAACTGCTGCTCGGGGCTGACGATCTCCATCGGGATCGCGGTGAAGCTGAGCCCCGGCGCATCGGTCGGTACGACGAACAGGCACGGCTTGAGCTTGCCCGTCCTGGCGTCCTCGGTGCGCGAGACGACGAGCACGTTCTTCGCCTCGTCCACGCCGGAGATGTAGATCTTCTGTCCCTTGAGCAGCCACCCGTCGCCGTCGCGGCGGGCCGTCGTGGTGATGTTGTGCGAGTTCGTCCCGGCGTCGGGCTCGGTGATCGCGAAGGCCATCGTCTCGGTGCCGTCGCAGATGCCGGGGAGCCACTTCTGCTTCTGCGCCTCCGTGCCGTAGCGGCTGATCACGGTGCCGCAGATCGCGGGTGAGACCACCATCATGAGCAGCGGACAGCCCTGGGCGGCGAGCTCCTCGCAGACCGCGGCCACGTCTCCGATGCCGCCACCCCCGCCGCCGTACTGCTCGGGGATGTTGACGCCGAGGTAGCCGGCCTTGCCGATCGCCAACCACAGGTCGGTGGTCTTCTCGCCGTTGCGCGCACACCGGGTGAAGTACTCACGACCGTAGGTCTTCGCGAGCTTCGACACCTCCTTGCGCAGGGTCTGGCGCTCGTCGGACTCGGTGAAGCTGCTCATGCGGGTGCTCCTTCTGTGTCGGCCGTTCCTGGTTCTGGCGGCGTCACGACGGCGAGTACGTCACCGGCGGCGACCTGGCTGCCCACGGAGACGGCCAGCTCGAGCAGGCCGTCGCTGGGGGCCGTGATCGTGTGCTGCATCTTCATCGCCTCGAGGACGAGCACGGTCTGGCCGGCCGTGACCTCGGTGCCCGTCTCGAGGGGTACGGCGATCACGGTGCCGGGCATCGGAGCGAGCAGGGACCCCGGCACCACGACGTCGGCCGGGTCGACGAACCGGGGAATCTCCCGCAGTCGGACAGAGGAAAGTGGGCCGTCGAGGAACAGCTCACGCGTGGACCCGTGCCGTGAAGACGACTTCACCCCGTCGTAGTGCGAACGAACCCCGCCGACCTCGAGCACGACGGCGGTGGGCGACGCGGACAGGACGAGGAGGTCCTCTCGGGCGGCATGGGTGTAGCCGTCCCGGCCACCGAACCACTCGACCACGAGCTCGTCGTCCCCCTGCTCGAACACCGTCCGCTGAGGCTGCGAGACGACGTTGCGCCACGCGACCGGGACGGTCCGCTGCACCCGTCGGGCCAGGCGGTCCTGCTCTGCAAGCATCAGCGCGGCCGCGAAGGCGGCGGGCTGCAGGTCGACCTCGGGACCGGACAGCACCTCGGGGTGCAGCTCGAAGAAGTCGGTCGACACGTCACCGGCGAGGAAGACCTCGTGCCGAAGGGAGGCGACCAGCAGGTCGCGGTTGGTGGTGACACCGTGCAGACGCATCTTGGCCAGGGTGTCGGCGAGCCGCCGGGCGGCCTGCTCCCGGGTGGGGGCCCAGGCGATGACCTTGGCCAGCATGGCGTCGTAGTGGGTCGAGACCTCGCTGCCGGTCTCGAACCCGGAGTCGACGCGGATGCCCGGTCGGTTGAGCAGGTCGAACTCACCCGAGACCCCCGGCACGTCGAACATCGTCACGACCCCGCTCTGCGGCTGCCAGTCGGCGGCCGGGTCCTCGGCGTAGAGCCGCACCTCGATCGAGTGACCGTAGGTCTCGCCGAGCACGCGCTCGTCGAGTGGCCTGCCCTCGGCCACGGTGAGCTGAAGGTCGACCAGGTCGACGCCGTGCACCAGCTCGGTGACCGGGTGCTCGACCTGGAGGCGGGTGTTCATCTCCAGGAAGAAGAAGCGGTCGGTGTCCTCGTCGTAGAGGAACTCGACCGTGCCCGCGCCGCGGTAGTCGATCGCCGCGGCGGCTGTGCGGGCCGCCTTGTGCAGGGCGGCCCGGGTGCCGTCGGGCAGGTTCGGCGCCGGCGCCTCCTCGATCACCTTCTGGTGCCGGCGCTGGATCGAGCAGTCCCGCTCGCCGAGCACCAGCACGCCGTCGCGGTGGCCGAGCACCTGGACCTCGACGTGCCGGCCGTGCTCGACGTACGGCTCGACGAAGACGGTGCCGTCGCCGAAGGCGGAGGCGGCCTCGGACTCGGCGTTGGCGATCTCCGCGGGCAGGTCGGCGAGGGTGCGTACGACGCGCATGCCGCGCCCACCGCCCCCGGCCGAGGCCTTCACCAGCAGGGGCAGATCCGTCTCCCGTGCGGACTCGGCGGTGTGGTTGGTGAGCACCGGCACCCCGGCCGCCTTCATCAGGCGCTTGGACTCGATCTTGGAGCCCATCTGCTCGATCGACTCCGGCGCCGGGCCGACCCACGTCAGACCGGCGGCGATCACCGACCGCGCGAACTCGGCGTTCTCCGAGAGGAACCCGTAGCCGGGGTGGATCGCGTCCGCCCCTGTGGCGCGCGCCGCTGCCAGGACCAGGTCCGCGCGCAGGTAGGTCTCGGCGGGCGTGTTGCCTGGCAGGCGTACGGCGCGGTCGGCCTCGCGCACGAACGGCAGGCCCGCGTCAGCGTCGGAGTGGACCGCTACCGTCTCGATCCCGAGCCGGCGGCACGTCGCGAACACCCGGCGCGCGATCTCGCCGCGGTTGGCGACGAGGAGTCGCCGCACGGTCGAGACCTGAGCGCTCGCGAGCGTCTCGGCACGTTGCTTGCTCATGTTCTTCCCCATCACATTCGGAAGACGCCGAAGCGGTCGGTGCCCTCGACGGGCCGGTTGGCGGTGATCACGGACAGGCAGATGCCCAGGATCGTGCGGGTGTCGCGCGGGTCGATCACGCCGTCGTCGTACAACATCCCGGAGAGGAAGAAGGGCAGGCTCTGCTCCTCGACACTGGCCTCGATGAACTCGCGCATGCCGGCGTCGGCGGCCTCGTCGTACTCCTTGCCCTTGGCCTCGGTCGCGGCTCTCGCGACGATGCTCAGGACGCCGGCGAGCTGGGCCGGGCCCATCACCGCCGACTTCGCGCTGGGCCAGGTGAACAGGAAGCTCGGGTCGAAGGCGCGCCCGTTCATGCCGTAGTTCCCGGCGCCGTACGACGCCCCCATGATGACCGAGAGGTGCGGCACCCTGCTGTTGCTGACCGCGTTGATCATCTGGGCGCCGTGCTTGATGATCCCGCCCTGCTCGTACTCCTTGCCGACCATGTAGCCCGTGGTGTTGTGCAGGAAGAGCAGGGGGACGTCGATCTGGTTGGCCAGCTGGATGAACTGGGTCGCCTTCTGGGCCTCCTCGGAGAAGAGCACCCCCTGGGCGTTGGCGAGTACGCCGACCTGGCGGCCGTGGATCCGCGCCCAACCGGTGACCAGCGAGCTGCCGTAGAGCGGCTTGAACTCGTCGAACACGGCCCCGTTGTGCTCGGACACCCCGTCGGCGATCAGAGCGATCACCTCGCGTGGGTCGAACGGCTCCTTGAGGTCGGTGGGGATCAGGTCGAGCAGGTCGTCGGGCCTCCCCGCCGGCTCCACAAACCCCCGCTGAGGCGTCGCAGATTTACCTCCGAAACCGGGCGAGGCGTCGCAGATTTCCCCCTGGCGGTTCAGCCGCGCCACGATCCGGCGCCCGATCCGCAGGGCGTCGCGCTCGTCGACGGCGAGGTAGTCGGCCAGTCCGGAGACCCGGGCGTGCATCTCGGCGCCGCCGAGGGACTCGTCGTCGGACTCCTCCCCGGTGGCCATCTTGACCAACGGCGGGCCACCCAGGAAGACCTTCGCCTGCTCCTTCACCATCACGGTGTAGTCGCTCATGCCGGGCACGTAGGCGCCACCCGCGGTGGAGTTGCCGAAGACCAGGGCGATGGTCGGGACCTTGGCCGCCGAGGAGCGCGTGATGTCGCGGAACAGCCTGCCGCCAGGAATGAAGATCTCCTTCTGCGTCGGCAGGTCCGCTCCCCCGGACTCGACCAGGGCGATGGTCGGCAGCCGGTTCTCCTCGGCGATCTGGGAGGCGCGGAAGATCTTCTTCACCGTCCACGGGTTCGAGGCGCCACCCTTCACCGACGGGTCGTTGGCGGTGATCATGCACTCGACGCCCTCGACGACGCCGATGCCGGTGACCACGCTCGCGCCGACGGTGAAGTCCGAGCCCCAGCCGGCCAGCGGCGAGAGCTCGAGGAAGGCGCTGCCGGGGTCGATCAGGAGCTCGATCCGCTCGCGTGGCATCAGCTTGCCGCGGGCGTGGTGCCGCGTGACCGAACGCTCCCCGCCCCCGGCCACGGCGACCGCGTGCTGGGCGTCGAGGTCGGCGATCTTCGCGAGCATCGACTCGCGGCGGGTGAGCGGTTCCTGGGAAATCTGCGACGCCTCGACGGCTTCCGGAGGTGAATCTGCGACGCCTCGGGGGGCTGGGTCGGTCATGAGGTGTAGCCCAGCAGTCGGGCGGACAGGTCGGTCAGCACTTCGGTCGCTCCTCCTCCGATGCCCAGGACCCGGGAGTCGCGGTAGTGCCGCTCCACCTCGGTCCCGTGCATGTAGCCCGTTCCGCCGTGCAGCTGCACGGCCTGGTCGACGACGTGGTCGCACGCCTCGACGGCGGTCTGCTTGGCCAGGCACGCCTCGGCGATCACGTTCTCGCCCGCGACGTGCCTGCGGGCCGTCTCCACGACGTAGCAGCGCGCCACCCAGACCCTTCTCTGCATCTCGACCAGCTTGTGCTGGACGACCTGCCGGGTGATGAGCGGTTGCCCGAAGGTCTGCCGCTGGCGGCAGTACTCATGGGTCAACGCCAGCGATCGTGCGGCGATCCCGTAGGCGTGGACGGCCAGCGCGATCCGCTCGACGACGAACTGCTCGGCGATCAGGTAGAAGCCCGCGTTCTCGTCGCCGACCAGGTTGGCAGCCGGGACGCGGGCATCGACGAAGGACAGCTCGGCGGTGTCGGAGCAGTGCCAACCCATCTTGGCCAGGCCGCGGTCGACGGTGAACCCGGGCGTGCCCTTCTCCACGACGAGCAGGCTGACCCCCGAGTGACCCTGCCCGCCGGTCCGGACCGCGGTGGTGACGAAGTCGGCGCGGACCCCGCTCGTGATGAAGGTCTTGGCGCCGTTGACGACATAGCTCTCACCGTCGCGTACGGCGGTGCGTGGTGATCCCGGCAACGTCGGAGCCGCCACCCGGCTCGGTGACCGCGAGGGCCCCGATCTTCTCGCCGGCCAGGGTCGGCCGCACGAAGCGCTCGATCTGACCAGGCGTCCCGTGAGCCGCCATGTGGGGGAGCGCGATGCCACCGGTGAACAGGCCTGCGGCCAGCCCGGAGGATCCACCGGCCTCGAAGAACGCCTCCTGAAGGGCGACCGAGTCGAGCAGGTCTCCCCCCTGTCCGCCGACCTCCTCGGGGAACGAGACGCCCAGCAGCCCGGCCTGGGCGGCGGCGACGTGCAGCGAGCGGGGGATGTCGCCGGCGTCCTCCCAGTGCTGCAGGTGCGGCGCGACCTCCCGGCGTACGAACTCGCGGGTGGAGTCCTGGAGGGCGACCTGGTCGGGGGTCCAGGTCATCGGCGTACCTCAACTGACACCAGAAGATTGTCAGTTCCCCACGTTGCAACGTGGGGCAAGTGGCAGTTTTTCTGGTTAACCAGAAAAACTCCGCCGCTCACAGCAGCTCCTCGGGAACGTTCACAAGCCGCGAGCGCAACCACTCGCCGAGCCCCTTCGCCTGTGGGTCGAAGCGGGTGCTGGCGGCGACGCCGTCCCCGAGCAGACCGTGGATGAGGATGTTGACGCCGTGGAGGTTGGGCAGGGTGAAGACCTCGATGTCGAGGTCGGCAGCCTCGGGCACGAGCTGTCGGACCCGCTCCTGCGAGATGAAGTGCTCCAGCCACTGCGCCTGCTCCGGCCGTCGGTCACCCGCGCGGACCCAGAGCCCGACGTTGGCGTCGCCGCCCTTGTCGCCGGAGCGCGCATGGACGAAGGTGCCGAGCGGGATCCGCCGGGTGATCGCCTCCTCGGAGATCCCGGAGATCCCGGGGATCACCGGCGGCACCCTCTCGTCCACCTTCGTCTCGACGTCTGGCTGCACGTCCACCGCCGGGTCGGGGATCACCTCGGTGGTGCCGTCCGGCAGGTGCACCGTGTGGGTGACCACGTCGCGGTCGACGTAGGCCGGCCGGTAGACGCCGTACGGCGAGGCCGGTCCGGGCGGGGTGGTCATGGTGAAGCCCGGGTAGGACCCGAGGGCCAGCTCGACGACGGCGCTGGTGAACGCCTTCCCGGCGGTGGCCGCGTTGTCGTCCTTGACGACGACGCGCAGCAGGCAGGACGCGCCCTCCTCGGTCGCGGAGTCCGGCGCGGGGAGTCGCAGCTGCGACCACGTGACCGAGGCCGCGGCGATCTTTCCCTCGAGCTGCGCGCGCACCCAGGCCGCCTTGGCCTCGATGTCGAGACCCGTGAGCACGAACTCGACCTGGTTGCGGAAGCCGCCGAGCTCGTTGACGCACACCTTCAGCCGGGGTGGCGGAGCCTGCCCGCGTACGCCGGAGAGACGCACCCGGTCCACGCCGTCGGGAGCGAGCTCGATGGTGGTCAGGTCGACCGTGACGTCGGGGCCGAGGTAGTGCTCGGACTGCACCTCGTACATCAGCTGCGCGATCACGGTGTCGACCGAGACCAGCCCGCCGGTGCCCTCGTGCTTGGTGATGACGCAGCTGCCGTCGGACTCGATCTCGGCGATCGGGAAGCCGAGCGGGCGACCGTCGCGCGGCAGGTCGAGGAAGCCGGAGAAGTTGCCACCGGTGGCCTGGGTGCCGCACTCGATGACGTGACCGGCGACGACCGCGCCGGCGAGCTCGTCGTACTGCTCGGGGGTCCAGCCGAACTTCCAGGCCGCCGGACCGACGACGACGGAGGCGTCGGTGACCCGGCCGGTGACCACGATGTCGGCGCCGGCCTCCAGCGCGCGGGCGATGCCGAACGCACCGAGGTAGGCGTTCGCGGTCAGGGCCCCCCCGAGCGCGAGCTCCGCGGCGCGCGGGCCCAGGTTGTCGCCGTCGACCCAGGCGATCCGCGGGTGGAGTCCGAGACCGTCAGCAACCTCGGTCAGCTTGTCGACCAGGCCGGCAGGGTTCAGGCCGCCGGCGTTGGCGACGATCCGCACACCCTGGTCGAGCGCCAGCGCGAGACAGTCGCCGACCTGCCGGACGAAGGTGCGCGCGTAGCCGAGCGACGGGTCCTTGAGCTGGTCCTTGCCCAGGATGAGCATGGTCAGCTCGGCGAGGTAGTCACCGGTGAGGACGTCGAGCTCACCTCCTTCGAGCATCTCGCGCATCGCCGAGAGTCGGTCGCCGTAGAAGCCGCTGCAGTTCCCGACCCGGAGGGTGCTCACGGCGTCGCCTCGCGCCCGGGGCCGGGCGGACCGGCGAAGGCCTGGGCGATGTCGAGCCAACGGTCGGCGTCCGCTCCGACAGCGGTCAGGTCGAGGTCGTCGCGGTGGCGGCGCTGGGTCACGCGCAGGCAGAAGTCGAAGGCCGATCCCTTCACCGACTGGGCGGCGTCGGGCGGGCCCCACTCCCACAGCTCCCCCGAGGGCGACCGCAGCTCCACGCGGAACTCCTCGGTGGGTGGCTGGAGCGAGTGCACTCCGAAGGAGAAGTTGCGGGTGCGTACGCCGAGGTGGGCCACGTGGCGGATCCGGTCGGTCTGCTCGGGTTCGAGTCCGAGGGCCTCGGCGACGTCGAGCGAGTGCGCCCAGGTCTCCATGAACCGAGCCGTGGCCATCGAGGTGGGGCTCATCGGCGGACCGAACCACGGCATCTTCTCGCCCGCGGGATAGAGCCGCAGCGCCTCGTGCAGCGCCGGACCCGCCTCCCGCCACCGAGCGAGCAGCTCGGCCGCAGGCGCCCGGCCACCCTCGAGCGCCTGGGCGTCGACGAAGCCCTCGGGGTCGTCGATCGCCGACCTCACGAACGCGTCCCAGCGCTCCTTGTCGGTCGCGGCCGCGACGGCCACCTCGTCGGTCCACGCCAGGTGGGCGATCTGGGTGGCGACGTCCCAGCCGGCCGCCGGGGTCGGCGTACGCCAGCCGGGCTCGTCGAGCGGCTCCACCATCCCCAGCAGGGCGGCGCCCTCATCGGCCAGGTCGCTCAGCACATCATCGAGAACGCTCATGGTTGCCTCAGCTCCGCATCGAGGGTGTGCGCCCAGGCGCTGAGGATCTTGCGGCGCCGGGCGGTGTCGTCGGTGATCGTGTTGGCCAGCCCGAGCCCGCGGACCAGGTCGAGCGTGCCCTGCACCAGCTCACGCACCCTCGGCTGGCTCTCGTCGACCCCGAGCGCGTCCACGGCGATGCGGTGGGCCTCGCGGCCGACTCGCTGCTCGAGGGGTACGACGGCCGCGTGCAGCGGCGCGTCGGTGCGAGCCGCGACCCAGACCTCGAGGGCGGCCGTGAAGACCGGCGAGGTGAAGTGGTCGGCGAACATCTCCAGGACCGCGCGGGTACGTCGCCGGCCGGTCGGCAGGTTCCGGGCCGCTGCCCGGAGCTCCTCGCCGCGCAGCTCGGTGAGGTGCTCGACGGCCGCCAGGACGAGGTCGTTCTTGGTCGGGAAGTGGTGCAGCTGGGCCCCGCGGCTGACCCCGGCCCGCTGGGAGACGAGGGTCGTCGAGGTGCCGCTCCAGCCGTGCTCCACCAGGCACTCGACCGTCGCCTCGAGCAGCCGCTGCCGCATGGCCCGGGTCCGTTCCTCCTGGGGCACACGCACCGCCGACACCCGCGCGCTGGTCACCCGAGCATCGTGGACCTTCAGGAACAAACAGTCAAGCCTGCCTTTTAGTGGCTGCAGGAATCCCCGGCCAGCCGGGGAAACCTGACGTTGTCGGCCGAAGCAACACCCGACAACGTCATGGACTGCCCATCAACCCCATCCGCTTTGTCCCCGCCGTGACACAAGCCCCCGAGGTCAGCCCGGATCAGCGGGCCCGAGGAGATCAGGAGGCGGCGGCGTAGTGCGCCTGCACCTCGGTCGGTGTGAGTACGTCGCTGTAGACGGCGAGCTCGTCCAGCGTGCCCTCGAAGTACTGCCCCGGGTTGCTGGCCCAGCCGCTCATGCCCTCGGCCCCGGCGCGCCAGTACCCGGAGTTGAGCACCGTGGTCGCCCTGGCCTGGCCCTGGAGCACGCCGTCGACGTAGAGCTTCATGCCGTTGTTGCCGGTGGTGTAGGTGCCGACCACGTGGTGCCACGCGTTGTCGTTGATCGCCCGGGTGCTGGCGACGGTGGTCTTGGCCGAGCCGATGCCGAAGAGGACCTTGCCGCCGGAGCCCAGGTAGAGCTGGCGGTCGACCGTGCTGGACGCGCTCTGGCCGCTGCCGTTGCCGAAGCCGAGGAGGCGGCCGCCACTGGCCGAGGCGGTCTTGACCCAGGCCTCGACGCTGAAGCTGGCCAGGCCGGTGGACGACGTGTTCGAGGTGATGGAGGCGACGGTGAAGTCGACCGCGTGGTTGGGGGTCTCGGCGAGGGCGCCGGCCTGGGCGAGCGAGTAGGTCTGGGCCAGGAGCGTGCCGGGGCGGTTGGTGCCCGCGCTCGAGTCGGCGATCGCGGTGCCGCTGGTCTCGTCGAGCTTCCAGTAGAGGAAGGGCGAGTCCCCGAGGACCTCGGACTTGTAGGCGTAGAAGGTGCTGGCCGCGCTCAGCGTGCTGGTCGTGTTCTGCGCCAGGCGCTTGAAGGCCGCGTCGGCCGGCCCGCCGACGGCACCTACCGCGATGACGCTCACGGCGACGGCGGTCGCCACGCGTCGGTGGCGGCTGGTGCGCGCGCTCCGCACCGGGCGGGTACGCCGGGTGCGCGGCGCAGGCCCGGAACCGGAGGTGTCGTCCTCGTCCTGCGACCTCGGCCGCCCGGGGAAGGCAGAGATGACACAGATTCCCAGGAGGAGGAGCGTCACACCGAGGGCTCCGTAGTTGTGCTGCGCCATCCAGTACGCCGGTCGCCCGACGAACGGCACCCGGATCACGCCGAGGCCGAGGACGTCGGCCGCAGTGACGTGCGAGGAGTCGGCCCCAGGGTTGGCGTCACCCTTGGTCACGATCGTCCCGTCGACGTCGTACCGCACGAAGCGGTGCGTCCGGGTCTTCTCGGGGTGGTCGGGGTCCTGGACCGTGATGACCTGCCCCTTGGAGAGAGTGGCGACCGGCACGTCTCGGGTGACGATGACGTCACCCGAGTGGATCCGCGGCTCCATCGAACCCGAGAGGATGACCCGAGGGGCCCAGCCCAGCAGGACCGGGAGGAGCGACCACAGCACCAGCGACGCCACCATCGCGAGGCCCGCGCGGGCAGCGGTCCTCCGGAGGAGCGGTCCCCAGCCCAGCTCGACGTTCGTCGGGACCGAGGCTGCGGGTGCAGCCTCCAGGTCCGGCGACGTGCGCTGGGTGGGAACGC
Organism: uncultured Actinomycetota bacterium; assembly: GCA_963843775.1. Taxonomy (GTDB): domain Bacteria; phylum Actinomycetota; class Actinomycetes; order Propionibacteriales; family Nocardioidaceae; genus Marmoricola. The sequence goes on from CAWJLT010000014.1 coordinate 115,097, forward strand.
GGATGGTGGCCATGCGGATCTGTGGTCTCCCGAGCTGGTTGGAGCGGTGGTGGTCTGACCGTGGCGGATCAGCTGTTCTGCGACTCCCAGGTGAAGCCGAGGGCAGCGGTGCCACCCTGCGCGGAGTCAGGGGTGCTGGCGCTCAGCGTGTAGGTGACGCGGAAGGACTTGGTCTCGCTGGCGGAGCCGGTGGGGGCCCAGGTGCCGACGCCTGAGGCGAACGCGGTCTTCGTGGTGCCGAAGGAGCTCAGCGTGCTGTCGAACAGGGTCGAGCCACCGGTGAAGCCGGCGCAGCTGGCGTTGGTGGCGCCGGTGCCCTGCTCGACCTTGAGGGTGATGTTGTCGGCCAGCCCGTTGGTGGTGGCGTAGGACGTGCCGTACAGCTTGACCGTCGAGGCCAGCGAGCCGGTGGAGGTGACGGCGATGCACTTGACTCCGGTCGCGCCGGGCTTGAGGTTGGTCGCGGTGAACAGGGCCGAGCTGCTGTCGTCGTCGCTCAGGGCGACGGTGCCGGCGGACCAGTTGTTGGTCGGACTGGCGGTGGACGCGGAGAAGGCGGAGTACGACGACGCCCACACCATGCCGCCGCTGGCGATGACGGCGGCCGGGATCGCAGCACCGGCGACGAGCTGCTTGCGGGAGATGTTGAGGAAAGACATGTGGACCTCCAGGTGGGGCCGACCTGACGTGTTCGGGTCGGTAGTTGAAGGTTCACACGACACCTGGACAGGTGCCAACAAAACGGACTTCAGAGTACGAAACTGCCTAAATAGGACTAGACCGGAGCGTTAGCTCGCCTCGACGCCGAATCGAGTGCGTCACACCCCTTCACGAAGGTTCATGCTTGGTGGTATAAGCGCTGATTGCCGCGATCAGCGCTGCTCCGACGAAGGAGGACGTGGCCGCGACCAGCACGGCCGTGGACCAGCCGTCGACGAGCAGGGCGGCTCCGACCCCGTGGCCTGCGTGACCGAGCACGACCGAGAACACGGTGATGCCGCAGGCGGCCCCCAGGTAGCGCGCGGTGTTGTTGGACCCGCTGCCCATAGCGGCGCGGTCCCGGGGGACGTTCGCGACGGCCTCACGACCGAGTGCGGCGTTGAGCACGCCGGTCGCCAGGCCCGCGACGACGAGCGAGGGGAGCAGCCGCCACGGCGAGGACCCGGCGCCGATCCCCAGCGCCAGCAGCTGGCCCGCGCCCACCACGACCAGGGCCAGCGCGATCAGGTGCGGCCCGGAGAGCGGGATCTTGAACCGCCGCAGGAGCAGCGAGGTCAGCACGCTCGTGGCCGACCACCCCACCACCAGGAGGGTGCCCGTCCACAACGACCCGCCGAGGCCGACCTGGACGAAGAACGGCACGTTGGACGACATCCCGATGATGCCGATCCCGACGGCCAGGGCACCGATCGTGGCCGCCAGGAAGCCCGTCGAGCGGAAGAGGGCGAGGTCGACCATCGGCTCCGGCGTACGCCGCTCGACCAGCACGAAGCCGACCAGCGCGAGAGCACTCAGGCCCAGCAGCAGGACCGTCGTACCGGAGAGCCCGGAACGCGCCTGCGTCAGTCCGCTCACCACGAGCGTGAGCCCGGCGGCCAGGGTGAGGACGCCGACGACGTCGATCCGCCGCGCCCGGGCTGCTCGCGACTCGGGGATCCACCGCACGCTCGGGACGACGAGGGCCAGCGCGAGCGCTCCGACGAGGACATAGGTCTCGCGCCAGCCGGTCCCGACGTCCAGCGCGGCCGCCAGCAGGGCTCCGACCGTGATGCCCAGGCCGACGCTCGCCCCCCAGATGCCGGTGGCGTGGGCCCGGGCCGCAGGCTCGTGGAAGGCGTGGGCCAGGACCGCCAGCCCGCAGGCGAGCACGGCCGCACCACCGAGGCCTTCGAGCACCCGTGCCCCCACGAAGACGGCGCTCGTCGGAGCCAGCCCCGAGCCCAATGACCCCAGGGCCAGCAGCGCCAGTCCGGCGACGTAGACCCGACGTCGGCCCCAGGCGTCGCCGAGGGCACCGGTGGCGAGCAGCCCGGCGGCCAGCCCGACGCTCATCGAGCTGAGGATCCAGGCGCGGGCCCCCGCCCCCGAGCCGAGGTCGGCCACCGTCTGCGGGACGGTCGCCATCGGGGTCACGTAGGTGACCAGGACGAGGGCCGTGCCGAACGCGACCAGTCCGATCGGTCGCTCACGCGGGGTGGCAGGCAGGGACGTCGTCGACTCGCTCGGAGTCAGTTTGACTTTCGAACTCACTCTCGGGAAGATAGCAGCACCATGACCAGCGCACCAGTCGGCCCACCGCTCCCCACCCTGGCCGACCTCCCCGGGCGTCCCTGCCCGATCGCCGCCTCGCTCGAGGTCGTCGGCGAGCGCTGGTCGCTGCTGGTCGTCCGCGAGCTCGCGCTGGGAGCCCACCGCTTCACCGACATCGTTGCCGGCACCGGCGCCCCACGTGACCGGATCGCGGCCAGGCTCAGGGCCATGGTCGAGGCAGGTGTCGTCGAGCGCCGGCAGTACCAGTCAGGACCCGACCGCTTCGACTACCACCTCACCGAGTCCGGTCGGGCCCTGCTTCCCGCCCTCGACGCCCTGCTGTCGTGGGGACGCCAGTACGCCGTCGACGCCGCCGACCCCGACCGGGACCGCTACCTCTCCGTACGCCGCCGCCCCTCCGAGGAGACCTCATGACCGAGCAGCTCAGCGATCTTGCGAACACCGGCCCCTCCGACTGGGGCGAGCAGCAGTCCCGCACCGTCTCCTGGCACGACCCGCTCCGGTCGGCAGCGGCCGGGCTGGCCATGGACGGAATCGACTACCTGCACGCGATGGTCGAGGGCACGATCCCGCCGCCCCCGATCGCCCAGCTCATCCAGATGGACTTCACCGAGGCCGAGCCGGGTCGGGTCGTGTTCACCTGCCGGCCCGACGAGTCGGCGTACAACCCCATCGGCGCGGTGCACGGCGGCCTGGTCTGCACGCTGCTCGACTCCGTCGCCGGGTGTGCGCTGCACAGCGTGCTGAAGGCGGGGAAGGGCTACACCTCGGTCGAGATCAAGATCAACTACCTCAAGGCCGTGCGTGCCAGCAGCGGGCTTCTGACCGCCGTCGGCACCGTGGTGAAGGCCGGCTCCCGGGTCGGGTTCACCGAGGGCGTCGTCACCGACGAGTCCGGCGCCGTCGTGGCCACCGCGACCAGCACGCTCCTGGTCTTCGACCTCCCCCAGCCTGGCTGACCGGGGGGGCCGCCAGAGGTCAGATCGCCGGGCCCCCGGGGATAGTCCGAGACGAAACCGTCGTTATATCCCCCTGGGAACGACGGTTTCGTCTCGGACTATCCCGGCCGTTGGCCGCCGGCCGACCAACCGACCGACCGACCCGAGCCACCCACGCCCGACCGTCCTCCGCCCCTCCGGAGCCCTCAGACCAGGCGCAGGGCGAGCGTGGGACAGCTGCGTACGGCGAGGCGCGCCTCGACGAGCTGCTCCGGAGCGACGGGCCCCGTGATGATCGGGTATCCCCACTCGTCGAGCTCGACCACCTCCGGGAGCAGCTCATGGCAGAACCCGCGGGCCACGCACGCCGGCCAGTCGACCCGAAGCTGCCGTGGCGACGCGGTCATCGGAGCACACCGGCGATCGCGGCGGGGTGTCGCTGGCGGAGGGCGCAGTCGCCGCGGGCGTGCGCGGCCAGCTCCTCGGGGAAGGTCGCGATCATCGAGCCCACCAGCCGCGCGGTCCCGTCGGGGTGCGCGCAGGCACCCCGCCCGGTGACGAGGCTGCGCAGGTGCTCGACCCGATCGACGGTGCCACGGCCTTCAGCCACCGCGCTGACCGCCGAGGCCAGGGCGGGCAGACCGTTGAAGCACGGGCCACAGCGTCGTGCGCTCTGCGAGGCGAGGTAGGTCGCGATCCGGGCCGTCATCGTCACCGGGCACTCCCCGCGGAGCAGCGGCATCACCGCACCGGCGCCGAGGGGTACGCCGGCCGCGGCCATCTCCTCCCGGTCGACCCGGCAGCGGTCGAGCCGCGCTCGCGTCACCCAGGCGCCGTGGTAGCCGCCGACCAGCACCGGTTCGTCACCGGCGGGGAGCAGGTCGCGCCACGGCGTCCCGTCCGCCACCTCGCTGACCACCGGCTGGTCCTCACCGTTCCAGGTGAGCAGTGTGCTGGACGCCGCGCCCGCACTGCCCGGGAGCAGTCGAGCAGCCACCTGGGCCCAGGTCTCGGCGTTGGAGAGCAGCGTCGGACGACCGCGGTGGCCGTCGAAGGCCTCGGGGCGCCAGGCGGTGACCGGCAGGTTCGGACGACCGGCCATCAGCTCCAGCACCGCCCTCGACTGACCGGCGACGAAACGAGGATCCGCCTCGTGCACCAGGAACGTGAGGCGCTCGGGTCGCTCCGCCACCGCGACCTGAAGGGCCTGCGCCACCTCCTCCCGGTCGCCGGGGACGACCAGGTGGATCTTGCGGCAGCGCAGGGCCTGAGCGGCCGCGACGGCGCCGTCGAGCACGAGGTGGGGGCGTCCGAGAGCGAGCGCGGCGTCCTTGAAGGAGGCAGGCTCACCCTCGCTGAGGTTGACCACGACCACACGCCGCCTGCCGGCGGCGACGGCCTCGAGCTTGGTGGCGAAGGGGAACCCCGCTCCACCTCGGCCACGGAGCCCCCACTGGCGGGCCCGGCCGAGCAGCGCGGCCAGGTCCAGCTCGGGCAAGGGGCCGAACCGCGCCCGGTGCTCCGCGAGGCCGGGGCCCTCGCCGTACCCAGCCAGGAGCCGGTGTCCCTCACTGACCTCAAGCCGCTTCATCGGGTGCTGCCGGCTCGCTGCGGGAGCACCAGTGCCGTCACGCGGGCGGTCACGGCCAGCACCACGACACCGACGCAGACCAGGGTCACCAGCCGGGACCAACCGGTCTGCGCGTCGGTGCCGATCCCGAGGCCGTGGACGACGGCACTGACCCAGGCGGCGTACCCCAGGACGTGCACCACCCGCCAGGTGCGATGGCTGAGCCGGGTGCGCAGCAGGCTGGTCAGCGCGACCACCACGATGATGTCGAGCGAGAGCGTGCCCAGGCCCAGCCAGAAGGGCTCGTACGTCGACCCGGCGAACGGGACCACGGCCTGCCACCAGCGGATGTCGACGAAGGTGTCGAGCACGGCGGTCGCGACGTGGGCCCCGAGCAGGGCCACCGCCAGCAGGCTCAGGTTGCGGTGGAAGGCCTGGGTCAGGAACCGCGGCACGCCGCGCCCGGCCCGGCCGAAGGTGGCCAGGATCCCCACCACCAGGGCGAGGGTGAACACGACCACGAGCACGGTGCCGGTGGCCCGGTTGAGGTACCAGAGGAACGCGGTGTCGCTCACCGGTCCGCCTCCGGCCAGGCTCCGGTGCGGGTGACCGAACCGTCCAGAGCGACCAGCCGGGCGTCGACCTGACGGGACCGCAGCCACGCCGGGGCGTCGGCACCCAGGACGACCGCGGCGGTCGCCGCACCGTTGGCGGCCACGCAGCTCGGTCCGGTGGCGGTCACGGTGCGCCACACCTCGCGGGCAGACTCACCGGTGCGCGGGTCGACCACGTGATGGACCTCCGCGCCGGCCCGCTGCCAGCGACGCACCCGCGTGCTCGACGTGGCCAGCCCGCCAGTGCTGATCCCGACGAGGTCGTCGCGCAGCACGGCGTCCGGGTGCTCCCTGATCTCCACGGGCCACGGCTCCCTGGCGCGGCCCGTGACGGCGATGTCCCCACCGACGCTGACCAGGGCGGGGACGCCGAGCCTGTCCCCGATCATGGCGGCAGCGAGGTCGCTCGCCCAGGCCTTTCCGGTCGAGCCGAGATCGAGGGCGGCGCCCTCCGGCAGCCGGACCCAGTCGTCGCCGAGCTCGACCCGGCGCCAGGCGTCCGGGTCCGGCGAGCTCCTCCCGTGGCCGACCGGGGCGAGGTCCGCGAAGTCACGGTCGTACCCGAGGCTCACCATCGTGCGACCCAGTAGCGGGTTGACCAGCCCCTCGGTCTGCTGCGCGACGTCGAGCGCGACGCCGACGGCACCGACCAGCAGGGGGTCGACGTCGACGCGGCGACCGGGCTGCCGGTTCACCCGACTCAGGTCACTGTCCTCGCGGAACCGGCTGCAGGTGCGGTCGACCTCGCCCAGCACCCCGGCCACGAGGCGTTCTGCCGCGGGAAGCTGTCGACCGTCCTGCGTCGCGACGTGGACGTAGGTGCCCAGGGCCCGGAAGCGCGCGGCCGGGCCCGTCCTGGTGGCGGGCACCTCACGACCCCGAGCTCGGCGCCGGAGCCGGGGGCGGCGGGGGCGGCTTGGGAGCGGAGGGCCGTGGCCCGCTGCCACTCGACCCCGTCCCGGAGCCCGATGAGACAGAGCCCGAGGACCCCGAGGAGCCCGACGAGCCGGTCGAGCGCGAGGCGGTGGAGGAGGCGGTGGAGGAACCGCTGCTCACCGGACCACCGGCACCGATCGTGGTGCTGGTGGCCATGACGGTCCGGGTGTCGACGACGGTCCTGACCGGGTGCCTCTTCCACACCGTGCGCACCTGCCGGGGTTGGGCGGCATGCCACGCTGCCTGCTGCCGTCGCCAGTCCGCCTGCGCCGCACGGTCGGCCTCCTTCCGCGCCGTCTCCTTCGCCGCCTGCGCCGCATGGAAGTCCTCGGAGGCAGCCCCCGCCAGCCATCCGCAGGCCGTCAGCACTCCCACGGTCGTCAGTCCGGTCAGCACGGACAAGGCGTGGCGGTAGCCGTCACGGGTGCGGGCGTTGTAGGTCATGGGGGTGACTGTGCGCCGTTTTGCGCCAAGTGCGACTCAGAGCAGCGTTAAGTCCACGTCAGGAAGTTCGGGCTGGGCGACAGGCGTGAAGGGCCAGGAGCCCGACTCCTTGACGCAGACTTAGGGCAACGGCGAGGTGCGGATAGGGCGAGCCGTCGCATGCTCGGGCCATGAAGACCCTGAGCACCATCATGGCGGTGACGGCCCTCGCTCTCGGCAGCGCCGGAGGTGTCCTCGCCTACACCACCACCAGCTCCGGCGCGCCCCAGGCGTCCCAGCAGGTCACGTCTCCGACCCCCGAGGCAGCCTCCCCGGTGACGAAGCCCGCGGCCCAGATCCGCACGCGGTTCCGCCCCTGCAAGGCAGGCGCCCGGCTCGAGCACGGGAAGTGCGTGCGCCACGTCGTCCGCACGGTGGTCGTGCCTGCGCCCCCGGCGCCGGTCGCGGTGGCCGCACCGGCCACGACGACCGGGTCCGAGGACCACCGAGGCTCGAGTGGGCGTCAGGCGAACCCGACCCACGAGGCTCACCCACGCGCGGACCAGGCCCCCGAGGACCAGGTCTCCCAGGACCAGGAGCACGGCGAAGATCCTGAGCACGGCGAGGACCAGGAGCACGACGGTGACCAGGAGCACGGCGAGGACCATGAAGTGCAGGGGGACGACTGAACCCGCTGGCGGTCAGGGACTCAGGGCATCGACTGCATCACCGGCAGCTCCAGTCGCACCAGGAACCCACCCCCGTCGGCTCGTGCCGTGTCGTGGACGTGCAGCGTGCCGCCCGCCGACACCGCCGTCCGCCGGGCGATGTCCAGCCCCAGACCGGTGGCACCGGGCCGACGGCCGACCGGGTCGGCCTGGTCCGGTCCCTGACCGGAGTTGCGCACGTCGATCTGGACGAGGTTCGAGTGAATGCTCAGTCGCACGAGGAACGGTGTGCCCTCCGGGGTGTGTGCGAAGACGTTGTCGATCAGCACGTCCACCACGTCGCGCAGGTCCGGCCCGGCGAGCGGGACCAGCAACGGGCCGGGCGCGAGCTGCTCCTCGAACCGGCGCCCCTGGTCCTCGGCCAACGGGCGCCAGAAGGCCACGCGCGCGGACACGACCTCGGCGGCGTCGCACACCGACGTCATGTTCTCGCGCACAGGTCGACGGGCGTCGTGGACGATCGCGTCGATGTCTCGCTGCAGGGTGGCGATGTGCTCCTGGAGGCGTGCGGCCTGCGCCGGGTCCTCGATGCTCTCCGCGTCCAGCCGGAGCGCCGTCACCGGGGTGCGCAGCCGATGACTGAGGTCACCGACCGCCGCACGCTCGGCCGCAAGCAGCTCGGTGATCCGCTCGGCGAGCGCGTTCAGCGCCTCGGCGAGGTCGCGTGTCTCCGCGGGCCCGTTCACCTCGGCGCGGGCCTCGAGCTCCCCGCCGCGCAGCCGGTGAGCCGTCCCGGCGAGACCGACGAGCGGCTGACTGATCGTGCGGCCGAGCCGGACGGCCACCGCGAGCGCCAGCGCGAGCAGGGCGAGACCGAGGGCGAGGATGCTCATCCACGCGCGCATCACCCCGGAGTGCAGCTGCGCGGTCGTCACCCGGCTCACCACCACCTCGGTGCCGTCGGCCACCACCACCGGGAGCACCACCTTTCCTCCGCTGGCATCGATCACCGAGCTCGCCAGGCCGTCCCGGGCGCGGCGTACGTCGGGATCGGTGAGCAGGGCGGGATCGGGCGAGCCGAGCACCTGGTCGTCCTCGAGGATCAGCGACGTGCGCGCGACACCCCTCTCGTCGGTCGCCTCGACGAGCTGCGGGAGCCGGGGGTTGTTGTCCAGGGTGGAGACGAGGATCGCCACGTTGCGGGCCTCCTGGTCGGCGGCCGCCATCGCACGGTCCTCCGCGAGCGTGCGCACCAGCAGGCACAGCGGGATGACGAAGGAGAGCACCACCGCAGACGTCGTCGCGGCGACCAGCCAGGCGATCCGACTCCGCATCAGGGGGCCTCGTGACCGTCGTCCCCGGGCAGACCGGGGTCGACCAGGCGCACCCCGACGCCGCGGACCGAGTGCAGGTACCTCGGCTCGGCCGCCGACTCCCCGAGCTTGCGGCGAAGCCAGGAAAGGTGCACGTCGACGGTCCGGTCGGAGCCGCCGTAGGGCTGCTGCCAGACGTCGGCCAACAGCTCGCGCCGCGTCACCACCTGGCCGGCGTTGCGCACCAGCAGGTGCAGCACGTCGAACTCCTTGCGCGAGAGCTCCAGCGTCGCAGCCCCCAGCGTGACCGTGCGCGAGCCGGCATCGAGGTGGAGCTCGCCGACGTCGTAGACCTCCGGCACCGAGTCCCCCGCCGTACGCCGCAGCACCGCCCGGATGCGTGCCTCGATCTGCTCGCTCCCGAACGGCTTGACCACATAGTCGTCGGCACCCGCATCCAGCGCGCGCACGATCGTGGGGTCGTCGTCCTGGGCGGTGATCACCAGGATCGGGACCGGGGTGGCCGCGCGGATCATCGCGATCAGCGTCAGGCCGTCCATGTCCGGCAGCCCGAGGTCGAGCAGCAGCACCTCGGGCAGCTCCTTGAGCACCGCCTCCAGGCCGCTCATCCCGGTCGCTGCGACACTGACCGCATGACCACGCTCCGTCAGGCTGCGCCGCAGGGCGTGCCGGATCGACTGGTCGTCCTCGACGATCAGGATCCGAGTCATGCCGAGACGCTACCGGCGCGGCGCCCGCAGATGGCCGGTCGCCACCACGCCGCGGCCCGGGAACCGTCATGAGATCGCGTGGAGCACTCGCCACGCTGGCCTGGATCGTGCTGGTGGTCGCGGGCTCCACCGGAGTCTGGGCGGTCATTCGCACGGTGGGTGCGGACGTGACCGCGGCCACGGTCGACGCCCAGCGGTCCAGCTCGGCGCCCCTCACCCCGACGGCCCCTCGGTCCACCAAGGGACCACGCCAGGCGCCGGGCGTGGATCCGGCCGAGACGCCGAGCGCGAGACCGAGCACGCAACCCAGCCAGGACGTGGGCCAGGACCTGGGCCAGGACCCGGGCGCGAGCCCGGTGGAGAGGCCGGCGGAGCAGCAGGGCACGAGGCCGAGCAGCCCTCCACCCTCGACGCCCGACCGTCAAGGCGGATCCGGCGGCGACGGTGCCCCCGCGGAGGTGAGCCGCCCCTGGCAGGGGACAGCAGGCTCGGTGGTGACCACCTGCCGCGGCAGCACCCTCGAGTTCGACGCCGCCCAGGCCAACGCCGGCTGGCGCATCGAGGTCGGCGACCGCGGCCCGCGTGAGGTCGAGGTGCACTTCCAGCGCGACGGCGACGGGGGCGAGGTCGAGGTCAAGGCCCGCTGCTCGGGCGGGGTGCCGGACTACGACGTCGCGAGCTCGGGGTCGGGGTCAGGGGACGACTGAGCCCGGGTCGACACCGGACGCGCCCGAGGTCCCTCAGACCTGCGCGCGCTTGCGACCACGCCTGCGTTCCTTGTGGATCTCCGCGCGGTAGCTGTGGAAGTCGACCTCGAGGGTGTGGCGCTTGGAGGCCACGAAGCGCTTGCTCAGGGTGGCGTCGTACGCCGCGATCTGGGCACGCATCTCCTCCGCCGGGGGAAGGGCGGCCCGGCCGGTGACGAGGTCTGCCACCCACTGCGCCTGCGCCTCGGCCAGCGGCATGATCGCCCCGAGGGGCTGGATCAGCCCGACGAAGTAGAGGCCCGGGTGGTCGGGGTGCACCACCCGGCGGAAGAGGTCGACGTGGTTGTCCTCGGCCCGGACCACCGCCTCGTCGAAGAACGGGAAGGTGACCTTGTAGCCGGTGCAGTAGACGACCACGTCGTACTCCCCCGAGGTGCCGTCGGTGAAGAACACCTTCGAGTCCTCGAAGCGGTGGATGTTCGGCCGCACCGTGATGTCGCCGTGGCCCAGCCGGTTGAGCAGGTCCTGGCTCACGGTGGGGTGCGCGTGGAGCACGGCGTGGTCGGGCTTCGGCAGGCCGTAGTCGGTGACCTTGCCCTGTGAGAGGCGCAACAGCGCGGCCATGGCGAGTCGCTGCAGGAGCACCGGGCCGCGCGCGAGCGGTGAGTCGCTGAGGCGGTCGGTCGGCATCCCGAACATGTACTTGGGCAGGATGTGCGCCCCGCGACGCATCGCCAGGTCCGTGGACTCCGCGACGCGGCTCGACTCGACCGCGATGTCGCAGGCGGAGTTGCCGATGCCGAGCACCAGCACGCGCTTGCCGACCATCGGCTGGGCGCTGCGGTAGTAGTGGGCGTGCATCTGCTCGCCCGGGAAGGTCTCCGCGCCGGGGAAGGACGGCTCGGGCCAGCGGGGGTCCCAGTGATGGCCGTTGGCCACGACCACGTCGCGGTAGGTGCGGGTCTGGGGCTCGCCGCCGTCACGCGAACGGAAGGTGACGTCGTACCCGTCCGGCGACGGGTGGATCCGGGTCACCTCGGTGCGGAAGGTGATCAGCTCGCGCAGCCCGAAGTGGTCCACGTAGTCGTCGAAGTACCGCGCGATCTGGCGGTGGTCGGGATAGTCCGGCAGCGACGCGGGCATCGGGTACGCGGCGTACTCCGTCAGCTGCCGCGAGGTGTTGATGTGCAGCGACTCGTAGGCCGAGGACATCTCGTTGTCGTTGCCGTAGCGCCAGTTGCCACCGACGCCGCTGCCGGCCTCGAAGCAGTCGAAGACGACCCCTTGGGCCCGGAGTGCCTGGGCCGCGGTGATGCCGGACGAACCGGCGCCGACGAGGCAGACCTGAGCGGTCACTGGGCAGTCACAGGGCGGTCCCTCGGGCAGTCACGGGGTGATCACGGGGAGGCGCCGGGGCGCGAGGATCATGGGTCAACAGCCTACGACCGCGCGGCGGCGGGTGGTAGGCACGTATAGGTTTGACCGGTGACGATTCTTGACGACGCCCGCGAGGGCATGAACCCCGACATCCGCGCCCAGGACGACCTCTTCGGACACGTCAACGGCTCCTGGCTGGACACCGCAGAGATCCCCGGTGACCGTTCCTCGTGGGGCCCGTTCGTGATGCTCTCCGACGCGGCCGAGGAGCACGTGCGCGAGATCATCGAGGCCGCCGCCGACGGCGCGCTGGCCGGCGACACGGCCGAGAGTGCCGACGAGGCCCGCAAGATCGGCGACCTCTTCGCCAGCTTCATGGACGAGGACCGGGTCGAGAAGCTCGGCCACACCCCGATCGTGCCGCTGCTCGAGCAGATCGCCGCGCTGGGCGACGTCTCCGAGCTCGGCGCCTTCCTGGGCTTCTTCGAGCGCCGTGGAGGCGGTGGACTGTTCGGCTCGTTCGTCGACTCCGACGACCGCAACTCCGAGCGCTACGTCGTCAACGTGACGCAGGGGGGCATCGGCCTTCCCGACGAGAGCTACTACCGCGAGGAGAAGTTCGCCGAGATCCGCGAGAAGTACCTCGCCTACCTCAGCCGCATCCTGACCCTGGCCGAGCAGCCCGACCCCGAGGACACCGCAGCCCGCGTCCTCGCGCTGGAGACTCGGCTGGCCGAGGGCCACTGGGAGCGGGCCGAGACCCGCGACGTGCTGAAGACCTACAACCTCGTCAAGCTCGACGAGCTCAGGTCGACCGTGCCGTCCTTCGACTTCGACGCGTGGGTCACGGCGCTGGGTGGGACCGATGCGACCATCACCGAGACCGTGGTGCGGCAGCCGTCGTACCTCTCCCACCTCGAGACCGTGCTGGCCGACACCTCCCTCGAGGACTGGAAGGCGTTCCTCAGCGTGCGCGCCATCCGCACAGCGGCGGCCTACCTCTCCAGCGGGTTCGTCGAGGCCAACTTCGACTTCTACGGCCGCACGCTCTCCGGCACCCCCGAGCTGCGGGCACGCTGGAAGCGCGGCGTCGGCCTGGTCGAGGGAGCGCTGGGCGAGGCGGTGGGCCGCGAGTACGTCTCCCGCCACTTCCCGCCCCGGTCCAAGGAGATGATGGACGAGCTGGTCGCGAACCTGCTCGAGGCCTACCGCCGCTCCATCACCGACCTCGACTGGATGAGCGAGGAGACCAAGAAGCGAGCCTTCGAGAAGCTGGACACCTTCCGGCCGAAGATCGGCTACCCGGAGAAGTTCCGCGACTACTCCGCGCTCCCGGTCAGCGCGGACAGCCTGGTCGACAACGTGCTGGCCGCCACCGCCTTCGAGACCGACCGCGAGCTGAACAAGATCGGCTCACCGGTCGACCGCGACGAGTGGTTCATGCTGCCGCAGACGGTGAACGCCTACTACAACCCCGGCACCAACGAGATCTGCTTCCCCGCCGGCATCCTGCAGAAGCCCTTCTTCGACGCCGACGCCGACCCGGCCGAGAACTACGGCGGCATCGGTGCGGTCATCGGTCACGAGGTCGGGCACGGCTTCGACGACCAGGGCGCGCAGTACGACGGCCTCGGCAACCTCAACGACTGGTGGACCGCCGAGGACAAGGCGGCCTTCGAGGTCAAGAGCAAGGCGCTGATCGAGCAGTACGACGTGTTCGAGCCGCGCGACCTTCCCGGCGAGCACGTGAACGGCGCGCTGACGGTCGGCGAGAACATCGGTGACCTCGGCGGGCTGACCATCGCCCACAAGGCCTACCTGATCTCGCTCGAGGGCGAGGAGATGCCGACCCGCGACGACCTGACGGGCGAGCAGCGGCTGTTCCTCAGCTGGGCCTACGTCTGGCGGACCAAGCGTCGCAAGGAGCTCTCGCAGCAGTTCCTGACGACCGACCCGCACAGCCCGCCGGAGTTCCGTGCCAACATCGCCCGCAACCTCGAGGAGTTCCACCGGGCCTTCGCGACCGAGCCCGGCGACGGCCTCTGGCTCGACCCCGAGGACCGCGTCCGCATCTGGTAGTCCGCCGACCGGGCAGTTCTCGCACGCAGCAGTCCGCCGACCGGGCAGTTCCCTCACGCCTTCGTGACACAACTGCCCGGTCGGCGCTGCTGTGCGTGCCAGAACTGCCCGCTCAGCGTCTTGTGGGGAGGTGTGCAGGGGACGTAGCCTGAGGCATCAGTGGTGCGTATCACGAAACGAGTCTCATCATGCGCAACAAAGTTCACCGGGGCCGCCAGACCAGGAACCAGGCCATCCAGCGCCTGCTCGAGAACGCCCGCTACGAGGTGCTGCCCACCCCGACGACCGAGGACAAGGTGCTCGCCTCGGTGCCGCAGGACATCGCCGTCACGGTGACCGCCTCGGCCTCCAAGGGTCTCGAGGCCACGCTGGCGCTCGCGGAGTCGCTGTCAAGGGCCGGCTACACCGCCGTACCCCACCTCGCCGCGCGGATGGTCCACGACTTCCACGAGGTCGAGGAGATCCGCGCCCGTCTTGGCGAGGCGGGCATCACCCGTGTCTTCGTGCCCGGCGGTGACGCCGACCCGGTGGGGGTCTACCCCGACTCCTTCAGCCTGCTCGAGGACCTGCACCGCCTCGAGAAGCCGTTCACCCACGTCGGCATCGCCGGCTATCCCGAGACCCACCCCAAGATCCACGACGACCTCACCGTGCAGGCGATGTGGGACAAGCGCCGGCACGCCACCCACATCGTCAGCAACCTCACCTTCGATGCGGGCGCGGTGAAGGCCTGGGTCGAGCGCATGCGCGCCCGTGGCATCACCCAGCCGCTGCTGCTCGGCATTCCCGGCCCGATCGACCGGGCCAAGCTGCTCACGATGGCCACCAAGATCGGCGTCGGTGAGTCCACCCGGTTCCTGTCGAAGAACGCCGGGTTCTTCGCCAAGCTCGCCGCCCCCGGCGGGTGGACCGGCCAGAGGTTCCTGGAGGAGTGCGCCACCGTCGCGATGAAGCCGGAGTCCCTGGTCGAGGGCCTGCACGTCTTCACCTTCAACCAGATCGCCGCCACCGAGGAGTGGCGCCAGCAGCTGCTGGCCGAGGTCGCCGGCTAGACGTCAGCGCCTCGAGCGTCTTGCGGCGCCCGGACGTCATACCTCCCGGTCGCCCGGGCAACCAGCTCGCATGACGTCCCGCGGGAGGTCATCGGAATCGGCTGCCATGGCGACCAGGTCGTATGACGTCGGCCGCACCGGGTCCTCCACGCGACCAGGCCGCGCCGCGCTAATTGGCGAGCAGGTCGGCCAGGGAGCGTTCGAGACCCCCGTGCCCCGTGGGTACGACGGTCAGCGGCAGCCCGATCCTGGCGGCGGCCTCCTCGGCCCCGGCGAGCAGCTCGGGTGTCTGCTCCTGGGCGAGCCAGACGACGCGGGTGTAGTGCCGGAAGTACTCCTCGCGCAGCTCGGGGTAGCGGTCCAGGCCGAGCTCGGCCACCACCGTGCGGGCGAAGGACCTGACCAGGAAGTCGGTGAGGACGTAGGTGCCGGGCTGGTCGGCGAAGAAGGCCTCGATCCGGCTGGCCCCGGCGTAGAGGTCGTAGCAGTGCAGCCCCTCGAGGCGGCGCAGCCCGAGCCGCTCGCAGACCTCGTCGAGAGCGCCGTAGGTGCCACAGTCGGCGTACCCCACCGCGACCTGGGCGTACGACGCCCGCAGCGTCAGCGCCAGCTGCTCGACCTCACCGGCGATCTTCTGGGGCTGGTTGTGGAGCAGCGGCGGGAGCGGGTGCACGTCGACGTCCCACCCTCGCTGCTCCACGATGCCGGCAGCGGGCTGGGCGATCGCACCACAGGCGATCAGGGCCGTGCGGGCGGCGCGAGGCTTCGAGGCGGGCGTGCCTCGCTCCTCAACCGACGCCGGGGAAGGAGAGCTGGTCGACGAACTTGTCGTTGAAGTCAGGGCGGTCGGAGAGCTCGACATACTTCACCTCCTCCAGCAACGCCTCGGCGCCGACGCGTTCACGCAGCGACAGCAGGGCCATCTTCGCCCCCTCGCCCGCGACGTTGCCGGCCGAGACGATGCGCAGCACCGGCAGCTTGGGCACCAGGCCGATGCGGACCGCCGAGGCCGGCGAGAGGTAGGAGCCGAACGAACCGGCGAGCAGCACCTGCTGGATGTCGTCGTGCTCGAGACCGAGCTCCTCGAGCAGCAGCGTCCACCCGGTCGCGATCGCCGCCTTGCCGAACTGGAGCTCCCGCACGTCGCGCTGCGAGAGGTAGACGCTCTCACTGGCGTCGCTGTCGGGAGCCGGACGGTAGAGCAGGAAGACCCGCTCCTCACCGATCTTGACGAAGCGGTTCGCCAGCCCGGGAGCCTTGGCCACCGCCTGGTCCTCGGGGACGAAGCGTCCGCTGCCGTCCAGCAGGCCGACACGGACCATCTCCGAGACCGCGTCGACGAGCCCCGAGCCGCACAGTCCCTTGGGGGTGACGTCACCGATCACCTGAAGCACGACGCCCGTCTCCTCGGTGCCGTCGGGGTCGAGCCGGACGACCTCGATCGCCCCCTCGGCGGCACGCATGCCGCAGCGGATGGCACCTCCCTCGAAGGCCGGGCCGGCCGGGGCCGCCGTGGACAGGATGGTGTCGCCGTTGCTGAGGACGATCTCGCAGTTGGTGCCGACGTCGATGAACAACCGGGTGCGCTTGTCGCGGTCCATCCCCGTGGCGAGCATGCCGGCGACGATGTCACCACCCACGTAGGCGCCCAGGGCCGGGAACATCACCGCGCGGGCCCGGGGGTGGAGGTGCAGGCCGACCTCGGCGGCGAGTACGACGGGTGGCTGGGCGCTGGTCATCACGAAGGGCGCGACGCCGAGCGGCTCGGGGTCGATGCCGAGCACCAGGGAGGTCATCGTCGCGTTGCCGGCGATGGCCACCTCGTAGACGTGGGTCGGGTCGACGTCGCCCTCGACACAGACCTGCTGGGCCAGCTCGTCCAGGGTCTCGCCCGCCAGCGACTGCAGTCGTCCCAGCGCCTCGGGGTCCATCATCACCGCGCTGATGCGGGTGATCACGTCGCCACCGAAGGGCTGCTGCTTGTTGAGCCGGGAGGCCACCGCGACCGGGGTGCCGGTCGCGAGGTCGAGCAGGGTGGCCACGACCGTGGTGGTGCCGAGGTCGAAGGCGATCGCGTAGCGCTGGGCGCTGGTGTCACCCGGCTCGACGTCGATGAGCGCCTCGTCGACCACCACGGCGGTCACCTTGAAGTCGGCCTCGCGGAGCACCTGGGGCAGCCGCCGCAGCACGGGCAGGTCGACGGTCAGCTCGAGGTCGTCGATGGCGTCGGTCAGGCGGGCCAGGTCGGTGCGCTGGTCCTGGAGGGTGGGGTCGGCGAGCTCGACGTAGCGCTTCTGCACGGCCGGCCGCAGGATCACCTGGCGCCCGACGCCGACGGTGGCCGCCTTGGGCCGGGTGGTCAGCGGCGGCACCGTGACGTCGAGGTCCTGGGTGGCCGTGGCCAGGCAGGCCAGGCGCCAGCCGTTGGAGAGCTCGTCCTCGGAGAAGGTGCGCCGGTCGTGCCGGGAGATCGGCAACGGCGTCTCGACGCGGATCTTGCACTTGTGACAGGTGCCGTGCCCGCCACAGGTGGAGTCGATCGCGATGCCGTTCCACGAGGCGGAGTCGAAGACGGTGACCCCGGTCGGGACGCGGACGGACCGGTCCTGCCCGCCCTCGACCGTGAAGGACAGCTGCACCCGGCCACTGCCGTCGTGGGCGATGACATTGGCCCCGGGAGCGGCCATCAGGCCCTCCCGTCCGATCTCGTCCAGGGACGGTGGTGGCCCGTCCCCGCCCGCTCCCGGGGTCGTTCCCGGGGTGATGGTGCTCACGCGTTCGCGGCCTGCGCTGCCCGGTGTCGAGCGATCCACGCCATGCCCCACTCGTCGTGACCCAGGAGCAGGTCGGTCGCCTTCACGGCGGAGACGACCGACTCCGTGCGCGTGTCCATGATCGCGCTGGTGAGACCGGCGGTCATCGCCATGCTCAGGAAGGTGCCGTTGATCTCGTGCCGTCCCGGCATCCCGAAGGAGACGTTGGACGACCCGCAGGTCATGTTCAGGCCGTGCTTGTCGCGGATGCCGCGCATGGTCTCCAGCGTGGCGAGCCCGTTGGTCACGTCGGCGCCGATCGGCATCGCCAACGGGTCGATCACGATGTCCTCGATGGCGATGCCGTACTCGGTCGTCGCCACCCGCACGATCTTGTCGACCAGGGCGAGCCGCTTCTCCGGCTCCATCGGGATCTCGTCGACGTCGTTGGGCAGCGCGATCACCGCGGCGTCGTACTTCTTGACCAGGGGGAGGATCTGCTCCATCCGCTCGTCCTCGGCGGTGATGGAGTTGACCAGCGCCCGCCCCTTGTACGCCGACAGCCCGGCCTCGAGCGCCTCGACGACCGAGGAGTCGATGCACAGCGGGAGGTCGGTGAGCTCCTGGACCATCGTCACGACCTTGGCGAGCAGCTCGGCCTCGTCGACGAGCGGCACGCCCATGTTGACGTCGAGCACATCTGCGCCGCCCTCGACCTGGGCCTTGACGTCACGTTCGACCGCGGACAGGTCACCGGCCTTGATCTGTTCCTGGAAGATCCGCCGGCCCGTCGGGTTGAGCCGCTCACCGATCAGGCAGAAGCGGTGCTGGCGACCGAGGACGACCTCGCGGGTGGCCGAGCGGAGACGGGTCTCGTGCAGAGGAGCTGACATCAGGCGGGCACCTTCTCGCGCTTGGCCTTGAGGAGGGCCTTGGCCTTGCGGACACAACCGGAGGCGTCGGCGGCGTAACCGTCGGCACCCACCGCGTCGGCGTACTCCTGGGTCACCGGGGCACCACCGACCATCACGATGACGTCGCTGCGCATGCCGGCCTTCTCCAGGGCGTTCATGTTGGCCTTGAACATCGGCATCGTGGTGGTCAGGAACGCCGAGAAGCCGACGATGTCCGGCTGGTGCTCCTGGATCTTGGCCACGAAGGTCTCCGGGGCCACCTGCACCCCGAGGTCGATCACCTCGAACCCGGCACCCTCGAGCATGATGTTGACGAGGTTCTTGCCGATGTCGTGGACGTCGCCCTTGACGGTGCCCATCAGGAACTTGCCGACGGTCTCGACGCCGGTCTCGGCCAGCAGCGGGCGCAGCACCGCCATCGAGCCGGACATGGCGCGGCCGGCGATGAGCATCTCGGGCACGAAGAAGTCGCCTCGCTCGAAGCGTGCGCCGACCTCCTCGAGCGAGGGGATCAGGGCGTCGAAGAGCAGGCTCTGGGGCTCCATGTTCAGCTCGAGCGCCTCATGGGTCAGCTCCAGCACACGTGGGGCATTGCCGACCAGGGTCTCGTCGTAGAGCCCCTTCAAGATCTCATCTGGTGTCATCGTGTGCCCCTTTCCGGGCTTCGGTGCGGGTGCCGTGACGAAGGAGCTGGGAGAGCGCCTCCGTCTGTTCCTTCAGGAGCCGACCGATGTGGTCGACCCTGTCCTCGAGCCGTGCGGTGGGTCCTGAGATGCCCACGGTCGCCACCGCGGTGGCCTCCGGTCCGAGGACCGGCGCCGCCACCCCGGAGAGCCCGACCTCGAGCTCGTCGAGCGTCACGGCGAAACCTCTGCTCCGCACGGTCGCGAGGTCGGCCTCGAGGGCAGCTCGCGAACGCAGCGTCTTGTCGGTGACACGCTCGAGCGCGCCCTGCGGGAGCTCGAGCACGTCCCAGGCGAGCAGCACCTTGCCCAGCGCCGAACAGTGCGGCGGGACCTCGATGTCGGTCCAGTCGCGGGCGCCGAGCAGGAAGGTCGAGTCGACCTGGTCGATGTGGGAGACGCGGCCACCGTTGGCCACCGCGAGGTGGACGGTCTCGCCGGTCTCCTCCCCGATGGTCCGCAACATGGGTCGGGCCAGCCTGGCCAGCTCGGCGTTGCGGTCGTGGCGGGCGGCGTACAGCGCGAAGAGCGGTCCGCCGATGTACTCACCGGTCTCGACGCGCTCGACCAGGCGGGTGCGCTCCATGGCCGAGAGCAGGCGGGAGGTGGTGGACCGCGCGAGCCCGGCGGCCTCGCTCAGCTCGCCGAAGGTGATCGCGACGTCTGCCTCCACCACGAGGGTGAGCAGGTGCGCAGCACGGTCGACGGCCTGGGTGCCGCCCGGGCCGTTGCCGGGTCCGTTGCCGGGGCTCTCGATGACCGAAGTGCTGGTCATGCTTGACCGCCCTTCGTCGTTCGGTCCAAGGTGGTGGAAACAACTCCCACCATGTGGAACTGTGTGCCCACATGGTGAGGTTAGGTTTCCACGCCGCCCCGGTCAAGCACAGCCGCTTCACATCCAGGAGTCCCGATGTTCCGTAACCAGATGCCGCGCTACGAGATCCTCTCCGAGCAGGCGATGTCCACGCTCGACGGCGGGTGGCGCCGACTCGTCTCCGAGCTCGGGGTCGAGTTCATGAGCCAACGAGCCCTCGACCTCTTCAGCGCGGCCGGTCAGCGGGTGGAGGGCGACACGGTGTTCTTCGACCCGGAGTTCATCCTCGAGCAGGTCGCGAAGGCCCCGAGGTCCTTCGACCTGCAGGCGCGCAACCCCGCCCACAACCTGCACGTCGGCGACGACAGCATGGCCTTCAGCGCGGTCTACGGTCCCCCGTTCGTGCGTGAGGGCGCCGTACGCCGCGACGCGACGATGGACGACTTCTGCAACTTCACCAAGCTGGCCCAGTCGTTCCCGATCATGGACTCAGCCGGTGGCGTGATCTGTGAGCCCAACGACACGCCCCTGGACAGCCGTCACCTCGACATGACCTACACGCTGGCCACGCTCACCGACAAGGTGTTCATGGGCAACGTGGTCTCCGGCCCCAACGCCAAGGACACGATCGAGCTGACCTCGATCCTGCTCGGCGGCAGCGCGGGCCGGGCGTCCGGGCGGGCCAGCATGGAGGAGACGCCCGCCCTGATCTCGCTGATCAACTGCAACTCCCCGCTGCGCTGGGACGACCGGATGCTCGACTCGCTCTTCGAGTACTCCGAGGCCAACCAGGCCGTCATCCTCACCCCGTTCATCCTGATGGGCGCCATGTCGCCGGTGACCATCCCGGCCGCGCTCGTCCAGCAGATCGCCGAGGCGCTCACCGGCATCGCGCTGGCCCAGCTGATCCGGCCCGGATGTCCGGTCGTGTTCGGCTCGTTCCTGTCCAACATCGACATGCAGTCGGGCTCACCGACCTTCGGTACGCCCGAGTCGGGCATCGGCCTGCTCTGCACCGGCCAGATCGCGCGCCACTTCGGGCTGCCGTTCCGCTCCGGCGGTTCGTTGACCTCCTCGCAGGTTCCGGACGCGCAGGCCGGCTACGAGGCGCTGATGACCCTGCTGCCGACGTTCCTCGCCGGCGCCAACTGGGTGATGCACTCCGCCGGCTGGCTCGAGGGCGGGCTCGTGGCGGGCTACGAGAAGTTCATCGTCGACATCGAGCTGCTGCAGATGATGCACGCCGAGTTCACACCGCTGGACATCACCGAGGAGTCGCTGGCCTTCGGCGCCCACGAGGAGGTCGGGGCGGGCGGCCACTTCCTCGGTGCGATGCACACGATGGAGCGGTTCCGCACCTGCTTCTACCGCCCGCTGCTGTCGTCGTCGGAGAACTTCGAGCGCTGGTCGCGCAACGGCGGCAACGACGCCGCGGCACGCGCCTCGAAGATCTACCAGGACCGGCTCACCTCCTACGAGCAGCCGCCTCTCGACGAGGCCATCCGCGCCGAGATGGAGGAGTTCGTCAACCGTCGCCGCAAGGAGCTCGGCGACTGATGACCACCTCCCCTGGGCGCACCTCCGCCAACGCCGGACTGCCCTCCGGCGACTTCGTGGTCATCCTCGACTGCCCCGACCAGCCCGGCATCGTGCACGCCGTCTCCGGCTTCCTGGTCGAGCACGGCGGGAACATCCTGGAGAGCCAGCAGTTCTACGACCGCCTCAACGGCCGGTTCTTCATGCGGATCGACTTCACGATGTCGGGCAGCGAGACCACTGCCGACTCACTGCGGACCGACTTCTCCGACGTCGCCCGCCGGTTCGAGATGACCTTCGAGATCTGGGGTGCCCGGGTGCCCTACCGGACCCTGATCATGGTCAGCAAGCAGCTCCACTGCCTCAACGACCTGCTGTTCCGCCACTCCAGCGGGGCCCTGCAGATCGACATCCCGCTCGTGGTCTCCAACCACCCGGACGCCGAGCCACTGGTCCGCAGCTACGGCATCGACTTCCGGCACGTCCCGGTCACCCCGGAGACCAAGACCGAGGCCGAGGCCGAGCTGATGTCGCTGCACGCCGAGCTCGGGATCGACCTCGTGGTGCTCGCTCGCTACATGCAGGTGCTCTCCGACAGCGTGTGTCGTCAGCTCTCGGGCCAGGCGATCAACATCCACCACTCGTTCCTGCCCAGCTTCAAGGGTGCGCGGCCCTACCACCAGGCCTTCGACCGCGGCGTGAAGCTGATCGGCGCCACCGCGCACTACGTCACGGCTGACCTCGACGAGGGCCCCATCATCGAGCAGGACGTGATCCGCGTGGACCACGGCCACAACCAGCAGCAGCTCACCGGCGCCGGCCGCGACGTCGAGGCCCAGGTGCTCTCCCGGGCCGTCCGCTGGCACTCGGAGTCGCGGGTGCTGCTGAACGGGAACCGCACGGTCGTCTTCCGCTGACCCGGGGCGTGCCTGGTGCGGGCGTGGCGTGCGTCATACGACCTGGTGCCCATGACCGCCGAGGGGTATGACGTCGCGCGGGACGTCATACGAGGTGGTGCCCAGAACGACCGGCTCGTATGACGTCCCGGGGCCGCCTCAGCTGCGGGTCAGCTGAGCTGACCGCCGGGTGGCCCGCCGGGCGAGCACCCACACGAGCGCGCCCCCGCCGAGCACGGCGAAGGCCAGGCTGATCCACGCGCCGGCGTAGACGCCGTTGATCCCGAGGACGCCGTAGCCGATCTCCGGCAGCACCGTGAACACCGCGACCGAGACCGGCATCAGGGCCACCAGCGCCGCCTTCTCCCGCGTGGTCCACAGCGACGTGAGGGCGACCAGGACGAGCAGCACCAGCCAGAACGGCAGGGCGGCGAAGAACGAGGCGAGGCCCGCCCCGATCGTGCCGTCGAAGTCGGTCACCGTCACCGACGTGGACTGACCCGTGCTGGTGCTGGTGGTGGAGGTGGAGGTCGAGACCCCTGACGTCGTGCCCATCACCGCCAGCAGGACCATCTGGGTCAGGGCCGCCGTCGCCGTCACCACGATGGGCAACCAGACCCGCGAGGTCGCCGGGACCGAACGCGGGGCCACGAGCTGGGGTCGGCCGGCGTACGCCTCGTCGGCGACGGCCTGGGGCGGCCCGAGCTCCTCGAGGGCGGCCCGGACATCGGCGTCGGTGCCGGCCTTCCCCTCCAACGAGGCGTCGAGGTGCTCGCGCACACCTTCGATCACCTCGGCGCGGTCAGCCGGTTCGATGCCCTGGAGCAACCGGCCCAGCTCACCGAGGTAGTGCTCGGCGAGCGGGTGCATCGTGGGTTGCTGGCTCATGCGGTCTCCCCTGGGGTCTGGAGCGCGGCGTCCACCGCGTCCCTGAACGAGGTCCATGCGGGTCGGAAGCTCTCCAGGCTCGCGGCACCGGCCACGGTGAGGGAGTAGTAGCGGCGTGGCGGTCCTTCGGTGGACTCGCGCCAGCTCGTGGTGACCGACCCCGCCTTGCGAAGCCGGGCGAGGAGTGGGTAGAGCGTGCCCTCGCTCGACATCAGCACCCCGTCGGTCGTGAGCTCCCGGGCGATGTCCAGCCCGTAGCGCTCACGACCGGCGAGCAGGGACAGCACGCAGTACTCGAGGGCACCCCGCCTGAGGTGGCTCAGCATGGCGTCGTCGCTGGGTACCATGCGAGACAAGATAGCAGGGTCCACACTCAAGGGGGAGTCCCCAACCGGGTCCGTCATACGTCCCGGCGCCCCTGGCGCTCAGCTCGTACGACGTCCAGCGGGAGGTCATCCGAGATGGCGGCCCGGACCACCAGCTCGTATGACGTCGGGGGGGCCGACACCCGTTCCCCACCTACTCGAAGTCGGCGTGGGTGTAGTCCTTGTGCTCGACGAGGACCATCCAGTTGCCGGAGTTGTCACGCAGCACGGCCTCGACGCCGTACGGGCGCTCCTCCGGGTCCTGGATGAACTCCACGCCCTTGGACTTCAGCTCCTCGGCCTGCTTGCGGCAGTCGTCGGTGGCCAGGCCGAGGCCGTTCATGCCGCCCTCGTCGAGCGCCCGGTTCAGGGACTCGACCATCTCGGGAGAGAACGGCGGGCCCGGGATCGCCAGGTGGACCTGCAGCTCGGGCTGGCTGGGGTGCCGCACCGTGCACCAGCGGTAGTCGCCGAGGAGGATGTCCTCCCCCTCGTCGAAGCCGAGGACCTCGACGTAGAACTTCTTCGACGCGTCGACGTCCTTGACGAAGACACTGGCCAGGGAGATGTTGGTGATCATGCGACGACGCTAATCGGCGCCGGGAGGCTCGCGCTTCTCCTGGGTTGCGGAGCCCGGACGCTTCTCGACCAGCCCCGCCATCAGCACGAAGCAGCCCGGGATGCGGGGCGCGTCGGCGCCCCATCGCCGCTGGAACTGCCGCGGCGTCTCCCCGACGATCTCCTTGAACCGACTGCTGAACGAGCCGAGGCTGGTGAAGCCCACGGCATGGCAGACCTCGGTGACGCTCAGGGTGGTCGCCCGCAACAGGTCCTGGGCCCGCTCGACCCGACGTTGCGAGAGGTACGCCGCCGGCGTGATCCCGTAGGTCGCGGCGAACAGCCGGTGGAAGTGGAACTTGCTCAACCCCGCCACGCGCGCCATCCCCGCGAGCTCGAGAGGATCGGCGTAGTGGCGGTCGACGTGGTCCCGCGCGCGCCGGAGGTGCACCAGCACGTCACCGGGGACGCGGATCGGAGCGCTCACGGAGTCATCCTGACCCAGGTCGACCGCCTGACGCCTGACACCTACCTGTCGCACTTTTTAGGGCTTTCATCCCGGTTTACGGGCTCCTCGTGCGACCATTGCCAGGTGGTCGAGCCGTGAGCCTCAGGAAGGCACCTACGGGCCCCCACGTCGTCCTGTGGGCGGGCACCACTGCCATCGCCACGGTCTTCCTGGTCTCGTGCGGCGTCGTCCTGGGCCACTGGTCCTGGGAGCCGTGGCTCACCGTCGACTCCGTCCCGGCCCTGGCCGGCCTGCTGGCGGTGGGGTGCGCGGCGTGCGCGACCCTCCGGCGACGTGGCGCACTGCGCCGGTCTTGGCTGCTGCTGGGCACGATGGTCCTGCTGAACACCGTGGGCAACGCGCTGGGCACCCTCTTCGCGAGTGACACCGGCGCACCCCGGGCGCTCACCGTGGCCGACAGCCTCTACCTGGTCGCCCTGCTTCCTCAGGTGCTCGGACTGGTCCTCTATCCGATGGCCCACGGGCTGCGCCGCACCTGGGGCCCTCTGCTGCTCGATGCACTGGTCCTCGGCTCCTCCCTGCTGCTGATCAGCGCACTGCTGGGACTCAGCCGGGTCAGCGCGTCCCTGGAGGGCAGCGAGGCCTTCGCGCACCTGGTCTACCCCGTCACGGACGTCCTGGTGATCTCCCTGATCCTGGTCCTGCTCCTGCGCAGCTCGGGGCGGGTCCGCCTCGACGTGGTGCTTCTCGGGCTGACGTTCATGGCTTTCGGGGTCGCCGATCAGGGCTTCGCCCTGAGTGCCGTCGCGGACGACGTGCTCGGCGACGTCTACCCGATCGTGTACGTGGCGGCCGCGCTCCTGTTCGCCGGCGCCGCCCTGGCCGCAGCCACGCTCGAGACCAGGACACCGGTCCTGCAGCGCGACCTCTCCGGCCGGATCACACCGATCCTGCCCGACCTCGCGGCGTTTGCGGCGCTGGGGACGTGCGCGGTCGCCGGGGTCGACGGTGACCTCCAGCTGGTCCTGGTTGCCACCGTCCTGTCGCTCACCGCTCTGCGCCAGCTGTCCCGCACGTCGCAGAACCTGCGTCTCCGGCGCGACCTGGAGGCCCGGGTGGCCGCACGCACCGAGGAGGTGCGGTTGGTCACCGAGGAGCACCGCCGGCTGGATGCGATGAAGCAGGAGTTCGTCTCGGCGGTCAGCCATGAGCTGCGGACGCCGCTGACCGCGATCCGGGGCGCCCTGGAGATGCTGGCCGACGGCGACGCGGGCGAGCTGCCCGAGCGTGCCCAGCCAGTGGTCGAGATGGCCACCCGGGGCAGCGAACGGCTCTCCCGGCTGGTCAACGAGATCATCGACCTCGAGCGGCTCGAGAGTGGCACCTTCGGTTTCCACCCGGCGCCGTACGACCTGCACCCACTCCTCACCGACGCCGCGGAGTCTCTCGCTCCACTGGCCCGCGAGGCGGGCGTGGAGGTGTGGGTGGTGCCCGTGGGGGTGCGGGTCCTCTGCGACGGCGACCGGGTGGCACAGGCCCTGGTCAACCTCATCGGCAACGCCTTAAAGTTCACCGCACCGGGAGGCGTCGTCACGATCTCGAGCACGGTGGGGGCCGAAACGGCGCAGGTGTCGGTACGCGACACCGGTCGTGGCATCCCCCAGGACGAGCTTGCCGCGATCTTCGGCCGGTTCCACCAGGTGGACCCGGACGACGCCCGACAGAACGCGGGGACCGGGCTGGGCCTGGCCATCACCCAGCGGATCGTGCACGAGCACGGAGGCACGATCTGGGTCGTGAGCACGCCCGGTCAGGGATCGACCTTCCACTTCACGCTCCCGCTCGACCCGGTGCCTGCACAGCCGGTCACAGGCGAGGTCGAGAGTCGTCCGGCCCACGTCGGGGCCGTCCACGCCGCCTAGCGGTGCCGCGACCTAGCCCGCCAGGTGACTCGCCTCCACCGCGAGCAGGTCGACCCGGTCGTTCATGGGGTGACCGGAGTGGCCCTTGACCCAACGGAAGGTCACCTCGCCGCGCTCCTCGACCAGGTCGATCAGGGGCTCCCACAGGTCGCGGTTGGCGACCGGCTTCTTCGCCGAGTTGACCCAGCCGCGCGCCCGCCAGCCGGTCCACCAGGAGTTCTTGAAGCAGTTCACGACGTAGGTCGAGTCACTCACCACCACCAGAGGACCCGGCAGGGCGCGGATGGCCTCGTAGGCAGCGCGGACCTCCATCCGCTGGTTGGTCGTCGCGGGGTCGTGCCCGGAGTCCTCGGGTCCGTCCTGCACCGCCCACGCCCAGCCCCCCGGCCCGGGGTTGCCACGACACGCACCGTCGGTGAACACCTCGGTCGTGCCCGCCGGCACCGGCTCGTCGGGCGGCTGGACACGCGGGGGCTTCTTCTTGGCGGCCGGCTTCTTCTGCGCCCCTCTGACGGGCAGGGTGGCGCCCGCACACGCGGCGTGCACCCACGTCGACCCGTCCGCCGAACGAGCGATCTCCGCTGCCGGCTCGATGCGCTCCGCACACGCCACGCACTGGCCGGCATACCTCGCCTGCATCTGTTTCCCTGCCTCCCACAAGTCCTGCCAACGCCCTCAGGCGCACCGTCGCCCAGGATCATCCCACCCCGCGTCGCGGCTGGCGGGGTTGCGTCAGCAGGTCTACGGTTGCGCCATGAGCAACCCGGTCATCGAGTCTGCCGTCGGTGTGCAGTCCGTGGACCGCGCCCTGAGGATCCTGGAGATCCTGGCCCGTTCCGGGGAGTCCGGCGTCACCGAGCTCGCCGCGGCCCTCGAGGTCCACAAGAGCACGGCCTTCCGGCTGGTCGCCACCCTCGAGCAGCACGGCCTCGTCGAGCAGGTGGAGGGGCGCGGCAAGTACCGCCTCGGCGTCGGCCTGCTCCGTCTCGCGGGTGCCACGAGCGCGCGGCTCGACGTCGTGCAGGAGGCCCGCCCCCTGTGCAAGCAGCTGGCCGCCGCGACGGGCGAGACGGTCAACCTGGCCACCCTGAGCGGCAACAGCGCGCTCTACCTCGACCAGGTCGCCGGCCCGTCCGCTCTGCAGCCGCACAACTGGGTCGGCCAGCACATCCCGCTGCACGCCACCAGCAACGGCAAGGTGCTGCTCGCGTGGCTTCCGCCCGACGACCTCGGTGAGCTCCTCGGGCGGCTCCCGGCCTTCACCGGCTCCACGATCACCACCAAGGCACAGCTCAAGCGCCAGCTCGAGGCCGTCCGGGAGCAGGGGTATGCCGTCGCCGTGGACGAGCTCGAGATCGGGCTCACCGCGATCGCCGCACCGGTGCGCAACGCCCACGGTGACGTGGTCTGCTCGATGAGCCTGTCCGGTCCGACCTTCCGACTGCCGCCTGCCCGGGTGGACGCGGTGCTGCCCCAGCTGGTCGAGGCTGCGGACGAGCTGTCGCACCGGCTCGGCTGGGGTGTCCGGTAAGCGCGTAAACGTCCGCGCCACCGGTTCAGACCGCCAGGTCTCGATCCGTCACGAGGCTTGACGAGTACCGCAGCCCTCTCCATGCTGTTTCGTATAGCGCTGAGGCGTTGCAAGCAGCGCAACGACGAGGTGAGGATGGATCGCGGATGCCTGAGAACTTCATCGATGGGGAATGGGTCTGCGCCCGTGAGGGCGGCCGGCGCGAGATCCGATGTCCCGCCACGGGCGAGCTGGTCGCCGAGATCGACGAGTCCACGAGCGTCGACACCGAGGCCGCCATCACCGCGGCCCGGGCGGCCTTCGACGACGGCCCGTGGGCCGGCACGAGTGCCCGCGAGCGCGGCGACCTGCTCCTCCGCGTCGCCGACCTGCTCCAGCGCGACAAGGCCGCAGCTGGCCAAGATGGAGTCCCTCGACACCGGCAAGCGCCTGGTGGAGAGCGGGCTCGACATCGACGACGTCACCAGCGTCTTCCGCCACTTCGGACTGACCGCCGACGTCGACGCCGGGCGCGTCGTCGACACCGGCCGCGACGACGTGGTCAGCCGCGTGGTCCACGAGCCGGTCGGTGTGTGCGGGCTGATCACCCCGTGGAACTACCCGCTGCTGCAGGTCTCCTGGAAGGTCGCGCCGGCCCTGGCCGCCGGGTGCACCTTCGTCCTCAAGCCGAGCGAGCTGTCCCCGCACACCGCGATCCACCTGCTCCGCCTCCTCGACGAGGCCGGAATGCCTCGCGGCGTCGGCAACATCGTCGTCGGAGACGGCCCCCACGCGGGCGCCCTGCTCAGCGAGGACCCCCGCGTCGACCTCGTCTCGTTCACCGGCGGCCTGGAGACCGGCAAGCGCATCATGGCCACGGCCGCCCGCACGGTGAAGAAGGTCGCGCTCGAGCTCGGCGGCAAGAACCCCAACATCGTCTTCGCCGACGCCGACCGCGAGAGCGCCCTCGACATGGCCCTGACCGCGGTCTTCCTGCACTCCGGGCAGGTCTGCTCCGCCGGCGCACGTCTCCTCGTCGAGGAGTCGATCCACGACGAGTTCGTCGAGGAGCTGGTGGCCCGGGCCCGCACGATCCGTCTCGGCGGACCGTTCGACGAGCAGGCCCAGACGGGCGCGCTGATCTCGCAGGCCCACCTGGACAAGGTCACGGCGTACGTCGAGGCCGGGATCGCCGAAGGCGCCACCCTCCTGCTCGGCGGGGAGCGCGTCACCGACGGCGAGCTGGAGAAGGGGTTCTTCTTCGCCCCCACGATCCTGGGAGACGTGCGCTCGGAGATGAGCGTGGCGCAGGACGAGTCGTTCGGCCCGGTGCTCACCGTGGAGAGGTTCACCGACGAGGCCGACGCCGTACGCATCGCCAACGACTCGATCTACGGCCTGGCCGGCGCCGTCTGGACCCACGACGCGGGCAAGGGCCAGCGCGTCGCGGCGAAGCTGCGCATGGGCACCGTCTGGATCAACGACTACCACCCCTACGTGGCCCAGGCCGAGTGGGGCGGCTACAAGCAGTCCGGCATCGGACGAGAGCTCGGCAGCGCGGGGCTCGAGGAGTACCGCGAGACCAAGCACGTGTGGCACAACATCGCGCCGGCGCCCCAGGAGTGGTTCTCATGAGCAGTCGCAAGCGGGACCACTGGGACTACGTCATCGTCGGGGGCGGCTCGGCGGGGTCCGCCCTGGCCAACCGGCTCAGCGTGGACCCGGACACCTCGGTGCTCGTCCTGGAGGCCGGCCGAAGCGACCTGCGGATGGACCCGTTCATCCACATGCCGGCCGCGCTGCCCTACCCGATCGGCAACAGGCTCTACGACTGGAAGTACGAGTCGGAGCCCGAGCCGTTCATGGACGGCCGCAAGGTCTACCACGCACGCGGCAAGCTGCTCGGTGGCTCGAGCAGCATCAACGGGATGATCTTCCAGCGCGGCAACCCGCTCGACTTCGAGCGCTGGGCCGCCGACAAGGGCATGGAGTCCTGGGACTACGCCCACGTCCTGCCGTACTTCAAGCGCATGGAGACCTGCCTTGCCGGTGCCGACGCGTGGCGCGGCGGAAGCGGACCGCTCGTGCTCGAGCGTGGTCCCGCCAAGAGCCCGTTGTTCGGCGCCTTCTTCGAGGCCGTGCAGCAGGCGGGCCACCCGCTGACCGACGACGTCAACGGCTACCGCCAGGAGGGCTTCGCCGCCTTCGACCGCAACGTGCACCGGGGACGACGGCTCAGCGCCGCGCGCGCCTACCTGCACCCGGTGATGTCCCGGCCCAACCTCCGCGTCGAGACCCTCGCGATGGTGACCGGGCTCGTGAAGGACGGGAACCGTGTCACCGGGGTCGACTACCACCGCGGCGGCCGGGGCAACCAGCGCGCGAACGCCTCCGAGGTCATCCTCTGCGGCGGTGCGATCAACTCACCCCAGCTGCTCCTCCTCGCCGGCATCGGCCCCAAGGACGACCTGGAGAAGCTCGGCATCGACGTCATCGCGGACCTCCCCGGGGTCGGCAGCAACCTGCAGGACCACCTCGAGGTCTACCTCCAGTACGCCTCCAAGCAGCCGGTCTCCATCGGCCCCTGGCTCAAGCACCGCCACAAGCCGCGCATCGGGGCCGAGTGGCTCTTCCTGCGCCGGGGTGTCGGCGCCTCCAACCACTTCGAGGCCGGTGGGTTCATCCGCAGCAACGAGGAGGTGGACTACCCGAACCTGATGTTCCACTTCCTCCCCATCGCCATCCGGTACGACGGGTCCCGGCCCGCCGCCGAGCACGGCTACCAGGTGCACATCGGGCCGATGTACTCCGACGTTCGCGGCAACCTGACGCTGAAGTCCACCGATCCCTACGAGCACCCGGCGCTGCGGTTCAACTACCTCTCCACCGAGAACGACCGCCGCGAGTGGATCGAGATGATCCGGGCGGCCCGCGACATCCTCAACCAGCCCGCTTTCGCAGCCTTCAACGCCGGCGAGATCTCACCCGGCCCCTCGGTCGAGACCGACCAGGAGATCCTCGACTGGGTCGCCAAGGACGCCGAGACCGCCCTGCACCCCTCGTGCACCGCCCGGTTGGGCGTCGACGACCAGTCGGTGCTCGATCCCGAGACGATGCGGGTCCACGGCGTCGAGGGGCTGCGCGTCGTGGACGCCTCGGCCATGCCCTACGTCACCAACGGCAACATCTACGCGCCGGTGATGATGCTGGCCGAGAAGGCCGCCGACCTGATCCTCGGCAACACCCCGCTGCCGCCCTCGGACGCCCCGTACTACCGCTACCGCAACGGGGACCCGCTCTACCCCACTGAATGAGATCGATGAGCAGCCAGTCGAGCACGGGCCTATCCAGTTCAACCTGCAGCAGAGAGGGCATCCCATGACCGAGACCACCACTCCCACCCCGGAGCTGACAACCGGGAGCATCGTCAAGCCGGCACTGTCGGTGAAGCACCTCTGGAAGGTCTTCGGTCCGAAGGCTGACCAGATCATCGGCAGCCCCGACGCCGACCTGAGCCGGGCCGAGATGCTCGAGCGGACCGGCTGCATCGCCGCGGTCAAGGACGTGTCGTTCGACGTGGCTCCCGGCGAGGTCTTCGTCGTGATGGGGCTTTCGGGTTCCGGGAAGTCGACGCTCGTGCGTTGCCTGACCCGGCTGATCGAGCCCACTGCGGGTCAGGTCGAGATCGGTGATCGCGACGTCGCCGCGATGTCCACCAAGGACCTGATGGACGTACGCCGCAAAGAGGTCGCGATGGTCTTCCAGCACTTCGGGCTGCTCCCTCACCGCCGGGTGCTCGACAACGTGGCGTTCGGGCTCGAGATCCGGGGCGAGGAGAAGGAGAAACGCTACGCACGCTCCCAGGAGGTCATCGAGCTCGTCGGCCTCAAGGGCTACGAGAACCACTATCCCGACCAGCTCTCGGGGGGCATGCAGCAGCGAGTCGGTCTCGCCCGCGCCCTCGCGGTCGGCCCCAAGCTGCTCCTGTTCGACGAGCCCTTCTCAGCGCTGGACCCACTGATCAGACGCGACATGCAGAACGAGGTGATCCGCCTCCAGGAGGACCTGGACACCACGATGGTGTTCATCACCCACGACCTGCAGGAAGCGCTCAAGCTCGGCGACCGGATCCTGATCATGCGCGACGGCGAGGTGGTCCAGGTGGGTCGCCCGGACGAGATCATCGGCGCTCCCGCGGACGCGTACGTGCGCGACTTCGTGCAGGAGGTGCCGCGCTCGCACGTGCTCACCCTGAGATGGGTGATGCGTCCCGCGCGTGCCGGGGACAACATGGAGGGCCCCGAGATGGAGAGCGACACCATCGTCCAGAAGGCGGCGCGGGCGGCGCTCGACTCCGACCACCCGGTGCGGGTGATGGAGGACGGCAAGATGATCGGCGTGGTCGACGACGAGGCCATCCTGCGCACAGTCGTCGCCGAGGAGTCGAGCACTGCGCCGGTGACGGCATGACCACCCTGACGAGGGAGCCGGAGGCCGAGGAGAGCTCGGCCCAGACCCCGGTACCCACCGAGAAGTCAGGCCCCCGGGTGCCCCGCCTCTGGCTCGCCGTCGGGGTGCTCGCGGTCTGGAGCATCCTGAGCATCGTCTTCCACGGCAAGCAGACACTGGTCATCGGTGGCGCTGACCAGATCGGCGTCCAGAACTGGCTCGGCGACCGGGCAAATGCCCTCGTCGTCGCCGGGAGCGACAACTTCTTCATCTCGATCACGAGCGGCATCGCCGACGTGCTCAACGCTGTGATCCAGTGGTTCCAGCTGCTGATCAGCACACCCGCGTTCCCCTCGCCCTACCCGACGATCGGCTTCCTGGGCGTCCTCGCCGTGACCTGGTTCTTCACCGCGGTGGTGGCGGGCTGGAAGATGTCGGCCCTCACCGCCGTCACGTTCGTGCTGTTCGCACTGCTCGGTTACTACGAGAGCGCCATGGACCTGCTCATCATCACGCTGCTCTCGGTTCTGCTCTCGGTGACGATCGGTCTCCCACTGGCGATCTGGATGGCGCACAGCGCTCGGGCGCGCGCCGTGCTCACCCCGGTCCTGGACGTGATGCAGACGTTCCCGTCGTTCGCCTACCTGCTCCCACTGATGCTGCTGTTCGGGATCGGTGGGCCCGCGGCGGTCATCTGCACCCTGATCTACTCGCTGCCACCGCTGATGAGGATCGCTTCCCACGGTTTGCAGAACCTCTCGCAGACCGCACTGGAGGCGACTGATTCCATGGGTCAGACGCCCTGGCAACGGCTGACCAAGGTCGAACTGCCGATGGCCAAGCGCACCATCATCGTCGGCATCAACCAGACCACCATGGCCGCACTCTCGATGGCCACCATCGCGGCCTTCATCAACGGCCCCGGCCTCGGTCAGCCGGTCGTCCGGGCGCTCAACGCCCTCAGGGTCGGCGACGCTTTCGTGCCCGGCATCTGCATCGTGCTGATGGCGATCATGCTCGACCGGGTCACGACTGCCGCGAGCGAGCATGGCGAGAAGCTCCAGCGGGGCCAGGCCAGGGACATGGCCGAACGCCGCAGCACCCTGCTGCTCGTCGGAGCCGTGGTCACCATCGTCAGCGTGTACCTCTCCCGGCACTACACGTTCGCCGCGAAACCGTGGGACTCCTCGCTCGGGGACAACCTGTCGAGCGGTGTCCAGAACACCATCGACTGGATCTCCGAGCACTGGTCCGGTGCCACCACGGCGATCGCGGACGGGTTCACCAACGCGATCATCAACAAGATCGAGTACGTCCTGGCCGGGTCGCCCTGGTTCGTGACCGCACTGGCCATCCTCGCGATCGCGCTGATCGTCGGGGGCCGGCGCGCCGGCGTCGCCACGGTGATCTGCCTGGCCGGTCTCCGCTGGCTCGAGCTGTGGAACAACGCGATGATCACGCTGACCGCAGTGCTGGTAGCTGCCATCTTCGTGATGATCCTCGCGGCGGTGTTCGGGGTCTGGATGGGACGCAGCAAACACGCCGACCGACTGCTCAGACCAGTGCTGGACGCGGGTCAGACGCTTCCACCCTTCGTCTACCTGATACCGGTGCTGGGGCTCTTCGGACCCACCCGGTTCACGGCGATCGTGGCAGCTGTCGCCTACGCCGCCCCTGCCGCCATCAAGATCGTCGCGGACGGCATCAAGGCGGTGTCGTCGGCGACTGTCGAGGCGGCCGAGTCCGCCGGGGCGCTGACCATCCAGATCATCACCAAGGTGCAGATCCCGATGGCTCGCTCGGCCTTCACGGTCGCCACCAACCAGGGCCTGCTCTACGTCCTGGCCATGGTCGTCATCGGCGGCCTGGTCGGGGCGGGGGCCCTGGGCTATGACGTGGTGGCTGGATTCAAACAGCTCGACACTCGCGGCCGCGGCCTGGCGGCCGGGTTCTCGATCGTCCTGCTGGGCGTCATGCTCGACCGGATCACGACGTACGCCGCTCGCCGCGGAGAGAGCAGGGCCTCATGAAGGTCAAGAGCCTGGTCGCACCGATCGCGGTCCTAGGAGTGCTCGTCGCAGCGCTGCTCCCCGGCGTCGGGAGCACGATCAAGGAGGCCAGCGCCTCGACCGAGAGCAAGTGCGGCGAGGTGAACATCGCCGTCAACAACTGGGTGGGATACGAGGCGGATGCGTTCGTCGTGGGCCAGGTGGCGCAGCAGCGTCTGGGCTGCATCGTCAACTACGTCTACGTTGACGAACAGATCTCCTGGCAGGGGTTCGCCAGCGGGCAGGTCGACGCCGTGCTCGAGAACTGGGGTCACCCGGAGCTCATCGATCTCTACGTCAACAAGCTCAAGGTCGCGCAGGACGCCGGGAGCATCGGCATCACCGGGCAGATCGGCTGGTACGTCCCGCCGTGGATGAAGAAGAAGTATCCCGACATCACCGACTGGAAGAACCTGAACAAGTACGCCAGCCTGTTCAAGACCTCCGAGTCCGGCGGCAAGGGTCAGCTGCTCGACGGGGACCCCGGTTTCGTCACCAACGACGAGGCGCTGGTCAAGAACCTCGACCTGGACTACAAGGTGGTCTTCGCCGGCAGCGAGGCCGCGCTGATCCAGGCGTTCCGCTCGGGCGAGAAGAACAAGAAGCCGGTGCTGGGCTACTTCTACTCACCCCAGTGGTTCCTGGCCGAGGTTCCACTGGTCAAAGTGGACCTGCCTCCCTACAAGGACGGCTGCGACGCGGATGCCGCCAAGGTCAACTGCGACTACCCCGAGTACCCGCTGCACAAGATCGTCAGCAACCAGTTCAAGGACGGCGACTCGACCGGCTACCGCCTGGTCAAGAACTTCACGTGGTCCGACAAGGACCAGAACCTGGTCGCGAAGTACATCACCGCAGACGGCATGTCTCCCGAGGACGCCGCCCAGAAGTGGATCGACGCCAACCCGGACAAGGTCAAGGCCTGGCTCGGCTGACCCAGCACCATCAGCACCGACAGCACTGACCCGGTGCCCGGATCACCTCTGGTGGTCCGGGCACCTGTCGTTCTAACGTCGTGACCATCACCCTCCCCCGGGCCACCGAAGCACCGAAGCACCGACACCAGGAGAACCGCGATGAGCGAGCTGGACACCAGTGCCCGTAGAACCTCCCCGCCCTCCGAGCCCGAGGCGCCGGCGTCGGTGCTCAACCGGCCCGTCTTCCTCACCTCGGCTGCGATCACGGTGGCGGTGACGCTGTGGTGCGTGATCGCGCCGAAGAACGCCGAGTCCACGCTCGGCGATGTCGTGAGCTGGGTCTCGACCTGGTTCGGTTGGTACTACATCGCCCTGACCACCGCCGTGCTGATCTTCGTGATCTTCCTCGGCCTGTCCCGCTTCGGCTCGGTGAAGCTCGGCCCCGAGCACTCCCGTCCCGAGTTCAGCACCGGCGCCTGGGCCTCGATGCTGTTCGCGGCCGGGATCGGCACCGACCTGATGTTCTACGCGGTCTACGAGCCGGTCACGCAGTACCTCACGCCGCCGACCGGCGCCGGCGAGACCGTCACAGCGGCGCGGGAGAGCACGGTCTGGACGCTCTTCCACTACGGCATCTCCGGGTGGGGGATGTACTCGCTGATGGGGATGGCACTGGCCTACTTCGCCTACCGGATGAACCTGCCGCTGGCCGTGCGCTCGGCGGTCTACCCGATCATCGGCAAGCGGGTGGAGGGGCCGATCGGCCACAGCATCGACACGGCGGCGGTGCTGGGCACGATCTTCGGGGTCGCCACGTCGCTGGGCATCGGCGTGGTCAGCCTCAACGTCGGGCTGAACCTCGTCTTCGGGGTCCCACAGGGCCTGGCCGCCCAGAGCGCGCTGATCGTCCTGGCCGTGGTGATCGCCACGCTCTCCGCGGTCAGCGGCGTGGACAAGGGCATCAAGCGGATCTCCCAGCTCAACGTCCTGCTCGCCATCGTCCTGGCGCTCTACGTGCTGGTCACCGGGCGGACCGCCCACCTGCTGAACGCGACCGTGCTCAACCTCGGCGACTACGTCCGGCTGTTCCCGGACATGACGATGCAGACGTTCGCGTTCGAGAACACCGAGAGCTGGATGACGGACTGGACGTTGTTCTTCTGGGCCTGGTGGATCGCCTGGTCGGCCTTCGTCGGGCTGTTCCTCGCCCGGATCTCCCGCGGACGCACGATCAAGCAGTTCGTGGCCGGCACGATGATCATCCCGTTCAGCTACATCGTCATGTGGATCGCCATCTTCGGCAACGCGGCCCTGGACGAGATCCGACGCGGCAACACCTCGTTCACCCAGATCGCCTCGGAGGCCACCGACCCCTCCAACGGCCTGTGGGCCCTGCTCCAGGAGTACCCCGCCTTCACCGTGGTCGCCACCCTGGCCATCGTCGTCGGGCTGCTGTTCTACGTCACCTCCGCCGACTCCGGTGCCCTGGTGATGGCCAACCTGTCGTCGAGGCTGCGCACCGCCAACGACGACGCCCGCCCGCCCCTGCGGATCTTCTGGGCGGTCGCGACCGGGGCGCTGACCCTGTCCATCCTGGCCGCCGGCGGCATCTTCGCCCTGCAGTACGCCACCGTGATCATCGGCCTGCCCTTCGCGTTCGTGATGATCGGGGTGATGTGGGGCCTCTACAAGGCACTCTCCGTCGAGGCCCAGCTCGCCGAGAGCCGCGACGGCGCCATGCCCGGGATGCTCTCGGGGCGCAGCGGACCGGGTGAGCGCGGCCACACGCCCTGGCAGGCACGGCTCAAGCGCGTGATGACCTTCCCGAGCCGCGCCAAGGCCGAGGAGTACCTCGCCGACGTGGCGGAGCCTGCCCTGCGCGAGGTCGAGGGCGAGCTCCTCGGCCAGGGCGCGACCGCCCTGGTGCGGCGCACCACCGACGAGCACGACCACCCGGCGGTGGAGCTGGTCGCCGACGAGGCCGCCGAGCGTCCGTTCGTCTACCGGGTCCAGCA
This sequence comes from uncultured Actinomycetota bacterium, assembly GCA_963843775.1. Classification (GTDB taxonomy): domain Bacteria; phylum Actinomycetota; class Actinomycetes; order Propionibacteriales; family Nocardioidaceae; genus Marmoricola. Next base: position 152,513 of record CAWJLT010000014.1, read on the forward strand.
CCGCGAGACACCGGTCCCGGCGTACGGCGGATGGGCACCGCGCGGTGACGACAACTACTCGCGCCTCGAGGTGCACCTGCGCGACGGCGGCCAGAGCTACGACGTCATGGGCTACACCCACACCCAGCTCATCGACGACGTCCTCGACCAGTACGAGCGCCACCTCGAGTTCCTCCGGCTGCACGACGCCAGCACGCTCGGCTGAGGCCTGCTCCCTCCCTGCCTAGCGGGAGGACGGGCGGGAGGACGGGCGCGGGTGCGCGGGTGGGAGGCCGACCCGGCGCCCGGGTCCGCCCGGCCTTGACAGCACCCCGCGCCCGGGTGATCCTTGACCAGAGAGTTTCTCTATACGCATCGCGTTGCGTTATGCGCAACATCAGGAGGTTCCCGTGGCCACTATTCCCGCCACCGCCAAGGTCGTCGTCATCGGAGCCGGCATCGTCGGCAACAGCCTCGTCCACCACCTCGTCGAGCTCGGCTGGACCGACATCGTCCAGCTGGACAAGGGGCCGCTGCCGAACCCGGGCGGATCGACCGGCCACGCCTCCAACTTCATCTTCCCGGTGGACCACTCCCGGGAGATCACGGACCTCACGCTCGACTCGATGCGGCAGTACAAGGAGATGGGCGTCTTCACCGAGTCCGGTGGCTTCGAGGTCGCGCGCACCGAGGAGCGCATGGAGGAGCTGCGTCGCCGCATGTCGAGCGCCAAGGCGTGGGGCATCGAGTCCGAGCTGGTCTCGCCGGCCTTCGTGCAGGAGAAGGTGCCGTTCCTGGACCCCGACCAGATCATCGGCGCCTTCTGGACGCCGTCGGTCGGCGTGGTCGACTCGCTGCGCGCGGGCACGATCATGCGCGAGAAGGCACTGGCCTCCGGCCACCTGACCGTCGTACCCAACGTCGAGGTGCAGGACCTGGGCGTCGAGGACGGCCGGATCAGGAAGGTCGTCACCGACCAGGGAGACATCGAGGCGGAGTACGTCGTGATCGCCTGCGGCGTGTGGAGCCCGAAGATCGGCGACATGGCCGGCATCAAGATCGCGCTGACCCCGGCCGTGCACCAGATGATCTCGGTCGGTCCGTGCCCGCAGCTCTCCGGGACCGAGGGTGAGATCTCGTTCCCGATCGTGCGCGACATGGACACGTTCTGCTACGAGCGCCAGCACGGCGCCGACATGGAGGTCGGCTCCTACGCGCACCGCGCGATCCTGCACGAGCCCGAGGAGATCCCCTCGATCGAGCAGGCCAAGCTGTCGCCGACCGAGATGCCGTTCACCGAGGACGACTTCGACCCCCAGCTCGAGCAGGCGCTGGAGCTGATGCCCGAGCTGCTCGGAGCCGAGGGCGCCGAGATGCGCTACGCCATCAACGGCCTGCTCTCACTGACCGCCGACGGCTCGCCGATCCTCGGCGAGAGCGAGGTCGCCGGCCTCTGGGTCTCCGCCGCCGTCTGGATCAAGGAAGGACCGGGCGTCGGCCGCGCGGTCGCCGAGTGGATGACCCACGGCCACTCCGAGATCGACGTCGCGCACAGCGACATCGCCCGCTTCTACCCCCACGAACGCGAGCGTGAGCACGTCCGTGCCCGCACCAGCGAGTCCTTCATCAAGACCTACGGCATCGTGCACCCGAGCGAGCAGTACGAGTCCGACCGTGGTGTGCGCTGGTCCCCGATGGTGGAGTCCCAGAAGGCGCTCGGCGCGGTCTTCTACGAGACCGTCGGCTGGGAGCGGCCGTGGTGGTACGAGTCCAACGCCGGGCTGGTCGAGAAGTACGGCGACGCCGTGATGCCCCGCGAGAACGAGTGGGACGCACGCTGGTGGAGCCCGATCATCAACGCCGAGCACCTCGCGATGCGCGAGAACGCCGGAGTGATCGACCTGACCGCGTTCTCCATCTTCGACATCACCGGGCCCGGCGCGTTGGCCTCGGTGCAGCAGACCTGCGTCGCGCAGTGTGACGTGGCGGTGGGCAAGGTCATCTACACCCCGGTCCTCGACGCCAAGGGCGGATTCCTCTCCGACCTCACGGTCATGCGGCTCGGCGAGGACCACTTCCGCGTGGTCACCGGCGGTGCCCATGGCCGGGCCGACCTGCAGTGGTTCACCCGTCACCTCGTCGACGGCGCCTCGCTGCACGACAGCACCGAGGAGATCTCGACCGTCGGACTCTGGGGCCCCCGTGCCCGAGACATCCTCGCCTCATTGAGCTCCGACGACGTCTCCGACGGCGGCTTCGGGTTCCTGACCAGCCGCGAGATCAGCATCAAGGGTGTCGACTCACCGGTCCTCGCCTCCCGCATCTCCTACGTCGGAGAGCTCGGCTGGGAGCTCTACGTGCCCTTCGCGCAGGCCGCCCAGCTGTGGGACGCCGTGCTCGAGGCCGGGAAGGACCACGGCGCCGTGCCCGTCGGGATCGGCGTCTACGGCAGCACCGGCCGCCTGGAGAAGGGCTACCGCGCCTTCGGCGCCGAGCTCGACGCCGAGCGCTCGATCGTGGAGGCCGGCATGCAGCGGCCCAAGGTCAAGGTGGCGGACTTCGTGGGTCGCGAGGCCTACCTCGCCCAGCGCGAGGCCGAGCCGGCGACGGTGCTGTGCACGCTCACCGTCGACGACCACACCTCGGCCAGCGGGGTGAAGCGCTACATGCTGGGCGGCGAGCCGATCCTGACGCGCGACGGCGGCACCCTGACCGACGGTCACGGGCACCACCCCTACGTCACCTCGGCCGGTTCGGCGCCGACCCTGGGCCGGCACGTGCTGCTCGCCTACCTCCCCGCCGACCAGGCCACCATCGGCCGCGAGCTCGCCGTGTCCTACATGGAGGAGCTCTACCCCGTCACGGTCGGCTCCGTCGACGCGACGCCGCTCCTCGACCCGTCCAACGAGCGGATCCGGTGACGCCCGCATGACGAACGTCCTCGTCTGCATCAAACGGGTGCCGGACTTCTCCGGTGAGGTCCTGCTCACCGAGGACGGCCAGTCGGCGGACGCCCGCTTCGTGGGCTACACGCTCAGCAACCACGACAGCTGCGCCGTCGAGCTGGCCGTGCAGATCGCGTCGGCCACCGAGGGCACGGCCACCGTGCTCACGGTCGGTTCGGCCGACTCGGTGGAGCAGATCCGCTCCGCCCTCGGCGTCGGCTGCACCGCTGCTGTGCTCGTCGAGGCCGACCCCGTGACCCTCGGGCCGGCCGACGTGGCCCGGGAGATCGCCGCCGTCGTCGGTGACCACGCGGCCGCTGACTCGGCGTACGACCTGGTGCTGCTGGGCAACGACGCCGCCGACTCCGGTGACTTCCAGGTCGGCATCCGCCTCGCGCACGAGCTGGAGCGCCCCGTCGTGACCGGCATCAAGACCGTCACCGTGGCCGACGGCACCGCACATCTGCAGGGAGACGGGGCCGAGGGGCGTGAGACCTACGCCGTCTCGCTGCCGGCGGTCGTGACCGTGCTGGAAGGTGGGGTCGAGCCGCGCTACCCCACGATCACCGGCCGGATGAAGGCCAAGAAGATCCCGGTCGAGACCCGCGAGATCTCCAAGGAGCCGACCGGCAGCGGGCGGGTCCAGCTCACGCTTCCTCCCGCCGCACCCTCGACCGCCGAGATCCTCGGCGAGGGGCCCGAGGCCGCGGGCACCGTGGTCGACCTGCTGCAGAAGCTGGGGGTCGGGCGATGATCCTGGTCTACGTCGAGATCTCCGCCGACGCTGTCAGCGAGGTCTCCCTCGAGACGGTCTCGTTCGCGCGCGGGCTCTCGGTCGCCGGCGGTGGCGTCCCGATCGACGCGGTCGTCGTCGGGCCCGTCCCCTCGGGCGCGGCGGCCGAGCTGGCGGCGTACGGCGTCCGCACCGTGCACCACGCCGACGGCGACGACTTCGAGCGCTTCTCCGGAGCGGCCACGGCGGCTGCGGTGGTCGCCGCCCGGCAGGCGGCCGGCTCCGTGGTCGTGATGGCGGGCGGGACCAACCGGGGCAACGAGGTGCTGGCGCGGGTGGCCACCCGGCTCGACGTCGCGATGGCGGCCAACGTCGTCTCCTTCGGCGGCCTCTCTCCGTTCGTGGTGACCCGTCAGGTCGTGGGCGGTGCCGCGCTCGAGGAGATGCGGCTCTCCCAGCGCCCGGCCGTGTTCACCGTCGCCGGGCACGCGGTCGAGCCGACGCCGGCGCCCGAGCCGGGAGCGGGCACCGTGCAGCCGCTCGCTGTCGAGCTCACCCCGGCCGACCTCGCCGTCCGCGTGGTCTCCGTGGAGCGGGTCTCCAGCGACGGCGCCGGCAGCCTGAAGTCGGCGCGGATCGTGGTCGGCGCCGGACGGGGAGCCGGCGGTCCCGAGGGGTTCGGCGACGTCCTCGAGCTCGCGGAGCTGCTCGGCGGGTCCCTCGGCGTCTCGCGCGTCGTCACCTCGCTGGGCTGGCGGCCGCACCACGAGCAGGTCGGACAGACCGGCAGTCGCATCTCCCCCGAGGTCTACATCCCCTGCGGCATCAGTGGCGCCATCCAGCACTGGGCCGGCTGTGCGAGCTCCAAGGTGATCCTCGCGATCAACACCGACGCCGAGGCGCCGATGATGACCAAGGCCACCTACGCCGTCGTCGGCGACATGCACGAGGTCGTCCCGGCGATCAACGAGGAGATCCGGAGGCGGCGGGGCTGACGCTCTCCTCCGCCCCGCACCCGGACGTCATACGACCTGGTCGCCCTGGGTGCCGATCTGGATGACCTCCCGCGGGACGTCATCCACCTTGGTAGCCGTGGCAGCCAGTTCGTATGACGCGTGCGGCGCCCGCAGAGCCCTACGCTGTCCCGGGTGAGCAGACGCGCGTGGGCGACCGGCGCGGTCGCGGGCGTGGTCCTGCTCGGCGGGGTCGGCTCCGTGGCGGTGCCACGGCTGCGGCCCGGCTGCGGTGCGAGCGTCACCGAGGTCCCGGCGGCGGCGTCGTCCTCACCCTTCCTGACCGAGAGGCAGCGGCAGGAGCAGCCCGACCAGGACCGCGACGCCGTGGTCGACGCGCTGGAAGCGGCACCGGACCCCTTCGGCGAGGTGCTGGGGGCAGTGGGCTACCACTACGAGCAGTGGGCCGACGTCGGCGCCTACGCGCAGGGGATCGGCGTGCGCACGCGTGACAACCCCGACTTCACGATGCTGGACGACCGCACGCTCGAGCCCCGCTGGAGCGTCCGCGTCGACACCCGCCGGTCGGCGTACGACGCCAGCGACCGCACCTACCTGGTGGCGACGATGCCGGCCGGCTCCCCCACCGACGTGGTGGCCCTGGACGCGCGGGACGGCACCCGGCGCTGGTGCCACGAGCTCGAGGGCGGGGCCGTGGCCCCCGGCGACCCGTTCGCGACGCAGGTCCTCGACCACGAGGACGTCGCCCTCCTCGGTCCGGGTCCCGGCGACGAGGAGCAGATGGTGCGGCTCTCAGGTCAGGACGGCAGCGTGGTCTGGGCGCGCACCCTCGATGCAGGCTCCGGCGACTACCTCGGCGACCTGGGCGCCGGAACGCTGCTGGCCGGAGGTCGCGCGCAGTTCGAGCTCTTCGACGCCGACCTCGTGGGGAAGCGCCGTGCCGGGCCCGCCCTGTCGCTGGTGAACGCCCGCGACGGGACGACCATCTGGACCCGCGACGAGCCGGCCGGCTCCGACCTGCACGTGGTCGGCACCGACCCCGGCACCGGCACGGCCGTCGTCCAGGAGCTGATCGCCCGCGACAAGCAGGTGCGCCTCACCGCGCTCGACCGCGAGGGCGCCCAGGTCTGGTTCGCCGTACCCGCACGCGGCACCGCCTTCGACGCCACCCTGCGCTCCGGCACGGTCCTCGTGCGGGCAGGGAACCGCTGGTCGGCCTACGACGTCGCGCGGGGACGCCGGCTGTGGTCGCGCACCGTGCCGGACGAGCCACAGTTCCTGCCCTACGGGTTCGAGCTGGACAGCATCCCGCTGCTCGACACCGACACCGCTCTGATCGCGGGTACGACGGCCCTGCACACCCTCGACCTCCGCACCGGTGCCATGGCGATCGCCGCGGCCCTGCCGACCGACGGCATCAGCACGACCTACTGGCCCTACCGGGTAGCCGTCAGCCCCGGGCTGATCGCGGTGGCGACCAACACCGGGGCTGCGGTGGTGAGGCGGAAGTAGGGCTCAGTGCCTGCTGCCGGCCACCGTCCTCCTCATGATGAAGTGCAGGTCGGTCTGGTCGATCAGTCCGACCAGGTTGGCCGCACCGGGGCCGTAGCCGGCGACGCGGACCTGGCTGCCGGTGTGCTGCTGGCTGGCGCCGAACGCCGCGGTGCCGTAGGAGACGGTCATCTCCGAGCCCTCGGTCGTGGCCAGCTTGGCCGTGAGACCGGGGGTGTTGCCGTCGACGATCTGGCTGGAGTGGGCGTGGTCGGCGGTGACGATGACCAGGGTGTTGCCGTCCTTCTTGGCGAACCTGAGCGCCTGGCTGACGGCCTCGTCGAGCTGCTCGGTCTCACCGATCTGGCCACAGGCGTCAGCCGCGTGGTCCTTCTTGTCGATCGAGGCGCTCTCGACCTGGAGGAAGAAGCCCTTCTTCCGGCCGGCCTGGTTGTGCGAGAGCAGGTCGATGGCCTTGCTGGTCATCGACTTCAGGTCGGGGACCTGGCTGAACGTCGGCTCCGGGGTACAGGTGCCTGCCGGGCCGTTGGCTCCACCAACCGTGGCGAGCAACGGCGCGAACTTCACCGGCATGTTGCCAGGAGAGAACAGTCCCAGGAGCGGCCTCTTCTGATCCGCGCTCGCCACCTTGGCGAGGTCACTCTTCGCGGTCAAGTAGTTGTAGCCACGTGCCTTCGCCTGCTGCTCCAGCGTCTTGCCCTTGTACTTGCCGGCCGCCGCGACCTCGGCGAAGGTCGTCGACCCACCCCCCATGGTCACGTCGGGACGGGTGTCGAGCAGCTGCTCGCTGATCGATCCGCGTCCGCCGTTCTCCTTGGCCGCCTCAGGGCACGTCTTCGTGGTGGCCACCGGGCCGTAGCACGAGCGAGCGCTGATGTGGCTGACCTCCACCGCGGGGGTGGCGTCCTGGATCTCGGAGGTCGTGATGTCACCGGTCGCGAGACCGGACCGCTTGGCCAGCTCCAGGAGCGTGGCGTAGGGCTTGCCCTTGCGGTCCACCGAGATCGCGTTGTCGTAGGTCTTCACCCCGGTCGCCCAGGCGGTGCCGGTGGCGGCCGAGTCGGGCGTGTAGTCGGGCTTCCCGGTGTCCTTGTTGACGCTGTAGTGCGTCATCTGGCCGGTCAGCGGCAAGGCGTCGATACCCTTGAACGCTCCGCCTGCCCCCTCGAGGTAGTTGCGGGCGACGGTGATCTCGGAGTCACCCATGCCGTCGCCGATGATGAGGATGACGTTCTTCGCCTTGCCGGACTTGATCGAGTCCTTGATCAGCTGGCTCTGGTCGCCCCGCAGCCGGGTGGCGCCGCCGTACTGGTCGACCTTGCCCTTGGCGGAGCGGTCGAGGGTCGGCAGGTGGCCGGACGCGACCACGGTCGAGGTGACCGCGCCGCTCAGGACCAGGGCGGTGGCCAGTACGACCGCTTTCTTCTTGCTGGGCATCTGAAACCTTTCGAGAAGTGGTGTGGCACTGACGTTGGTGCAGCCAGGTGTCCAGAGGGGAATGCCCCGGTGAACATGTCGTCTCCTGTTGGTAGACAGGACCCCATGACGACGACCACGAGCGCCCGCGACGAGGCCGAGCTCCACCTGCGCGCGCTGGTCGGCCGCGACGACGCCCGGCTGCACGACGACCAGTGGGCAGCGATCGAGGCGCTGGTGGTCGAGCAGAGCAGGGTGCTGGTCGTGCAGAAGACCGGCTGGGGCAAGTCCGCGGTCTACTTCGTCGCCACGGCCCTGCTGCGCAGCCTGGGCGCCGGGCCTACCGTGATCATCTCCCCCCTTCTCGCGCTGATGCGCAACCAGATCGAGGCAGCCGAGCGCGCCGGGATCCGGGCCGCGACGATCAACTCCACCAACATCGAGGACTGGCAGGCGATCCGGTCCAGGGTCGACGCGGGCGAGATCGACGTGCTCCTGGTCAGCCCGGAACGGCTGAACAACCCGACGTTCCGCGACGAGGTGCTGCCCCAGCTCACCGAGACCGCGGGCCTGCTCGTCGTCGACGAGGCTCACTGCATCTCCGACTGGGGGCACGACTTCAGGCCGGACTACCGCCGCATCCGCCAGATGCTGACCACGCTGCCCGCCGGCATCCCGGTGCTGGCCACGACGGCCACCGCCAACTCGCGTGTGACAGGCGACGTCGCCGAGCAGCTGGGCACCGATGTCCTGGTGCTGCGTGGCTCACTGGACCGGGAGTCGCTCCACCTGGCCGTGCTGCAGCTCGAGCGACCCGAGCAGCGTCTCGCCTGGCTCGGCGAGCATCTCGGCGACCTCGAGGGCTCGGGGATCATCTACACGCTCACCGTCGCCGCCACCCAGGAGGTCGCCGAGCACCTGCGGTCGCGCGGGCACGCCGTCGCGGCGTACTCCGGGCAGACCGAGACCACCGAACGGCTCGCGCTGGAGCAGGACCTGCTCGCAGGCCGGCTCAAGGCCCTGGTCGCCACCAGCGCGCTCGGCATGGGCTTCGACGCGCGGCTCGGGTTCGTCGTCAACCTCGGGGCGCCGTCCTCGCCCGTGGCCTACTACCAGCAGGTGGGCCGTGCCGGGCGTGGCACCGACCACGCCAAGGTGGTGCTGATGCCGGCCCAGGAGGACCGCGACATCTGGCGCTACTTCGCCTCGCTCGCCTTCCCGCCCGAGCAGCACGTGCGTACGACGCTGCGCGCCCTCGCCGAGAACGGCGCCCCGATGTCGACCGCCGCCCTGGAGACGCACGTCGACCTGAGCCGCACCCGGCTGGAGACGATGCTCAAGGTCCTCGACGTCGACGGGGCCGTGAACCGGGTCCGCGGCGGCTGGACGTCGACCGGTCAGGAATGGGCCTACGACCAGGAGCGCTACGACCGGGTGGCTGCCGCCCGGCGCGACGAGCAGTCGGCGATGCTGGCCTACATCGCGACGGACGGCTGCCGGATGCGCTTCCTGCGGCACCAGCTCGACGACCCCGGGGCCGAGGACTGTGGCCGGTGCGACAACTGCGGCGGGCTGACGCTGCCCGGCCAGGTCTCCGAAGCCGCGCTCGAGCAGGCCAACGAGCGTCTCCGGCGCCCCGGTGTGACGCTGGCTCCCCGCAAGATGTGGCCCAGCGCGCTGACCAACCTCGGGATCGACCTCAAGGGCAAGATCAGCGAGGGAGCAGAGCCGGGCCGTGCTGTCGGGCGGCTGACCGACCTGGGCCACGGCCAGGCGCTCCGCGCCCTGTTCCGCCCGGACGGCGAGGACGGTCCCGTGCCGAGGCCCCTCGTCGACGCCGTGCTCGAGGTGCTCGGCGACTGGCACCCCGAGTGGCCGGGCAGGCCCACCGGGATCGTCTACGTAGAGTCGGCTCGCCGACCGCAGCTCGTGGTCGACCTCGCCGACGGGCTGGCGCGCTACCTGCACCTGCCGATCGTCGCCCGCTGGCGGATCGTGGACCACGGCGTCCTGCCCGGACAGGGCGCGGCCAACTCGGCCCAACGGGTCGCCGCCGTCGGCCGCCGGTTCGACCTGGCCGTCGACCAGCCCCTCGACGGCGGTCCGGTCCTGCTCGTCGACGACCTGATGGCCACCGGCTGGACCCTGACCATGGCGGCGAGGGCCCTGCGCGGCGCCGGCGCCTCCGCCGTGCTCCCCCTGACGCTCGGGGTCGAGTCCTAGGTCCTCAGTGGCCCACGAGCATGGCCTGGTCGACAGGCTGCTCGACCTTCCTGCGGGGCAGGAAGTAGGCCGGGACCAAGCAGCAGGCGACCAGGATCGTGGCGACGACGAAGACGTTGCTGAAGGCGTCGGCCATGTCGACCACGGCCCGCGCCATCACCGTCGGAAGCGCGTCGGGGGCCAACCCGGCTCGGGCCAGCAGGGCGGAGAGCTTGTCCGGCTCGTCGGTGAGCTGGCGGGCGGCACCGGCCAGCGCGATGGCGTCGCTGCTCTTGAACCCGTTGGTCAGCAGCACCGAGAACAGCGCCGTACCGATGGAGGCCGCCACCTGCTGGGTGATGTTGAGGAACGTCGATCCACGCGCGATGTTGTGGGCACTCAGCGTGGCCAGGGCCGCGCTCATGATCGGCATCATGGTGGCGCCCATGCCGAGGCCCATGATGAACAGCGCCGAGATGATGTAGGGATAGCCGGTGGCCGCACCGATCTGGGTGAACATCGCCATCCCGACCGTGATCACCGAGATGCCGCTCAGCACGATCTTCCCGGGGCCGATCCTGTCGGAGAGCAGGCCCGCCGCCGGCATGGTCAGCATCGCACCCAGGCCCTGCGGCGCCAGCAGCACGCCGGCCTTGAGCGCGGTCTCGCCGCGCACCTCCTGGAAGTAGAGCGGGAACAGCAGGCTGGCCCCGAAGAACGCGATCGCGAACAGCATCATCGCGATCACGGCGACGGTCATCCTGCTGTTCTTCAGCAGGCGCAGCTCCACCAGCGGGTGGAGGTTCTTCGGCCGCAGCGCCCACGGCACGAAGGCGACGATCAGCACGGTGCCGAGCGCGGTCCAGGTGAGTACGCCGGCGTCCATGATCGTGCCGGCCTCGGGGATCGAGGAGACGCCGTAGAGGAAGGACGCCAGACCCGGCGAGAGCAGCAGCATGCCGACGAAGTCGAAGGACTCGGAGGGCTCGACGTCGTCCCTCGGGAGAACGACGACGGCGTAGACGAGGGCCAGCGCGCCGATCGGCAGGTTGATCAGGAAGATCCAGTGCCAGCTGAGGGCGTCGATCATCCAGCCCCCGAGGATGGGGCCGAAGATCGGCCCCAGCAGCATCGGGACACCGAGCACCGCCATCACCCGGCCGACCCGGTCAGGACCGGCCGCGCGGGTCAGGATCGTCATGCCGAGCGGCATCAGCATGCCGCCACCGAGGCCCTGCAGGACACGGAAGAGGGTCAGCATCTCGAGCGAGGTCGCGGTGGCGCACAGCACCGAGCCGGCGGTGAACAGCGTGACCGCGAGCAGGTAGAGGCGTTTGGTGCCGAACCGGTCGGAGGCCCAGCCGGTCAGCGGGATCACGCTGGCCAGCGCCAGCGTGTAGCCCGTCATGGTCCACGCCACCTGGGCCGCGGTCGCGTCGAAGACGTTCTGGAACGTCTGCAGGGCCACCGAGACGACCGTGATGTCGAGGATCGACATGATCGCCCCGAGCACCACGACACCGGCGACCAGGAGGACGTCCCGGTCGAGCTTGTCGCGGCTCGCGGCCGGCCCGGACGGTGGCAGGTTCACATCGAGGTTCTCGGTCACCGAGCCATGCTAGGTGCGAACCGAGACTGGTGAGACCCCTATTTCTCGTGGCCCTCCTCACCCGTCACAATCTGCGCATGCGACGACGCGCCTCCACGGGGCTGGCCGCCATCTCCACGGAGCGGATGCACCTGGTCCTGATGCTGGTGCTCACCTTCGGCACCGGGATCGTGGACGCCGTCGGCTACCTCGGTCTTGACCGGGTGTTCACCGGCAACATGACCGGCAACGTGGTCATCCTCGGGATGGCCCTGGTGGGCGGCGACGGCCTGCCAGTGCTCGGGCCACTCCTGGCCCTGGCCGGCTTCATGGGGGGCGCGGCCGTGGGCGGGCGGGTGCTGAAGGGTGCCCCGCACGCCTGGACGCGGCGGACCAACGTGCTGCTCTCGAGCGTGGGCGTCCTGGTCCTCGCGCTCGCGACCACGCTCGGCGTGAGCGAGAACCCCTCGACGGTGCTGCTGCTGGTCGTGACCACGCTGCTGGGGGCCGCGATGGGCCTCCAGGCCGCGACGGCGCGCTTCATCGGCGTCAAGGACGTGACCACCGTCGTCGTCACCTCGACCATCACCGGGCTGGCGGCCGACTCGGTGCTCGGCAGCGGGAAGGGCGGCGGCACGGTCCGTCGTACCGTCGCCGTGCTGATGATCGTGGCCGGCGCCGTGGCCGGGGCCGCGCTGCTGCACTGGCACGTGGGAGCGGGCCTGGTGGTCGAGGGCCTCCTCGTGCTGGCGGTCGTCCTCGTCGGGACGCTGCACGACCGGGCGCGGCTGCCGGACCGTCCCGTCCAGTAGCCCGCGCGACTCCTCGTCCGGGGGAGTCGCGAGCGCCGCGACGACGCGCATGTCGTGCCGGACTGGCCGGTAACCCTCCGGTACGGGCAGGATGCTGGGCATGACTGACTCGGCTCCCCGGAAGCGACGCGCGGCCACCAGCGGCTCGTACTCGATCACCATGCGACTGCACACCGACACGGACCCGGCTGTGGTCGGTCGGATCGCGACCGCGATCGCCTCGGACGGGGGCATCGTCACGGCACTCGACGTCACCGAGTCCCGGCACGACCGGCTGGTCATCGACGTGACCTGCTCGGCCACCGACTCCGAGCACGCCGAGGAGATCGTCGCGAGCCTGAAGACCCTCGAGGGCATCACCGTCCACAAGGTCTCCGACCGGACGTTCCTGCTGCACATCGGCGGCAAGATCGAGGTGCACTCCAAGGTCCCGCTGCGCACCCGTGACGACCTGTCGATGGCCTACACCCCCGGCGTCGGACGGGTCAGCCTGGCGCTGGCCGAGCACCCCGAGGACATCCCTCGCCTGACGGTCAAGGGCAACAGCGTCGCGGTGGTCACCGACGGCTCCGCCGTGCTCGGGCTCGGCAACATCGGACCGGGAGCGGCCCTGCCGGTGATGGAGGGCAAGTGCGCCCTGTTCAAGCGGTTCGCCGACATCGACGCCTGGCCGATCTGCCTCGACACCCAGGACACCGACCGGATCGTCGACGTGGTGGCTGCGATCGCCCCGGGGTTCGGCGGCATCAACCTGGAGGACATCGCGGCCCCGCGCTGCTTCGAGATCGAGGCACGTCTGCGCGAGCGCCTCGACATCCCGGTCTTCCACGACGACCAGCACGGCACCGCCATCGTCGTGCTCGCCGCCCTGACCAACGCACTGCGCTGCATCGAGCGCGACCTGCCCGAGGTGAGGATCGTGGTGGCCGGCGCCGGTGCCGCCGGCACGGCGATCGTGACCCTGCTGTTGGCCGCCGGCGCCCAGGACGTCGTGGTCTGGGACCGCGTGGGCTGCCTGTCCGCCGACGACGACTCCCTGCCGCCGGCCATGGCCGAGCTGGCCGGTCGCACCAACCCGCGACGGGTCACCGGCGACCTCCGCGCCGGGCTCCAGGGGGCCGACGTGTTCATCGGCGTCAGCGGTCCGGGGGTGCTCGAGGCCGAGTGGATCAAGGACATGGGCGCGAAGCCGATCGTGTTCGCACTGGCCAACCCCGACCCGGAGATCGATCCGGCCGACGCGGGCCAGTACGCCGCCGTCGTGGCCAGCGGCCGCAGCGACTACCCCAACCAGATCAACAACGTGCTCGCCTTCCCCGGCGTCTTCCGCGGACTGCTCGACGCCCGCGCCAGCGACGTCACGGTCGACATGCTGCTCCGCGCCGCCGAGGCGATCGCCCTCGTGGTCACCGACAAGGAGCTCAACGCCAGCTTCATCATCCCGAGCGTGTTCGACGAGAAGGTCCCCAAGGCTGTCGCCCGGGCGATCCGGGGTGCCGAGGACTGAGGCGCCTGGGGGGTGGTGCAGGTTTCACCGGCCGGCCGGTGAAACCTGAGGTTGTCGGGCGTTGCAACACCCCACAACCTCAGGGGCCGGTCGACGACCCCACCCGCTTTGTCCGGCTCGGGATCGTGACCCATCCCTTGTCAGGGGAACCGGTTAGGTTCGACGCGCAGGAGTCAGGGAGGCGAGTCGGGCAGTGAGCTTCGTTCCGTTGCAGGGTCAGGCCGTGCTGGTGGCGCAACATCCGCCGCGGGACAGCGAGATCGAGTTCTCCGGGCCCGCCCGCACCATCCGGATGCCGATGCGCGGCGCCATCCCGGTCCTCACCCGGGCGATCCGGGTCGAGGACGCCCATCCCTCGGTGGGTCTGCTGAGCGGGGCGACGCTACTCGCGATGAAGCTCGTCGCTGCCGGTCGGATCCGTCTCTCGGAGTCGGGGGACTCCTGGCGGGTGGGCCGGCTCCAGCCCGAGGACGACGACCGGCTGCACGCGCTCGCCACGGCCCGGGCCCACGGGGACACCACGGTCGAGGCCGCCGAGGACGTCATCCGCCAGCTGCTCGACGCCGTCATCGACACGGTCACCCGACCGCCCTCGACGGCTCCTGGGACCGGCGGTTTCGACACGCTGCACCAGCGCGAGAAGCTGACCCGGCGGCAGCGTCTCTTCGAACCGGACGAGGACCCAGACCTACCGGGCGACGTACGGATCACCCTGCGGATCGAGGCACCGAGCGAGGTGCTGGAGGGTGGCGGCGTGGTCGTGGTGCTCCAGGCTCACGAGGCCGGCAACGATGCCCACGTCGTGGACGCCGACCGGCTGTGGCTCGGTGAGGACCACGGCTTCTCCCGCGCCGCGAGGGTCAACGTCAGTGTCGCGCTGCGCGCAGCCGCCCAGGTCTGGGCGCCCCTCGACCGTCTCCAGCGCCAGCAGGTGCCCGACCGGATCGTGCTCGACGGGGACGAGCTGGCCGACCTCCTCGAGCACGGCCTCGAGGCGCTCGACCGCGCCCGCATCGACGTCTTCTGGCCCCGGGGGCTGCGCGGCGAGCTGATCCCGCAGGCGCGGGTCGACGTCAGGCACGGTCCCCGGGAAGGTCCCCTCTACGAAGGCCTCTTCGGTCCCGGAGCCCTCTTCGAGTTCGACTGGCGGCTGGCGCTCGGCAACGAGGCCCTGACCGACGACGAGATGACCACCCTGGCCGACGCCACCACGCCGGTCATCCGCCTGCGTGACAACTGGATGATCATCGACCCGGTCGTGGCGCGCAGGGCCCGCAAGCGCAAGGCGGCCCAGAAGATCAAGCCCGTCGTGGCCCTCCAGTCCGCACTGACGGGCACGCTCGAGCTCGATGGGGAACAGGTCGAGGTGCACCCCGGTGCCAGCCTGCTCAAGGTCCGCGACCGCATCGTGCACGCCTCGACGGTCACCCCGCTGGAGACTCCGCCCTCGCTGAACGCCACCCTGCGCGACTACCAGCGCCACGGCCTGACCTGGTTGGCCGAGCTGACCGGGGCCGGGCTCGGCGCCTGCCTGGCCGACGACATGGGACTGGGCAAGACGATCACGCTGATCGGGCTGCACCTCCACCGCCGCGGGCGCTCGCTCGCGAACGGACCGACCCTCGTCGTCTGCCCGGCCAGCCTGATGGGCAACTGGGAGAGCGAGATCCACCGCTTCGCTCCCGGGGTGTCCGTGCGGCGTTTCCACGGGACCTCGCGGGACCTCGGCGGCCTCGGCGACGGTTTCGTGCTGACGACGTACGGCACCATGCGGATGGACCACCAGACGCTCGCCACCGTGCCGTGGGACCTCGTGGTGGCCGACGAGGCACAGCACATCAAGAACGCCACGTCCTCCACCGCCCGCAACCTCCGCACCATCGGGTCGCAGTGCCGGGTGGCGCTCACGGGCACGCCGGTGGAGAACAACCTGACCGAGCTCTGGGCCATCCTCGACTGGGCCACGCCCGGCCTCCTCGGCTCGCGGGCAGCCTTTCGCAAGGTGTGGGCCGCGCCGATCGAGAGCGGGGTGGACCCCTCGGTCGCGCGTCGCTTCGCCCAGCTCGTCGAGCCGTTCCTGCTGCGACGCCGCAAGTCAGACCCCGGGATCGCCCCCGAGCTGCCCGCCAAGACCGAGACCGACCAGGTGGTCCGCCTGACTCGCGAGCAGGTGGTGCTCTACGAGGCGCTGGTCCGTGAGTCGATGGACCGGATCGAAGCGCTCCGACGAGGCGACCCGTCGCGGTCTGGTGCTGGCGCTGCTGACCGGGCTGAAGCAGATCTGCAACCACCCGGCCCACTACCTGCGCCAGGCCGGCGGGCGTCTCAAGGGACGCTCGGAGAAGCTCGACCTCGTCGACGAGCTGCTCGGCACCATCCTGTCCGAGAACGGCTCGGTGCTGGTGTTCACGCAGTACGTCGCCATGGCTCGCCTGCTCGAACGACACCTGGCGGCCGCCTCGATCCCGACGCTGTTCCTGCACGGGGGCACCCCGATCCGGGCGCGCGAGCAGATGGTGCGCGACTTCCAGGAGGGGGCTGCCCCCGTGTTCCTGCTCTCCCTCAAGGCCGGCGGCACCGGCCTCAACCTCACCCGGGCCGACCACGTCATCCACTTCGACCGCTGGTGGAACCCGGCCGTCGAGGATCAGGCCACCGACCGCGCCCATCGCATCGGCCAGACGCGAGCGGTCCAAGTCCACCGTCTGCTGACCGAGGGCACCATCGAGCAGCGGATCGGCCTGCTGCTGGAGCGCAAGCGCACCCTGGCGGAGTCCGTCCTCGGAGCCGGCGAGGTCGCACTCACCGAGCTGACCAACGAGGAGCTGCGCGACCTCGTCATGCTCCGGGCGCCCACGGACACGCCCGACCCCCATGTGTGACACACATGCCTGACCCGATCGTCCTGCCGCGCCTGACCCGCGTCCGGGGAGCGGGAGCTCGGAGCACGACCTGGTGGGGACGTGCCTTCGTCCGCTCGTTCGAGGAGCTCACGATGGACGCCGGCGACCTCGTCGCGGCCCGGGCACTGGCGCGTTCGGGTCGGCTCGGAGCCATCGTGGTGCTGGAGGCGATGGCCTCGGCCGTGGTGGACCCCGGCAGCGTCACCCCGCAGATGGCGCAGCTCAAGGTCGACCGCCTCGACGACCGGGGCTGGAACGCCTTCGCGACGGAGGCTGCTCGCGAGAGCGGCTATGCGGCCGCGCTCGAGGCGGGCCACCTCCCCGCTGACCTCGTGGAGCACGCCGACGAGGCCGGCGTGGAGGTGCTGCCGGGCCCCGGCGACATCGACACCGCCTGCGAGTGCGACGCCTGGACCCAACCGTGCGTGCACACCCTCGCCCTGCTCTACCAGCTCGCGTGGCAGGTCGACCGCGACCCCTACGTGCTGCTCCTCCTGCGTGGCCGCACCCGCGAGGCCCTGCTGTCCGAGGTCAGTGCGCTGGCCTCGGGCCTCGCCGCCCCCGGGGTGGAGGAGCGCGAGCAGGCCAGGATCCGGGCCGCGCAGGTCCTGGCCCTTGCGGAGGAGGCTCCCACCGGCCACGGGCTGGCCGATGCCGCCGTGGCGGCGTACGACGAAGCGGTGGCGCGACTCATCTGAGCCTGCGGCCGCCCCTGACTCCTGTCGGTGTCTCGTCCTAGCCTCGGTCCCATGCCGAGGTACTGGATCAACACCGTCAGCCGCGATCACGTCCTGGCGGCCATCGAGGGTGGGTTCACCCAGGCAGACCACGGCAAGGGCACCCGCTTGAGCCGCCTCCGGCGCGGGGACCAGATCGCCTTCTACTCCCCCCGCACGGCCATGGGCTCCGGCGAGACGCTGCAGGAGTTCACCGGCCTGGCGACGGTGACAGGAGAGGCGCCCTATCAGGTGGAGATGAGCGCCGACTTCCATCCGTGGCGCCTCGAGGTCGCGTTCGCCGACGTCGCCCCCGCGCCGATCCGACCCCTGATCGAGGAGCTGTCGTTCATCTCCGACCCGAGGCGCTGGGGCCTGCCGTTCAGGCGTGGGCTGTTCGAGGTCGAGGCGGGCGACATGGACCTCATCCGGACGGCCATGGAAGCGCGGTGAGCCGGGCCGCGCCGGGCCGCGCCGCGCCACGCCGAGAGCATGCGAATGTGGCGCCCGGGACGGGCGTTGCGCTCCTGAGCCTCACCAGCGACATTCGCAGGCCCAGGGCCCCTCGAGCTAGGCCGCGGCCACACACCCCAGGGCACGGGCGGCCATGTCCGAGAGGAGGCCGGCCATCTCGTCGCGTTCGAGGAAGGCGCTGTGCGGGGTGGAGTTGAGGAGCCCGAAGGCGGCGTGCACGCTGGCCCGTGCCGGCTTCGGAGCGAGGTCGGGGTGGATCGAGCGGAGCTGCTTGACCCAGACCTCGACGTACTTGCGCTGGGTCTCCCGCACCTTCTCGCGAGCCTCCAGCGGCAGCGCCGACCAGTCGCGGTCCTGGACGACGATCAGGGCCTGGTGGTCGAGCGCGAAGGTGACGTGCCAGTCGATGAGGGCCCGCAACGCCTGGGCGGGCTCAGTCGCGTCACGCACGCGTCGACGGCCCTCGGTCAGGAGCTCGTCGCTGATGCTGACCAGCATCTCGGCGAGCACGGCATCCTTGGAGCGGAAATGGCGGTAGATCGCCGGCCCGGAGAAACCGCAGGCGGCACCCAGCTCGGCGATGGAGACCCCGTGGAAGCCCTTCTCGGCGTAGAGCTCGGCCGCGATGGCCATGATCTGCTGTCGCCGCTCCGTCACCCGCCAATGTTAGCGGGCGTTAACCGTTCCCCTCGTGACGGGGCACGCCTCAGGCTGTAGCCTGCGTTAGCGATCGTTAACATCCCCCGTTCGCGAGGAGGCACCATCGTGAGTTCCGGCATGCAGGGTCTGGTCGACGAGCTGCGCGAGCGCACGGCACGCGTCTGGCAGGGCGGTTCGGAGTCGGCCCGCACCAAGCACACCGACCGCGGCAAGATGTTGGCGCGCGAGCGGATCGACACCCTCCTCGACCCGGGCAGCCCGTTCCTCGAGCTCAGCCCGCTGGCGGCTTACGGCATGTACAGCCCGGAGAGAGGGCCGGAGGACGCCGGGGCCGACGACGACTTCGCCGTCCCCAGCGCCAGCATCGTCACCGGTATCGGCCGGGTCGAGGGTCGCGAGTGCGTCATCGTCGCCAACGACGCCACGGTCAAGGGCGGCACCTACTACCCGGTCACGGTCAAGAAGCACCTCCGGGCGCAGGAGGTGGCCAGGACCAACAAGCTGCCGTGCATCTACCTCGTCGACTCCGGCGGCGCCTTCCTGCCCATGCAGGACGACGTCTTCCCCGACAAGGAGCACTTCGGCCGGATCTTCTTCAACCAGGCGAACCTCTCCGCCGAGGGCATCCCCCAGATCGCAGCGGTGATGGGCTCCTGCACGGCGGGCGGCGCCTACGTGCCCGCGATGTCGGACGAGACGGTCATCGTCAAGGACCAGGGCACGATCTTCCTCGGCGGCCCGCCCCTGGTGAAGGCCGCGACCGGTGAGGTCGTCACCGCGGAGGATCTCGGCGGCGGCGACGTCCACGCCCGCAAGTCCGGCGTCGTGGACCACCTCGCCGAGGACGACGCGCACGCGCTGGCCATCATCCGCTCGATCGTGGCGACCCTGCCTCCCGCCTCAGGAGGTTCCGAGTCGCCCGCCGGCGCCGGCTCCTCGAGCACCGCGGCCAGACCTCCGGCCGCCGAGGTGGAGGAGCCCGTCAAGGACCCCGCCGAGCTCTACGACGTGGTCCCGACCGACACCCGCACGCCGTACGACGTCCGCGAGGTCATCACCCGGGTCGTCGACGGCAGCCGGTTCCACGAGTTCAAGCAGCTCTACGCCGAGACCCTGGTCTGCGGCTTCGCGAAGATCTGGGGGTACGACGTCGGGATCGTCGCCAACAACGGCATCCTGTTCTCCGAGTCGGCCCGCAAGGGCGCGCACTTCATCGAGCTGTGCAACCAGCGCCGCACCCCGATCGTCTTCCTGCAGAACATCAGCGGCTTCATGGTCGGCAAGGAGTACGAGAACAACGGCATCGCGCGCGACGGGGCCAAGCTGGTCACCGCGGTCGCCTGCTCGGTCGTGCCCAAGTTCACCGTCGTCATCGGCGGCTCCTTCGGCGCCGGCAACTACGGCATGTGCGGCCGCGCCTACGACCCCCGCTTCCTGTGGATGTGGCCCAACGCCCGCATCTCGGTGATGGGCGGCGAGCAGGCCGCCGCCGTCCTCGCCACCGTCAAGCGCGACGGCATCGAGGCGAGGGGTGGCGACTGGTCGGCCGAGGACGAGGAGGCCTTCAAGGCTCCGATCCGGGACCAGTACGAGCACCAGGGCTCGCCCTACTACTCCACCGCCCGGCTCTGGGACGACGGCATCATCGACCCGCTCGACACCCGCCGGGTCCTCGGCATGGGTCTCGCCGCCGCGGCGAACGCGCCCGTCCCTGCCCCCACCTACGGCATCTTCCGAATGTGAGTGACATGCGAACCGTTCTGATCGCCAACCGTGGCGAGATCGCGCTCCGCGTGATGCGCTCGTGCCGCTCCCTCGGCCTGCGCACCGTCGCGATCTTCACCGACCTCGACGCCACCGCCCCCCACGTGCGTGCTGCCGACGAGGCGGTGCGCGTCCCGAGCTACCTCGACGTCGAGGCCGTCCTCACCGCCGCGCGGGCGACCGGCGCCGAGGCCGTCCACCCCGGCTACGGCTTCCTCTCCGAGCGCTCAGCCTTCGCGCAGGCGGTCGAGGACGCCGGTCTGGTCCTCGTCGGCCCGAGCGCCCGGGTGATGGAGCAGATGGGTCGCAAGGACGCGGCGCGCGAGATCGCGGTCGCGGCCGGCGTGCCGGTCGTGCCGTCCCACGAGCTCGGGGCCGACCCCGCCACCTTCGACTTCCCGGTGCTGGTCAAGGCCGCTGCCGGTGGCGGAGGCAAGGGCATGCGCATCGTGCGCGACGCCGCGGGCTACGACGAGGCGGTGACGGCGGCTCGCCGCGAGGCCCTGTCGTCCTTCGGTGACGACACCATGCTGATCGAGACGTACGTCGAGTCCGGGCGCCACATCGAGGTCCAGGTGCTCGGCGACTCGCACGGCAACGTCGTCCACCTGTTCGAGCGCGACTGCTCCACCCAGCGACGGCACCAGAAGGTGCTCGAGGAGGCGCCGGCCCCGACGATCACGGCCGAGCAGCGCACCGAGGTCACGAGCGCGGCAGTCGCACTGGCGAGAGAGGTCGGCTACCAGAACGCCGGCACCGTGGAGTTCCTGCTCGACAACGCCACCGGGAAGACCTACTTCCTGGAGATGAACACGCGTCTCCAGGTCGAGCACCCGGTCACCGAGCTCGCCGTCTCCGTCCGCGACGAGCCTCTCGACCTCGTCGAGCTCCAGCTGCGGGTCGCCGCCGGCGAGGAGCTGCCCTTCACCCAGGACGACGTCGCCCTGACCGGTCACGCGATCGAGGCGCGGGTCTACGCCGAGGACTCGTTCAACGGCTTCCTCCCCCAGGCCGGGACGGCCACCTTCGTCCGCTGGCCCGCGAGGGCCCGCGTCGACCACGCCCTGGAGAGGTGGCAGGAGGTCAGCACCTCCTACGACCCGATGCTGGGCAAGGTGATCGCCCACGGGCCCGACCGGGAGTCCGCCCGCCTGGCCCTGGTGGCGGCGCTCGACGACACCGCCATCCTGGGCCTGACCACCAACGCCGGATTCCTGCGGGCCATCGCCGCGAGCGACGAGTTCCGCGACGCGACCATCGACACGGCCTGGCTCGACACGGCCGAGATCGCGGCCCCGACGCCCGACGTGGCCCGCATCTTCGCCGCCTGGACCTCCGCCATGCTCGCCGCGGAGACCAGCAGCGGCCCGTTCCGCAGCGACGGCTTCCGTCTCGGAGCCGGGCCCGCGCCGGTGCTGGTGCAGCTCGACGTCCCGCTGCACGTCGACCGCGTCCACGGCCGGATCGACGACACCGAGGTGCGCCAGCTCTCAGCGGAGCAGCACGTCATGGTCCTCACGCTCGACGGTCGACGGCAGCAGGCCGTGGTGAACGCGGAGAGCCATCGCGTCGAGGTCGTGCACCTCGGGCAGCGCTTCGTCTTCGAACGGCCGGACGTGTTCGCCGCCCGCGGTCCGGCCGCCGGTGAGGGCACCCTCACCGCCCCGATGCCGGGCACCGTCCTGGACGTGGACGTCGCAGAGGGCGATCCTGTCGAGGAGGGCCAGCGGCTCGGCGTACTGGAGGCGATGAAGATGGAGCTCGCGCTCAGGGCACCGTTCACGGGCACGGTGACCACGGTCGGCGCCTCCACCGGCGACCAGGTCGCCCTCGGACAGACCCTGTTCGTCGTGGAGCCCTCGGCGGTCGACCAGTGAGCACCGACGGGCGGCCGGCCGCCACCCCCGCGAAGGTCACGATCTACGAGGTCGGTCCCCGCGACGGCCTGCAGAACGAGAAGGCCGTCGTACCGGTCGCCGCCAAGGCGGAGTTCATCCACCGGCTCCTCGCGGCAGGCCTGCCCGTGGTCGAGGCGACGAGCTTCGTGCACCCCAGGTGGGTCCCCCAGCTGGCCGACGCCGGCGACCTGGTGGAGCTCCTGGGCGAGACCGGCAGGAAGCTCCCGGTCCTGGTCCCCAACGAGCGCGGGCTCGACCGCGCGCTCGAGCTGGGGTGCGAGCACATCGCCATCTTCGGCAGTGCGACCGAGACCTTCGCGCAGCGCAACCTCAACCGCAGCCTTGACGAGCAGTTCGCGATGTTCGAGCCGACCGTCACGCGCGCCCGGGAGGCGGGCCTCGACGTGCGCGCCTACGTCAGCATGTGCTTCGGCGACCCGTGGGAGGGCGAGGTGCCGATCGATCAGGTGGTCGACGTCGGGAAGCGCCTGCACGACCTCGGGGCGAGCCAGCTCTCCCTCGGCGACACCATCGGCGTCGGGACCGCCGGCCACGTCAAGGAGCTGCTGACGGCGTTCAACGACGCGGGGCTGCCGAACGAGGCGCTGGCCGTGCACTTCCACGACACCTACGGGCAGGCGCTGGCCAACGCACTCGCGGCGCTGCAGCACGGCATCACGACCTTCGACGCCAGCGCCGGCGGCCTGGGTGGGTGCCCCTACGCCAAGAGTGCGACCGGCAACCTGGCCACCGAGGACCTCGTCTGGATGCTCCACGGACTCGGGATCGGGACCGGGGTCGACCTCGCGGCGCTGGTGGCGACCAGCACCTGGATGGCCGGCATCCTCGGCCGTCCCAGCCCCTCACGCGTGGTCACCGCACTCACCCCGGGCGACTGACGGCTCACTGGTGAAGCCGGTCCCCTCCGCGTGCGGCAGAATGCGCGCATGAGCCGACGGGTCTACCTGCACGTCGGGACGCCGAAGAGCGGCACGAGCTATCTGCAGGACAAGCTCGCGCTCAACCGGGCGCCCCTCGAGCAGCAGGGCATCGACTACGTCCACACCCGCACCGGCAACCACTTCGAGGCCGCCCTCGACCTGATCGGCGAGCGCTGGGCCGGCGAGGAGAAGGCGGCCCGCGGGCAGTGGGACGCGCTCGTCCTGGAGGCACGCAAGGCCCGTCGCCACGTGCTGGTGAGCCACGAGATCCTCGCGGCGGCAGGTCCCGAGGCGGTGACGCGAGCGACGTCGTCGTTCCCCGACCACGAGGTCCACGTGGTCCTGACCGCCCGCGACCTCGGTCGGCAGATCCCGGCGGAGTGGCAGGAGCGCGTCAAGCACCGCGGGCGCCGTGACTACTCCGAGTTCCTCGGAGCGCTGCAGAAGAACTACGGCCGCACCGACTGGCAGATGTGGTTCTGGCGCGTCCAGGACCTGCCGCGGATCCTCGCCGCGTGGGGGGCGCACCTTCCGCCCGAGCGCGTGCACCTCGTCACGGTCCCCCCGAGCGGCGCCCCGCACGACCTGCTCTGGCAGCGCTTCGCCGGGGTCGTCGGGATCAGCCCCGAGACCCCCGTCGCGGAGAGTGGGACGACGAACGCCTCCCTGGGGGCTGCGGAGGTCACCCTCCTGCGTCGTCTCAACCTCGAGCTGGCCGAGCGTGAGGTCCAGCGGGAGACCTACGTGACCTGGGTGCGCGAGACGATCGTCAAGGAGGTCCTCGCCGTCCGACCCGACAAGCACCCGGCGACGGTCCCCCCGGACCGACGGGCGGTGGTCGAGGAGATCACCGCCGACTGGCTCGAGAAGATCCGCGGCTCCGCGGTCGACGTGGTCGGCGACCTCGACGACCTGGTCCCCGTGTGGCCGCAGGACAGCGGCCACTGGTGCGACCCGGACGACGCTGACCCCGCGGTCGTCGCCGAAGCAGCCATCCAGGCCCTCGCCCACGTGCTCGACGAGGTCCAGAACTACTCCCCGGACGAGGGTCCGGTCGCACGGCTCGCGCGGCGGCTGCGCGGCTGATGGCACCGATCCCGACAGCGGACCCCTCAGTGGCACCGACGTACGGCGACGCCGTCTGGGCCTGGGCCGACCACCTCCGTGCCGGGGGTACGACGCCCTGGTCGGCCTGGCACCACCCCGCTGACGCGACCGGCGCGAGGCGGCCCGGCCCCCTGCCCGACGCCATCCACCTCGAGCTCGTACGCCGGATCAACCTCGCCGCCGGACCCGACGCCCACGACCTCCGGGGCCTGGCCGACCGGGTCTTCGCCACCGCATCGCCGGGTCGCGGCCTGCTCGACGTACCCCTCCCCTGGCCGCGGGAACCACGACGTTTCGGCACCCCGGCGATGGACCCGAGCGGCCTGCCGGAGGAGGAGCTGGTCCGCCTGGGCGTGGGGGTGCTGGCCCACCTGCTCCCCGGTCTGCGCCCACCCCCGCGCGGGTGGCGGAGAACCCCCTGGTCGACCCCCTGGCGCCGGCGGTTCCGACTCCACGGCGCCCCGGCCACGGTCGCCGCCGTACGCCGTGGCCTGCTCGCCCAGGGATACCTCGAGACCGACTGGCGCCCGACCCATGTCGTCATCGGCCGTCCCATCGAGGTGATGATGGCCGAGCACTGGGCCGAGGCCGTGGGCAACGGCGGCATCCTGAAGTGGAGCACCACCTGGCGCCGGGCCCAGGCAGCCGGGCGCCTCCCGGACTCCATCGACCTCGCGGGGATCGCCGAGCGGCTCCGGGACCGTCGCCGCGAACCGCTCCACGTCGTGGTCGCCCGGGACGCCGAACGGGCCGCCGCCCTGACCACAGCCGTGCTGCGAGCCAGACCCGTGCAGCTCGGGAGCAGCGGGGACGCCGCGCTCTCGGACCTGCTCAGGCGTCTCAACCGGCTGACCGGACTGACCCAGGGGCCGGGTCGGGTCCGTGACGTGGCCCGGACCCTGGTCGCCGTGCTGGAGGAGGACCGGGCCGACGTGGTGGTCCGCAGCGCGGGTGAGTCCCTGTCGATCGCCCCCGTCACCCCACCCGCCTCCCTGCCGTGGGCACGCGAGGTGGCGGCGACCACCGCCGAGCGGCTGCGTCGCGCTGGCTACGCTGTCCACGGCGATCCGGACGCCTTGGCTCCCACCGACCACCGGCTGCCCGGCACCATCGACCGAGAGCACACCCTCGAGCTGGCCGTGACGGGCCTGCTCCGGACCTGGCACCAGGGAGGACAGCTGTGACTCGACGCGTGCTCCTCCACGTCGGTGCCCCCAAGACGGGCACGTCCTTCGTCCAGGACATCTTGTTCACCCATCGCGACACCCTGCGGGAGCGCGGCATCCTCTACGCCGCCGACCGGCACGATGCCCACTTCCTGGCAGCACTCGACCTGATGGAGCTGCCCTGGGGCGGGCTCGAGCGGGAGGCCGGTGGCGCCTGGGACCGTCTCGCAGCCCAGGTCCGCGACTGGCCCGGCACCTCGATCATCAGCCACGAGATCTTCGGGACCGCCTCGCGGGTCCAGGTCGCGCGTGCGCTCTCGACCCTCGGGGACGCCTCCGAGATCCACCTCGTCTTCTCCGCCCGCGACCTGGTGCGCCAGATTCCCGCCGAGTGGCAGGAGAACCTCAAGCACCGGCGGACCACGGAGTACGCCCAGTTCATCGAGCGACTGCGCGACGAGCAGCGCAGCACCGAGGTCGCCCAGTGGTTCTGGGGCGTCCAGGAGGTGCCCGACGTGCTCGACCGCTGGGCCGACTCGATCCCTCGCGACCGGGTGCACCTGGTCACGGTGCCGCCTCCGGGCTCGAGCCCGACGCTGCTCTGGGAGCGGTTCGCCGGCCTCTTCGGCCTCGACCCGGCCGAGTTCACGCCGACCGCCCGCACCAACGCCTCCCTCGGCGTGCCCGAGTCGGCCATGGTCCGCCGACTCAACGAGCGACTCAACGACGTCCTCCCGAACCACCACTACCGGCGGTTCGTCCGCGAGCTCCTGGTGCACGAGAACCTCTCGAGCCGCCCCGGCTCGGCCCGGTTGTCGCTGTCCGACGAGGCCCATCGGTGGGCCAGCGACCTCGGTCGATCCTGGGTCAGCGAGCTCGCCCTGCGCGGGTACGACGTGGTGGGCGAGCTCGACGACCTCGTGCCCGGCCCGCCACGACCGTTCACCGACCCCGACACGGTCGCGGAGCGGGAGGTCTCCGACGCCGCGATCGACGCGTTGGCGATCATGACGAACGAGGCCGCCCGCCTGCGTGACTCCGAGATCGAGCTGCACGGAGTCATTGAGGACCTGATGGGGCAGCTCGACAAGTTCCACGGCACCCGGTCCTACAAGGCCAAGGAGCGCGCGGTGGCGATGTCGCGGAGCAACGCCGTGGCCCGCGGCGGGCTGGCGGTCTACCGCCGGTTGCGGGGCAGGAACTCCCGGTCGACGTAGCGGCCGATCTTCCAGGTCGCGAAGCCGTCGGCGCTCAGCCCCACGAGGCCTCCGACCACCGGGATGCGGCGCCCGACCGTGGTCGCGATGCGCTTCCCCGCCACCTTGGTGACCAGCTCCGCGGCGACCTCGTTGGCCATGATGTCGTCCAGGTGCGGGTCGTGGACCGGCGCCGTGGCGAGCGCCATCGGCGTGCCGGGGACCTTCTTCTTCTTGATCAGGGCCAGGACACGCTCCTCCCCGAGGAGGCTGGCCAGGATGGCGTTGCGGGTGCGCTTGTCGGCGAGGTCGTAGCCGCGCAGGTGGGCGATGCCGGCCACCATGCGGCACTGGATCAGGGCCAGTCCGGTGATGTTGGTCGGGACCGTCACGGCCATCGTGACCAGACCGCCGATGTTGGTCACGAACCCCTGCGCTCCGGCGAGGCGTACGTGGTTCTCGATGACCTCACGGATCGCCTTGTCGACGTCGCCCTTCTGCTCGGCGAGCTGCTTCTCGGCGGCCGCCGCAGCGCCGGCGAGCGGCCCGGCTCCGCGGATGGCGCGTTCGAGAGCCTGGTGCACGAAGCCAGCGGTGAGGCTGGGGGCGAGCTGGGTGACCTTGGGTGCGACCGATCGACCCAGACGGCTGGAGAGGCTCATGGGTGAAGCCTACAAACGGCCCTGCAACCATTGACCTCGTGCCCGTCGAACCAGCCCCCACCCCCTGGGCGTTCCCTCCCGCCGACTCGGGCGACGGTGACCTCGTGGCCATCGGCGCTGACCTCGCCCCGGGCACCGTGCTCGCGGCCTACCGTGGCGGCCTGTTCCCGATGGCGGCCGACGGCGGCGGCCCTGCGAGGACGCAGCGGATGGCGTGGTGGTCACCGGAGCGGCGCGGCGTGCTGCCGCTGTCCTCGCTGCGGGTGACCCGCTCGATGCGCAAGTCGGCGGCGCACTTCGAGATCCGCGTCGACACCTCGTTCACCAGGGTGATGACGGCCTGCGCCGACCCGTCGCGGTCGGGTGGCTGGATCGACGAGGCGATCGTGGCGGCGTACTCCGAGCTGCACCACCTCGGATGGGCCCACTCCGTCGAGGCGTGGCGCGACGGACAGCTGGCCGGAGGTCTCTACGGCGTGGCCATCGGTGGCCTCTTCGCCGGTGAGTCGATGTTCACCCGGGAGCGGGACGCCTCCAAGGTCGCGCTGATGGGCCTGGTGGACCTGCTCAGCGACGAGTACGCCGACCAGCGGCTCCTGGACACGCAGTGGCAGACCGAGCACCTGGCGACCCTGGGGGTGCAGGAGCTGCCGCGGGGGGACTACCTCTCACGCCTGGAGCAGGCCCTGGCACTCCCGCTCCCTGCCGCCTTCGCCTAGACGACGAGGGGATCCCCCTCGGCGTCGCCGACCATCGGGCGACCGGCCTCGGCCCAGTCGATCATCCCGCCCGCGAGGTTGACCGCCTCGAAGCCCTTCTCCCGCAGGAACGCGGTGGCCTGGTGGGACCGACCACCCACCTTGCAGACGACGAGCAGCTGCTGGTCGGCGGGCAGCTCGCCCGTCCGGTCGGGGATCTGGGTGAGGGGGATGTGCACGGCGCCCTCGATGCGTCCGTGGTGCCACTCGATCGGCTCGCGCACGTCGAGGACGGTGACGCCTTCGGGGATCGGATCGGGGACCTGGGCGACCTCGATCGTTGGAACTTCAATCATGCCCGGAAGGCTACTTCAGGAACTTGGACATGCGCCGGTCGGCCAGCGGCTTTCCTCCGGTCTGGCAGGTGGCGCAGTACTGCAGGCTCGAGTCGGCGAAGCTGACCTCGCGCACGACGTCCCCGCAGACCGGGCACGGCTGGCCGGTGCGGCCGTGCACTGCCATGTTGCTCTTCTTCTCGCCCTTGAGCTCGCTCGCGGCCAGACCGCTGGAGCGCTTGACCGCGTCGCCGAGGACGGTACGGATGGCGTCGTGCAGCGTCTGCAGCTCGTCCTCGCTCAGGCTGTTGGAGGCCTTGAAGGGCGACATCCTCGCGGCGTGCAGCAGCTCGTCGGAGTAGGCGTTGCCGATGCCGGCGATGTTGCTCTGGTAGCGGAGCACGCCCTTGATCTGGGCCCGTCCCGCCTGCTGCAGGATCTCACCGAGCACCTGGGGCGTGAAGTCGCCGGCCAGGGGGTCCGGGCCGAGACGCGCGATGCCCTCGACCTCGGACGGGTCGCGGACGACGTAGAGCGCCAGGCTCTTGCGCGTCCCCGCCTCGGTGATGTCGAGGCCGGCGCCGTTGTCGAGCACGATCCGCGCCGCGAGCGGTGACTTGTTGCTGGGCCGAGGTGGGAGGGCCGGCACCTCCTCCTTCCAGCGCACCCAGCCGGCGCGGGCGAGATGGAGGACGAGGTGGGTGCCGGACACGTCGAGGTCGAGGAACTTGCCGTGCCGGGTGACGCCGTCGACCATGGCCCCGGCCAGTGCGGTGACCGGTGGGTCGTAGGTCTTGAGGCAGCTGAACGCGGCGATGTCGACGCGCACGATCGCTCGACCGTCCAGGCGCTGGGACAGGTCCTGGACCAAGGCTTCGACCTCGGGCAGCTCGGGCACGAGCCCACGTTACTGCCGCTCTGGTCCAGGACCCGGTCCTGAGGGAGAATCGATCATGGCCACGGTCGCACCGACCCCGCTGGGTGCCGAGTTCTTCCTCGACACCCGTGGTGAGGCGCGCACGCTCCGGGTCCGGTGGCACCACGAGGCGGGGCTGGTCCTGCTCTCGCTCTGGCACGGCGGCGAGTGCACCGGGACCTTCCGGCTCCCGCTCGCGGAGGTGCCGATGCTGGTCGAGGCCCTGCGCGCCGGCCTGGACGCCGATCCACCGCAGGTCGCCCCCTGATACGACTCGCTAGCGAAATCTACGAGATTCGCTAGACGTCCCGATACCCTCCGATCGTGGACCCGATCAGAAACCCCTACGCCCCCGGCGCCGGACAGCGCCCTCCCGAGCTCGCCGGCCGGGACCGCGAGCTGAGGCAGTTCGAGGTCACCCTCGAACGCGTCGCCGCCGGCCGTCCCGACCGCAGCATGGTCCTCTCCGGGCTGCGAGGTGTCGGCAAGACCGTGCTGCTCAACGCGCTGCGGAGCCAAGCGGTCAAGCGAGCGTGGGGAACGGGCAAGATCGAGGCCCGCCCCGACCAGTCCGTGCGGCTGCCGCTCGCGCAGGCGGTGCACGCCGCCGTGCGCGAGGTCGCTCACCGGCACCGCGACCCCGACCGCGTCGACGAGGTCACCGGGGTGCTGAAGGCCTTCGCGCTGCGCACCGAGCTCGCGGACCGCAAGACCAGCCCCCGACACGGCCGGCCGCTCATGCTGGACGTGGCCGCCACCACCGGCCGGGCCGACTCCGGCGACCTCGAGCTCGACCTGGTCGAGCTGTTCACCGACGTCGCAAGCCTCGCCGGAGACCTCGGGGTCGGCATCGCGCTGTTCATCGACGAGATGCAGGACCTCTCCCCTACCGAGCTCGGCGCCCTGTGCGGCGCCTGCCACGAGATCAGCCAGCAGGGAGCACCCCTCCTCGTCGTGGGCGCGGGGCTGCCGCACCTGCCCGTGGCGCTCGCGGCCGCCAAGTCGTACGCCGAGCGGCTGTTCCGCTACGTCGCCGTCGACCGGCTCCCCCGCGAGATGGCCGACCGGGCCTGGATCGTGCCCGCCGCGACCGAGGATGCGACCTACGAGCCGAAGGCCCTCGACGAGCTCTACCGGCTCACCGACGGCTACCCCTACTTCGTCCAGGCCTACGGCAAGGTCACGTGGGACGTCGCGGTGGACACCCCGATCCGCTGGGCCGACGTCATGCAGGCGGCCCCGGAGGCCGAGGCCGAGCTGGCCGTGGGCTTCTTCGGTGCCCGCTACGAGCGCGCGACCCCCGCCGAGCGCGACTACATGGTGGCGATGGCCGACCTCGGTGAGGGCACCCGGGACCTCGCCGTGAGCACCGCCGACATCGCCCGCCTCCTGGAACGCAAGCCGCAGTCCCTCTCCCCCGCCCGCGACGGCCTGATCAAGAAGGGCCTGGTCTTCTCCGGCGAACGAGGCACGGTCGCCTTCACCGTTCCCCACTTCGGCAAGTTCCTCCGCAGCCAGCGCTAGCTGCCCCGACCTGTCCGCGACCCACCCCCACACGCCCACGTCCCGGCGTTGGCCGCGCTGACGTGCAGAATGGCCGCATGGTCCAGAGTCGGCCGCAGGTGGTGGCCCACCGCGGCGCGAGCGCGACGAACGCCGAGCACACTCTCGGCGCCTACGTGGCGGCACTCGACGAGGGCGCGGAGGCCCTGGAGTGCGACGTCCGGCTGACCGCCGACGGTCACCTGGTCTGTGTCCACGACCGTGACCTGCGGCGTACGGCGCACCGGGACGGCATCGTCTCCGCCATGGAGCTCGCCGACCTCGAGAACCTCGACTTCGCGGCCTGGAAGAACCCCTGGGCCGATCTCGACGACGAGGCCCCCGACGGCGACCCCGAGCTGGCCAAGGTGCTGACCCTGCGCCGGTTGCTGGAGACCGCGGACGACTACCCCCGTCGTGTCGAGCTCGCGATCGAGACCAAGCACCCGACGCGCTACGCCGGCCTGGTGGAACGCCGGCTGGTGCAGCTCCTCGACGAGTTCGGCTGGGCGGGCAAGGACTCGCCCGCGCGCATCATGTCCTTCTCCTGGGTGGCCCTGCGCCGCATCCGTCGACTGGCCCCCGACCTCGAGCTGGTGCTGCTGATGAAGAGCCCGACGCAGTGGTACCGCTCGCGTCCCTTCGTGGACTCCGACTGGCTCGTCGGTCCTGGCATCGACTTCGTGCGCGAACACCCCGAGCTGATCCGGCGCATCGTGGGGGCGGGCGTTCGGGTGCACTGCTGGACCGTGAACGACGCCCGTGACATCGACCTGTGCGCCGAGCTGGGCATCGAGGCGATCATCACCGACACGCCCGGGGCGGCCGTGACCCATTTGAGAAGTTTCGACCAGTGAGTTTACGAAGCGTCGGGGTGGGCAAAATCGAGTCAGCCACGCATCATCTCCCCCGGAATACAGGAATGCGAAGGTAGACCATGGCTGAGGCCGCGCGACAGCGAATGGAGGCCGACCCGATGGCCATCGACCTGCCGTTCAGCGCGGAGAGCGCGGCCGTGGCCCGCCGCCAGCTGATCGAGTGGATGCGCAGTCTCGGTGCCTGCGACGAGCAGCGCGACGACGCCCGCCTCGTGGTGAGCGAGCTGGTCGGCAACGCCGTACGCCACGCCCGCCCGCTGGCCGACGGCACGATGCACGTCTCCTGGGGTGCGGGTCCCACCGGTCTCGACATCGCGGTCACCGACGGAGGCGCCCGCACCACGCCGGAGAAGGTCGACGCCGGGGTCTCCGATCTCGCGGGTCGCGGTCTGGCCATCGTCGAGGTCCTCGCCTCCCGCTGGTGGGTCGAGTCGTCGCGCTCACGCACGACGGTGCACGCTCTGCTCGCCCTGGCCTGACAACCGCCAGGGCGTGGCACCTAGTGTTCGCCCCATGGGAAAGAAGTCTCGCCAGCGCAACCGCACCGCGACCGCAGTCACCGACGCTCCCGCACAGGGGGAGGTCGGACCTCGCCAACCGTGCCCGTGCGGCTCCGGCCGGCGGTACAAGGCCTGCCACGGCAGCGACGCAGGAGCGCCGCCGGTGTTCGTGGCCCGACCCTTCGAGGGGCTACCGAGCGAGGCCGACGTCGTCGCCCTCCGCGAGTTCGTCCCGGCCGCCACGGCACCCCTGAAGCTCAAGGACAGCGACCGCTCGGTCCTGCTGGGCTCGCTGCTGCCGGGCGCCGCCCCTGCCCTGGTGCGGGACGACGGCAGCATCTGGCTCGGTCTGCAGGTGCAGCACGCGTACGGCGACCCCAGCCGCGACCTCGCAGCCGTGCTGCTCAAGGCCCTCGACGCCGAGCCGGGCAGCATGGTCGGCCTGGCCGAGGCACCGGGTGAGGGGCCACGACTCCAGGACCTCGTCACGACGGACCCGCTCGAGGTCACGGTGCACGACGGCTTCGACTACTGGGTGGCCGACCTCGAGGACTCGGACGGATCGATGGCGGCCGCTCTCGAGCAGGCCAACGACGCCGCGGCACCGACCCGGCGACTGACCAGCGTCGACGGGGCCTACTGGACCTCCGTCGGCAACCGTGAGTACCTCCGCTGGGTGCTCCCGCACGACGAGGACCAGGTGCTCGACGGCTTCGCGCGGCTGCACGTCACCCAGGCCGAGAGCCTGGTGGCCGACGACCGCCTGATCGGCATGTTCCGGGCCCACGGGCTGGTCGCGCCGGTGTGGGACCTCCCGCTCGGGACGGGGCCCGAGGCCCTCGAGGAGCCGGCCGCCGCCCTGGTCGCTGCCCTCGCTGACGCCATGGCGTCGACGACCCCCCTGACCCCGGAGGAACGGGCCGCGCGAGCCGGTCTGGCCAGTCGCCAGATGACCATTCGCTGACACTTGGTAGTACATGGTGGCCCAGTAGTTGTGGGGGCTCTGGGCATGCATTACATTCGTAAATGCCCGACCGATGTTGTCCCCCCCGTCAACACCGGTCGGGCATCTTCAATTCTCAGGCCTCGTCGCGTGCGATCGGGCAGGACATGCAGCGCGGTCCGCCACGGCCGGAGCCGAGTTCCGAGCCCGAGATCGCGATGACCTCGATGCCCGCCTCCTCCAGTCGGCTGTTGGTCTCGACGTTGCGCTCGTAGGCCACGGCCACACGGGGCGCGACGGCCAGGGTGTTGTTGCCGTCGTCCCACTGCTCGCGCTCGGCGGTCACGGGGTCCAGGCCGGTGTCGATCTGGTGCAGGGTGTCGATCTCCATGGCCTTGGCGGCGGCGACCAGGAACGGCTCCGCCCCGGCCACCAGCAGGGTGCCGTCGTCGGCGGCGGTGACAGCGTGGGCGGTCAGGTGGTCGGCCACGTTGGGGTACATCACGATCTTGTCGACGTCGACCATCGTGCAGACGGTGTCGAGGTGCATCGTGGCCCGCTCCTGGGCGATCGGCACGGCGAGAACGGTGTGCGCTGCCCCGTCGGAGAAGACCTGCCGGGCCAGTCGCTCGACCCCCGCGGGCGTCGTACGCTCCCCGACGCCGACGGCGAGGACGCCGGGCGCGAGCAGGAGCACGTCGCCGCCCTCGACGTGCTCACGGCGCCAGCCGTGGATCTTGGGGACCGAGACGAAGCGCGGGTGGTCGGTGTAGATCAGCTCGGTCAGCTGGCTCTCGCGCTCGCGGGCGGGCATGGCGAGCGAGGTGATCGCCACCTTGTCCCGGATCCACACGCTGGAGTCGCGGGTGAACAGCAGGTTGGGCAGCGGGTCGATCAGGAAGTCGTCGCTGGCCAGCAGGCTGGTGACCAGCCCGAAGCCACCACGGACCTCGTCGTTGCGAAGCCCCGCCGTCAGGACGTCCTTGAGCGCCTCGGGCGAGAGCTCCCCCAGCGCGTTCACCAGGTAGTCGCGCAGGGTGTCACCCAGCCTCAGCGAGCCCGTGACGGCCTCGATCGCGTGCTGACGCGCGGACTCACTGGCGAGCGTCTCCACGAGCAGCTCGGTGAGGTAGAGCACCTCGACACCGCGGCTGCGCAGCGCCTCGGCGAAGACGTCGTGCTCCTCCTGTGCTCGCGCCACCCAGGGGATGCCGTCGAAGAGGAGCTTGTCGTTGTTGCGTGGGGTCAGTCGCTGCAGCTCGGGCCCGGGCCGGTGCAGCATCACCGTGCGCAACCGGCCGACCTCGCTGGAGACTCCCGGACCGGCCTGAGCATTCATGGGGGCTTCACTCATCAGGCAACCCTATGCCCAGCCGAGCAGCTCCACCGCGGACACACTCGCGAGCAGCAGGCAGACGGCCGCCCCGACGTAGTGGACCGTCGAGAGCCGGATGTAGCGCAGCAGCACCCGCCCGGCGAGTACCGCCAGCGCCGAGACCGTGAGCAGCGCCGCCCAGGCGCCGATGAACACGCTGACCGGATGGCCGTACCTCGCGATCATGCTGATCGTCAGCAGCTGCGAGAGGTCCCCCCACTCGGCGGCGAAGAGGACGAGGAAGGACGCCAGGACCGCTTTGAGACCGGTGCGGGAGTCAGCGGCCTTGGCGGCGAACTCCTCCTCCTGCTGCCGCTCCTCCTCGTCGGCGCCGGGGGCGGACCGGTACAGCACGAACGCACCGACCAGGAAGATCAGCAGCGCCACGGACTTGATGAGGGTGTCCGGCAGGTAGGTCGCCAGGTGGCCGGCCACGACCGCGATCAGGGTCTGCACCAGGAACGCGAGGCCGACGCCGACCCACACGGCCAACGGCTTGTAGCGCGTGGAGAGCACCAGGGCGGCGATGAAGGTCTTGTCGGGCAGCTCGACCACGAAGATCGCCCCGAAGACGATCGCGATGACGGCGAAGTCCATCAAGCAAGCCCTCGCGCGGCGGCAACCGCCTCGGCCATGACGGTCTTGACCGGTCGACCCAGCGCCCGCGCGGCCGCGGCCACGTCCTCGAACTCCGGCTGCACGTTGAGCACCTCTCCCCCGAGCCTGGCCACCTTCACCGCGACCTGCTGACCGTCGATCTCGACCGTCGTCATCTCGCGGTCGAGCTCGTGCTTGGCGATCACCTGCTCGCGCAACCCTATGGTGGAGGTCTGCCGGTGGATCTCACGGCGTACGACGTCGGCCCGGTCGGCGGCCACCAGGACGCTCAACGTGTGCGCCGGCCGGCCCTTCTTCATCAGGATCGGTGTCAGCCAGGCGTCGCTCGCGCCCGCCTCCAGCAGAGCGGCGATCACCACCGGCCAGATCCGGGGGTCGAGGTCGTCGATGTTGGCCTCGTAGAGACGGGGTCCCGCATTCGACGAGGCGGCCGGCGAGGCGGCGCCCACCAGCAGCCGCAGCACGTTGGCGTGCCCCGCAGGATCACGCCCGCCGGCCCCGACCCCGACGTGGGACACCGCCATCGCCGGCTGGTGGCCCCAGTCGTCGGCGAGCGCGGTCAGCAGCGCTGCCCCGGTGGGCGTGCAGAGCTCGAGGTCGACGGGACCCCCGGAGCTCGGCACGCCACGGAGGAGCTCGACCACCGCCGGCGGCGGAACCGGCAGGCGGCCGTGCTCGGAGAACACCGTGCCACCCCCCACCGACACCGGCGAGACGACGAGTGTCTGCAGACCCAGGTGGACCATGCCCGCGCACACGCCGACGACGTCGGCGATGGCGTCCAGCGCCCCGACCTCGTGGAAGTGCACGTCCTCGGCCGGCATGCCGTGCACCCGCCCCTCGGCCTCGGCCAGGCGGGCGAAGACGTCGTGGGCGAGGGAGCGCACGTGCTCGTGCAGCCCCGCACCAGCCAGCAGGCGCTCGACGTCACGCCAGGTGCGGTGCTGCTCGCTGTCCTCGATCTCGACGTGGCACCGGGTGGCGGCGAAGCCGCCGCGCTGCACCCGCTCCTCGACCAGCCGGACCTCGCCCGGCGCCACCTTCTCGACCGCCTCGGCCATCACCCCCAGGGGCACCCCGACGTCGGCCAGGGCGCCGAGGAGCATGTCGCCGCTGGCCCCCGAGGAGGCGTCGACCCAGGCGATCACGACGGTCCGCCGGACGGTGGGGCCGGCGCCCGTCCGACAGGTGGCTCGGCCGCACCGTCGGCAGGTCGTTCGGCGGCAGGCTGGGTGGCACTCTGGGCGCGCCGGGCGACCCGGGCTGCGAAGACGCCGGCGCCGTACCCGTTGTCGATGTTCACGACGGTGACCCCGGGAGCGCACGAGTTGAGCATCGCCAGCAGGGCGGCGAGCCCGCCGAAGGAGGCGCCGTACCCGACGCTGGTCGGCACCGCCACGAGAGGCACTCCGCTCAGGCCGCCCACCACGCTGGGGAGCGCGCCCTCCATCCCGGCCACGACGACCAGGCAGTCGGCCTCCGCGAACCGGTCGCGGACCGCGAGCAGGCGGTGCAGCCCGGAGACGCCGACGTCGTCGATGCGCTCGACCCCGGCGCCGTGCACCGCGATCGTCAGGGCCGCCTCGGCCGCCACCGGGGCGTCCGAGGTGCCGGCGCTGATCACCGCCACCAGCCCGCGGGCCGGCGGGATCGGGCCGAGGGTCACGGCGCGGGCCACCTCCTCGACGACGGCGTCGGGGATCTCGGACCGCACGTGGTCGATCGCCTCGGGCGAGAGCCTGGTCGCCAGCACTGCGCGCTCGGGGTGCCGCTCGTGCAGCGTGCGCAGGATGCCCACGACCTGCTCGGGTGTCTTCCCGGACCCGTAGACCACCTCGGGGTCGCCGGTGCGCGACGCGCGGTCGACGTCGACCCGCGCGTAGCCGAGATCAGCCGTCTGCGGTACGCCGGTGGCGTCGGGGATGGGTCGGTTCACCGGCTCAAACTAGCGAGTGCTCCGTGGCACCCGCCATGGTGGCTGCGTGCCAACCGAGCCAGGCGATGCCCAGGGCGAGCAGTCCGTGCAGCAGACCGAGGGCGGGGAGGTCCTCTCCGAGCACCCCGAGCACGACCTGGAGCACCACGGCGCCGAGCAGCATGCCCGCCCACTTGGTGCCACCGTCGATCCCCGCGCGGAAGGCCACGACGAGCATCGCGATCGCGAGCAGGGGCATCACCATCATCCCGATCGCACTGTGCAGCGCGAACCCGACGGCACCGGTGGAGTCGATGTTCTCCGCCTTCACCTGACCGGTGGTCAGGTCGTTGCCGTCCCGGACCCAGGACCACAGGCCCATGACCGCGAAGGCGATGACGGCCGCCTGGACGGCGACGAGTCCGGCGATGGTGTGGCCAAGGGCCTTGTAGGCAGTGCGCATGGCCCGATCATCCCCCCCGATCACCGTTGGCGGAAACCGTCCGCCGGGTAGACACCCAGGATCTTGATGTCGGTGGTGAAGAAGGCCAGCTCCTCCAGCGCCCTCCGCAGGCCCGGGTCGTCGGGGTGGCCGTCGACCTCGGCCAGGAACTGGGTGGCGGTGAAGAAGCCGCCCACCATGTAGCTCTCCAGCTTGGTCATGTTCACACCGTTGGTGGCGAACCCGCCCAGCGCCTTGTAGAGCGCGGCCGGCAGGTTGCGCACGTTGAAGATGAAGCTGGTCACGACCGGGCCGTTGCCCGGCACCGCCTGCACCATCTCGCGGGAGAGCACCACGAAGCGGGTGGTGTTGTGCTCCTCGTCCTCGACGTCGCGCGCCAGCACCTCGAGCCCGTAGGTCTCCGCGGCCAGCGGGGGCGAGATGGCGGCCTGGCTGAGGTCGCCGGACTCGGCCACCTCGCGGGCCGCACCCGCGGTGTCGCCGGAGATCACCGGCCGCAGGCCGAGCTGCCGGATGACCTTGCGGCACTGGCCCAACGCGTGCACGTGGCTGTGCACCGTCTCGATGGTCTCCAGCGTGGCACCGGGCAGCGCCATCAGCGCGAACTGGATGCGCAGGAAGTGCTCGCCGACGATGTGCAGGTCCGAGTCGGGCAGGAAGTGGTGGATGTCGGCCACCCGCCCGGCGATCGAGTTGTCGATCGGGATCATCGCCAGCGCGGCGTCACCACCCTCGACCGCTGCGAAGACGTCCTCGAAGGAGGCGCAGGGCACCGGCTCCCAGTCGGGGTAGTGGAGCTTGCACACGATGTGGGAGTTCGCCCCCGGCTCGCCCTGGTAGGCGATCCGTCGCGGTCCGGTCGAGGAGCCTTGGCTGGTCACAGGCCGAGTTTCCCACGTGACGTGCTGCCCGCCCCGCGAGTCGCCACTGGGCGAACCGTCCCGCTATCTACCCTCGGCAGGGTGACCACCGCCCTCGCCGTACTCGCCCTGCTGCTCTCCCTGGCCGCCCTGGGGGTGGCCGTCGCGGGTCGTCGTACGTCGGGACGGGGGCGTGGGGGCCGTAGTCGTGCCGACGCCAGCGCTCTCCCCGAGGACCCGAGGGCCCTGCGCCAGGAGGTCGCCGCCCTCAAGGCGGAGAGCGCCCAGGCCATGCGGCACGTCGCCGTGGTGCGCTACGACGCCTTCACCGACACCGGTGGCCAGCTCTCCTGGTCGATGGCGCTGCTCGACGACAGCGGCAGCGGTGTCGTCCTGACGGCGATCCAGGGACGCAACGACTCCCGCAGCTATGCCAAGAACGTGGCCGCGTGGGCCAGCGAGACCCAGCTCTCCCCCGAGGAGGAGGACGCGATCTCCCACGCCCGGCCCTAGTTCCCGGGGCTCGGGCCCTCCTGACGTCGGCGTGAACGGTCGTAAGTTTTTCTGGTTAACCAGAAAACCTGCCACTTCCCCCACGTTGCAACGTTGGGTGGTGCGAGTTTTTCTGGTTAACCAGAAAAACCGTCAGCGCGGCACCCGCACCAGCAGCCGACCGTGCACGCAGGTCGCTCGCAGCTCCTTGCCGGGGGGGATCAGGTCACCGTCGAGCTGGCGGGGCGCGTCGACGTGGGAGCGTACGACGACCTCGCGGCCCGTCATCCGCGTGATCAGCTCGTCGGTGCGCTTGTTCCTGGTCAGGACCCGGGCTGCGAGCGGGACCCAGGACAGGAACCGTCGGGGGTAGAGCAGGACGACGTCGAGCAAGCCGTCGTCGATCGACGCGTCCGGGATCAGCGGCATGCCACCCTGGAGGAAGCCCACGTTCCCGATGACGATGGTGCGCGCCCGGTGCCGGGTGAACTCCTCGCCGTCGACCGAGATCTCCACCCGGATGGCCGGGAACATCAGCGACTTCAGCGCCGACCAGACGTAGGCCAGCCATCCCACCTTGGCCTTGATGGTCTCGTTGACGCCCTCCATGATCGCGGCGTCGAAGCCCATGCCCGCCATCACCAGGAACGTGGCGTCCTCCATCTTGTCGCCGCTCACCTCGACCATGTCGATGGCGCGGTCCTGGCCGTTGATGCCGACGTCGACGGCCGAGCGCAGGTAGAGCGGGATGTCCAGGTTGCGGGCAAGCAGGTTGCCGGTGCCGGCCGGCACGATGCCCACCGGGATGCCGGTGCCGGCGAGCTCCTCGCAGACCGCGCGGATGGTGCCGTCGCCGCCGATGGCCAGGACCAGGTCGCAGCCGCTGGTCGCCGCCTGGTGGGCCATGCCGTAGCCGGTGTCCTCGACGGTCGTCTCCCACCACACCACGGTGGCGAAGCCCGAGTCCGTGGCCAGCGCCTCGACGAGCGCGCGGAACTGTGGGACGTCGTCGACCTTGATCGGGTTGAGGATCACGGCCAGCTTCTTGCGCTGGTTCGGGACGGCGTCGGCGAGCGGGGCGTTGTCCCGCGCGATCGACCGTGGGGTGGGGTCGAAGAGCCCCAGCCACACCAGCACGACGCCGCCGCCGAGCAGGTAGCCCGCGACGACGTCGGAGACGTTGTGCACCCCCAGGAAGATCCGGTCGGCCCCGACCAGCACGACCATGATCGTGGAGATCACGAACACCAGGCGTCGTACGCCGCGGCGGCGCACCAGCATCCGGGTGAGGACGACCGCGACGCCCATCGCGCCGACGATCCCCGCCGCGTGCCCCGAGGGGAACGAGAACGAGCTGAGCACCTGCACCGGGTCGTCCCAGACGGGCCGCTCGCGGCCGATGAGCTGCTTGAGGACGGCGACCGCCACGCCGACGGTCGCCATCACCCCGACGGTCCAGATCGCCGCACGCCGGTGACCCTTGGCCTCGAGCGCGACCGCCGCCACGGCCGTGGCGACCGCCTCCGGCAAGGTCGTCGTGGCCAGGCCCAGATAGTGCCAGAACAGGTAGGCGTCGTGGTGGGCCCTCGTGAAGGACTCGGGCCACGAGCCGAAGTGTGTGTCGAGATCCGTCAAGGGCGTCCAGGTCGTCTTCACCAGGATCGCCAGCAGGGCGAACAGCACGAAGAACAGGGTGCTCCACCCCAGCCGGGTGGGACGTAGTTCGGCCTCAGTCACGTCCACGCCCCACAGGGGCTGGTGTGGGATCATGAGGGGGAGCGGACCTGGCCATGGCGACCATTCAAGACCATGGCGGTCGGAGGAGGGGGACCACATGCGTCGAACGATTTCCGGGTCGCCAGTCCTCCCGCTGGCTGCGGCCCTTTCAGCGCTCCTCCTGGTCGCGGGCTGCGGCAGCGTCGAGATCACGGCCAAGGACGGCGACTCCCCGTCGGAGAAGACCCCGTCAGCCTCCCCGTCGGCGGCGCCCGACACGAGCGCCGGCGAGGGCAGCTGGCTGCTCGGCATGACGACCGCGGGTGGCGCCGACGGCGAGACCAGCTCGTCGGTCTACCTCAGCTTCAACCCCTCGACCGGACAGGCCACGGCCCGCGAGCTGCCGGGAGTCAAGGCCGCCAGTGCCACCGGTGACCAGGCTGCAGTCCTGGTCAGCGCCGACCGCGCCTGGGCCATCCCCGACACCGGCATCTCCCGCGAGGACGAGAAGAGCGGCAGGTCCAAGGTCTACTCGCTGACCGACGGCTCGGCCAAGGTCATCGACATCCGCGACCGCACCGGGCTCAGCGATGTCGACCCGATCGGCTGGGCCTTCGACCCCGCGCGCGCCGACACGCTCCGAGTCGTGGACACCAGCAACCGCGTCTGGTCCCTCAGCGTGGCGGGCGGCAAGGCCACCTTGGAGAGCACGCTGCCCAAGGGCCCGTGGGTCTTCACCAACGGCTTCGACCGCAACACCGGCGAGCCCTACGTCGAGAGCATCGACAGCGAAGAGACCAATCCCCCGGGCAACGGCTCGGCCGACACCAGCCCGTTGACCCGCGCCGAGGGCACCGTGCTGGCCGCGGGTTCACCGGGGATGTCCGCGCTGCCGCAGAGCCCCTGCCGCCTCGGTGCCGGGTTCACCGACGCCGCCGGGCTCACGTGGACGTTCTGTGCGGACGCCGACTCGGTGACGACCTACTACCTGCCCAAGGACGGCAAGGAGTGGACCGCCTACGGCAAGCCGAGCACCCCGGTGGCCCCCGTGGCTGCGGGCTTCCCGCTCGTGCTGCCGCCAACTGAGTAGTTCCCCCGGCACCGTGACGGTTAGTCTCGGGCCGTGATCGACCCACGAGTTCTTCGCGATGACCCCGACCTGATCCGAGCCGCCCAGGAGAAGCGCGGCCTGTCCGGCTCAGTGGTCGACGAGGCCCTGCAGGCCGACGCCGCCCGCCGTGCCGCGATCGCCGACTTCGAGCAGCTGCGCTCCGAGCAGAAGCAGCTCGGAAAGCTGATCGCCAAGGCCACCGGCGAGGAGAAGGCCGACCTGCTGGCACGGACCAAGACGCTCGCAGCCGACGTCAAGACGGCCGAGTCGACCCAGTCAGAGGCGGAGCAGGACTGGCGCGACGCGATCTACGCGATCCCCAACCCGGCGGCCGAGGAGTCGCCCGCCGGCGGTGAGGACGACTACGTCGTGCTCTCCGAGCACGGCACCCCACGCGACTTCGAGGCCGAGGGGTTCGAGCCCCGTGACCACGTCGAGCTGGGCCGGATCCTCGGCGCCATCGACGTCGAGCGCGGGGCGAAGGTCTCCGGCTCGCGCTTCTACTACCTCACCGGTGCCGGCGCCGACCTCGAGCTGGCCCTGGTCAACATGGCCATGGACCAGGCCCGTGCGGCCGGCTTCACGACCATGATCCCGCCGACCCTGGTCAAGCCACGCGCCATGGAGGGCACCGGCTTCCTCGGTCAGGCCGCCGACGACGTCTACCGGATCGAGGGGCAGGACACCTACCTCGTCGGCACCTCGGAGGTACCGCTGGCGGCGTACCACTCCGACGAGATCCTGGACGCCGACACGTTGCCCCGCCGTTACGTGGCGTTCAGCCCCTGCTTCCGCAAGGAGGCAGGATCGCACGGCAAGGACACCCGCGGGATCATCCGCGTGCACTGGTTCGACAAGGTGGAGATGTTCTCCTACACGACGCTCGAGGAGGCCTCGGCCGAGCACGAGCGGCTCCTCGGCTGGGAGCAGGAGTGGCTCGAGAAGCTCGAGCTCGCCTACCGTGTGATCGACGTGGCGGCCGGCGACCTCGGCCTGTCGGCGAAGCGCAAGTTCGACTGTGAGGCCTGGGTGCCCACCCAGGGTCGCTACCGCGAGCTCACCTCCACCTCCAACTGCACCGACTTCCAGACCCGGCGCCTCGACATCCGGGGGCGGTTCCCCGCCACGGGCGGCTCGGGGCAGCCGGAGGTCAAGCCGATCGCCACCCTGAACGGCACCCTGGTGGCCATCCCGCGCACGATCGTGGCGATCCTCGAGACCCACCAGCAGGCCGACGGCTCGGTGCGGGTCCCGGAGGCGCTGCGGCCCTACCTGCAGGGCCGCGAGGTCCTCCCCCGCGTGGACGGGGCCTGAGCTTGTCCAAGCCACACGTGCCTGACAACTGGCATCCCCGGGTGGTCGCGCTCGACATCGACGGCACGCTGCTCAAGTGGGTCGAGGGGTCGGGGCAGAGCTATGAGCAGATCTCCCCGGTGCTGTACGCCGCCGTGCAGTCGGCCGTCGACGCCGGTGCCCACATCGTGCTCGCGAGCGGTCGCTCACCGCACGGCATGGACAAGATCGCCGAGCTCCTCGACCTGCCTCGTGAGGGGGCCGACCGGCTGTGGGTGGTGGCCTCCAACGGTGCCGTGATCTTCCGCTACCCACCG
The DNA here is from genome assembly GCA_963843775.1 of uncultured Actinomycetota bacterium. GTDB lineage: Bacteria > Actinomycetota > Actinomycetes > Propionibacteriales > Nocardioidaceae > Marmoricola. Next base: position 195,640 of record CAWJLT010000014.1, read on the forward strand.
CTCGAGGTCGTGCACGAGGAGACCTTCGACGCCCGGGCGGCGGTGCGGATGGTGCTGCAGGAGCACCCCGAGGCCCTGGTGGCGGTCGAGGAGCGTGGTGTCGGCTACCGGGTCAGCCGGCCGTTCCCCGACGGCGAGCTGTCCGGCGAGATGATCCAGACCGAGATCGAGGACATCGTCGCCGGGCCGGTGAGCCGCGTGATCATCCGTGACCCGACCGCCTCGGCCGAGGACTTCGTGGCCATGGCCGCGCGTCTCGGGCTGCACGGCACCGACTACGTCGTGGGGTGGACGGCCTGGCTGGACCTCGCGCCGGTCGGTGTCTCCAAGGCCTCCGGGCTCGACCACGTCACCCGCGCGCTCGGCCTGGGCAGCGAGGACGTGCTCGCCATCGGTGATGGCCGCAACGACATCGAGATGCTCCAGTGGGCCGCCCGCGGGGTCGCCATGGGACAGGCCGTGCAGGAGGTCCACGACGCGGCCGACGTCAGCACCGACACGGTCTACGACGACGGGGCCGCCGTGGAGCTCCGGCGCTGGTTCCCCTCGCTCGAAGGGTGATGCGGCCGACGGCGCAGCTACGGTCATCGGTGAGACGACGAGCACCACACGTTCGGCGGAGGACACATGCAGCTTCCTGAAGTAGTCACCTCCCCACGGCTGCGTCTGCCCCTGGTCACCCCCGAGGACGCGGCCGGCATGCTCGCCGGGCGACGTCGCGTCTCCTGGCACCGCGACTACCCCCGCCGCTCGGACCAGGACGCCGCGGCCATGGTCAAGGCCGACAACCCCCACGCCTCCTGGGGGCCCCGGCACATCGTCCGCAGCGGCGACGGCCTCGTCGTCGGGTCGATCGGCTTCTTCGGGTCCCCGGCAGCGGGACCCGACGAGGTGGTCGAGGCCGAGGTCGGCTTCGGGCTCGTCGAGGAGGCTCGCGGCCACGGCGCGGTGCACGAGGCACTCACCGCGCTGCTGGAGCAGACAGACCGGGCCGGCGTACGCATCCGGGCGAGCGTCAGACCCGAGAACCGGGCCAGCCTGAAGGTGCTCGCCGCGTGTGGTTTCACACAGCTGCGGGGCTCGACCGAGGACGGCGAGCTCATCATGGTCCGGCCACTTTAGGACGCGCACGTTACCGGGACGTACAGTGAAGTACATGCCCCCTTTTTTGGCCGTCAGGCCTGAGCACGTCCTGCTTGCGCTGGAAGAGTTCGACCGCATCGGGGCCGACGAGTTCCTCTCCCGCTACGGCTTCGACGCCCAGGGCGAGTTCGAGCTCGTGCACGACTCCGAGTCCTACGACTCCATGGCCGTTCTCGGCGTGGCCCACCTGCGTGCGACCGGCGAGCTGGCCCCGGCCGAGGACTTCGCCGGTGGCGCCGAAGGCGCCGCCCGCGTGCTCGTCGGTCTCGGTTTCGCCGTCGACGGCGAGCCCGCTCCCGAGGTCGAGGAGGGGCCGACGACCGTCGACGCCTCCGAGATGGGAGACGACGCCGCCCGCACCGCCTGGGCCGAGTCCGCGCGTGAGGTCCTGATCGAGACGGCCGGCAAGTACCACTCGGTCATCACGTCCAAGGAGCTGGCCGCGGCTGTCATGAGCCGCAGCAACATCGTCACCAAGCGCCCCAGCCACTACTGGATCGGCGACGTGCTCGGCCGCGTCGCGATGGACAGCGCCAAGCGTGGCGAGCCCCTGCTGTCCTCCCTCTGCGTCAACGCCGACGGCAGTGTGGGCGCAGGCTACGCACCCAGCGTCGTCGCTGCTCGTGGCGAGATCTCCGGGGACCCGGACGACCACGCGGCGCGGGAGCGCCTCGAGTGCTACCGCGCGTTCGGTGCCGACCTGCCCTCCGGTGGAGGTTCCTGGGCCCTGACCCCGCGCCTGAGCGCCTCGCGCAGTCGCGAGCGTCGTGCCGCCGCCGCCGAGAAGATGCCGCCGCTGTGCCCCAAGTGCCACACTGCCGTGCCCTCGACCGGCATCTGCGACTACTGCGACTGAGCTGCTAGAGGTACATCCCGCCCTGCGAGCCCGGCTCGTGGGGCTCCTCGGAGCCGGGGTGACCGTGATCGCCGTGCATGCCGGGCATCGCACCCGGCGGTAGGGCGCGCATCTGCTCGAGCTGGGAGCGCGCCGCCATCTGCTGGGCGTAGATCGCGGTCTGGATGCCGTGGAAGAGGCCTTCGAGCCAGCCGACCAGCGTGGCCTGCGCGATGCGCAGCTCCGACTCGCTCGGCGTCGCGTCGTCGAACGGCTCGATCAGCCGGTCCAGCTCGGCGTCGAGCTCCGGCGCCAGACCGTCCTTGAGCTCCTGGATGGAGGTGTGCAGCACCGAGGCCAGGCGCTTGCGACCGGGCTCGTCGAGGGGGGCCGACTTCACCTCCTCGAGGAGCTGCTGCACCATCCGGCCGATCCGCATCACCTTGGCCGGCTGTTCCACCAGCTCGGCGACGTTGCGCTCGCGGCCCTCATCGTCGTGCTCCTCGTCGGGTCGTACGACGACAGCGTGCCCGTCCGTACCGATCACCGTCATCTGGTCGTGCGGCGTCTGGTCTTGTGGTGTCGACATGCGGTCGACCCTACCCACCCACGGTGAGCAGGATCTTGCCGCTGTGCGCACCGGACTCCATCAGCTCGTGGGCCCGGGACGCCTCCTCGAACGGCACCCGTTCGTGCACGAAGGTGGTCACCAGGCCCTCGCCGATGAGCGGCCAGACGTGCTCGACGACCTCGGCGCAGATGGCCGCCTTCTCCTCGGTGGGACGGGCGCGCAGCGACGTCGCGAACACCGCGGCGCGCTTACCCATCATCGCCCCGAGGTCGAGCTCGGCCTTGGTGCCACCCTGCATGCCGATGACGACCAGTCGTCCCTCGGTCGCAAGCGCAGCAAGGTTCTGGGCGAGGTACTTGGCCCCCATGTTGTCCAGGATGACGTCGGCGCCCCCAGCCTCCTGGACCACCTCGACGAAGTCCTCGTCGTGGTAGTTGATGGCCCGCGCGGCCCCGAGGGACTCGCACAGCTCGATCTTCTCCGGCGACCCGGCGGTGGTCAGCACCGTGACTCCCAGCGCCTTGGCCAGCTGGATGGCGAAGTTGCCGATGCCGCCCGCTCCGCCGTGGACGAGCAGGGTCTCCCCCGGCTCGAGCCCGGCGACCATGACGAGGTTGGACCAGACGGTGCACGCCACCTCCGGGATGGCGGCAGCCTCGACCAGCCCGACGCCGGGCGGCAGCGGCATCACCTGGCCGGCAGGAACGGCCACCTTCTCGGCGTACCCACCGGAGGCGAGCAGCGCGCAGACCTCGTCGCCCACGCTCCAGCCCTCGACGCCCGAGCCCACGGCGCTGATCCGGCCGGAGCACTCGAGGCCGAAGACGTCGGAGGCGCCCTTCGGCGGTGGGTAGAAGCCCTTGCGCTGCAAGGTGTCGGCGCGGTTGACCGCACTGGCGACGATGTCGATCACGACCTCGCCGGGACCCGCGTCCGGATCAGGCAGCTCGGTGACGACCAGGGCCTCGGGTCCACCCGGCTGGGGTGCGGTGACGGCGCGCATGCAGCCACCCTAGGACCTGTCGCCCCGGCTTCTCGCGGGGCAGGGGTCAGGCGTCGGTCTCGTCGTCCTCGAGCTCGACCTCGACCTCGACCGCCTGGACCGCGTCCGGGATCTCGTCGGGCGCCTTGTCCCAGCGCAGGGCCAGCGTCGCGGCCAGCCCGGCCAGCCGCTCGACCTCCTCGGGCCGGCCCTCGAACCCGGCGGCGGCGTACCCCAGCAGGAAGGTGGAGATCGGCGCCGACTTGCGCTCGACGTTGTGGGCCGCGTCGCGGGCAAGGTCGAGGATGACCGCCTCGTCGACCTCGACCTCGATGTCGAGGACGTCGCACAGCTCATCGATCCAGTCGTGGAGGTTCACCCCCACAGTCTTGGACGCGACCTCACACCTGTGCAAGGCAACGGCGAAATCTCCTGACCATCGCTGGCCCCCGGTGTGCTGAGACAGCGTCAGGTGTCCAGGTGGGAGCGGAGGCTGAGCAGGTCCTCCCAGGTGTCCACGTCCCCGGCCTCGACACCCTCGGCGGGCACCTCGGTGAGGACCAGGTCGCCGACCAGCCTGCGGACGGCGAGGCCGTGCTGCTCCTCCCACCTCGGAGCGGCGGCGACCAGGGAGGCCGTGCGGTAGGCGGCACAGAGGTACTGCCGGCGGCCGTCGGCGTCCACCAGGAGAGCGCCGTCCTCCTGGGCAGCACGTACCAGCCGACGAACGGTGCCGGCGGTGACGAGCGGCATGTCCACCGCGAGCACCACGACCAGGGTCGGGGTCCGTGCGAAACCGGACAGGCCGGCCAGCAACCCCGCCGCCGGTCCACCACCGGGCGGGTCCTCGCGCCGGAACGTCACCGGGCGGCTGGTGCCGACCTCGTCGCCCACCACCACGACGTCGGCGACCTCGGCGAGGGCGGACAGAGCGCGCTCGAGAAGGGTGGCGCCACCGAGCTCCAGCGAGGCCTTGTCGGCACCCTGGAGACGGGCGGCGCTGCCACCGGTCAGGATGATCGCCCCGAGCAGGGGAGCTGGATGACCGCTCACGGTTGGCAGTCTCGCACCAGGGGCTGGCACTCTAGGGACATGGCTGAGCAACCCGGAGAAGGAGAGCTGCGCGTCCGGCTGGTGCAGCGCGCCTCCGGCCTGGACCCTGCCGAGAACCTGGCGGCGCTCGAGGAGATCGCCGCCCTCCCCGGGGAGACGGACCTCGTCGTGCTGCCCGAGGCGTTCGCCCGCGACTTCGGCGAGCCCGGGTCCGACCTCGCGCCGTACGCCGAGCCGCTCGACGGTCCCTTCGCCAGCCGCATGCGAAACCTCAGCGGCACGTCGGGGGCGGCGTGGCTCGGTGGGATGTTCGAGGCGGCGCCGGACCCTGCGCGACCGTTGAACACGCTCGTGCTCGCCGAGGACGAGCAGCTCACCGCCTACCGCAAGATCCACCTCTACGACTCCTTCGGCCACCGCGAGTCCGACACGATCAGCCCGGGAGCGATCGAGCCCTCGCTCGTCGAGCTGCGCGGCTTCCCCCTGGGCCTGATGACCTGCTACGACCTGCGCTTCCCCGAGCTGGCCCGCGCCCTGGTCGAGGACGGAGCGGAGGCGCTCGTCGTGCCCGCGGCCTGGGTGGCCGGTGACCGCAAGGTCGCTCACTGGCGCACGCTGCTCCGAGCCCGGGCGATCGAGAACACCGTGTGGGTGATCGCGGTGGGCCAGCCCGGCCCCCGCTACAGCGGCCACTCCCTGGTGGTGGCTCCCGACGGCGACGTCGTGATCGAGGCCGACGAGGACGAGGCGGTGCTGGACGCCGTGATCGACCGCGCCGCGGTGTCCGACGTACGCCGCACCAACCCCTCGCTGGCCAACCGCCGCATGTGAGCTCCGTTGTACGCTCCCGGCGTGCCAGAGGCGGAGAAGCAGCCGGGCCACCGCAAGGTGCTGCCCCCAGGGTCGGAGGAGACCCGGGACGAGCCCGCCCGGCCACGCCTCCACCCCGACGATCCTCTCTCCGGCGGGGACGAGCAGGTACCCGCTGAGCGGAGCCGGGCCCCAGCCCTCCCCGCGGCCTGGGTCCTCACCCTGGTCGCGCTGACCGCCGGGCTCGTGGCGCTCCGGAGGCTCGACGGGCCGACCTGGGCCGAACAGTCGTGCGCCGCGGCCTTCGGCGTCCTCGTGGCCCTCGGCCTGGCGGTCCGAAGCGGAGGGCAGGCCCGCTCGGCCGCCTCGCTCGCCGCGGTCGTCGTGGTGGCCGCCGTCGCCACCCAGTGGGCGCCCCTGCTCGCGGGGGCGGCCTTCGGGACCGCGGTCCTCGCCGCCTGTCTCGCCGTCCTGGGCACGCGACCCGCCCCGACGGCGCGCAGGGTGGTCCTCGAGGTCGTCCTGGCGACGGTCCTGGCCGGGGCCGGCGGCCTCGCGGTGGAGGGCTTCTCGGTCGACGTGGACCCGGAGCGGTTCACCTACAGCGTGATCGTCGCGGCCCTCCTGGCCACGGTGGCGATGGTCTACCGGCTCGGTGGCGGGATGCACGCCCTGGGACGCCGCGGCGTGTTCCTCGTGGCCGGCGCCGGGGTGCTGCTGGTCGTGGTCCTCGTCTACACCGCGGCGCTGACCAGGTACGGCTCCCCCGAGCTCGTCTCGCAGGTGCGGTCGGCGCAGGACTGGGCCCGCGAGCACCTCGGGGGCGTTCCCCATCCCGTCGAGGTGCTGATCGGGATCCCCGCCCTCGTCTGGGGCGTCTCGATGCGCTCCCACCGCCGGCAGGGCTGGTGGGTCTGCGCCTTCGGGACGGCCGCGACCGCCCATCTCGCCAGTGACTTCCTCAACCGCGACGACACCGTGCTGGCCTCCTTGCTCGGAGCGGTCTACGGCGTCGTGCTGGGCCTGCTCCTCGGCGCCGCCCTCATCCGGCTGGAGCGGCTGCTCACCGGGCGGGGTGGCCGTGGCGGCGGGAGGCCTCCCGAGACGCGATCCGAGCCCTCGCGGCTGCACCCCCTGCACTGACCGGGCCTGCGCATCGACCGGCGCCCGCCTACTACACTCGTGCCCGGTCCCCGGAGTCATCCGAGGACCTGGAGGGGTGCCGGAGCGGCCGATCGGAACCGCCTTGAAAGCGGTCGCTGGCAGTGATGTCAGCCGCGGGTTCGAATCCCGCCCCCTCTGCTGGCTGTTCTTCGGGGTCGACCCAGGGGACCTCGTTCTACTCGGAGCCGCCGAGCTCCAGGGACACCGAGTCGTAGACCAGGTCGTGCACCCGCTGCACGTGGTGCTCGATGTCGCCGAGAAGCCGCCGGGTCTCGTGCACGATCGCCTCGGCGCTGAGCCGGTCGAGGACCCCGGACGACAACGCCACGACGCGGGCGTGCAGCTGGAACCGATCCCGTTCGGAGAGAGTGGTCCGGGCGTCGAGCCAGGCTTCGGGATGGTGATCCTGGGGGTGGGCGAGGGCGTCCTTGACCTCGGAGAGCCGCCGTCGTACGTGCCAGCGCCACTCGGGCGCGGTGACATTGTCGGCCAGGATCAGCCGGAGTTCCCTGATCGCGGTCTCGAGAGGAGCCATCCCGAACCACCTTTCACGCCTGTCCGTGCATGAGGGGGACCATGAGTGTGACCCAGTTCACATGATTCCGACAAGGGCTGGTTTTGCGAGGCCCCCGTGACCCGGTCTAATCGCCAGGTGAGCACCCCGGCCAACGACCCCTCCCGCCCCCCCACGGCCGACCGGGTGGACTACGCGCTGGCGCCCGCGCTGCGGGCCAGGCTGCTCGGCACCGGCCTGGTGGCCATCGGTGCGGTCGTCCTCGTCGGCGTGCTGGTGACCTGGCTGACCTCCCTCTCGCCGGTCTTCCTCTCCGGGCTGGTGGCCCTCGCAGTGGTCGGGGTTCTCACGCTCGGCCTCCTGGTCGGCGTACGGCACTGGGTGCTGCGACTCGACGAGCACGGCTACCGCGTCCGCGCGCTCCGCTCGGCCGAGGCCAGGTCGGCCCGGTGGTCCGACGTGCTCGACCTGCAGGCGGCCACCCTGCGGGGACAGCGCTGCGTCGTGCTCCGACTCCGGGACGGGCGTACGACGATCCTGCCCGTCGACGTGCTCGAGGGTGACTCGACCACGCTCACCGAGACCCTGTCCGCCCACCTCGACCGGGGCCACGGCTACCGCCGGCTTCGCTGAGCCGACCCGCGGGAGCGGCCCCGATTTTTCGACACGGCGGCCGATGGGTAACCTGTGCAGGCTTGTCCCGGAGGTGTCGCCTAGTGGCCTATGGCGCCCGCCTGCTAAGCGGGTTGAGGGTTGTGCCCTCTCGCGGGTTCAAATCCCGCCACCTCCGCCGGTGCCGCCCCGGACCCACAGGGTCCGGGGCGGATATGCATGCCCGAGAAACCTGCATGATCATGCAATGCACACTCATGAGGGTCCGCGATCTGTTACCAGGGGTCGAGACGCGGGCACCATGGCGGTGCCCCCCAGAAGAGAAGGATTCCTCCATGAATCTTCGCAACGTCCTCAAGCCCCTCGCCACCGTCCTCCTGACCGTCGGTCTCGTGACCGTCGGTGTGGCCGGCCCTGCGGACGCCGGAACCACCAAGCCGACCCACACCACCAACGACACGGGTTGGGGTTTCAAGTAGCACAACGCCGGTAGCTCTCGAGCAAAGCCCAGAGTCGGTCAGTTGTCGGGGGCCGACTCCGGGTCCTTGCTCCCCATGGCGAAGCCCAGCTGGAACCGGGTCTCCACGCCGTACTCCGCCTTGAGGGCGGCGACGTAGGAGGCGTAGGTGCGGGTGCTGACTCCCACCCGCTTGGCGCTCGCAGGGTCGCTGTGACCCTCGGTGAGCATCCGCACGGTCAGCTGTCTCACCTCCGAGGCGATGTCGCTCTCCGAGGACCCGCCCCGTTCGTCGTACTCCCTGGCGCGCTCCCACGAGCGGTCGAAGACGTCAGCGAGGTAGGACACCAGGTTGCTGTCGTGGATCGCCAGCGCCACGTCGGGTGACCCGCCCGGGATGACCGCGAGCCGGCGGTCGATCACGATGAGCCGGTTGAAGAACTCGTCGAGCGTGCGCACCTTGGCGCCCTGCTCGAGGATGCGTTCGACGTGGTCCCTCGTCGCCCGGCTGCGTCGCGCCGTGTGCTGGTAGAGCGTGCGCATCTGCACACCCCGCTCCAGCGCCCGCAGGTCGCGGTCGACCGCCTGCTCGAGGATGACGGCCCGGCGTGCCCCCGCGGGCTGCGCCGTCAGCAGCTCGTGCTCCGCATCGTCGACCGCGGCCTCGAGGAACTGGTTGATGCTGGGCAGCCCCCTGATCTCACTGATCGGGCTGTCGCCGACGGGCGTACGTCGGAAGGTCTGGGAAAGTGCGCCGAAGGTGTCGGCCCAGGCCGCGGACTCGTCCAGCAGCTCGACGATCTGGCGGCCCATCGGGGACACGACGCCCGACTGCACGGCAGCGGGGTCGACCGCCACCCAGGCCCCCGCCCGGTCGTCCTCCCGGACCAGCCCGAGGTCGACCAGCAGCGCGAGCAGCGCGTGCGAGGGGTGTCCCTCCGCGAACCGCGGGTCGTCGGCGTCCAGGGTGCCGGCGGTGATGATCTCGCGGAAGAGGTCGCCGGCCGGGCCGGCCAGCAGCGCGCGCCGGTCGGGCCCCTCCTCGATGCTCATGTCGTGCATCATGCCGAGAAACAGCAGGACCCGCACCTGACGGTGCGGGTCCTGGGCTGGTCTCAGACGCCGAGGCGGGCCTTGAGGCCGTCGAGCTCGGTCCAGAGCACGGCCGGGAGATCGTCGCCGAACTTCTCGAACCACTCGGTGATCTCGGGGATCTCCTTCTTCCACTCCTCGACGTCGACGTGGAGGGCCTGCGCGAGGTCCTCCTCGGTCACGTCGAGACCGTCGATGTCCATCGAACCCGGCGCGGGGACGTGGCCGATGGGGGTCTCGACGGCGCCCGCCTGACCTTCCAGGCGGTCGATGACCCACTTCAGGACGCGGCTGTTCTCGCCGAAGCCGGGCCACAGGAAGCCACCCTCGTCGTTGCGACGGAACCAGTTGACGTAGAAGATGCGCGGCATCTTCGCCTCGTCGTTCTCCTTGCCCATCTTGATCCAGTGGCTGAAGTAGTCACCGGCGTTGTAGCCGATGAACGGCAGCATCGCCATCGGGTCGCGGCGTACGACGCCGACCTGGCCGGTGGCGGCAGCCGTGGTCTCGCTGGAGAGCGTCGCCCCCATGAACGTGCCGTGGATCCAGTCGCGGGCCTCGGTCACGAGCGGGATGGTGGTCTTGCGACGGCCGCCGAACAGGATGGCGTCGATGGGGACGCCGCGCGGGTCGTCGTACTCGTCGGCGAGGATCGGGCACTGCTTGATCGGCGTGCAGTAACGGCTGTTGGGGTGGCTGGAGACCTCGTCGGAGTCGGGTGTCCACGACTCGCCCTTCCAGGAGGTGGCGTGGGCCGGCGGGTTCTCCAGGCCCTCCCACCAGACGTCACCGTCGTCGGTGAGGGCGACGTTGGTGAACACCGAGTTGCCGATGTTGATGGTCTTCATCGCGTTCGGGTTGGTGTACTCGTTGGTGCCGGGGGCGACACCGAAGAAGCCGTACTCCGGGTTGACGGCCCACAGGCGACCGTCCTCGCGGATGCGCATCCAGGCGATGTCGTCGCCGATGCTCTCGACCTTCCAGCCGGGGATGGTCGGCTCGAGCATGGCCAGGTTGGTCTTGCCGCAGGCGCTGGGGAAGGCGGCAGCGATGTACTTGGTGACGTTCTCCGGGTTGGTCAGCTTCAGGATGAGCATGTGCTCGGCCATCCAGCCCTCGTCCCGCGCCTTGGCGCTGGCGATGCGGAGGGCGTAGCACTTCTTGCCGAGCAGCGCGTTGCCGCCGTACCCGGAACCGAAGGACCAGATCTTGCGCTCCTCGGGGAACTGCACGATGTACTTCGTGTCGTTGCACGGCCAGGAGACGTCGGCCTGGCCCTCCTCGAGCGGCATGCCGACGGAGTGCAGCGCGGGCACGAAGTCCGCGTCGATCTCCTCCATCTTGCGGAGCACGTTGCTGCCCATGCGCGCCATCACGCGCATGCTGGCCGTGACGTAGGCCGAGTCGGTGACCTCCACGCCGAACATGGGGTGCTCGGCCTCGAGGTGGCCCATGACGAAGGGGATGACGTACATCGTGCGGCCCTTCATGCAGCCGGCGTACAGCCCGCGCATGATGTCCTTCATCTCCTGGGGGTCCATCCAGTTGTTCGTGGGCCCGCAGTCCTTCTCCTCGACCGAGCAGATGAAGGTGCGGTCCTCGACGCGCGCCACGTCGGTGGGGTCGGAGGCGGCGTGGAAGGAGTTCGGCTTCTTCGCCGGGTCGAGGCGCGTGAACGTGCCGGTCGACACCAGCGTGTCGGTCAGCTCGACCCACTCCTCGTCGGAGCCGGTGCACCAGTAGATGCGGTCCGGGGTGGTCATCTCGGCGGCCTCGCGGACGAAGGCCAGGATGCCCTCGTGCGTCGTCGGCGCGTGGTCGATGGTGGTGGTCTTGTTCGACGTCTCGGCGGTCATGCCTGTATCCCTCTCGAGCATTTCGCGACCAGCGCCTGGGAGGGCCCGGCCGGCCGTCGAGCTCCTCGACGGTGTGTGTCCTTGAGTTCGTATGGCCGGGTTCGGCGCCGTTGCATCCCCCGGATGTGGTGCCCCCGGCCGAGCCGCCTGAAAACGCGGCGGTGACCGAGGTTGGGGGCGAATCTAGTTGCCCGAACCCGTTCGGCCTATTGGATCGTTCCAGCGGTGTCGCAGCGGGCCGCGGTGTGTCGTGGGTCACGTTCCTGGGCGGTGGGGCGGCGCTCCGGCATGCGAATGTCGCGGGAGTGCCGGGAGAAGCGCTCACCATCCCCACCAGCGACATTCGCATGTTCTGGGTCCGCCGTCAGAACCGATTTCAACCCCACCGGGGTCGTCCGCTAACATTGCGCAGTCCTCAGGACCCGCGCCCGTAGCTCAACGGATAGAGCATCTGACTACGGATCAGAAGGTTGGGAGTTCGAATCTCTCCGGGCGCACCACCCACAAGCCGCAGGCAGACCACATCTGACCTGCGGCTTCGTGCATCCTGAGCCAGCCAAACCAAGATCGAGCCCCAGCCAGAGGCAGTCGATTACTGCAACGGCGTACTGCAGCGGCATCATTTTTCGCCCCGAACAACTCGCCCATCCGGTCCAGCGCCTCACGCTTCTCGTCCAGCGAAACGTGCCCGTAGACGTTCATGGTCATCTCGATCGTCGAGTGACCAGCGATATCCATCGCCGTACGCGGCGGCACGCCCAGGCCCAGCAGCACCGAGACGGCCCCGTGCCGGAAATCGTGCAGCCGCACCACCCGCACACCGGATCTGCGGCAGGCTTCCTGGACGATCCTGGTGCAGTTCCTGGGGTCGATCGGCGTTCCGATGGGCGTGGTGAACACGTAGCCGGTCGCCGGCCACCGTTCGCCAGGTCGGTCAACTCCTTCTCCTGGCGCACACGATGCCGCTCCAGCGCATCGACGACCAGGCCGGGCAGTGGGATCGTGCGACGAGACCTGGCCGTTTTCGTAGGCAAGGTCAGCAGCACGCCGTCGACCCGGTGCAAGCCTCGCTTGATCTCCAGTGCACCGGTCTCCAGGTCGACGTCGCCCCACTGAAGGCCCAGCGCCTCACTGCGCCGTAGTCCCAGAAGCGCGAGCACCAGGAACAGGGCGAAGAGTCGGTGGTCCCGGTTGTCGGCGAGCAGGACCCTGACCTCCTCGATCGAGAGAGGCACACGCTCGTCGCGGACAGGGCGTGGCACCGACACCAACTTTGCGACATTGCGATCGAGCAGCTCCTCCCGCACGGCGTCTTCCAAAGCTGCGCGAAGAGTCGCGTGCACGTAGCCGATCGTCCGCACCCCCACGCCACGACGGCGCAAAGACTCCACGTACAGCCTCAGATCACGCGCCGACAGCGTTGCCAGCTTCTTCCTCCCCAGATCAGGGATGAGGTAGCGCTCCGACTGGAAGCGATACGCGCTCAGCGTGTTGGCGCGTACTCGGTGAAACACAATCTGGGTCAACCACTCCTCCAGATAGTCACCCACCGTCAGCAACGCCGGCGCCACCCGCCGCCCTTCAGCCTCCCGCTCGAGCAGACCGGCAACCTTTTGCTCGACTTCTCGTCGGCTGGACCCATAAACCGTGCGCCGCCGTCGGCGACCGTCTGTCTCGGTCACATAGCACTGACCAGCCCAGCGACCATCAGGGCGCCTGTAGGCCGTACCCTCGCCATTCGAGTTTCGAGCCTTCGGCGTCGTCACGGCGGATCACCCAGCTCCAGGTCACGCACGTAGTCGCTCAGCGCCCGGGCCGAGACCCGCCGAGAGTTGCCCACCTTCACCGACCGCAGCTCACGCATCCGCATCAGGTCATAGACCTTGCCCCGCCCCACCATCAACAGCCGGGCCACCTCCTCCGGAGTGAACAGGATCGGCGGAACCTCCTCCGAGCTGAGCAACCACAAATTGGGCCGAACCTCGAGAACACCATCGAGCTCCGGTCGACTCTCATGCGCGTTGAACAAGTGCATCGTCTCCACGGAAACCTCCCAGAAGTGGGCGTCGGGGCCCGTCCTCCCGACATCGGATTGTTTGGTTGGGGTCACGCCCGTCAAGGGCACGACATGTCACTGCGTGATTCGCTCCGCTCACCCTTGACGGGCGAGACCCCAACCAAGTGCGGCTGGATATCGGGAGGACGGGCAGGGCTGGTCTACGGGCTCGCCCGCGCCTTGGCCGCCTCGTACTCCGCCTGCCAACGCATCCGCTCCCGGATCGCCCGCGTCATCACCTGCCGGTAGATCGGGACCGTCGCATCCAACGGATCGAACACCCGCCACTCGAACCGCTGCGTCCCATCCGCACACTTCGCCTGCGTCGAGAGCCGGTCGATCTCCGGTGACTCCAGGCCAGCCGCCAACAGCACCTGGCGCACCACCTCGGCGCGATCCGCCCGATGCACCTTCAACGTCTTGCCCGTCCACAACCGCGACACCAGCACCCGCCGACCGCCACAGCCCAGATGGAACGAATCGTGGGCCTTCGCCGGACACGACCCCGGCACCATCCCCCGCCGCGCACCCTCCGGCTGGACACCGAAGCGCAACCAGTTCCAGCACCGCGGCGAACACGGCAACCACCTCACCGTCTCGTGCAACCGACGCGCATGAGCCGTACGCCGACGCGACACCGACTCCGGATCCGCGAACGCCTCGCCGAACCCCTTCGCCAAGTACTTCGTCAGGTACGCCACCCGCCGATCAGCATCACCCTCCGTGGCCACGATCCCCTGCAGATCCACCTGCACCCCGAACCGCAGCACATGCACCGGAGACGACCCCTCCACCTCCAGCTCGTCCACCGCCTGGCCCCACGTCGGCAGCGCGACACCCGAGTCGCGGTCGACGTACCCGACGTCATCCACCCAGACAGGCAGCGCTTCCACGTAACGCGGCTCCTCGCACGCCGGCCACCACACCTGGTGGTACGTCGCCGCCACGACCTGACGAAACAAGGCCCGCGGCACCGCGCCTCTCACCGCCGCATGCAGATGCGGAGCAAGCCGACGCTGCGGCTCCACCACCGCGAAGTACTGCACCCGGTAGCCCATCGAACGCCGCAGGTTCTGCCACAACCGGTCCACCAGCTTGGGAAAGTGCAACGCATCCAGGGCAGCCCGCCGGTAGTCATAGCTCGACGGATCCACCGGCGTCCCGTCCTCACGCACCCGGCCGTAGGACGGCAACGTGAACGTCGCGAACATGCTCGGACGGAACACCCGCCCGCTCGGAGCCGTGAACGTCCGACCCACCGTGCGGTCCTCCACCGGCAACCGCGGAAGATCCGGTGCGTCCTGGCGATGCCGCGTCGACCTCACCCGCCGGACCGGCTCCGGTTCCTCGTCCACCGCCTCCACTTCGTCGATCACCGGGTCCTCCTCCTGCGGCGTAACCGACCGGGTCGGCTCACTGTCCAGATGCCACCCCTCCCGGCACTGCTGCATCCGCAACCGACGCGCCTTCTCCGCACACGGAGAGCACTTGCGTGCCTGCGTCGACCCACACGGCGTCGGCACCAGCTGCAGCACTCCGGTCTCGCGGTCACGCACCTCGTGCACGATCGGCCGCACACACACCCCATGCGCCACCGCCACGTCACGCAGCGCCTCAGCCGACAGGTGCAGACCCGCGCTCATGCCACCGCTCCAGATCGGGGATGCGGCGCATCCACCCCTGACCACTCACGCCCAGCCCAGAACCCGGACGTCACGTCCCGATCCGCGGCATAGTCCGCACAGTGCTCGAACACCGGGCAGCTCAGACACACGGCCTGCATCGCACACGTCGCCGCCGACGAACGCGCCTCCGGCTCAGCGATCCACGGAAGCTCCGAGAACACCCGGCACAGCGCCAACGACCGCCACCACTCACTCATGACGAGCCGCCCCTCGAACGGCCTCGACGAGACCCACCCTCGAGCGCCCCATCGGCAACGGCACCAGCAAAGACAAACGCGTCGGCGTCGCATACCGCTCGGACACCGCGCGAATCACCTCATCAGAAGCAAACCCAGCACGCACCCGGATCGGCTGCCCACCCTCCTCCGGAATGACATAGCCCGTCCCAGGCACGTCACGAGTGATCCGGTGGCAGTGCGCACCCGTCTGCACCGCCTGCTCCCCCAGCACCATCGTGGTCTCCGAGAGGTCCTTCAGCCGCAGCCCCACCATCTGGGTGAACAGCCCACGCGAAGGGATGACCTCCTTGCGGGGGTCCTGCAGGCACGCGAACACCATGAACCCCGGAGCCCGGCCCTGGGAGCACAACAGGTTCAACGACGCCTCGGCCCGACGCTGCAGCTCCCGGTCCGTCGAGTACGCCGTCAACGCCGCCAGCTCATCGACCATCACCACGTGCATCGGCTCCTCGACCGTCGCGGTGTGGGTACGCAGCCGCCCGGCATACAGCGCCGTCCGCTTCCGCATCCAGCCCACCAGAAGCTCGAGCAGCGCCACCGCCTCCGCGGCCGAGGTAGCGCGCGTCGTGAACAGCTCCTCGCCCATCAGGATCTCCATGCCGCCCTTGAGGTCCACACCGTGCAGCTGCACCCGGCCCTCACGCACCGCCGGCGCCAGGCCGAACGCAAACGACCAGAACAACGAACCCTTGCCCGACCCCGAAGAACCCGCGACCAGGGTGTGCGGACCCAGCGGCAACGACCACGGTTGGCCATCGGAACGGCGACCCATCGAAACCAGCCGCAGAGCGGGATCAACCACCGCCGGAACCTGGGCATCGAACGGCACCGCGAGCTCGTCACCGAAGGTGAACAACACCGACACCGACACCGCTCCAGTCGGTTCCACCCGGATCTGCGAGGCTCCGACCGCCGTCCGAACCGCCTCGGCCGCCAGCTGGAAGTGCTCCACCGTCTGCCCCATCACCGGGCGCGTGCACAGCTCCACCCGCGGCCAGCTCGCCCACATCCGAGGACGCGGCGCCTGCTCGTCGTACCCCAGGTCACACGCCGCACAGACCTCCGGCCACAACCGGCGAATGCGCCGACGAGCCAGACGAGCACGCATCGGGCCAGCGACCTTGCGAGCGAAGAACACCGGCCCCGTGCGCGCCCACACCCGCAGACCCAGTGCCACGAGCACCAGCGGCGCCAGCACCCACAGCGAGCGCGGACCCACCAGCCAGGCCACGGCCAGGGCAACGGCGACGGGGCCGGGGTGTCCGGTGAGGAGGCGAGTCAGGGAGCGCCCCCAGAACCGGGCTTCTGCCCACGTCGCCGTTGCGGTCCTGGACATCGTCAGGCCATCTCGTGCTCGCCGGCGTGGAAGCGCCCGACGACACCGCCAAGAAGCTCCACCGCCTCGCTCAGCGACAGTCGAGCCACCCGAAGGACCTCGTCGACGTCACCGCCCGGCGCGTAGGTGAGCCCGCGCGAAGCCTTCTCCAGATCCTCGTACACCGCGTCCAGGCGACCTTGGTGCCGGCGAAGCTCACAGACCGCCTCATCGTCCGAACGCGCATCGAGGAAGCGATACCACTCGTGCATCGTGCCGCCGTCCATCATCACGCCCCCTCGGTCTCGACGGTGACCAAGAAGCCCGCCACCTCGGCACTCCAGCGGGTGCTGCACGACTCACCGACGAAGTCGACGAGGTACTCGCCACGGAGAATCTGACGGCGCGTGCTCAACAAAGCGCTCTCGTCGGGCACCACCACCTTGATCCGGGGCAGGTCATCGGCCTCCACCGGTGGCGTCAGCACCACCTCGGACACGTCCTGAGACCGACCGAGCAGGTCGGCAGCCCGGTGGAAGCGGTCGGCCAGGTCACCCAGAGCCCACCCGCCCCACTCGAGGTCCCAGCCCTCGATCGTCATCAGGCCGCTGATTTCTCGTTGACCCGCGACCCAGGCCGGACCGGGTTGCTGACTCCCGAGGCCCGCAACGACCAGGCGATGCGGGAGAAGTTGCCGCTCTCCTCGATGTACGCCGTCGCCGTCATGCCAGTGAACTCGACCGGCCGGAACGGCAGGTCCCCCTCGGCCTTGTCCAGCACCGGCTGAACCTTCGCCCCCACCTTCACGGTCATCGTCCGGTTGGACTTCTTCGCCTCCGGGTCCGCATCGACGACGTCGATTCCCCAGAGCAGCAGACCGGTGTCCGGATCGACACCCTGGATGACGCTCTCGCGCGTCGAACGGTCGTAGTCCCGCACCGGCGCCACCTCCCCCACCATGTAGGCGCCGTACGGGAAGACAGTCGCGAAGTCGACGGGGATCTTGCGTGGGATTGCCATGATCTACTCCTTCACTCCTCTAGATGAGTTATCACCTCAGAGTGAACTCCTTCATAGGAGTTGTCAAGGGTTCTTTGGAAGCTAGTTCGCGGGAAGCTCGTAAGTCAGCACGTAGTGCGCGGAAGACATGACCGTGTCGCACACCTCGAGGGCGAGTCCGTCGACGTCGTAGGCGACCCGCACGAGAGCCAGCACAGGTGTACCGCCAGGCAACCGAAGAGCTTTGGTCTCGTCCGCTGTCGGCATCCGGGCGCTCACGTCTTCAGTGAAGTGGCCCAGCTCGTGCCCCGATTCCTCGAGGCGCGCATAGATGCCTCCGGGCCCTGGGTTGACCTCGGCTATCAGGGTGCCGGCGGCCAAATTCCAGGGGACGTATGAGGTGGCGAGCTCGGTCGGCTCCCCGTCGGAGAGGTACCGCCGCTTGCGCACGAGCACTTTAGATCCGGGCCGGACTCTTAGACGCTCGGCGACCTCCATCGAGACTTGCTCCGGCCCGACGAAGAACACGTCGACGGTCGGGGTCACGTGCTCCTTCTCGGACTCGACAAGATAGGCCGCTTTCCCGGCCTCACGATGGGCCCGCGCGAACCGATCTTGGGCAACCCGTCTGATCTTCGGACGCGGTCGAACGAACACGCCCCGTCCGTGCTCCGAAACGACGAGCCCCTCGCCGCGAAGCACCGCGAGGCTTTGACGAACGGTTCCCTGCGCTACGCCGAAGTCCCGGACCAGGTCGGCCTCGCTCGGAAGTTTCGCGCCGGGTTCGAAAGTCCCCTTGTGGATCTGCTCGCGCAGATCATCGGCGATTTGCTTGTACACCGGTCGGTCGCTTGTCGGGTCGAGTCTGCGCGCCACTCGACCTCCTACACTCGACTAAAGAACTGAGTTCAGCGTACCGACAAGGAGCCCACCCATGATTGACCCGTGGCGGTTCTCCGTAAGCGTGAGCGGCGCTGTCACTGACGGCGATGGGCGACTGCTGGCGATTCAGCGCGAAGACAACGGTCATTGGGAGCCACCTGGCGGCTTGGTGGATCCCGGAGAGTCGTTGGTCGAAACGCTCATTCGAGAGGTGCGCGAAGAGACCGGCCTGAGCGTCGTTCCCGGGACTCTGAGTGGCGTCTACCAGAACATGAAGCGCGACATCATCGCGATGGTCTTCTCGTGCACCGTCGGGTCCGGGGAGCTATCCACTTCGGAGGAAACAACGCGTGTGCGCTGGCTCCAGCCTGAGGAGATTTCGGAGCTGATGGACGAGGCCTATGCGATCCGACTCTTGGATGCCCTCGACCCGGACGAGGTTCACGTCAGGCCACACGACGGCACTGTGCTTCACCCACGACGCAAGGCTCTAGCGGGAGCAGCGACCGGTCCATCCGGCAACCCATAGCTTTCATTCAGCGGGGTACGCCGGGGACGGTCGACGAAGACGAGCCGGCGTCAGCTATCCGCCATTCGGTCTCCTCGCGCGCGCGTCGAACTCGGGTCTGCCCGCCTGGATCCCCCGCGCCACCACGTGGTCGGACCCATATCGCAATGGATCCCTCGATGCGTGACCCGCGTGACCCACGTGCCCTCGGGCAACTCGTCGAAGCTGTCGGAACCCAGCGCCCATTTCACCCACTGTGACGAAGGCTGGGCGAGGAATTTCGACATCGGATTTTATCCGCCGTGGTCGTCGGCGCCGGTCTCCACCCAATCGGCAGAACCGGCGCCCTACCAAATAGTGCTTGGCCCAGAGAACCGACCTAAAATGCCAGATCGTTTCGAGAGCCGGAGACCCCTTAAGCCGAGTTGCCTCAGAGCCGCTGCACGATGCGGTTCAGGTACAGTTCCAACCCGCTTCGCAACCACGCGACCAGCCTCTCGCTGTTTGCCGGAGTCGACGGGCTCCTCACAGACAGGCGACCTGCTGCTCTCGCTATCCCGCTGATGGGTCGTATGCTCCGCTCGACTCCCCACGAACAGAATGAGACGACGATGCTAGCGATGCTCGACGTTCAGATGACCGACGAGAAGCTGAGCCTGGATTCGATCCTGCTCGACCCCAACAACCCACGCCTTCTCGGTCTTGATGGGTATGAAGGCGTTCCTGAGGAGCGCGTAGCCGAACCGAAGGTACAGGAAGCCACCCTGGCCCGCATTAACACCGGGGGTTTCGACATGGAGACCTTGCGAGCGTCGATCGCCAACTCCGGACTGCTACAAGTCGACCGCATTGTTGTGCGGAAGATCGGCAACAAACAGTACGTTGCGGTGGAGGGGAACAGGCGGATCGCGGCGTGTAAGACACTGCTGGCTCAGCACGAGGCTGGTGAGCGGACGCTCAGCGATCGCGTCAAGGACACTGTTGCCGATCGCAGAGTGCTGGTCCTACAAGACGCAGATCCTACGCACGCTCGCCTGAGTCAGTGGGTCATTCAGGGGGTTCGACACATATCGGGCATCCGTCCCTGGGGGGCCTACCAATCAGCGAGAACCATCCAGGCAATGATCGAGGGACTCTCCTACACCGAAGATCAAGTGGTTGCGGCCTTGGGATTTTCGAAGGCTCGCGTTAGGCGGTCGATGAAAGTATTTCTGTGCTGACGCAGATGGACGAGGACGAAGACTTCAGCGACTATTCGGGGCCTGAACTGTTTGGCTACTTTGACGAAGTCTTGAAGAGATTGAAGGTGAAGACGTGGCTTGGCTGGAATGATCAAACCAGCCGTTTCGAAGATCTCGACCACCTTTCGCAATTCTACTCATGGATTACTCCCGACGAGGAACTTGGCTCGAACGAGCGCCGCATATCCGCATCGACCGCAATCCGGAGTTTGGATCTCGTCCTCGACGATGAGGTCGCGCTAGCTATCTTGAACACTCCGGGGAAGACGATTCAGGACGCACTGCAGGCCGCTGGGCCCGCACTTGAGCCAGAGTGGCGCGAACCCGTTCGGCGTGCTGAAAAGGCACTGGCGGCGATCCCAACGAACGTTCTGGAAGCGATGAGCTCCCGGAGGACGAAGAACTCATCATGGGTCTCGTAAAGCGCGCTCAGGGTCGACTACGACCTCGCCGCACGTTTGTCGGGCAGGACGGCTTTGGATGCAATCGCGCCCGAAGCACCCATTCAGCCGTGACGGAGGGCACCAATCAACCGTACAAGTTCGTTGCTCGACGGTTGATAGATGGGTGCTGCCGCAATCACCCCGCCAACGCACTTGAGGTGGCCGCGCTCGTCGAGTCCTTCGGCACGGAAGACGATCGCGCGCGGATCCTTGAAGCCGACAAGTTGCGTGTTGTTGAGAACCGCAAGACGTTGGTCGTGCGGGCAATCCGAGAGGAATTGGAACCTATGAGGCGCGCAGAATGCGCCCGCCCCTGACGGAGAGTCAACTAGCACCGGGGAGTTTCAAGTACGCGTATCTGGACGACCCAGGAGGCCGACCCGGCCACCGTCGAATGCGGCGAGGTACAGAGTTCAGATACGCCTAGAGGACGCCCTCAAGTCGCTCGAGGACGACCTCTTCGAGGCCCTCTGGCAGTCTCCTGAAGGCAATGAGGTGCACTGGCGTCTCAGTCAGTCGCAAATCTAAAGATCAAGGGCTCGACTTCATGGGGCGACTACCATTAGCGTCGGTCGAACGCCCAATTCATGCGGACGCGTACAGCGCCTTCTTCCGCTTAGCCGGCGGGGTGGTTTTGTCGTTGTCGGCCCGCCAAACGCTACGAGCCGACACACCTGTGGGCCGTGAACCGGTCTCACAGCTTGAGGGTGATTGGAAAAAAATTCGCGACGATTGGGGACCGATCCGATTTCCCCGGGTACAGAGACGAACTAACGGATGAGAGACGCGGCGACATGCAACTCGTCGACAATCTGGCGGCGGACCCGGCGTTGCTTGTCGTATGTATGACGTCGGCACTCAAGACGCGTCGAGCACAGCGAGATCAAATGAGATCGGCGATCTGGACGGCATTCAAATCGCCCAGCTGCTGGCACACGCAAAGATCGGCGTTGAACAGGTCTCGCAATATGAGTGGCGAACCGACCTCGACCTACTGCGTGCGGCGTGCGCGTGATGCGGCCGGCAGTCAAAGGGACGCGCCGGGAGAGGGGCGAAACACCGGCTACCCGTGCGGTTTTGCGGTCCTACCGCACTTGGACTCCAACGCCAATCGATGGTCCAGTTCATCACGGACTGCCATCGTTTAGTCAGTCCTCGAAAGGTCGAGCAGCAGCGCCCTAGGACGCCGGGTTCAGTGCGCGCTGGACTCTGGGCGCGGGCGGGGCTCCGGTCCCGCCAATCGCGCCCCGTACAATCACATCCATGAGTTCCAAACCAACCCTCTTCGGAGAAGACAGCGACGCCGCAATCTCCGGCTCGACGCCGAGCGTGGCGCCACCTTGGCAGATCGATCTCATCCGGAGAGCATTGGACATGCGTGGCCCGACGGATGTCGCGAAGCGCCAGGCCCTCGTCGAAGAGCTGGCAGGACGATCCGTCAACGCATCAATGAAACTGACTCCAGGGGAGGCGACCGCAGTGCTGAGTGGTCTCGCCCAGGGGGCGCAACCACCTCGCTCAAACGGCTCCAGTTGGGACGATCGGGAGGAAGCTACCTGGATCGACCGGCTGTAGTCCACAGGTTGTGTGTCGGCTCCTGCCCTGTCGGTCCCCTCGGATAGTCTCGGCGCACGACATCGGAGAGTAGGAACGGCGTGACTCTGAGCGATCAGGTGGTGGGTCGGAACCACGAGTCTCAGGTATCCCGGGTCCAAGTGGACACTCGCCGGAACCATCACGGCCACGTTCCAGCCGCACTTCCACTACGTCGAGCCGTATTTCGGTTCCGGTGCGGTCTTTTTCTCGAAGACCCCGGCATCGCACGAGGTCATTAACGACACTAACGGGCTTGTAGTCAACCTCTTTAGAATGCTGCGTGACCGCACGGGAGGAGCTGTGTTGGGCGCTTAGACGACGCCCTGGTCGCGCGAAGAATACGACCAGTCACACATCGTGACCGGTGACCATATCGAGGATGCCCGCCGCTTCGTTGTGCGCTGCTGGCAGGCGCACGCATCCGACTTGGCAAAGAAGACTGGCTGGAAGAACCGAGGCATCCACCAGCGAGCCGGCGGAATGTCGCATCGGTGGCAGAAGGTCCCGTATCAGCTTCGCTCACTGGCCTGGCGGTCGTCCGACGCTGAGATCGAGCAGCGCCCGGCCCTTGAGGTCATCGCTAAGCACAACGCCGGCGACTGCCTGATCTACGCGGATCCGCCCTACCCGCACGACGTACGCACGCAGAAGATGTATGGCGAAGAGATGACGATCACCGAGCACGAAGCCCTTGAGACGCTTCTGCGACACAAGGGCCCGGTCGTCGTGAGCGGCTACGAACACCCGCTTTACGACGAAGCGTTCAAGGCGTGGGACCGAGTGGTCACCAAGGCCCCCAAGGTCGAGAAGGCCGCTGTACGCAACGAACTGCTTTGGGTTAAGCCCCCGACTATGTAACCGGAAACTCGGCTGGCAAATCGACTCGAAGTACTCGTGAGCCCGCTTGAGAAGCGCGCCCTGCGGCGGCGCCTCGAGCGTAAAACCGAGGGCTCGACCATTCCGCCCATTCCAGCAGCGGGAAGTATTTCATCTGCCCCCCCGACGTGGGGTATACCTGCCACAAGAGATGCCGGCGGCCATCGTCGTCAATGTAGCCGTTCAAGGACTTTCCCTTATGCTCCCACTCAATCTCACCAAGCGGGTTGCGGGTCTTCAGGTCAAGGGGCAACGTTACCATCTGCCACTCATTCCATTTCGTGTCGTGATGCAGCACGCAGTACTTGCTGCCGACTAAATCGAGCGGTTCGGGTCGGAGTCGCTTCTGCTTTGCGCCGGGCGGCTTGAAGTACAGGGCGGCGTCTTCGTGCCATTCGATGACGAGGTCAATAAGCGAAGGACCGGCCAACATCGGCTCGATAGTCCAGTTGATTTGGTGCTGCAAAAGCCGCTCGCGGAACGCGGCAGCGGCGTTGGTCAGCTCCATGAAGCTTGACTTATTCTTGACCGGAGCGAACTTGGTGATCTTGCAAGAGATGCCAAATGGAGTGGGATCGACTGCCGGTCGGCACCACGATGTCGAAGATGCCCTTGTTCTCCGGGGCAAAGCCACCAAGAACTGCTGCAGCGAACGCTCGAAGTCTCGGGGCCCAGGGACGGTCCCATGGGCCACGTTTTGAGAGCCAGTGCCGTCCCGGTAGGAACTCATCGTCAGGCGCAGGACTTCAGCTCGACATCTGATTGGCCGATCACGAAACGCGTATCCACCAGTGGTCACCCGCGGCACGGTACCGAGTCATGTCAGGTTTGTCGCGAGAACGCGCAGACCTAGGCGAAGCGCTGTTTAGACCGGTCGACCCATATGGGCCGCCTGCCCCTCGGTTGGTGCCGTCTGCTCCTCCAGGGGCTCGGCGGCCACGGCACAAGAGTTGTCCACTCGCCGCCGCCAGGCACCGCTGCCCACCGGGCTCGACCGCCCTACACGTCGTTCGCGTTGGACCGTCGAGCCGCATCTTCGGCCGTGGCCCACGAAAAAGTGTCACGGCCGAGCGCGATGCAGTGAGCATTTGCCGGATCGACCTCTAGAAGGTCAAGGCGCCGGCTTCGCCGGCGCGCGCCTGCGGGCGGCGCTGCCGCGCCGTCCTCGCCCCCGCGGAACCGTCGGAGAGTTGTCTAAGCGTGCAGCCGCGTTAACGGACTGCTCGGCCTCAAGCCCGGTCAGCCGGGAAAGGGCGCGCAGGGCGATGGGCGCATGACGCATCGCGAACCAGACACCGGACGGTTGCCTCACCACCACCTGAGGCCACGACGTGGCATCGCCACTGCGCTGAACATGTGCGTTGCAGGCTCTTGATGCCCGACCGGACACACCAATTCTCAATCAGCCTCCTGCAGAACTCAGCTGAGAAGACATCGAGCCGTGAGACGGTTTGCTTGGTCGGAGGGCGCAGGGTGAGAGGCTCCTATTCACCCTTCGCGAGCGCGACCAGGAACTCCTTGAAGACAGGTTCACGTTCAAGGAACGATTCCAGACCCGGGGGCCACCCCTTACTCTTCGCGGACATCTCTGAGAAGTCGCCAAGAAGTTTGCGTCCCTCCGAGGTCAAGATCCAGAATTTGGCCCCGGTGGTGTTGGCGCTTCTGCTCCACCAAATCGAATCTGCGTGCCAAAGCCCATCCGGAGGAGTCACTGACATTCGCCACCTGTTGCAGCTTGATCAGTTTCCAGTCACCCTTTCTACGCCATCCAGAAAGCATCTTATCCAAACGGCTTCTTCCTCTCTCCACATTCGCCCGACTGTCCACCACAATGGCCAGCTCGCAACCCTCCAAGGTATCAAGCGAACCGATCGTGTTGTCCGTCTCCGCGAAGCCAAGGTTGGGACAATACAAGAGGGGCGCCCCCGCGGCCATCCAGTGCTCGGAGATCCCAGTCGCGAAAATCGACGCGCTCAATGGTGATCCCAGACAAGTTGCACCCCGTGTAAAGATTTCCCGCCGGTTAGCCGGGCTAGCAAACCCGCCCGCGTTTGAGGGGATCCGCCTTTCGGCCAAATCATTCACCTTCGCGATAGCTATGGCGAGAAAATTTCGCCGGACAAGTGGATACTTCAGACAGATGGTTTCACCACTTTCCCCCCAGCCTTCTCGAAGACGCTCCTCGTCGATCAGTCGGGCTAAGTACTCGACCTAGCCTCCCCCAGCTTGAACCCCCGAATCGTCCAGCGTTGATCGAAATCCATACGATTTCCAATCCGTGACTATCGCGCGAGCGGCAAATATGGCCCCGATTTCAGGATACTTGAAGACAATGGCCCCGGACCCATTCTTCGAAAGCAATGCGTGAGGGTTGAACGAGCGCAGCTAGAGTCTCACCGGGATCCACACCGAGCAATTGGAGGGCTTCCTCCCTCTCGCAGGTCACCTTCCAAGCTCATCCAGTGTGCCAAGCTCGTCAGTGAGTCCATTTGCTCTGCGCTGGGAACCCCGAGCCTCGTCTCGTCCCGCTTGCAGAATAGCGACAACAGCTCCAGCAGTACTAGAGTTCGGGATTCCGAAACCTCTCAATAAGTTGCTCGTTTAGTCCAACATAGAATGCGAGCAGCAAGAAAAGTGGAATCCCGACCGCTACGGATGGGGCCAAACTCTTAACAAGCTCCCGAGCTTCAACCGGCGTGGCCCCATACTTAATGAGAAGCTCTGACGCAGAATCATTCTCTAGACGCTGAACCTCGCCTATTTCATGCTTGGCAAACTGCGCCCTCACTGATGCCGCGGATACGAAATGGCCCGAACGCGTCGACAAAACACACGGGCGCCTTGACTTATCGCGGAGCGCCACTCCGTGAGATCCTCTTGAAGCGCTTCTCGGCTCATCGCTAGTTCGTCGAGGCCGTCCAACAACAGGATCACCCGGCCCATTCGGAGGAGCTGCAGAAGCACCTGCCCGTTGTCGATCAACCGAAGGGGAGGGAGCCCTTCGTGTACATCCGACTTCGAGAGGGCTTCCGCAACGGCCCCTACAGAGAAGAATCGCATTCCACGAAGCGACACGCGCAGTACTACTGGCGAGGAAGGTGTGACGAACCGCGCGTGGAATCAGCTTCATAAAAGACGGCGTATCGCCACTCGAGCCAACGGAAGAGTTCGGTCTTGCCGAGCCCTGCGTCACCCAGGACGGCAAGTGTGGTGCCCTCGGTAGCTAGTGCTCGATCGAGGAGTCGATGATGGGGATGAGCGAACCGTCGACCTCAATGTTCATGGTCACGTGGCGTAGGTCTGTAGATTGTTCAGGTTTCGTCTTCGTAGGGCAGTTCGAGCGTCTCTGCATCCACCCGAGCCCTCTCGACTGCCTTCCGACCGCCCCATAGTTGGTCAATGAATGGCGTGCGCGTCACGACCTCCATTCCCCATCCGGCCCCTTCCAGACGCAGTTCCTCTATGCGATCCCGCGAGGCGAGGTCTTCGACGATTAGCCTGGCTGGTCGACTCTGGCGATTCGTGCATCGGCATCTCGGTCGACTTGCCCGCCATCCAAGTGTGTTTGATCGGATCCAAGGCTGGCTCGGTAGTCCGGATCGTAAAGCGAGTTGTTCGCAGTCCCATTCCTTCGCCTTTAAAGGGCCTGAATCTCCCGAACAATAACCGAGACATTATGCCCATTCAGTCAACCGTCTTCCTAACGCGTTACGATTACTTCTGAAAGTAGATTCGGTAAATCGACACTACGGAGGAATGGACTGCACCACTCCGCCTCTGCTTGGTGGGCGCGAAGATAGCGGGCGAGTTCCGCAAGCACTTGGGGATCGCCTTCGAGCGCGATTAAGCTCGCCAACGAGTACCCGGCTTCGTATATGTCGTAGGTAACCGCCAAATTGAGAATTCTGCAAAGGCATAGGGATCTGATCGTGTTGTCCTGAGTGGCCCCACACACAGTCTCGAGGAGTCTCGCTGAGAGTTCAGCATAGTCTTTCGTGACCGGGCTTGACATAGTCGTCGTAGGACATGAATACATCGCGGATCAAATGTGAATGCTGCTGAACCAAAGCGCCAAGCAAGTTTTCAGGAATGCGTGGAAGTAGTCGCATAAGGAGTCTCTGGTTCTGCCGATTCTCGAAGAGAAAGCGCGCAAGCGGCAACGTGTGCTCGGCATCCAACGTCCCACCATGCACTACTTCTTGGAGCACCTGAATCGCACGCCCTTCTGGTCGATCCAAAGCACTCGGTCTCTCGACGAGTAGGCGAAAATCGTCGTAATCTCCGCCGCGCTCGCGTACCGCTCTGATGGGTCCTCGGCTGTTGATCTCTTATGCAGTACTCGAACGTTCGCTCCTCAACACCCCCGCCGGGCGTGCGCAATAGTATTACACGCAGAATCTTACCCAAGGCATACACGTCCGCACGTTCGTCGGCGTCCCGAAAATGGTGGTACTGCTCTGGGGGAAGAACCCCGGAGTGCCAGCGAAAAAGGCCGTCTCCGTTTGTTCGTTGGTTTCCCGCACTACTGGTCGGCCCAGGCCGAAGTCACTTACCTTAAGAACGAGGGTAGAACTACCTCGCGTCTCGAATATGAGCAGGTTGGCCGGCTTGAGGTCCCTGTGAATCACTCTATTCCGATGGGCATAGGCCACGGCGTTTAGTGCTTGCCCGAACAGGTTAAGGGCAGTTTGGAGGTCGAGGCTCGGCAGAGCATCTCCAAAATTCTTGTCAGCGCGTTCCATAATGAACCAAGGCGGAGTTGTGTCTAGGTCGTAGTCAAAGATCTCGACGATATTTGGGTGACTCAACTGACTTTGCAGTCGGACCTCCCTGCTAAAGCGCCACAAGTCCTCTTTGTCCGTCCCCGAGCGTGGCATCTTTATCACTAACTCCAGATCGTCCGCTTCGCGACGCACCGCACACACGTGTCCAGAAATCCGCCCTCCCCAAGGGTGGGCCCAAGTGAGTAGCCGTCTGGTGTCTCGTATGAGAGTTCCATTTCGCTCCATCTTTGCGACGCGTCCAGTCGTTGCCGTCACGTTAGCCCGGATCTCTCAATCCCGGTCCGATCACGCACCGAACTTGGACCTCGCGCTCCCACAACTCGTGGACAATCGTGAACACAAACGCGCCAACCTGGTAAGCCGGCGATCGCCATCCGTAGTAGCCCAGAGGATTACGGCAACCCGAAGTCCAGTGGATGCCGCGCTGCGCTCCCAGCGCGAAGCCTCGCCTTGGCCGGCAGAGAGGGGACGGCGTCGCGCCGCCCATGTGAGCAGGGGCGAACTGGCGGTGCCACGAAAGAGGGTCCACCGGCCGGTCACTCCACCCAGACGAGTTCCTTCGGGAACTCGGAGCGCACGGGCGGAACCCTGGTGAACATCCAGCGGAAGTAGTGCTCCTCGGTGACGATGTCGATGATCTCGCGGCCGTCGCCGTCGCGGTAGATCTGGCTGATCGCCCGCATGTCGTAGACGAAGCCGTCAGGCATGGAGAGGATCACCCGCTTCCCGCGCAGGGCCGGAACCTCGGACGCCGGCCGGGGCTCTCGGGCGGGTGGCTTCCCGAAGAAGGGGTAGCGGCGTTCGTCGGTCATCTTCGTCGCTCCTGACGCTGGTGGAGACCCGGGCGAGCACCAGCGGGTGGTCGCTGATCCGGCTCTGCTGGGAGGTGCGCACCACCGAGTGAGCCGGCCCAGGTGGAGCGCCTGGTCCCGAAGATCCAGTCGATACCCGCGCGCTTCGGCGGCACGCAGCGGCCGGCATGCGATCCACCCGCGGACGCCGTCAGGATCCCGCCGGCCGTGAGGCCACAGAAGGCGTTGGTCCGGTCGTTGAAGTCGCCGGTCAGGAACGCAGGTACGTCGTACTGCGTCGACAGGGACGTCATCACGGCCAGCTCGCGGCGAACTGCCTCTGCCCGGCAGCGCCCCGCGTTGCCGTGCACGTCGGCCGGGTTGTGCACGTTGACGAAGATCGCGTCGCCGCCTGTGGCGAGGTCGCGGAGTCGGACGATGGGCATGTCCCTGATGTTGCCGTGAAAGTACGGAATCGGCATCGTGTCCGCGCTGACGAAGGCCCACCGGTCGCGGCGCCAGGCGATCGGAGTTCTCGGTGTCCCCCGGCGGGGAGTAGAGGGCGTACCGGTCCCCGGCCGCCTGCAGCATGGCCTGGCGCTGCGGCCGCTGGAACTCCTGGAGG
This sequence comes from uncultured Actinomycetota bacterium, assembly GCA_963843775.1. Lineage (GTDB taxonomy): Bacteria > Actinomycetota > Actinomycetes > Propionibacteriales > Nocardioidaceae > Marmoricola. The sequence continues at coordinate 224,769 of CAWJLT010000014.1, forward strand.
CCCACGACGTCGACGCCGTACCGGTCCAGCAGCTCGACGGCCTCCCGCATCCGCACGGCGCCCGATGCCCAGCCGGAGCGGTCGCCTCCACCGGCGGTGTGGGAGTTGCCCAGGACGTTGAAGCTGGCCAGCACGAAGGAGCCCGGGGTCCCGCCGCCGGTCGAGTTGCCCGGGGTGCTGGCGACGCTCTGGACCTGCGGCTGGTCCGCTCCGACGTGGGTCTGCAGCCACTCGCTCGGGTCGACGCCGTCCTGATAGATCGAGCCGCCCCGAGGGTGCACCTCGAAGTGCAGGTGGCAACCCGTGGAGTTCCCGCGGTCTCCCACCTCGCCGATCTGCTGGCCCGCCCGCACCAGCTCGCCGTCGGTCACGTCGAGAGCCTGCATGTGCGCGTACCACGTCGTCAGACGCCCCTCGCCCGTGCTGACCTTGACCAGCCACGGCCCTGCCCAGGACTGATCCGTCTCGATGACGACGGTGCCAGCCGTGGCGGCGCGAACCGGGGTGCCGCAGGGCGCGGACAGGTCGGTGCCGGTGTGGCCGCGTGCCCAGTGTCCGCCGCTGCGGCCGAAGTTGTGCAGGTCGGTGAACTGCGCCGACGCGGCCAGGGGCATCACGACCGGCCCGTCGACCACGTCGGTCAGGTCGCACAGCGACGTCGCCGCCGCTACCCGTCCACGCGGCCGTGGACACCGACGCATCGGACAGTCCCGAGCCCGCGAGCAGGTTCTCGGCCAGCGCCTCGTCGTCGGCGTAGGCATCGGGATACGCCGAGTCGCTGGACCGCCTGAGCGGCTCTGGTCACGGGCATCGTCGCCCAGCCCGGAACCGCGACCAGGCGCTCGTAGAACTTGGACGCCGAGGTGGCCGGGTCCATCAGCTCCGACATCGAGCCCCACCAGGGCCACTGCTGCTGGAAGACACCCAGCGAGCCGTGGTCACTGCCCACTGCCTCGTGCGGCAGCTCCTGCGAGCTGGCGATGCCGGCCTGGTCGGGTCGCAGATCGCCTCCCCGGCCGTCGTTGGCGTAGTTGAGGAACCGCGACTCCTGGTGCGCCGCCGCCAGCGCCACCACGATGCCCTGGCTGCGGCATCCGCATCTGCGTCCCCACCGCCACGATCGTCGCGGCGTTCTCAGCTGCGGCTCGGCTGAGCTCGTCGCTGGAGACGGCGCCACCTGGCGCGGTCACGGTGTCGCCACAACCGCTCCCCGACACCTCGCTCCGCGCGCCGCTCATCACGATGACCATCAGCAGCACTGGCACGAGCACCACGCCGGCGAGCCACGAGCGACCCCGGCGGTGGCTGCCGCGGCCGACGCCAGCTCACGGCGCGACCCGTCGACGCTCAGGCGACATCGTCCGTCTGCTCCGAGGGGCGGTAGATCGGGTAGACCGCTTCGCCGTCGTACCACTCCGGTTCGGTCACCGGCGGGAGCCGGCGGCGGGCCGCTCTCCGAGCTCGGCGGCGGTGCGAAGCCCTGCGGGAGCGCGCCGACACCGGGTCTGGCTGCGGACGCGTGCCGGGCCACGCGGTGATCGCCGTCGCCCGCCTCGAAGACCGTCGACCGGTGCGCTCGTCACCGCGGCCGGTCCCGCAGTGCGGGCGCGGGCCCGGATCCGTCGGATCGGCTGCGATGGCCGGTCGTTCGCGCGTGCGCGGCTTCGAGGGCAGGCGGCTCGACCCGCTCGGCTCGGCGCGTAGGGACTCGGGCGTGCCTCGGCCCGCTCCGGGGGCGCCTGCGAGGTCCTCGTCGTCGTCCATCGCGACCTGCCACGGCTGCCCCGGCGGCTCCACCGGTGAACGCGGCCGCGCCAGCCTTCACCAGCCGCTTCGCCTGAGATGCGCGCCGTGTCCGGGCAGATGACCCGAGCCGTGCCGCCGAAGTGGTCGGTGTTCGGGTTGACCATCGTGGTGAGCCGGCGGAACGGCTTGAGCGCCTGCCACATGATCAGGCTGAACAGCGGCATCAGCACCAGGCTCAGCCATGCCGGGGCGACCCCCGCCGGGATGGAAGAGGATCCCGAGCACGGCGATGGTGACGCCAGCTCCGATGCCGAAGATGATCGCGTTCACGACCGCCGCCGCGACCGTGCGCCCCAGGCCGGTGACCAGACCTCGCGAGGCCGGGAACACGCCCGAGGACCGCGAACGCGGGGAAGAGCATCACCGCGAGCCGGACGATGAAGAAGCACCCCAGCATCAGCAGCGCGGAGAGCAACAGGAACGGCAGCGACAGGAAGGTCCCGATCGCGGCGAGCACGGCGTACCCGACGCGCGTCTCGGAGCGCTCTCCCGTGAGGTTCTCGTAGGCCTCAGGGTCCGCCTCGCGGATCTTGTCGGCCACCGTCGGTCCACTGCTGCTGCTTCGCCTCGAAGATCTTCTTGCCAGCCTCCGGGTCCTCGCTGCGCAGCCGCGCGCCTCGCGCCAGGTCAGCGCCTGGGCCTTGAAGAGATCGGCGCCGTACTTCTTGGCCGCCGCGCTGTCCGGGCTCCCCAGCGTCCCGGCCAGCCACGAGCGGTAGAGGATCGCCTCGTGCACCTGCGAGGCCACCGCGACTCCGGGGTCGGTGCCCGTCGCATCGCCGTCGAGGCGACCCACTGCCTCTCCGATGGTGGCGGTGACCGTGCGTCGGCGACGTTGCCCGCCACGATCGGCCACCGGAACAGCGCGGTCGCGACGATGATCACCAGCAGCGCCCAGGCCACGGCCGCAGCCGTCGAGGCGAACGCGCTGCGCCGTGCCAGTGAAGATGATCGAGCCGCCCAGCAGGGTGAGCACGACCGGGATCCAGGACGCGAACAGGTTGTCGTGCAGCGCGGTGGAGACACGCTCGACCACCGGGTTGAAGGTGTCCAGGAAGGTGGGGTGGAAGGCCACCTCGGTCAGGGACCCGGTCAGCGCCGTCAGCGCGATCGGCGCCTGCATGATCCAGTTGCTCACCGCCGTCCCGATGACCGCGTCCGGGTTGCGCATCGCGTCCGGGCCACAGCCCAGGTCGTAGGTGCGCCATCGCAGGCCGCCGTAGCCGTACTGCTCGTAGATCGTCGTCGTGGACCCGGACGCGAACGGGTCCTCGAGCAGGCGGAAGCTGCTCGGCGCTGCCCGCGAAGAACCCCGCGATGCCGTTGCCGGGGGAGTCCGGAGTCGGGGCCTGCTTGCAGTCGCTCACACCGGGGAGCTGCGGGCGTGAGCGGGATGTCGGGGAGCACCGGGATCGGGATCTTCGGGCCCGTCCGCCGCCTGCGCCACCGGCGGTGAGAGCAGCACGAACAAGATGGCCGTGAGCAGAGCTGCCGCGAGGCGCAGCGGCTGCCTCATGCCACCCGCTCCTTCTCCACCCCAGATCGCAGCTGGTCGCGTCCCGCCGTGGTGTTCAGCACCTCGAGCAGTCCGGGGTTGGCCGAGAGGTCGACGCAGACCTTGTCGACGTTCCCGTCGACATCACGCATGACGAACTCACGCAGGGCCGAGTCCCCCCGACCCGAGGACAGCGACGACCAGCGCCCGCTCGTAGCCCACACCGGTCGCGACCCGCAGCATCCGGAGCCCGTCCCTCGCAGCGTCCTCGTCCTCGATGCGCCCGACGAAGGCCGCCGACATGAAGTTCGCGACGTCCATCCCCAGCACGTCGGACGGGTTCTGCGAGGACGCCAGCACGCAGGTGTTCCACTTGCGCGAGTCGCGACCCAGCCGGGTGAACAGCGCCCGACCGGCCGACCAGTCGCCCAGGAAGTGGGTCTCGTCGAGCGCGACCAGCTTCCTGCTCTGCATGTCCCGGCCATAGACCGCCCGAGTGGCATACCAGGCGGCCAGGTGCAGCAGCGGCACCGCGAGCTGCTCCGAGGTCGACCAGTGCTCACGGGACACCGAGCGCGGCGGCAGCACCAGCCCCGGCATCGTCAGCACGGTCAGCGTCGAGCTCATCCGCGCAGCCCCGGCCTCGGTCTTCGGGAAGAACAGCCGCGACAGCGGCAGCTCGGCCATGTCGCGCAGGTAGTTGGCCACCACCCGACCGTGCGACTCGTCCAGACGCGTCGAGGTGCTCCACGACGTCCCACAGCGACGACGTCCGATCGCCACGCGTGGCCCGGATCGCGTCGGAGATGACCAGCGAGGTCTGCGGCAAGCGCGCTCGACCGACGGAGGCAGCAGCATCTTGACGACGTCCATCGCGAGCAGCTTGCGGTCCTGGGCCGCCAGCACCTGGGCCTCACCGAACGCGTCATCGCTCGGATACCCGCTGCGCACCGGCGTGGCCACCACGTCGAACGGGTTCAAGGTGCCGCTGGCCGCCGCGGTCAGGTCCAGGTGCTCGCTGTGCTCGGCCAGCTCCGGCAGCTCGCGTCAGCCGCGCCAGCGGCCCCGAGGGGTCCAGCACGACCGAAGGGATGCCGCGGCGGACCGCCTCGTAGGTCAACAGCCCGAGCAGCACGCTCTTCCCGGCGCCCAGCCCGCCCACCACCGGGACCAGCCCGGAGGTCTCCCGGACCTCGGTGGCGTAGTGGGTGTCGAACATGACCGCCCGCCGCGACGACCCGACCGTGTAGCCGACGTAGGGACCACGCCGGTCCCCCAGCCGGCTCGACGCGGTCGGCACACCCGCCGAGACGTAGAGCGCCGGCAGCCGCCGCCGGTACGCCGAGGTGGAGACCGGCTCGCCGGGGATGAACTCGCGCAGCAGCCCGTACTGGCCACGCGGGTGCTCGATGCCGACCCGGCGCGACCGGAACGAGGTCGTCACCCGACGCGCCCGCTCCAGGCACTCCTCCTGGGTCCGACCAGCGACCGCCAGCCGGAACCAGCCATGGATCCGGGCAGCGGCCACGTCCACCCCGCGGGTCATCTGGTCCTCGACCTCCCGCGCCTGGTGGGCCTGACGCCCCAGAGCCAGCGGCTCGTCGAGGTCGTGCTCGGCGAAGTGACGCTGCATGTCGCGGACCACGAGCAGCTTGCGCTGGATCGCCTTCCGGGCTTCCCCACCCGAGAGCACATCCAGCTGGCACGACCACTCGACCGGGAACGGCAGCCGGTCGGTGTGCGCCAGCCACGGCTCCTGGCCCGGATCGGGCGCCTCGATCTCCTCGAGCCGGCCCACCGACATCACCGCCACATGCCGCTCCACCGGCTCGTGCAGCCCGCGGCTGGTCAGCTGGACCGTGCGGCCCAGCGGCGTCGCGGCGTACTCCACCGAGTCGGCGAAGCTGTGCAGGTCCTCGGCACCCCAGCTCGCTGCTCCGCCGGGCACAGGGCCGACGGCGCCGGGCAGGCCGATGCCCATCGACCGGCGCACCAGCCACTCCATCTCGCGCGCGGTGGCCGGCCGACCCTCCAGCCCCGGCAGCGTGACCGTCTCGGTGACCTGCTCGACCTTGGACAGCAGCCGGGCGTGCTCGATGTTGCCCGGGTGCCGCCACACGCGCCGCGATCAGCCGATGCGACGGCGGCGCGGTTGGCCAGCCGGACACCGAGGAAGACCTGCTTGTCGGCCATGGTCTGGTTCCGCAGGTGCTTCTGCATCGTCACCATGTGCTCGGACCACGGCTCGACGCCCGGGGTCTCCAACGCGTCCGGGGTCAGCTCGTGCAGCCGCTTGGCCCACTCCGCCGTGGGGTAGGGCCGCGAGGTGATCCGCAGGTGCAGCCGGTGCCCGGCCAGCCACGCCAGCCCGTCGCAGATCCCGTGAGACGAGCTGCTCCCGCTGGCGATCCGAGCGGAACGCCCACGGCTGGGTCGGCAACACGAACCAGGCCCACGCCTCGTCGGTTCGGTGAAGCAGAGGTTGTCGTCGATGTTGCGCAGGGTCAGCGGCAGCGCCGGTCGACGTGTCACTTCTGGATCGTCCGAACATGGTTCTCCCTCAGTCGGAGCGACGATGCGGTCGTGCGCACGGGTCGACCTGCGGCGCGGAGCCGCGGCGCCTTGACCTCGGCGCGCAGCAGCTGCCACACGCTGATCAGCGGGCGGTCGTGGTCGATGACGCCGGTCAGGGCGTAGGTCGCCAGGATCGTGAGCACCAGCTCCCACACCGGCGGGATGCTCACCCGCATCGGCAGCACCGCCTCGACGAGCAGCACGCCGACGAACAGCACCACCCAGATGCCGTACGCCGAGTAGCGCGCCGTCCAGGGCAGCGTCAGCCCCTGGGGGCCCAGCCAGACCGCGTCGACCCGGTAGACCTCGTCGTCGGGACGGACCAGCACGGCGATCAGCTCGAGAAGACGAAGCTGGCGATGCTGTCGGCGAAGCCGTAGAAGAGCGCGGCGCCAGCGATGACGACACAGCCCAGCATGATGTTCGTGATCGTCATGGCGTTCTGGCTCATCTGGCCCTTGCGAGCACTGGCGATGATGCCGATCCCGACGACCAGCAGGATCAGCGGAATGATGTTCTTGACGCCCCACTCGACAACTCCCTCGGAGTTGAACTTGGGTGCCAGGACGATGATCTGCGCAGCGAGATGACTCATCGGACTACCTTTCTGAAAGGCCCGACGAGCATCGACGGCAGTACAGCCGCCGCCTCTCGCCCGAGCGCGGTTTGACTGATATACGAGACGTTCCCCCCGGAACCGGACTCGCCGGGGCATGCCACGCCGGAAACCGTGCGTGAACATGTGAATAACTCGGTCCCGGACCTGGCGCCACGGCGATCCGGACCAGACCGTTTGACGGCAACGCTGACGGCAACCGGGCCTGATCGGCGCCCATGCACCAGTTGCCGAATGGCCGTCCCTGAGCGCATCCGCGGCCTCATAGGACCCTCCCGAACGGCCCGGCCGCGTCTACGG
>CAWJLT010000015.1:0-79815 GCA_963843775.1 uncultured Actinomycetota bacterium
GAGCGACCAGCTGCTCGTGGATCGCGCTCTCCTTCAGCGGCCGACCGGCCGGAAGCTGTTCGTTGGGGTAGGTCATCACGAACCGACGCTGGTAGAACTGGCCGGTCGTGGCGGTGAGGTACCCGTCGGCGCTGGCGAACGATCCGTAGCGGGCGACATCCATCCCGAAGACATCACGCTCCGGCTCGCCGTTGACCATCCACTGCGCCAACGCCAGCCCCACCCCGCCTCCCTGGCTGAATCCCGCCATCACTCCGCACGCCACCCAGAACCCGGGCAGCCCGCCGACCGGTCCCACGAGCGGGTTGCCGTCCGGGGTGAACGTGAAGGCGCCGTTGACCCACTTCTTGATGCCGGCCGTCTCCAGGCACGGGAACCGGGACAGGCCGATCTCCAGCTCGGGTCCGATGCGGTCGATGTCGGGCGGTAGGAGACGCATCCCGAAGTCCCAGGGAGCACCGTCGACGTGCCAGTGCTTGGGACGGAGCTCGTAGACACCGAGCAGCAGCCCCTGTCCCTCCTGCCTGAGGTAGGTGAAGCCCTCCAGGTCCATCATCATCGGCAGCTCACCGTCGTGACCGGCCACCTCGGGAATCGTCTCGGTCACGAGGTAGTGATGCTCCATCGGCGTCACCGGCAGATCCACGCCTGCCATGCGGCCCACGTTGCGTGCCCACAGGCCTCCCGCGTTGACCACGTGGTCGGCAGTGATGGTGCCGTGCTCCGTGACCACGCTCCAGCCCCCGGGGCGTCGGTGGAGCTCGACGACGCGGTTGTGCAGCACGACCTCTGCCCCACGCTTGCGCGCCGCGGCGGCGTAGGCGTGCGTCGTACCGGACGCGTCCAGGTGACCTTCGTGGGTGTCGTACATGCCGCCGTGGATGCCATCGATGTCGACGATGGGGCACAGTTCCTTGATCTCGTCCGGTCCGACCAGACGCACCGTCTCGTTGCCGATCGTCTGGAACACGGCCCACTGCGCCTGGAGCCACTCCCACCGCTCCGGGGTTCCCGCCAGGTTGATGCCACCGGTCATGTGCAGACCGCAGGACTGGCCGGTCTCCGCCTCGAGCTCGGGGTAGAGGTCGATCGTGTACTTCTGCAGGGCGGCCACGTTGGGGTCGCCATTGAGGGTGTGGAAGCCCGCCGCGGCGTGCCACGTCGATCCGGCGGTCAGCTCGGATCGCTCGACCAGGAGCAGGTCGCTCCACCCGAGCGTGGCCAGGTGGTAGAGGACACTGGCGCCGACGACGCCTCCACCGATCACCACGGCCCTGTAATGGGTCTGTTTCACAGTCCCTCCGTCGGTCCTACGTGTGCTGGCGCAATCGGCGAACGGGCGAGCCGCTCAGCCCATGACCGTGTTGCTGCTCTCCGAGCTGGGCTGACGCCGCCGACTGTACGCCGAGAGGTCCAGATCGATGCCGATGTGCGGGAGGTGGAAACGGGCCGGCGTCGTGTCGTGATCGACCCCCGATTCGCAGGTGTCGATGATCGCGCGCAGATAGCTCCCCACCAGCGGCGCGTTCTTGAACTGGTTGCCGCTGGTGCCGATCGCGACGTAGAACCCGGGAAGCGCCGTCTTGTCATAGATCGGGATCCAGTCGTCGGCCACGTCGTAGACGGCAGCGATCCCGCGGGGCGTGCCGGGGACGCCCAGCTCCGGCAGGCGTCGGGCGGCGCGGTACACCTGCGCCTCATAGTTCGAGCGGGTCACCGAGGGGTTGTAGCTGTCGGCATCCTCCAGCCACTCCAACGGGTCGCACTCCGGCTCGGCGCCGCCGACGAGCAGTTCGCCGGAGGGCGTGCCCCGGAAGTAGGTGCCCAGGTCGAGATCGGCGACCAGGGGACCGGGCCGGCCCTCCACGTCGAACCCCGGCGGCGCCGGCACCGAGTGCGTCTCCACCCGCAGTGGGCGCGTCCGGACCGCGAACTCCTCCGAGACGCCCGCCAAGTCGTTGACGTGGCCGGAGGAAGGCCCGGAGACGTTGACCACCACGGGCGTTTCGACCACTGATCCGTCGGTCAGCTCGACCCCGGAGACCCGGTCACTGCGGCCCCGGATCCCCGACACGGTGGCTCGGAAGAGGAACTGCACGCCCAGCCGTTCGGCGGCCGTGGCGAGGTTGTGCGCGGCGAACGAGGGATCGTCGACGAACCCCGAGTCGGGGGTGAGGTACCCACCGACCTCCCCGGAGGGATCATCCCAGAAGGCGTCGCCGTCGACCGGCTTCGGCGGGTAGTGACGCGCGGGGTCCAACCACGGATAGGCCTGCCGAATCTCGTCCGGGCTGAGCACGTCGTAGGGCACGCCGACCTGGTCGAAGAGCCGCAGCACCTTGGCCGGGTCATGGGTCGGCGCGTCGAGGCACAGGGAGCCCGTGCGCCAGAACTTCGCGAGCGATCCGTCCTTGTCGGGGCCGCCGAGGAACCCTTCCCAGTCCAGCCAGGACCAGTGCGCCTCCCACGAGGTCGCCACCCCGGCCAGCGTCGAGTAGTTGAAGCGAATGATCGCGGAGGAGGCGCTGGTCGACCCCTGGCCGGGCCCTGGGTTGCGATCGACCACCAGCACCGATCGACCCGAGCCGGCCAGGGCGTGCGCGACGGAACAGCCGATGACTCCGGCGCCGATGACCACGGCGTCTGCGGTGCGACGCATGGGCTCAGGCTAGCGGTGCCGCCGTGACAACGGGCGAGGTTGCGCGGGAGGTGCGACACTGCCCGAGTGGACTGGTATCTGCCAGAGGGTGCGCCGGAGGCTCTCCCGCTGCTGCGGCGCGAGCTGGTCGCCTACCTGAGGCGTCACGGCGAGTCGGACAGCGACTTCGACGCAGCGGAGCTCCTCGTTGCGGAGTCGGTCGGCAACGCGGTTCGCCATACTGCTGGCCCGGTCTGGGTGTCGCTCACCTGGAGGGGCACGAACCCCACCATGTCGGTCTACGACCTCGGGCCCGGCTTCCACCCGACACCCGACGTCCAGCAGGGGCCAGTCGCCGAGCTGTCGCTCGTGGCGGTCGCATCGAACTCCAGGGACCGGCACGCAGACCTTGCAGCGGACTCCGGGCCGGACTTCGTCGACCTCGAAGCCCTGCTCGAGTCGGGCCGGGGGCTGTTCATCATGCGGGAGCTGGCACCACGGCTGGAGCGTCGCGAGCGCAGCGGTGAGGGCCTTGTGGTCTCCATGACGTTGCCCGTCTCCCGGCCGGTCGCGGTCGACCACGACCCGCCCAGTCGTCGTTCGGCGGCGCTGCCGATGCTGGAGGAGTCACTTCCCGGGGGAGGGTTCGGCAAGGAGGCCTTCCTGCGGGCGTTGGTCGTCCAGCTGGCGCAGACCATCGAGGTCGAGCACGGGCCGGACTCCGCCGACGCGGCGGTGGCGCAGGTGGGTACGGACGTCGGCGGTCAGATGGAGGAGGAGTTCCGCGCCGCGATGACGATCACGGGGCGGATGACGCCTGAGCAGATGGGTGCCTGCTACGTGCGTCTCAAGCACGCCATCGACGGCGGCTTCCGCGTGCTCGAGGCGACCGAGGAGCGGATCGTGCTGATCAACGACCGCTGCCCGTTCGGCAGTGCGGTCCAGCAGGCACCCTCGCTGTGCCGGATGACGTCGAGCGTGTTCGGCGGGATCGCTGCGCGCAACAGCGTCCACGGCGCGTCGGTCATGCTCGAGGAGAGAATTGCGGTGGGTGACCCCGGCTGCCGGGTCATCGTCGACTTGAACGTGCCCAAGGCCGCTGCGGCCCCCGAGGCGCACCACTACTCCTCGCCCCTACCGTGACCGTGGGCCAGTGGGTCCCAGGTGAGTGGTGTCGTCCGGGCTGCCGCTCTCGCGTTAGGCATCGGCCCGGGGCGGGTACGACGCTCACATGGCCGACATCATCGAGCTCATCTACGCAGACCACGACTGGTTCCGCCGCCAGTTCTTCCTCCTGGACGACGCGAAGTCCAAGGAGGATCTGAGCGCCATCTGGGAACCGCTGGGCGCCCGGTTGGACACCCACGCCCAGGCCGAGGAGGAGGTCTTCTACCCGGTCCTGCTCAAGGTCGGCGACTCCGGAGACCCGGTGGAGGAGACCGACGACGCCATCGGGGACCACAACTCGATCCGGGACGCCGTACGCAAGGCGCGCGACCTCGAGGTCGGCACCGACGAGTGGTTCGAGGCGGTCGGCGAGGCTCGCACGGAGAACGGCGAGCACCTCGACGAGGAGGAACGCGAGGCGCTCCCGGACTTCATCAAGAGCTCCACGCTCGAGCAACGGCACGAGCTGGCGATGCAGTGGCTCCGGTTCTATGCCGCCCACCCGGCCGGCAAGGGCGTCGACGACAGCGACAAGGACCCGGAGACCTACATCGAGGCGAACAGCTAGACGCCGACCCGCCCGGTGATCTTCCGGGCGTCATACCTGCTGGTGCTCACCACTGCCACCTCGTATGACCTCAGGAGGGACGTCATACGTAGTGGCGGTGGGGGCGACCAGGTCGTATGACGTCCCCGTCCGGCGCAGGGCCGCACCGGGGGATCAACGCAGGACCAGCACGAGCCCGACCACGCCTGGGGTGAGGCCGAGCAGGAGCCAGGGGCTCAGGGGTGGCTTCTGGTGGATGAAGCGGGCCGTGACGGCGGCGAGCACCCCGACCACGGCCGCGATGAGGCTCAGGCCGACGCGGGCATCCGTGCGGGATTCGTCCATGAAGTAGGCGGCGAGGATCAGGCCGGCGGCCAGGTGCAGGATCGTGGTGACGGCGAGGACGGACATCACCCATCGCTGCACGCCGCTCAGCGACTCCTGGGAGGACTGCGACCGCTGGTGGCTGCGGTGCAGGTCCTCGGGGTCCAGCAGGTGACGCGAGCGGCGTACGGGCGGGCGTTCCAGGTCTGACACGTCGACCACGCTAGTGCGTACGCCGCACGGGCAGCTCGTTGTCATAGGTCCACCCGCGCCCCAGCCGTCGACCGGTGAGCTCCTCCCACGCCAGCCTCACGTAGAGGGGCTTGTCACCACCGGCCCAGGGCCGCGGGGCCCAGGTGCGCTGGATGTGGGCGAGCTCGGGCGCCTCGGCCGGTCGGGCGCGGCCCAGGGCCACGACGCTCCAGCCGCGGTGCTCGGCGTAGTCGACGTGGTCGACCTCGAAGGCGATCGGGTCCTCCCAGTCGTGCCGCGCCACGACGCCCGCACCGGAGGTGCGGAAGACGACGGCCTCGCTGACCACGCTGTAGTTGACCGGCAGGATGCGCGGGCCGGCCGGCGTGCACAGGGCCACCCGGCCGAAGATCCCACTGCCGATCAGCTCACGGCACTTGGCGTACGACAGCTCCTCGGGTTCGTCCATGTCCCCAGCCAACAAGCACGCCCACCGGGGCGGCAGGGCCGAAGGTCCCGACGGTGTGCCCGGAGGTTTGTAGCATCGAGCGGTGCGTCGGGAGATTCAGGGCCTCAGGGCAGTGGCCGTCCTCCTGGTGCTCCTCTTCCACCTCTGGCCCGACCGTCTGCCGGGCGGGTACGTCGGGGTGGACGTGTTCTTCGTGATCTCCGGCTTCCTGATCACCTCCCACCTCCTGCGCGAGGTGGACCGCACCGGGTCGGTCAGCCTGGCCGGGTTCTGGGCCCGTCGGCTCCGACGACTCCTGCCGGCGGCGTACGTCGTGCTGCTGACCTCGGCCGTCGCGGTGCTGGTCTGGGTGCCGCGCCTGGTCTGGGAGCAGTTCTTCGGCGAGATCCTGGCCGCGGCGCTCTACGTCGAGAACTGGACGCTCGCGGTCAACTCGGTGGACTACCTCGCTGCGGACAACTCTCCGTCGCCTGCACAGCACTACTGGACGCTCTCCGCCGAGGAGCAGTTCTACCTGGTCTGGCCGCTGCTGGTGCTGCTCGGCCTGTGGCTGGCGGTGCGACTCGCGAGGCGTGGCTCCGGTGGAGCCGCCCACCCCCGTCGGAGCGTCCTGGCCGTCCTCGGCCTCACCACCGGCGCGTCGCTGGGCTACTCGCTGTGGGCGACGGCGACCGACCCGGCGTGGGCCTACTTCGTGACCCCCGCCCGGGCCTGGGAGTTCGGGGCCGGGGCCCTGCTGGCGTTCGTCCCGGCGGCCGCCTCACGTCTCGGCCCACGCGCCCGGGCCGCGCTGGGCTGGGTCGCGCTGGTGGGACTGCTGTCGTGCGCCCTGGCCTTCGACGGGTCCACGCCGATGCCAGGGACCGCGGCCCTCGCCGTGGTGGCGGCTTCGGCGGCCCTGATCTGGGTCGAGGCGCCCGAGGTGTGGTGGGCTCCGTCGCAGCTGCTGGTCGCAGGGCCGGCGCAGTTCCTCGGCGACGTCTCCTACGCCGTCTACCTGTGGCACTGGCCGCTGATCATCCTGCTTCCCTACGTCACCGACCATCCGCTCACGACCCTCGACAGGCTCTCCGTCCTGCTCGCGACGATCGGCCTCTCGGCCGTGACGAAGCGCTGGGTCGAGGACCCGGTGCGGGCGGCGGGCCGGCTCGGGCTGGCCCGTCCCCGCAACACCTTCGCGTACGCCGCGGCCGGAGCCCTCGTCCTCACCGCGCTGTGCGTCGTTCCTCGCGTGGACGTGGCCCGGGACGCCGACCGTTCCGAGCAGGCGGCCCAGCGACTGGTCGCGGAGTCGCCGCCGTGCTTCGGCGCCGAGTCGCGGGACCCGAAGGCGAAGGGCTGCCCGAACCCCGACCTGGCGGACGTGCTCGTGCCGGCCCCTGCGACGGTGGCCCGCGACTACCCGCAGTACCAGCGGTGCGAGGCCCCGGCGCAGGCCGACCCGCTGGAGCCGTGCGTCTTCGACACGCCTGGCGGCCAGCCCACCGGTGGGTCCACCGATCGGCCGGGCGGCAGGGTGCCGCACGTCGCCGTGGTCGGCGACTCGCACGCACGGATCATGATGACGATGCTCGAGCCGCTGGTCGAGGAGGGGAAGCTGACCGTCGACCTCTTCGTCTCCGGCGGCTGCCCGTGGTCGACCCAGGCGCCGAACCTCAAGAACGCCGCAGGCCGGACCTGTGCGACCTTCCGTAGCCGGCTCGAGCCCCTGCTCGACCGGACGGCCACGGACTACGACGCCGTCCTGACCACCGCCCGCCTCACGACGATGCGGGGCACCGAGGAGCAGCGCGTCACCGGGCTCTCGGAGGCGTGGGCCCGGGTGACGCGGCAGGGCGTGCCGGTGATGGTCCTGCGCGACAACCCCCAGGACCCCTACGACCAGGACCCCGAGCACGACCCGAACGTCTGCCTCGCGCAGACCCCTCTCGCCGAGGCCAACCAGAAGTGTTCGATCGACCGCGCGGCGAGGCTCGACCGGTGGTTCGACGCGCTCTCCGCCGCGGCGTCCCGTACGCCGGGGGCCCGGATGATCGACCTGACCAGCTTCTACTGCGACGAGACGACGTGCCCGGTGGTGGTCGGTGGCGTCAACGTCTACTTCGACAACAACCACCTCACGGTGACCTACGCCAAGACCCTGGCGCCCTACCTCTACCGCGAGCTCACGGCGCTCGGTCTGCCCCGCGTGTGACCCTCTGACAGCATGGACCGACATGAGTGCTCCCGCCGGCTGGTACCCCGACCCGCAGACCCCCGTTCCCGGTGCGCCGCCGCAGCAGCGCTACTGGGACGGGCAGACCTGGACGCAGCACGTCGCCCCGGTGGCGCAACAGCCGACCTACGGGCAGCCGACCTACGGGCAGCAGCCGGGATACCCCCAGCAGCCGTACGCCCAGCAGCCGTACGCCCAGCCCTACTCCGGCTCGACCGTCTACGCCGGACCGGCCACCACGCCCGACGGGGTGCCGCTGGCGGGCTGGTGGCACCGGGTGGGTGCCTACGTGATCGACTTCCTGATCCTCGGCGTCATCCTCGCGGTGGTGGCCTTCCCGTTCATCCGGGACGTCTTCAGCGCGTTCGGCGACTACTTCGACGAAGCCATGACGGCGGCGCAGAACGGGACGACGACGCCCTCCAGCACGGCGTTCGCCCAGGACATCGCCGGACCCATGCTGGTGATCGCGGCCATCGGGCTCGTGGTCAACTTCGTCTACACCGTCGCGTTCCTGATGTGGAAGCAGGCCACCCCGGGCAAGCTCGCGGTCGGTCTGCGGGTGCGGCTGCGCGAGCGCCCCGAGCTGCCGGTCTCGACCATCTGCGTGCGGTGGCTCGTCCAGTTCTTCGTGCCCAGCGCCCTGGGCCAGCTGCCGCTCCTCGGCATCCTGTTCAACCTGTTCTGGTTCCTGGACCACCTGTGGCCGCTGTGGGACAGCCAGAAGCAGGCGCTCCACGACAAGGCCGCGAAGACCAACGTGGTGCGCGCGCGCTGAGCCGTCTCAGACGGGGAGGTCGAACCTCACGCCGGTCTTCTCCTCCGAGATGTCCCACAGCTGACGGGCCAGGTCGGCGTTGCGGGCGTGACTGCTCTGCTTGGCCTCGCCCAGCCTCCCGCGGGCCTCGGCCATCCGCTGAGGTCCGACGTAGCCGCCGGGCTCGCCGTAGGTCGCCGCCCAGAGGCTGGGGTTCGCCCCGGCGGCGGCTGACTGGAAGACGAGCGGCAGCACGAACGGCGCGATCCGGCGTACGACGGGGTTGGCGCCCATGCCGTCGACGGAGGTGACCAGGTTGGTGCTGGAGACCCCCGGGTGGGCGGAGGAGACGGTGAGCCTGCTCCCGGTCTCGAGGACGCGCCGGTGCAGCTCGTGGGCGAAGAGGAGGTTGGCCAGCTTGCTGTTCCCGTAGTCGTGGCTGGGGTTGTACGTCGACTCGGGGTTCCCCGCGAGCACGGACTCGTCGCCGCGGTGATGGGCGACGGAGGCCACCGGCACCACCCGCGGCGCGGGAGCCTGCAACAGGTGGGGCAGGAGCAGCCCGGTCAGCGCGAAGTGGCCGAGGTGGTTGGTGCCGAACTGGAGCTCGTGGCCGTCCTCGGTCTCGCGGTACTTCGGCGGGGTCATCACGCCGGCGTTGTTGACGAGCACGTCGAGCGGGCCCTCGAACCGGTCCGCGAACGCGTGGATCGACGCCTGGGAGGCCAGGTCGAGCTCCTCGATCGTGGTCACCCCGGGCATCTTCGCCGCCGCCTCACGCGCGGACTCCAGGTTGCGGCAGGCGAGCACCACCTCCGCACCGTGCTCGGCCAGGGCGCGAGCGGTGTGGAGGCCGATCCCGGAGTTGGCGCCGGTGACCAGCGCGCGGGTGCCGCTCAGGTCGGGAAGGTCGGCCGGGGTGAAGCCGGCGAGGTCGGGGGTCATGGGGTCTCCTGGGATGCGTGGTGTCGAGAGGGCGCCGGCGCGCCTGCTCAGCCGGCGTTCGGGTCGGTCTGCAGGCGCCCGGCGCGGTCCTTGGCGAGCGACCGGCTGATCACGAGGCGCTGGATCTGGTTGGTGCCCTCGAAGATCTGGGTCACCTTGGCCTCGCGCATGAAGCGCTCGACCGGGAAGTCGCGGGTGTAGCCGTAGCCACCGAGCACCTGCACGGCGTCGGTGGTGACCTTCATGGCGGCGTCGGTGGCGGTCAGCTTGGCGATGGAGGCCTCCCGCGAGAAGGGCAGCCCACGGTCCTTGAGCCGGGCGGCGTGCAGCATCATCGCCCGCGCGCTCTGCACCGCGGCCTCCATGTCGGCGAGCAGGAACGCCAGCCCCTGGAAGTCGATGATCTTCTGGCCGAACTGCTCCCGCTCGCCGGCGTAGGCGACCGCGTGGTCGACCGCCGCCTGACCCAGCCCCACCGCGACGGCAGCGATGCCGAGCCGCCCGGAGTCGAGGCCGGCGAGGGCGATCTTGAGACCGTCGCCCTCGCGACCGAGGAGCCGCTCGGCGGGGACGCGGACGTTCTCGAGCCGCATCGTGGCCGTGGCCGAGCCGGTGAGCCCCATCTTGCGCTCGGGCGGGTCGGCCTCCAGCCCGACGGCGTCGGCGGGCACGAGGAAGCAGGAGATGCCGTTGCGGTCGTCGGACGTGCGGGCCATCAGCTTGTAGAAGTCGGCCTGGCCGCCATGCGTGGTCCAGGCCTTGGCGCCGTTGATGACGTAGTCGTCCCCGTCCCGGCGCGCGCTGGTCCGCATCGCCGACGGGTCGGACCCGGCGTGGGCCTCGGAGAGGCAGTAGGCGCCGAGCAGCTCGCCGGCCAGCATGTCCGGGAGCCACTTCTGGCGCTGCTCCTCGGTGCCGGCGGTGGCGAGCCCGAAGCACGACAGCGCGTGGACCGAGACCCCCACGCCGACGCTGGCCCAGACGGTCGCGATCTCCTCGACCACCTGGAGGTAGACCTCGTAGGGCTGGGCGCCACCGCCGTACTCCTCCGGGTAGGGCAGGCCGAGCAGGCCCGCCCGGCCCAGGGTCCGGAACGTCTCGCGGGGGAAGGTCTCGGTGGCCTCCGCCTCGGTGACCAGCGGGAGCAGCTCGCGCTCGGAGATCTCGCGCACCAGCTCGATGAGAGCGGTGGCCTCCTCGGTGGGCAGCACTCGTGAAGCAGGCATGTTCGCCACCCTAGTTGGACCCAGCACAATGAACCCATGAGCTCCTACCAGCCTGCCGACGACCGCTACGACTCCATGGACTTCCGCCACTGCGGCCGCAGCGGCCTGCAGCTGCCCGCGCTCTCGCTGGGCCTGTGGCAGAACTTCGGCACCGACCGGCCCGAGAAGACACAGCGGGCCATCCTGCGCCGTGCCTTCGACCGTGGTGTGACCCACTTCGACCTGGCCAACAACTACGGGCCGCCCTACGGCCGGGCCGAGGAGAACTTCGGGCGCTACCTCAAGGACGACTTCGCCGGCCTGCGCGACGAGCTGGTCATCTCCAGCAAGGCCGGCTACGACATGTGGCCGGGTCCCTACGGGCAGGGCGGCGGCTCCCGCAAGTACATGCTGGCCTCGCTGGACCAGTCCCTGGGCCGGCTGGGCCTGGACTACGTGGACATCTTCTACAGCCACCGCTTCGACGCGGACACCCCGGTCGAGGAGACGATGCTGGCCCTGGACACGGCGGTGCGCTCGGGTCGGGCGCTGTACGCCGGCATCTCGTCGTACTCCCCGCAGCGGACCAAGGAGGCGGCCACGATCGCCCGCGAGCTGGGAACGCCGCTGCTGATCCACCAGCCGTCGTACTCGATGCTGAACCGCTGGATCGAGAAGGGCCTGCTCGACGAGCTCGAGGAGCAGGGGATGGGCTGCATCGCGTTCTCTCCGCTCGCGCAGGGGCTGCTCACCGACCGCTACCTCGACGGGGTCCCGAAGGAGTCGCGGGCGGCGCGCAGCGGCAGCACGATCGACGACGGCCACCTCGACGCGGCCACGCTCGCCCACGTGCGGAGGCTGAACGAGATCGCCGAGAGCCGCGGTCAGAAGCTGGCGCAGCTGGCGCTGCAGTGGGCGCTCCGCGACCGGCGAGTGACCTCACTGGTCATCGGCGCCTCCTCGGTGGAGCAGCTCGACACCAACCTCGACGCACTCGAGGGGCCGCCCCTCACCGACGAGGAGCTGGCCGCCATCGACCAGGACGCGGTGGAGTCCGGGATCGACCTGTGGGCGGCGTCCAGCGAGCGCTGATCAGCTCTCCCTGTCGACCGCGAAGGCGGCCGCGCCGACGATGCCGGCGGTGTTGCGCAGGGTCGCGGAGATGATCTCGGTGTCGATCTCGATGAGCGGGATGAACTCGCGTGCGTGCTTGCTGACGCCGCCGCCGACCACGATGAGGTCGGGGGAGAAGAGCTTCTCGACGGTCCGGTAGTACGCCGTGAGCCGCTTGGCCCACTCCTCCCAGCTGAGGTCCTCGTCCTTGCGGGCGGAGTTGGCGGCCTTGCTCTCTGCGTCGTGCCCGTCCACCTCGAGGTGGCCGAGCTCGGAGTTGGGCACCAGGACACCGTCGTAGAGCAGCGCCGATCCGATGCCCGTCCCGAGCGTGGTCACGACGGTCAGCCCGGTGCGGCCCTTGGCGACGCCGTAGCGGACCTCGGCGAGACCGGCGGCGTCCGCGTCGTTGATGACGTGGACCTTGCGCCCGAGGGCGTTGCTGAGGAGGGCGTCGGCGTCGGTGCCGATCCAGCTCTTGTGGATGTTGGCCGCGGACCCGATCACTCCTCCCTTGCGGACGACGCCGGGCACGGTCACGCCGACGACCGAGCTGCTGCCCTTGAAGCCCTTCAGCAACCCGGCCATCACCTCCGCCACGGCCTCGGGGGTGGACTCCTCGGGGGTGTCGATGCGCTCGCGCTCCGCCGAGAACTCACCCGTGGACAGGTCGACGGGTGCGGCCTTGATGCCGCTTCCACCGAAGTCGATGCCAATGGGATCTGCCATGACCGTCAACCTAGTGGAGGACGAGCGCGCCACCGAGCAGGTGTTCCTCACCGGCGACTCCAGCGCCTGCACGCGAGGACCCGCTCGTCGGCCTCGGCGTCCCGGTCGGCACCGGCCGACGGTGGGCCGCCTTTACATCTCCGAGGGTCTTGTCAACGGACTTTACATACCCTACGGTCGTGTCAAGTGATTGACATTCCCCCGCTGGATGTAAAGCGACGAAGGAGACTCCGATGGCCTCAGAGACGATCGCCCACACCACGGTCCCGGAGGGTTCGAGCGCGCGGTGGTCCGACAAGAAGCGCTACCTGTGGCTGATCGGCCTGGTCGTGCCCTCGCTCGCGCTGGTCGCCTTCGTCGGCCACCAGCTGACCGGCTGGGGAGTCTGGTTGTGGATCGGCCCGATCGTCATCCTGGGCGTCGTACCCGCCGTCGACCTGATCGCCGGCCTCGACCGGTCCAACCCCCCCGACGACGTGATCGCGGCTCTCGAGGGTGATCGCTACTACCGCTGGATCACCTACCTCTACCTCCCGGTCCAGTACGTCGGCTTCGTGGCCGCGTTCGTGTGGATCGCCGAGCCGGGTTGGTTCCCCGAGGTCCTGGGGGTCGGGGAGCTCTCGGTGGTCGGCAAGCTCGGGCTCGCCGTCTCCATCGGCTGCATCGGCGGGATCGGCATCAACACCGCCCACGAGCTCGGCCACAAGAGAGAGAGCCACGAGCGCTGGCTGTCCAAGATCGCGCTGGCCCAGAGCTTCTACGGCCACTTCTACATCGAGCACAACCGCGGCCACCACGTCCGCGTCGCGACCCCGGAGGACCCGGCGAGCAGCCGGTTCGGCGAGAACTTCTACCAGTTCTGGCCCCGCACCGTGGCTGGGTCGGTGAAGAGCGCCTGGCGCCTGGAGAAGAAGCGCTACGCCCGCAAGGGCCAGCACCCCTTCCGCCTCGGCAACGACGTGCTCAACGCCTGGCTGATGTCCGTGGTGCTCTGGGGCGCGATGGTCGCGGTCCTCGGTGCCGGGATCCTGCCCTTCCTCGTCGTCCAGGCGGTCGTCGGCCTCTCGCTGCTCGAGGTCGTCAACTACATGGAGCACTACGGGATGCTGCGCCAGAAGGTCGGCGCCGGGGACCGGCAGCGCTATGAGCGTGTCGACCCCAGCCACAGCTGGAACTCCAACAACATCGCGACCAACGTGCTGCTCTACCACCTGCAGCGCCACAGCGACCACCACGCCAACCCGACCCGGCGCTACCAGGCGCTGCGCGACTACGAGGAGTCCCCGGTCCTCCCGACGGGGTACGCCGGGATGATCGTGCTCGCCGCCGTGCCTGCCGTCTGGCGCCGCGTGATGGACCCCCGCGTCGTGGCGCACTTCCACGGGGACATCACGCTGGCCAACGTCTCCCCCCGCAAGCGTGACCGGATCCGTGCGAAGTACCAGGCCGAGGTGGGGGCGGGTCCCCGGTCGGACGAGCGGTCGGACGAGCGGGCGGACCAGCGGTCGGACGAGCGGGCCCGTGGCGACGAGGCAGCTGCAGCCGCCGGCGAGGTGCTCGGCGCCCGGTGTCCTGGGTGTGGCTACACCTATGACGTCACCCGCGGTGACGAGCGAGAGGGCTTCGCGGCCGGCACAGCCTGGGCCGACGTGCCCGACAGCTGGTGCTGCCCGGACTGTGGCGTCCGCGAGAAGGTCGACTTCGTGCCGGTCGACTCGGAGCTGGAGTGGGGGGTCACCTCATGAGGATCGTCGTGGACCGCGACCGGTGCGAGGGCCTGGGGATGTGCGAGGCGATGGCGCACGAGTACTTCGAGCTCGACGACGACGACACCATGACGGTGCTCGAGGAGACACCCGCGGAGACGGCGCGCCCCCGGGTGCACGCCGCCGTGGAGGCCTGTCCGGTCCTGGCGCTCTCGCTGGTCGACTAGGCCGACCATGGCGGTCCTGCTGGAGCGGCCGCCTAGGGTTGGGCCCATGAGCCAGCTCGCGTCCGCCCCGGTCACCCATCGTGACCGGCTGATCACGGCCGCGGCCGGGTTCACCGCAGCGAACGGCTGGGGCGAGCTGACGATGGCCAAGCTCGCCGACCTCGTCGGAGTCAGCAGGCAGACCGTCTACAACGAGATCGGCGGCAAGCCCCAGCTGGCCGAGGCGATGGTGCTCCGTGAGCTGCAGATCTTCCTCGACGTGGTCGACTCCGCGTTCGTGGACTTCCCCGACGACCTCGTCCGGGCGATCGAGACCGCGGCGTTCCGGGTCCTCGAGCTGGCACGCACCGACCCGCTGCTGCACGCCATCCTCAGCAGCAGCCAGGGGGCCGACAGCGAGCTCCTCCCGCTCCTGACGACCAACTCCGAGCCCCTCCTGGGGGCGGCCGGCCAGATGATCCGCGAGCACGTGCGGACCTATGACGACGTCGAGCTGCCCGCAGACCGCATCGAGGTGCTCATCGACATGGTCGTGCGCCTTGTCCTGAGCCACGTCATGCAGCCCACGGCCCAGCCCGCAGACACGGCCGAGACGATCGCCTGGATCGCCGGGCAGGTGCTCGGCGCCTGAGCCCCGACCGTCGCCCGGTGGCCTCCCGCACGGGCCCCTACAGGCGCACGCTGACCGCTGCCGGTGAGGACGTACCGGGTGTCGCGACGGCCCGGGAGACGCAGGTGCACAGCTGCCGGTTGCTCTCCTGCTGGGCGCGGCTGAAGAACACGTCGCGGTGGTCCACCTCACCGTCGACCTCGAGCACCTCGACGCGGCACAACCCGCACTCACCCTTGCGGCAGTCGTACATCAGGTCGGCGCCCGCCTCAGCCAGCGCCTCGAGCATCGTGTGCTGCGGGCCCACGACTGTCTCGATGCCGAGCTCGGGGACCCTGACCACGAACTCTTCCGCGTCGTACCAGCCACTGTTGCCGAAGGTCTCGTACCGAAGGTTCGTGGGGGGAAGCCCGGCCGTCTCCCAGGCCCGGCGTACGCCGTCCATCAACCGGATCGGCCCGCACATGTAGAGCTCGGTCGCCCGACCGGCCCCGTCTGAGGCGATCGCACCGACGAGCGCCTCGAGGTCGAGGGGTTCGCCCTCCTCGTCGACGTGCACCCGCAACCGGTCGCCGTGCAGCTCGGCCAGGGTCTCGGCGTAGGCCATCAGCGCGCGGCTGCGGCCGACGTAGACGAGCTCGTAGTCGGCCTGCACCGACTGCAGCACCCGAGCCATCTCCACCATCGCGGTGATCCCGATGCCGCCGGCCACGAGCACGTAGCGCGGGGCACCGATCCGCAGCGGGAAGTTCTGCAACGGCTGGGTGGTCTCCAGCTCGTCGCCCACCTCGAGGCCGTGCATGAACACCGACCCGCCCCGGGACTCGGGGACCCGCAGCACCGTGATCGTCAGACGGCGCCCGTCGGCGTCCGACTCCACGACCGAGTAGGACCGGGTGTCCGTGCGCTCCCCGAGCCGCACCCGGACGTCGAGATGGGTCCCGGGTGCGGCCCGGCGACTGGCCGGACGCTCGATCGTGATCCGGCGCGCGGTCGGGGTCACCGAGACCGCCTCCACCACCCGGGCGGTGCGCCAGTCGGCGTGTCCCTGGTTGCTCATGACGAGGCGACCGCCCGGCCCACCCCGCCGACGCCGGTGGCCGGGGAGGCCGAGCCACCACGGCCCTCGGCCTCCAGCATCTGGTCCAGGATCCGACGCACCCACATCCCGCCCGCGTCCACACTCAGGCTGTAGAACTCGTGGTCGGGGTTGGCGTCGATGGCGGCCTGCTGGGCGGCCAGCATCTCCTCGTCCTCGCCGAAGACGCCCTCGACTCCCTGGCGCAGCTGGGTGGTGATCAGCTGGCTGTCGAGCCGGTAGTTGCGCATGAACGCCCAGAAGTAGTGACAGGTGCGCTCGGTCTCCGGGGTGATCGTGTTCATCACGTACCCGTTGACCCCCTGGGACCTGTCCCCCTCGCGGGCGCCGCTGCCGGCCTTGGCCACGCCCACGTCGATGCAGATCGTCGAGGGGGCGTAGTAGTGGATGATCTGCCAGCGGTCCACCTTGCCCTCGAAGTCGGGGAACTGGTCGCGCATGTTCTTCATCCAGAACGGCGGCGGGCTGACGTCGTACATCCACCGCTCCACCGTGACGCTGCCGTCGGCCTCGCGGCGGGTCTCGAAGTCCGAGCCGCTGAGCTCGGCCTGACCGAGGGTGGCGCCGTGCACGAACTCCTCGTGGGTGAGGTCCATCAGGTTGTCCAGCACCAGCTGGTAGTTGCACGACGCCTCGATGGTGAGACCGTCACCGGCCCAGTCCTCGTGGTCCATCTGGTGCATGTCCGGGATCAGGTCCGGGTCGGCGAGAGTCGCGTCACCGGGCCAGACCCACAGGTAGCGGTAGCGCTCCACGATCGGGTACGACGAGACCATCGCGCTCGGGTTCACCGTCTCCTGCGCGGGCATGTGCGTGCAGCGACCGGACGAGTTGTACTGCAACCCGTGGTACGGGCACTGGATCTCCTCGTCCCCGACGAGCTTGCCCATCGAGAGCGGCGCGAGCCGGTGCCAGCAGGCGTCGGCCAGGGCGACCGGTCGGCCGTCCGCAGTGCGGTAGAACGCCATCGGCTGGTCGGCGATGGTGCGCGAGAGGATCCCCTTGCGGTTCACCTCGTGGTCCCAGCCCACGGCGTACCAGGTGTTCAACGGGTGCGGGAAGATCTTGGCGGTCACGCTGCCGCTCGGCTTCAGAGTGGTCATCACTGCTCCAGGTAGGTGGTCGGAGTCACTTCACCGGCGCCCAGGCGCCCTTGCTGAACTGCTGGACGTTGAGATCCTGCAACGCCGGGGCGGTCATCGAGCCCTTCAGCTCCAGGCCGGGCAGCAGCAGCGGCACCGTGCCGGAGATGCTGTGCACCGCGTCCATCAGGCCCTTGCGGCTGATCTCGTCAGTTTCCTCGAGGGCCTTGACCAGGGTGGCGGCTGCGGCGTACCCCCAGGTCGCGTTCGGGATGGTCGGGTCGGAGTCGGAGGCCGACTTCTTCATCTGGGCCACGTAGTCGGTGACCTCCTGGTCCTGCTTCCACTGCGGGTCGTCGGCAGCCTTGAGGAAGGCGGTCGAGTAGATCCCGCCGGAGCCGTCGAGCCCGGAGGGCTGCACGACCAGCTTGGTCGAGGAGACCAGGCTCACCAGCAGGTGCTCGGGGTCCCACCCGATCTGCTTGGCCTTGGCCATCGCGCCCGCGGTGAGCTTGGGGATCGCGACCGCGGAGAACAGCACGTCCGCCTTGGTGGCAGCCAGCTTCGAGACCTGGCTGTCCAGGCTCGGGTCGGTGGGCTCGTAGGTCTGCTGGCCCACGATCGAGACCTGGCTGCCCTTGATGCCGTCCTTGAAGCCGTTGACGAACGCCTCGCCGAGGTCGTCGTTCTGGGAGATCACCGCGACGGTGGTCTTCTGGTCGCGCGCGGCCAGGAACTCGGCGAGCGCCTTGCCCTCGGACTCGTAGGTCGGCTGCCAGCCGACCGTCCAGGGGTTCTTCTCCTGGTCGGTGCTGAACTCGGCGGCGCCGCTGTGCACGAACACCTGGGGAACCTCGTCGGTGTTGGCGGACCCGCGGATGGCGAGGTTCGGCGCCGTGCCGAAGGTCTGCAGGAGCGCGAACACGTTGTCCCGCGTGGTGAGCTTCTTGTAGTTCTGCACCGTGCGCGCCGGGTCGTAGCCGTCGTCGTAGTACGTGAAGTCGATCTTGCGGGTCTTGCCGTCGCTCATCTTCACGCCGCCCTTGGCGTTGACCGAGTCGATGTAGGACTTGGCGCCGCCCATGGCGGCGGTGCCGTTCGCGGCGAGCGGGCCGGAGAGGGGGTAGCTGCTCCCGATCACGACCTTGCTGTCAGTGATCCCGGGTGCGTCCGAGCCCTCGCCCGAGGAGCTGTCCCCCCTCGCGCCACAGGCGGTGAGGGCCAGCGCGGCACTCGCGAGTGCTGCTCCTAGACGAAGCGTCGAGTGGGCTCTGCGCATGGTGATTCAGCCTTCTTTCGTGGGTGAGGTGGTGGAACCGGTGGTACGGCGGTACCGGAGCAGCCGGGTGACGCCAGGGGCGATGCCTCCGGGGAGGAGCAGCATCACCACGAGCAGGCTGACCCCGTAGAACAGGTAGCTGGTGCCGGGGTTGATCGAGCCGACGATGTTGGGGACGGTCACGTAGAAGGCCGCTCCCAGGAAGCAGCCGGCCAGGCTCCGCAGGCCGCCGATGGCGAGGCTGGCCAGCAGCGAGATGCTCAGGGTGAGGACCAGGGTCTCCGGGGAGATGTACTGCACGGCGACGAGGTACATCACGCCGGCGATCCCCCCGAGGACCGAGCAGATCGTGAAGGCGAGCACCTTGTAGCGCATGACCGAGATGCCCTGCGAGGTCGCCAGCACCTCGCTCGCCCGGATGGAGTCGAAGGCGCGTCCGAACCGGCCACGCCGCAGGGAGGCGACGAGCAGGAAGACGATGCCGGCGAGCACGGCGACCACGTAGTAGCGCCACTGGTCCGGGGCCAGACCGGTCCACTCCGGGGGCGCGGCGATGCCGACGTTGATGCCCTGGGCGCCACCGGTGAGGTCCTTGAGCCGCTTCGCGAGCGGAACCGCGATCACCGGGAGGGCGAGGGTGACCATGCCGAGGGCGTAGCCGTGCAGGCGCGAGGCCGGGATCGCCACCAGGGCACCGACGATGCCCGAGGCCACGATGCCGAGCAGCAGGCCGACCAGCAGCGGCCAGCCGCGGTCCGCGGAGATCGCCGCGGCGTACGCGCCGATCCCGAAGAAGGCGCTCTGGCCCAGGGAGACCTGACCGGTCCACCCGGTGGCCACGTCGAGGCCGAGGACCGCCACGGCGTACACCAGGACCAGGGTGAGCTGGAGGGTGGAGAACGCGCTCATCACGAGCGGGAACACGGCCAGCACCACCACCATGACCGCGACCGCGGCCGGCATCAGCCACCGCCTCGGGGTCACTCGGGGAGCCGCCTGGTCCGTGCTGGGCTGTCCGGCGATGGTGCTCATACGCGGTTCACCTGCTTGCTTCCGAAGACACCTTCAGGCTTGACCAGCAGCACGAGGGCCATCAGCACCAGCGGCACGGCGATCTTGAGGTCGGGACCGATCACGTCCACGTAGGTGCCGGCGAGGTTCTCGGTGATGCCGATGAACCACGCGGCCAGCACGGCCCCGAGGGCGGAGTCCAGGCCGCCGAGCACCGCTGCGGCGAGGGCGTAGACCAGGACGGTGTCCATCATCTCCGGCGCCAGGTAGAGCTTGGGGGCCACCAGGCAGCCCGCCAGGGCGCCGATGCCGGCCGCCAGACCCCAGCCGAGCATCAGCAGCCGGCCTACCGGCAGGCCGAGCAGGGCGCTCGACTCGGGGTTCGCGGCGACCGCACGGAAGGCGAGGCCCAGCCTGGTGTAGCGGAACAGCGCGAACAGGGCCGCGGTCAGGACCAGCAGCGAGACGATCGTGCCCAGCGTCCCGTAGCCGACCACCCCGGACCCGAGGGACAGTCCTCCGCGTGGGAACGGGGAGGGGAACCGCTTGAGCACGGTGCCCCAGATCAGGCTGACCAGCCCGTTGATGCAGATCAGCAGGCCGACGGTCACCACGATCGCGGAGAGCTCCTCGCCCCCCTCGAAGCGGCGCATGAGCAGCCGCTCGACCGCGGCGCCGACCAGCATCGAGACGACGATGGTGACCAGGATCGCGACGACCACGGGCAGCCCGCGGTCCACCAGCGTCCAGGCCAGGTACGTCGACATCACCGCCATCTGCCCCTGGGAGAAGTTCACGATCCCGGTCGACCGGTGCACGAGCACCAGCGCGAGCGCGAGCGCGGCGTACACCGAACCGCTGCCGAACCCGTCGAGTACCTGCTGCAACAGCTGCATGTCGTCCTCACGCCCCCAGGTAGGCGCGGCGCACCTCGTCGTGGCCGGCCACCTCGTCGGCGGGGCCGTCGAGGACCACCCGGCCGGACTCGAGGACGACGGCGTGGTCGGCGATGCGCAGGGCGAGGTCGGCGTTCTGCTCCACGAGCAGCACCGAGCACCCCCACTCCTGGCGCAGGGTCGGGATCAGCACGAACAGCTCCTTGGTGATGCGCGGAGCGAGTCCGAGCGAGGGTTCGTCGAGGAGCAGCACCTGGGGGCGGCCCATCATGGCGCGCGCGATGGCGAGCATCTGCTGCTCACCGCCCGAGAGGCTGCCGGCGCTGGAGTCGGTGCGCTCGCCCAGGATCGGGAACAGGTCGCAGAGATGGGCCATGTCGGCCTTGACGCCCGCCCGGTCACGGCGCAGCAGCCCGCCGGCGCGGAGGTTGTCTCCCACGCTGAGCTGGCGGATCGTCCCCCGACCCTGGGGGACGTGCGCCACCCCCAGTCGGCCGACGGCGTCGGCGGTGCGGGGGAGCGGCTTCGCGTCGAGGGTGATCTGCCCCGTGGACCGCACCAGGGCGCTGATCGCGCGCATCGTGGTGGTCTTCCCGGCGCCGTTGGCCCCGAGCAGGGCGGTCACCGAACCGTCCTCGACGACGAACGAGACCTCGTGCAGGACCCGGGCCTTGCCGTAGCCGGCCGAGACTCCCTGCAGCTCCAGGCGGCTCACGCTGCCCCCAGGTAGGCCGAGATCACCACGGGGTCCGACTGCACCACGTGGGCCGGGCCCTCGGCGACCTTGCGTCCGGTGACCAGCGCCACCACGTGGTCGGTGATCGAGGAGATCAGGCCCATGTGGTGCTCGACGACGACGACAGTCACGCCGAGCTCGTCGCGGATCTCGCTGATCAGGCGCCCGAGCTCGTCGACCTCGCTGTGGGTGAGTCCGCTGGCAGGCTCGTCGAGCAGCAGCAGCCGCGGCCCGCCCATCAGGGCGCGGGCCACCTCGACCCGTTTCTGGGTGCCGTAGGGCAGGTCGCCCGCGGGGGTCTCCAGAGGTTCGGTGATGTGCAGCCGCTCAGCCAGCTCGCTGGCCCGCTTTGCCATCGCGTGCTCCTCGCGTCGCGCTCCGCGCAGCGAGAACAGGCAGGAGGCGAACCCGTGGCGCATCTGGCTGTGGGCGCCCAGCAGGACGTTGTCGAGCAGCGAGCGCCCCTCCTGCAGGTTGGGGTGCTGGAAGGTGCGGGCGACGCCGCGCCCGACCAGGCTGCTCGGCGCCTCGCCGAGCAGCTCGCGCCCGTCCAGTCGGACCGACCCCTCGTCGGGGGTGTAGTAGCCGCTGATGCAGTTGAACAGGGAGGTCTTGCCGGCGCCGTTGGGACCGACCAGCCCGCAGATGTCACCGGCGGTGACGTCGAGGTCGACCGTGTCCAGTGCGGTGACCCCGCCGAAGCGCAGCGTGACTCCCCGGACTTCCAGGAGTGGTTGGTCTGTGCTCACGTGGATCCCTTCGCTGATCGGCGGTGCTGGCTGCCCGGTAGCGTGACCTCCGTCACCGTGGAACCACCACGGCCCTTCCGTTGAGCGGAAGCCTGGTTCCCGATATCGTGGATCGAGGCGGTGTTGTCTCGCCGACTGGACGCGAGGGGTGGCCGGTGCCGAAGTCAGCGCACGTCGACGGGCCGGGTTCCGGTACGTCGGTCAGCAGCCGGCTGCTGAACCTGCTCGAGCTGTTCACGGCGGACCGTCCGCAGCTCTCCCTCTCCGAGATCAGCCGCTTGGCCGAGATGCCACTGAGCACCGCCCATCGGCTGGTCGGGGAGCTCGCCGACTGGGGTGCCCTGGAGCGGGGTGGGGACGGCCGCTACCGGGTCGGGCTGAAGATCTACGAGCTCGGCTCGCTCGCCCCCCGGGGCCTGCCTCTGCGCGAGGTGGCGCTGCCGGTGATGGAGGACCTCTACGAGGCCACCCACGAGAACGTGCAGCTCTCGGTGCGCGAGGGCGCAGGCGCGGTCTTCGTGGAGCGGCTCGCGGGGAGGGTCGCGGTGCGCACCCTGGTCCGGGTCGGTGGCCGGTTCGCGATGCACGCCACCGCGGGAGGCCTGGTGCTGCTGGCACACGCGCCGGCGGAGGTGCAGGAAGAGGTCCTGGACGCGCCCCTGGAGGCGTTCACCGAGAAGACGGTCACCGACCCGGCGGTGTTGCGCCGGATGCTCGCGGAGGTACGCCGCCGGGAGTACTCCTTCAGCGACCGCCAGGTGACGATGGACGCGATCTCGATCGGAGCCCCGGTCTACGGGCCGCGTGACGAGGTGATCGCGGCCCTGTCCCTGGTGGTGGCGCACGCCGGGTCCCGGCCCCGCGACCTGGTGCCGCTGGTGCGGGCCGGCGCTCGCGGGATCTCGCGCCTTCTGGGCTCGCCCCGGGCCCGACGCAGCACAGACGTGCTCCGGCTTCCGGAGAGTGAGGCGGGTCTGCAGTAGGTCCGCCCCCGGACCTCCGGAAGTCCGGTCCGGCTGCGGGTCCGGTGGATAGGATCACCGGCGGGCCGACAGGCACGCCGGCCGGAGCAGGGGGAGTCATGCGAGAGGTGTCTCGACGCGGTCTGGTGACGGCGGCCGGTGCCGTGCTCCTCACCGCCGGCTGCGGCACCGCTGCGGACACCGAGAAGTCCTCCAGGCACGTGGAGACCCCCCGCGCCAAGGGGACTTCGGCGACACCCCCCGCCTCCGACAACGTCACCGTCCCCGCGCCGGAGAAGCTGACCGCCGCCCTGCTGTCCTCGGACATCCTGGTCTACGGCCAGAACAGCCTCGACCAGCGCACGATCGCGAAGATCAAGGCGATCGACGGCGTCGAGGCCATCGAGGCGATGTCGATGGGGTCGTTCTTCGTGGAGGACCGCGAGGTCACCTACGCAGCCGTCGACCCCGGCAGCTTCCGGCGCTACACCAAGCAGGGCACCGCCCAGACCCAGGCCGTCTGGGACCGGGTCGCCGGAGGTGAGATCGCAGTCGAGCCGGCGATCGGGAAGCAGCTCGAGCAGAAGGACGGCTACATGCGCCTGGGCAACGAGTCGGCGGCCGACACCATTCACATCGGCGCCTACGCCGCCCTGCTCAACAGCCTCGGCCCGTCGCGGATCGACGCGGTCGTCAACTACAAGTGGACCGGCAAGCTCGGCATGCGTCCCCGGAACGCGATCATCGTGGCCCTGGGGGAGGCCTCGCCGGCGAGCATCCTCAAGGAGCTCAAGAGGTACGTCGGGCAGAAGGCACAGATCGAGATCCTGGCGCAGAACCCCGACCTCGGCGCCACCCGGACCGCCTTCCTGACCGGTGGCTCGGTCGCGCAGGCGGTGGGGTCGTTCTCCTACCGGGCGAACCCCGACGGCACCGTCACCCCCGACCCGGCCTGGGTGGCGGCCAAGATCACCACCGAGGAGATGCCGATCATCGGCCGAGTCACCGGCAACCGGGTGATGCTCCCTCAGCTGCGGGCGGCCCTGAACGAGGTGGTCACCCTCAAGCTCTCCAGCTCGATCTACCACTACGACGGCTGCTACGTCCCGCGCTTCATCGCCCGCGACCCCGCCAAGGGCCTGAGCTTCCACACCTTCGGCACCGCCATCGACCTCAACGCCGCCGACAACTACCGCGGCATCGCCGGGAAGATGGACCGACGCGTCGTCACGATCTTCAAGAAGTGGGGCTTCGCCTGGGGCGGCGACTGGAACTACACCGACCCCATGCACTTCGAGCTGGCCAGCCTCGTCCAGCCTCGCTGACGGACTGCGTACCCCGCCGGGCTCCTGGCGCGGGCTGTGGCTGGGACCCGGGCGGTGCCCGGCAGCGCCCGCAGGGATGTGCCTGGCAGCGCCCGGCGAGGATGCGAATGTCGCTGCCGGGACGGGTGGGTGTCCCACGGGCCGCTTGCGTGACATTCGCATGTGGAGGCGGCGCTGGCCCGCTCGGCGGTACGGCCGCGCCCGGCGGGGATGCGAATGTCGCTGCCGGGACGGGTGGGTGTCCCATGCGCCGCTTGCGTGACATTCGCATGTCAAGTCGGCGCTGGCCCAGCTCGGCGGTACGGCCGCGCCCGGAGGGGATGCGAATGTCGCTGCCGGGACGGGTGGGTGTCCCATGCGCCGCTTGCGCGACATTCGCATGTCGAGGCGGCGCTGGCCCAGCTCAGCGGTACGGCATATGTGGCCAGGGTGACGCGTGAACGCCACTCACGACGCACCAACCACATTCGCAGCGCTCCGGGGCGACCCTCTAGCCTCGACCCCATGCGCGCAGTCCAGGTGACCCGAACCGATGGCCCCTCAGCGATCAGCATCGAGGAGGTGCCCGAGCCCACCGCCGAGGGACCCTTCGGTCCGCAGGTGCTTCTCGACGTCCATTCGGTCGGCATCTCCTTCCCCGACCTGTTGCTGAGCAAGGGCGAGTACCAGCTCAAGCCCGAGCTCCCCTTCACCCTCGGGGTCGACTTCGCGGGCGTCGTACGCTCCGCGCCCGAAGGCTCCGGACTCTCCGAGGGTGACCGGGTCGCGGCGGTCCTGGGCCAGGGCGGGGCCTCCGACGTCGTCGGTCTCGGCGCCGACAGTGTCTTCCCGCTGCCGGACTCCCTGACCTTCGAGCAGGGCGCCGCCCTTCCGATGAACTACCTGACCGCCCACTTCGCCCTGGCCGAGCGCGGCGACATCCAGGCGGGCGAGACGGTCCTGATCCACGGTGCTGCCGGTGGGGTCGGCACCGCCACCATCCAGGTCGCCAAGGGGTACGGCGCCCGCACCATCGCGGTCGTCTCCACCGAGGAGAAGGGCGAGATGGCCAGGCGGGCCGGCGCGGACGAGGTCGTGCTCGTCGACGGCTTCCGCGACGCCGTCAAGGAGCTCACCGACGGCCAGGGCGTCGACATCGTGATGGACGTCGTCGGCGGCGACCTGATCACCGACTCGCTCCGGTCGCTCGGCACCCAGGGCCGGTTGCTCGTCGTCGGGTTCGCGGCCGGCGCGATCCCCGCGGTCAAGCTCAACCGGCTGTTGCTCAACAACGTCGACGTGCGGGGCGTCGGCTGGGGTGCCTACGCGATGGTGCGTCCGGGCTACATGCGCCAGCAGTGGGACGAGCTGCTGCCGATGATGGAGTCCGGCGTCATCGACCCCCCGATCGGCCGGACCTACCCGATCGAGGAGTTCGGCCAGGCCCTCCAGGACATGGCCGACCGCAAGACGCTCGGGAAGTCGGTCGTCAACCTGCGGTGATGCGAGCGGGATCACCCGTTTGGACCCGTAGGCGAGGGGCACCGGTCGAGGGTGACCACTCCCGGCAGACCCGCCGTCCTGTTCGACATCGACGGCACGCTCGTCGACTCGACCTACCACCACGCCCTCGCCTGGCAGCGAGCCTTCGACCGCCAGGACCTGCCGGTCCCGCTCTGGCGGATCCACCGCACGATCGGCATGGGGGGCGACAAGCTGGTGACCGAGGTGGCCGGCGCCGACGTCGAGGAGCGACTCGGCGACACGCTGCGGGACGCCTGGAAGCAGGAGTACCTCCAGATCAAGACCGAGGTCGCCCCGCTCCCGGGAGCGGCCGAGCTGGTGCGCAGGCTGGTCGCAGACGGCTACCTGGTCGCGCTCGCCTCCTCGGGCGAACCCGAGTTCGCCAACGAGGCCCTCGACGACCTCGACATCCGCGACGAGGTGTCCGTCCTGAGGACCTCCGCGGACGTCGAGGGGTCCAAGCCGGAGCCCGACCTGATCGAGGTGACCCTCGAGGCGCTCGGGACCCGGCGCGCGGTGATGGTCGGGGACACGCCGTACGACGTGCAGGCGGCCGAGCGGGCCGGGTTGCCGTGCGTCGGCCTGCGCTCCGGTGGGTACAGCGAGGCCGAGCTGGTCGAGGCGGGCGCGGTGCTCGTGGTCGATGCCCCCGAGGACCTGATGGACCTCGACTGGACCGAGTACCTCTCCTGAGAGCTGCCGACCGCGGCCCCCTCCCCTACCACCCCTGAAGGAGCAGCATGACGAACTTCGGCTACACCCTGATGACCGAGCAGTCCGGCCCGCGCGAGCTGGTGGACTACGCCGTCCGCGCCGAGCAGGTCGGCTTCGACTTCGAGGTGATGAGCGACCACTACTTCCCGTGGCTCTCGGCGCAGGGCCATGCGCCGTACGCCTGGTCGGTGCTCGGCGCGGTCGCCCACGCGACCTCGCGGGTCGGGCTGATGACCTACGTGACCTGCCCGACGATCCGCTACCACCCGGCGATCGTGGCGCAGAAGGCCGCGACCGTGCAGCTGCTGGCCGAGGGGCGGTTCACGCTCGGGCTCGGCAGCGGCGAGAACCTCAACGAGCACGTCGTCGGCGAGGGCTGGCCGGCGGTGCAGGACCGTCAGGCCATGCTGCGCGAGGCCATCGAGATCATCCGCGAGCTGCACACCGGTGAGCTCGTCGACTACCGCGGCGAGTACTTCCAGGTCGACTCGGCCCGGGTGTGGGACCTCCCCGAGCAGGGCGTCGAGATCGGCGTCGCCGTCGGTGGTGACCGGGCCATCTCCGAGCTGGCCCCGCTCGCCGACCACCTGATCGCGACCGAGCCGGACGCCGACCTGGTCCGTGACTGGAACGCCACCGAGGGAGCTCCCCAGATCGGCGCGAAGGCACGCGCGGTCGGCCAGATCCCGATCTGCTGGGACCCCGACGAGGACGCCGCCGTCGCCCGCGCCCACGACCAGTTCCGCTGGTTCGCCGGGGGCTGGAGCGTCAACGCCGACCTCCCGACCACCGCCGGCTTCGCGGGAGCCACGCAGTACGTACGTCCCGAGGACGTCGCCGACTCGATCCCGTGCGGCCCCGACCTCGACGCCATCGTCGAGAGCGTCAAGCCCTTCTGGGAGGCCGGGCACACCGACGTGGCCCTCGTCCAGATCGGCGGCGGGTCCCAGGAGCGGTTCCTCGCCGAGGCCGCCGAACCCCTGCTCGACAAGCTACGAAAGGCATCAGCATGAGCGTGAACCCGAACGAGCACGACGACCCCCGCGTCGAGGTGCTGCAGGCCGTCTACGACCGCGTGAGCTCCTACGAGGAGTCCGCCACACCGGAGACCATCCGGCAGGAGCTCGACAAGGCGATCGCCGAGGCGGGCGTCGAGGTGAGCGACGAGACGCGCACGCGCCTCACCCAGCACATCGACGACCGGGGTGGCCGCGAGGACGTGGCGAACGTCCTCTGACCCGGTCCTCGCCGCGGTCGACGGCCGTCAGTGGCTGAACACGCTGACGCCGTCGACCCAGGTCGAGACCACCCGGGCCGCCGCGATCTCACCCGGGTCCCCGGCGAAGGGATCCCGGTCGAGGACCACGAGGTCGGCGACCTGACCGACCTCGATCGTCCCTGCCTCGTCCCGGTGGTTCACCCACGCTGATCCGCTGGTGTAGGCCGCGAACGCCGTCTCCAGGTCGATCGCCTGCTCCGGGAGGAACGGCTCGCTGCCCGCCGGACCCTTCTCGCCGAGCGCCCACCGGTTGACCGCGACATGGATCGCCGCGAGCGGGTCGGGTGTGCTGACCGGCCAGTCGCTGCCGGCCACGAGACGGGCCCCGGTGCGGTGCAGGTCGCCGAAGGGGTACTGCCACCGGGCCCGCTCCTCGCCCAGGAACGGGATGGTCAGGTCGCTCATCTGGTCGTCGAGGCAGGCCCACAGCGACTGCATGTTGGCCGCGACGCCGAGCGCGCCGAAGCGGCGCACGTCGTCGGGGTGGATGAGCTGCAGGTGGGCGATGTGGTGGCGACGCTCGGGGTTCGTGCCCTCGAACGCGTCGAGTGCCTCCCGCACGCC
The DNA here is from genome assembly GCA_963843775.1 of uncultured Actinomycetota bacterium. Lineage (GTDB taxonomy): Bacteria > Actinomycetota > Actinomycetes > Propionibacteriales > Nocardioidaceae > Marmoricola. Next base: position 28,044 of record CAWJLT010000015.1, read on the forward strand.
ACGGTCGCCGATCCCGTGGACGTGCACCTGGAAGCCCTCGGCGTCGAGGCGGGCGACGTACTGCCTCAGGGCGCCCGGGTCGACGAAGGAGTGCCCGCGGTTGGCGGTCGTGTGGCCGCAGCGGTCGAGGTAGGGCGCGATCAGCGCGGCCGTGCCGTTCTCGGCGACCCCGTCCTGCATGACCTTGATGCTCGTCGCGCGGAACCTACCGTGCGTGTACGCCGCCCTCCGCTCCACCAGGGACGCGATCTGCTCCTCGCCCCGGTCGCGGTCCCACCAGAGCGCACCCACCACGTGGGCGGTGAGGTCACCGCGCTGCGCGGCCCGGAGGTACGTCGGACCGGGGTCCTCCATGCCGGCGTACTCCCCGACGATGGCGTCCTGCCAACCGGTGACGCCGAGGGAGTGCAGGTAGGCCTGGCCGGTCATCAGTCCGCGGTAGTACTCCTCGGCCGTGGTTCCCGGCGCGTGCCGGACCACGGCCGCCATCGCGCCCTCGTGCAGGGTTCCCGTGGGGTGCCCGTCGGCGTCCCGTTCGTAGCGGCCGTGCGGCGGGTCGGGCGTCTCCCGGGTGACCCCGGCCAGCTCGAGCGCGCGGGTGTTGACCCACGCGCCGTGGTGGTCCCGGTTGGGCAGGAACACCGGCCGGTCGGGTACGACGGAGTCCAGGTCGGCGGCGGTCGGCGTGCCGCCGGGGAAGGCCGCCATCGCCCAGCCGCCGCCGAGGATCCACGGCAGCTCGGGGTGCGCCTCGGCGTACGCCCTGATGGTCGTGAGGTAGTCCTCCCGCGTCGCGCCCTCGGAGAGGTCGCACCGCGTCCGCTCGAGCCCGCCCTGCACGGCATGGACGTGTGCGTCCACGAACCCGGGGGAGAGCAGCCCGCCGGCCAGGTCGACGACGTCGGCACCGGCCGGGATCTGGGGCGGGATCTGGGGCGGGCTCTGGGTCGTGCTCCGGGGCGGGCCGACCGCGACGACGCGCCCGCCCTCGACCACGACCGGGCCCGTCGGTCCGAGGTAGCGGTGGCCGTCGAAGACGGAGCCGTTCACGAAGGCGGTGGTCATGTCGAGCATTCTGCCGGGGTCGCACGAGGGTGGGAGACGGGCGCCACCCCAGGATCGCCCCGTTGGTCCGGGGTGCCAAGGTAGGGGCATGAGCCCTGCAACCTCGCCCGTCGTCGTGGTCACCGGAGCGAACGGACTGGTGGGATCCCGCATCTGTGCCGCGCTCGTCGAGAGGGGCGCCAGCGTGCGTGCTGTCGTACGCCGCGCCGGTTCCGGCCCCGAGCTGACCGGCGTGGAGGAGTGGGTCGGCGAGTTCCACGACCCCGAGCTGGCGGCCTCCGTGCTGACCGGTGCCACGGCCGTGGTCACGACGGTGCACCCGATGGGCTCGGACCGGGAGACGCAGCACCGGATCGCGGTCGAGGGCACCCCTGCGCTCGCCCGGGCCGCGGTCGACGCCGGCGTCGGGCGACTGGTGCACATCTCCACCGCGGCCGTCTACGACCGCTCGCCGAGCGCCGGTGACGTGGCCGAGCACTCGCCGCTGGTCCTCGACGACGCCGACGACTACGCCGTCACCAAGCGCGACACCGACGCCGCCCTGGCCCGGGTCGAGGGCATCACCCGCGTGCTGGTGCGACCCCCGGCGATCCTCGGTGCCGGTGAGACCTCGGTCTGGAACACGTTGCGGCCGGCCGTGATCCGCGACGAGGAGTCCGCCCGGCACGCCAAGCCGCAACAGACCTGGGCCTGGGTCCATGTCGACGACCTCGCCGCCTTCACCGCGGACGTGGCCATCGGTCGGGTGGCTGAGGCCGCTGACCCCGAGCAGGGACCGGTCGAGGGGGCCTGCACCGTGGTCGACGTCGCCGGCGCCCCTGCCACGCTGGGTGACTACTACAAGACCGTCACGGGCGCCCTGGGCCTCGAGCCTGTCTGGGACGACGGCGAGGCCTGGACCGGTGAGTACGTCGTGCGGCGCGCGCAGCAATGGGGCTGGACCCCCACCGTCGACCTCGCCGACGCGCTCGCGGAGATCGACGAGGGACTGCGCCGCTAGGGCGGTCGCCAGACCTGCTCAGCTGATTCTGCGGTAGCGCTTCATCCGTCGGGTGGTTCCCGGCAGCTCCGTCGTCGGGTGCCGGGTGGTGGGTGCCGCCACGGCGGGGTCCGATGGCGGATGATGGGGTGTGGGGCATGAGCGCACCTCGGACCTCCGGCGTCATCTGGGACATGGACGGGACGCTGGTCGAGACGGCCACCGTGGTCCCGGACGCCTTCATCGAGACCGTCCGCCGGCTCGGTGGTGAGCCGCCGGACCGCGACGGCGTGGTGGCGCTGTACGACGTGGGCACGCCCCACCTGATGATCGGCCGGATGCTGGGCCGGCAGGGCCGGACCGAGGACGCCGACGAGTACCACTCGGTGCTGGCGGCGGGGGCCCACGGTGTCTCGGTGCACGACGGGATCCCCGAGGTGCTCGAGCTGCTGCGCGGACGCGGCGTACCCCTCGCGGTCTTCACCGGCAACAGCGCCGAGGCCGCCTCGATCCTGCTCAACGCGGTCGGCCTGCGTGGCTACTTCGACGTGGTCATCGGCGGCGACGAGGTGGCCCACCCGAAGCCAGCACCGGACGGCGTCCTCGCAGCGGCGGCGGCGCTCGGGGTGGAGGTCGCCCGGTGCCTCTACGTGGGTGACTCGCCCCTGGACATGGGGGCCGCGCAGGCGGCCGGAGCTGTGTCGGTGGCTGCCGGCTGGGGGCACCTGTACGACGCGTCCCTGGGCCTGGCCGCCGCACACACCCCGGACGAGGTCCTGGGCTTCCTCGACTGAGACGGTGTCCGGCTTCAGCAGCGCTTTCAGGCGGTCGGCACTATGGTCGTAAGTCCATGTAGTCGTCCCAGACACCGACGGCCCGATTGCCTGTCGAAGGGCCCCCTGTGCACCACTCACCGTCTGACGCGCGTTGACCACGCATCTGCCCGCGCTGCCGACCGAGGTGAAGGCCCCGGTGCTCGAGGTCATCGCCGAGGTCAAGCCGAGGCTGCGGGGCTGGCTGCACTTCGGGACCGTCCCGCTGACGCTCGCGGCCGGCATCGTCCTGATCGCGCTGTCGCCGACCGCCACCACCCGGGTCGGGTCCTCGGTCTTCATCGCCTCGGCGCTCGCGCTGTTCACGGTCTCGGCCCTCTACCACGCCGGCACCTGGTCGCCCCGGACGTGCGTGCTGATGCGTCGCCTGGACCACGCCAACATCTTCTTCCTCATCGCCGGGTCCTACACCGCGTTCAGCCTGGTGCTGCTCCAGGGCGAGCAACGCGTGCTGCTGCTCTCCGTCGTGTGGGGGAGCGCGGCGTTGGGGGTGGTCTTCCGGGTGTGCTGGATCGACGCACCACGATGGCTGCACACGCCGATCTACGTCGCCCTCGGCTGGGGAGCCATCCTGTTCACCCCGGGGTTCATCGACGGGGCGGCGCGCCTGGATGCGGGCATCGGGACGGCGACGCTGGTGATGCTCGCGACCGGGGGCGGCCTCTACACGTTGGGGGGCCTCGTCTACGGGTTCCGGCGTCCCGACCCGTGGCCGGCCTGGTTCGGTTTCCACGAGGTGTTCCACCTGCTGACGATCCTGGCCTTCGCCAGTCACCTCATCGGGGTGTGCCTGGCGACGTTCTCGATGCGCTGACCCCGAGGAACCGTCCTCAGGCGGGACGTCCCAGCCTGACCAGGTCCTGGAGTCCCGAGACCAGGAGCGCGGCGACGACCTCCGGCCGCAGGCCGAGGACCAGGGCCGCGTCCCGGTAGCTGTGGCCGCCGTAGGTGCACAGGGCGAGCGCCGTGCGCTGACCCTCCGAGAGCTCACCGAGCCGACCCACCGCGGGTGTCAGGGCGGGCATGGAGCGCGAGGTGTCCACCAAGACCTCGTCGCACCGCCGGTAGACGAGATCGGCGACCACCCGCAGCGGGTCGTCGGGCGCGTCGTGTCCTTCGCCCCGGTCGACCATCGCGGTCGCGACCGCGGTCATCGCTGCCTCACGGTTGCCCAGCAGGGCGCAGGCGAGCACCCACAGCGAGACGCCGTGGAGATCCCACTGCTGTTCCTTGGTTCCGGTCATGAGTGACCCCGTTCCGAGCGACGACGCGGCCGCTGCCGAGGTCCAGGGCAGCACCCGACCAGTGAAGCACGCGCTGGCTGCCCCAGGCCGCGAAGCGCGAAACTGCCTCGCCCGACGCGTGACTGCTGCGGCCCCGCCACACCGACAAGGTGCGTCACCGGTCGCTGTCGCCTAGGTTCATAGGCAGGTGCCGCCGACGTAGCCGGCTCTCGTCCATCTCCCCGACGCGTCACGGACCCCGTCCGTCCGACCTCCTGCGAGGCCCCATGTCCGAGCACCTGCCCCACTCCGCCGAAGCCCCGCTGCGCCGTGACATCCGGATGATCACGTCCATGCTGGGCAACACCCTGACCCGGACCCACGGGCAGGACCTTCTCGACCTCGTCGAGAGCGTGCGCACCGCCGCGAAGGACGACACGCTCTCCCTGCCCGACCTCGACGTCCACACGGCCACCACCCTGGCGCGTGCCTTCACGGCGTACTTCCACCTGGCGAACGTCACCGAGCAGGAGCACCGTGGCCGGGCGCTGGGCGAGTCGCGCGCCGCGAAGGGCGGTCCTCTCGCCGGTGCCCTGGAACGGGTCAGGGACCGAGGCGTGCTCGCCGAGGACGTCGCCGAGGCCGTGGCCCACGTGGCGGTCCGGTCGGTGTTCACCGCCCACCCCACCGAGGTCCAGCGGCGTACGACGCTCGACAAGCTCCGCTCGGTCGCCGCGCTGCTCGAGGAGGCGGACACGCCCCGCCGGGAGCGGAGGCTCGAGGCCGCCGTCGACCTGCTGTGGCAGACCGACGGCCTGCGCATCGACCGGCCCGAGGTCATCGACGAGGCACGCAACGGCATCTACTACCTGGAGGGGCTCAACTCCGCCGCGGTCCTCGACGTCCTCGAGGAGCTGGAGGAGCACCTCGCGCCCTTCGGCGTGGAGCTCCCGCTGACCACGAGCCCGCTGCGTTTCGGCACCTGGATGGGAGGCGACCGCGACGGCAACCCCAACGTGACCCCGGAGATGACCCGGCAGGTGCTGCGGCTGCAGGCCGCGCACGGCATCACGGTGATCCGCCGCAAGGTCAACGAGCTGCGCCGGACCCTCTCGGTCAGCGAGCGGCTCTCGGAGATCTCGGAGGACCTGCTCGCCAGGACGGCGGAGATGCTCGACGCGCTGCCCGAGGTGGAGCCGCGTTACCGGCGACTCAACCAGGAGGAGCCCTACCGGCTGTTCCTGACCTGCGTCGACATCCGGCTGCAGCTCACCGACCGGCGCGTGCAGGAGGGGACTCCCCATCGCCCCGGCCGCGACTACTCCGACGACGCCGAGCTGATGGAGGACCTGCTGCTCCTGCACGACTCGGTCGAGACGTTCCAGGGACCGCTGATCGCCGGGGGGGACCTCCGACGGCTGGTGCGCACGGTGGCGTCATCCGGTCTGACCCTGGCCACCCTCGACGTCCGCGAGCACGCCGAGAAGCACCACCACGCCCTCGGACAGCTGATCGACCGGCTCGGGACCCTCGAGGTGTCCTACGCCGACCTCGACCACGAGGGCCGCCGCCAGGTCCTCAGCCAGGAGCTCACGGTCCACCGGCCGCTCTCCCAGCAGCCGCCGCCGATCGACGAGGACGGCCGGAGGACGGCCGAGGTCTTCGACGTCATCCGCGAGTCGCTCGACGCGCTGGGCTCCCGCGCCATCGAGAGCTACATCATCTCGATGACCCAGGACGTCGACGACGTGCTGGCGGCCGTCCTGCTCGCCCGTGAGGCCGGGCTCGTGGACCTCTCGGCCGGGATCGCGCGGATCGGCTTCGTGCCGCTGCTGGAGACGATCGAGGAGCTGGAGCGGGTGGAGCCGATCCTCGACGGCCTGCTCAGCGACCCGTCCTACCGACAGCTGCTGACCGCACGCGGTGACGTGCAGGAGGTGATGCTCGGCTACTCCGACTCCAACAAGTCCGGCGGCATCGCCACCTCGCAGTGGCAGATCCAGCGGGCCCAGCGCACGGCCCGCGACGTGGCCAGGCGACACGGCGTACGCCTCCGTTTCTTCCACGGCCGCGGCGGTTCGGTCGGTCGCGGCGGCGGCCCGACGTACGACGCGATCATGGCGCTGCCCTTCGGCACCGTCGACGGGGAGGTGAAGCTGACCGAGCAGGGCGAGGTGATCAGCGACAAGTACGCCCTGCCCGTGCTCGCGCGCGAGAACCTCGAGCTCCTGGTGGCCGGCACGCTGGAGGCCAGCCTGCTCCACCGCACCGACCGTCGTACGCCCGACCAGGCGAAGCGGTGGGACGACCTGATGGACGCGGTCTCCGAGAACGCGCACCGCCGCTACTGCGACCTGGTCGAGCGCCCGGACCTGCCGGAGTACTTCCTCTCCTGCACGCCCGTCGACCTCCTCGGCTCGCTGCACATCGGCTCGCGCCCCTCGCGCCGACCGCAGCAGGACGGTGGCCTCGACGGGCTGCGCGCGATCCCGTGGGTGTTCGGCTGGACCCAGTCACGCCAGATCGTCCCGGGCTGGTTCGGCGTCGGCACCGGCCTCGCGTCGGTCGAGGAGCACGGCGGCGACCTGCGCGAGATGTACGAGCAGTGGCCGTTCTTCCGGACCTTCCTCGACAACGTCGCGATGACGCTGGCCAAGGCCGACCTCGACATCGCCGAGCGCTACGTCACCGCCCTGGCGCCAGAGCACACCCACGGCATCCTCGGCATCGTGCGCGAGGAGTTCGACCTCACCGTGGCCCAGGTGCTGCTCGTCACCGGGGACGCGGAGCTCCTGGACCGCGAGCCGGTCCTGCGCACCACGCTGGAGGTGCGCGAGAACTACCTCGAGCCGCTGCACCTCCTCCAGGTGCAGCTGCTGGCCCGGCTGCGGGCCGGGGAGGACGACCCCGACCTCGAGCGCGCGCTGCTGCTGACCATCAACGGCATCGCCGCCGGGATGCGCAACACGGGCTGAGCGGCGCCGGGACGAACCGGGGGACCTCCCGCAGCCGGACAGGGCAAAGTGGGCCGTCGAGGAACAGTTCACGCGTGGACCCGAGCCGGGCACACGACTTCACCCCGTCGTAGTGCGAACGAACCCCGTCGACCTCGAGCACGACGGCATGGTGCTTGCTGGAAGCTGTGTCAGGCTGGCGGGTGTGAGTCCCGTCCCGGTAGGCGCCCCTGCTGGCCGACCTCTACCTGGACGCCTTCGACCGGGACATGGCACGGGCCTGTACCCAGGCCGGGTCGGGCTGGCCGGTGTGGTGCTGGGGCGCTACGCCGATGACGTGCTCATGTGCCACGACCCCGCACAGGCGGAGGTAGCCCCAGGTGCCCGGGAGGGTTTCGAGCTTCTTGGATGTCACTGGGGGAAAGGTCTGGGACCGCACCGGTGCCAGTCGTGGAGGGACCCGCATCGAGTGGGTCATCGAGGATCTCGACCCGATCCCTCGGGGCTGGGGAAACAACTTCCGTTCTCTTTGCGGGAAGCCCGAACGCACGGATTGAAAGGGGGATGGGGAAACGGACCGGCAACGGCACCGCGCCCCTGACTACCCATGCGTGCCGTCGTCTACGACCGGGTGGGAGCCACCCCCGAGGTCCGGGAGGTCGAGCCGCCCCGATGCCCGCCCGACGGTGTGGTCGTGCGGGTCCGGGCGACCGGGGTGTGCCGGTCCGACTGGCACGCGTGGCGGGGCCACGACCCGGTGCCGCTGCCGATGGTGCCGGGCCACGAGTACGCCGGGACGGTGCACGAGGTCGGGCCGGAGGTGACCTCGTGGCACGTCGGTGACCGGGTGACGGCTCCGTTCGTGCTGGGCTGCGGCCGGTGCGAGTACTGCGCCGCGGGGGACCAGCAGGTGTGCCCCGACCAGTACCAGCCCGGTTTCACCTACCCGGGTTCGTGGGCCGACCTGGTCGCCGTGCCCGCGGCAGAGTCGAACGTGGTGAGCCTGCCCGACGACGTGGACTTCGTCGCCGGCGCGACGCTCGGCTGTCGGTTCGCCACCGCCTTCCGCGCGGTTCGCACGCACGGTGACGTCCGCCGGGGCCAGGTCGTGGCGGTCCACGGCTGCGGCGGCGCCGGCCTGTCCGCGGTGATGATCGCGAAGGCGCTGGGGGCACGGGTGGTCGCGGTCGACCTGAGCGAGCAGGCGCGTGCGCTCGCGGTCGAGCTGGGTGCCGACGACGTCGTCGACCCCGCGGAGACGCCCGACGTGGCGGCGCGCATCCACGAGCTCACCGGGGGTGCCCACGTCTCCCTGGACGCCGTCGGCGTGCCGGTGGTCGCGGTGGCCTCGGTGACCTGCCTGCGACGCCGCGGCCGGCACGTCCAGGTGGGGCTGCTGCTCGGCGACGCGGCCACGGCCGGCCTGCCGATGGACCTCGTCGTGTCACGGGAGCTGCAGGTCCTGGGCTCCCACGGCATGCCCGCGGGCGACTACCCGGAGATGCTCGCGATGATCGCCCGCGGCGAGCTCGACCCGCACCGCCTCGTGCACCGCCTCATCGACCTCGACTCGGCGCCCGGGGCGCTGAGGGCCATGGACGACCCCTCGGGCAACCTCGGCATGACGGTGATCACCGCCGAGGTGCCCGACTCTCGCGGCTGATCAGGCGGTCTCCTCGTCCGCGACGGGCGCCGGCGGCGTCACCATCAGGGACACCCCGTCATGTCCGCCGAGGCTGACGCTGAAGCTGTTCAGGTCGTCCACCTCGCCGACCTCCTCGCCGCTGGCCATGTCCAGCACGACCGATCTCGGGATGAGGAGCTTGGAGCGGATGGTGCCGGTGATCTCCTCCTGCCCGAAGTTCAGGGCCGTCACCTGGTGACGCGCGTCCTCGTCGCCGAGGTCGTGCACCATCACGAGCATCCCCTTGTGGGAGACAGGCGGCACGTCGACCTGGGTGGCGGTGGCCAGGCCGGAGGTGGCCCGGATCTCGAGGATCTGCTGCAGACCGGCCACGAACGAGGTCGGGTCCTCGAGCTGCGCCGGCAGCGTGCCGTAGAGGCTGCGTCCGCGCGGCATCCCGTGGAAGTCCGGGTTCTCGCCGTAGCCCATCAGGTCGTAGGAGGCGCGGTGGATCCAGCGGGTGTCCCCACCGGCGAGCAGGTGCCGGATCCCGTCGCGCTCGAGGGGGAGCATGCCGCACAGGTCCCAGCCCGAGAACGCGACCACACCCGGCTGCCAGGCGTTGAACTTCGTCAGCAGCAGGTGGGCCTTCTTGATCTCCTCGGCTCGTGCGTCGTCGATCGTGTCGAGCTCGGAGATGCCCAGCGACGCGGCGATGATGCTGGCCGTCGTCGAGGCGATGCCGTTGGTGGTGAAGATGGCGTTGTAGGGCGCGGCCGGCCCGGTCAGCTTCTCGATCATCTCGGCGCGCACGGTCTCGGCCAGGGTGCCGCCGTCGATCACGCCACCGCGGTAGGCGTACTCGTCCTCCTTGTGCCGCGTGGCGAAGTGCACGAGCTCGTAGGTCAGCTCGTCGTGGTTCTGCAGGGCGTGGACCAGGCTGCGCGGCTGTACGCCGAACTCCAGTGACGCGTTGAGGGTGAGCCGCAGGAACTCGGTGTCCTGGATGGCCAGGGCGTGCTGGTAGGCCGGACGGTTGATGAAGTCGTAGGAGAGGTCGGCCCCGGCCTGCGAGGTCTCGCGGATGTCGTCGATGGTCAGGTTCAGCTCCTGGAAGGTGAACCCGCCGACCTTGCGGACCATGCTCGCGATCAGGTGGTTCGCGGCCTCGGAGAGGGGGTGCCCCTCGGACCAGGCCGGAAGGCCCTCGGCGCTCTTCTCGACGCCGAGGAAGCCGTTGGCGTCCAGGCGGAGCGCGCCGGAGCCGAGGTCGCCGAGGGAGTGCAGCGCGTCGCCGATGACCAGCCGCATGCCGGCGAAGGACGGGTCCAACCAGTTGATCGAGGGCTGACCCTCCTTGAAGTAGTGCAGGTAGACCCAGCGACGCTCGATCCCGTCCGGACCCAGGACGGCGGCGGTGGCGCTCCAGTTGGTGTCCTTGACGCCTGGGTCGTAGAAGATCACTCGCTGCAGCTCGCCGATGATGTAGCCGGCCTTGGACAGCCGGTCCTCGGTCTCCGCGTCGAGGTTGACCGAGTCGCGTCCGGGGGCGACGTCGGGGAGCAGGCCCCAGTCCTCCTTCTCGATCCCCACCATGTGGTAGATCCCGGGGTAGTCCGCGTAGTTCATCTCCGCGAGCCGGAAGTCGGCGCCCTTGCCGGTGTGACCGGGCACGATGTCGTCGATGATGGTGCCGCCGTGGTCGGAGGCGGTCTCACACATCGTGCGGAAGTCCGCCTCGGTGCCGAAGGCCCCGTCGATCTCGGTGCTGATGCGGTCGAAGTGGCCGTCCACGCTGGGCGTCGGCTGCCAGCCGGTCAACCCGCCGGCCCGCTTGACCGGACCGGTGTGCAGGGCGTTGATCCCGATCCTCTCGAAGCTGCGCCACAGGTCGGCGTCGGCCAGCGTGCCCAGGAACGAGTGGCCCGGCTTGGTCATCAGGGAGAGCGGGTAGGCGGTGAACCAGACGCCCGCGGCCCGGATCGCGGCCTCGGGGTTCGGGTTGGCGTAGGGGTTCTGCCACATGCTGCCGGTGCCGGAGAACTGATTGGAGATCAGGTTGGCGTCGTGCAGCATCGAGGAGCGCTGGAGCCAGGCGACGTAGAACGGGTTCGTGCCCACCGGCTCCCCCGAGCGGTCCTCGCCGTGCTGCGGGCTGCCCTGCGGACGCAGCCGCGCACGCGGGCGCAGGGCACGAGGTCGCGCCGGGTAGAACTGCTCGGAGTAGGTGATCTCGCTGGGTTCGTGCTCGGTCGGCTGCACGTCCTCGGTCATGTTCCCCTCATCCGTCATCGGTGATCAGCACTCGGCCAGCACCCACTGTTCCAGAACCGCCGCCCGGCGGCACATCCAGCACGGTTCCCGGAAGCCGGCTCGGTCAACCCCGTCGAACCGGCCCGCCGGACGGCGTACGACCTGGTGGCGGTGTGCTCGCCAGGCGAACCATCTGGTGGGCTGGTGCCATGAACCGCGACGACGGCAGTCTCCCGTGGTGAGGAGGACCGTGCTCTTCGACCTCGACGGGGTGCTGGCACGGCACGACACCTTCTCCGAGTTCGTACGCCGCCAGGTCCTGCGGCGACCCTGGCTGGCGCTGCCGGTGGCCGGGACGCTGCCGGCACTGGTGGCGACGGGCCTGGTCCCCAGCTGGCAGGGACGCCCTGCCTCGTGGGCGGCCCGCTCGGCGATGCTGGGCGGGCAGGTCGCGGAGCTGAGCCAGGACCTCCGTGCCCTCGGCTCCGAGCTCGCCGCCCAGCCGCGGTGGCGGGTCCAGGCGGCGCTGGACCAGGCCCAGGAGCACGTGCGGGCCGGGGACCGCATCCTCGTCGTCACCGCGAGTGAGCGACACCTGGCGCGCGCGTTCCTGGACGGTCTCGGTCTGGAGGCCGTCGAGCTGCTGGCCTCGGAGCTGCAGCAGACCCCGTCCGGCTGTCGCCTGTCACCGCACAACCACGGGGCCGTGAAGGCACGTCGCGTGGCTGAGGTCGCCTCGCCACCGTGGGACCTCGTCTACACCGACTCCCTGGCCGACCTCCCCATGATGCGACTGGCTCGCGACGTCGTCCTGGTGAACGCCGACGAGCGGGCGCGACGTACGGCGGCGAGGAGCTCCGCATCGGTGAGGATGGAGCGGTGGCCATGACGTACGTGCTCGCCATCGACCAGGGGACCTCCGGGACCAAGGCGGCGGTGGTCGACGCCGCGGGCACGATCGTGGCCCTCGCGGAGGAGACGCTTCGCCCGCGCTACCTGGTCGGCGGCGGGGTGGAGCAGGATCCGCTGGCCCTTCTCGAATCGGTGCTGCGCGCCGGCCGTCGAGCCCTCGACGAGGCCGGAGTCACTGTGGGCGCCGTCGCACTGGCGAACCAGGGCGAGACCGTCCTGGCCTGGGACCGCGCCTCGGGCCGACCGCTCTCGGCGGCCATCGTGTGGCAGGACCGTCGCGCCGAGGACATCTGCGCCGCACGCGCCGCGTCCGCCGACCAGGTCGCGGAGCTGACCGGCCTGGTCCTGGACCCCTACTTCTCCGGCCCCAAGATGCGGTGGATCCGGGACCACGTCACCCGGGAGGGCGTGGTCACCACGACCGACACCTGGTTGGTGCACCACCTGTGCGGAGCGTTCGTGACCGACGTGTCCACGGCCAGCAGGTCGCTGCTGCTCAACCTCGAGACGGTCGCCTGGGACGACGAGCTGCGGCAGGTGCTCGGGCTGGAGGACGAGCAGCTGCCCGAGCTCGTCGCCAGCGACGACATCGTCGGTGTCACCTCGGTGTTCGGTGGAGAGCTCCCCGTCACCGGCCTCGTGGTCGACCAGCAGGCGGCCCTGCTGGCGGAGGCCTGCCTGGAGGCCGGCACCGCCAAGTGCACCTTCGGCACCGGCGCCTTCCTGCTCGCCCAGACGGGCCAGACCGACGTCCGGTCCACCGTCGGCCTCACCACCTCGGTCGCCTGGCGGCTCCGCGGCGTCGCGTCGTACTGCATCGACGGGCAGGTGTACACGGCCGCCTCCGCGGTGCGCTGGCTCACCGATCTCGGCCTCGTCACCGGACCGGACCAGGTGGACTCGGTGGCGGCCGACGACAGTGGGGGCGTGCTGTGCGTGCCGGCCCTGGCCGGTCTCGGAGCACCGTGGTGGGACTCGGGAGCAACGGCGTCGTTCTCCGGCATGACCCTGACCTCCGGGAGCGGACACCTGGTCCGGGCCGTGCTCGAGGGGATCGCGGCGCAGGTGGCCGAGCTCGTCACGCTGGTCGGGCACGACCTCGGCACCCCGCTCAGCACCCTGCGGGTCGACGGCGGCCTGACGAGGTCGCGGGTGCTGATGCAGGCGCAGGCCGATCTCGGTCAGCTGCCGGTCGAGGTCTACCCGTCCGCGCACGCGACGGCTCTCGGCGCGGCGGCGTGCGCCCAGCTCGCCCTGGACCCCGGCCTGTCGGTCGCTGACGTGGTGGGCCACTGGACGCCCACGGCTGTCTACGAGCCCCGGTGGAGCGCCGACCGGTCCGCCGCCCACCTCGCCCGGTGGAGGACCGCGGCCGAGGCCTCGCTCACGACGAAGGACCTCACGTGATCTCCCCGCCCGCCATGTCGCCCGACGTGCCCTCTCCGGTCGACGTCGCCGTGATCGGCGGCGGCATCGTCGGGTGCGCCATCGCGCGCCAGCTCTCCGGCACCAGTCTCTCCGGCACCAGTCTCTCCGTGGCAGTCGTCGAGGCCCGTGACGACGTCGGTGACGGGACCAGCAAGGCCAACACCGCCATCCTGCACACCGGCTTCGACGCCACCCCGGGCACGCTCGAGTCACGTCTGGTCGCTCGCGGCCACCAGCTCCTCCAGGCGTACGCCGCCCAGACCGGCATCCCCGTCGAGCCCACGGGCGCCCTGCTCGTCGCGTGGACGGACGAGGAGCTCGACGCCCTGCCCCGGTTGAGGGACAAGGCCAGCCAGAACGGCTACACCGCCTGCGAGATCGTGGACGCTGACGAGGTCTACCGCCGGGTGCCCCACCTGGGGGTCGGTGCGCTCGGCGGACTGACCGTCCCGGACGAGTCGATCACCTGCACGTGGACGACCAACCTGGCCCTGGCCACCGACGCGGTCGCCCGTGGCACCCGGCTGGCGCGTGAGCACCGGGTCACCGCGGTCGAGGTCGGTCCCGAGCTCACCACCCTGCACACGACCGGCGGGACCATCCGCGCGCGCTGGGTGGTCAACGCCGCCGGGCTGGGCGCCGACACCATCGACGCCCTCTTCGGGTTCGACCGCTTCACTGTCACCCCACGCCGCGGGGAGCTCTTCGTCTTCGACAAGCTGGCCCGCCCCCTGGTGCCCTGCATCGTGCTGCCCGTGCCGTCGTCCAAGGGCAAGGGCGTGCTGGTCAGCCCCACGATCTACGGCAACGTCATGCTGGGCCCGACCGCCGAGGACCTCACCGACCGCACGGACACCTCGACCTCGGAGACAGGCTTCGAGTTCCTGCTGTCCAAGGGCGAGAGGCTGATGCCGCGCCTGCTCGAGGAGGAGGTGACCGCGACGTACGCCGGGCTGCGGGCCGCGACCGAGCACGGCGACTACGTCATCGAGCTCGACGAGAGCCAGCGCTATCTCCTCGTGGGCGGGATCAGGTCCACCGGCCTGACCTCGGGCATGGCCGTCGCCGAGCACGTCGGGGAGCTGCTGGTCGGCGCAGGGGTCGCCGGTGAGGTCCGCTCCGACCTGCCGGACCCTCCGCGGATGCCCCAGCTCGGCGAGGCCGGGACCCGGCCATTCGAGGACGCGGAGCGGATCGGGGCGGACCCGGAGTACGGCCGGATCGTGTGCTTCTGCGAGCGCGTCACCAGCGGGGAGATCCGCGACGCCTACACCTCGATCGTGCCGCCGCGCAGCCTCGACGGCCTGCGCCGCCGTACCCGCGTGATGAACGGGCGCTGCCAGGGGTTCTACTGCGGTGCCCACGTCACCGGGCTGGTCGAGGCCGGTGGCGTCGAGGCCGAGGTCGAGGAGTCGGTGAGGTGAACGAGCAGGTGGCCGTGGCGATCGTGGGCGGCGGACCGTCCGGGCTGACCGCGGCGGCCGAGCTGGCGTCCTCGGTCGACGGAGAGGTGCTGGTGATCGAGCGAGAGGCCGCCACCGGTGGGATCCCGCGGCACAGCGACCACCCCGGCTACGGCTTACGGGACCTGCGCCGCTTCGTCTCCGGCCCGTCGTACGCCCGGACGCTCACGGAGCGGGCCGGTGAGGCCGGTGCCAGGCTGGAGACCTCCGCGATGGTGACGGGCTGGGCCGATGAACGGACCCTCGAGGTCACGTCACCGCGGGGCCGGCGGCTGGTGAGGGCCGAGGCCGTCGTGCTGGCGACCGGGGCCAGGGAGCGTCCCCGCTCCGCCCGGCGCATCCCCGGCGACCGGCCGGCCGGCGTGCTCACCACGGGCCAGCTGCAGAACCAGGTGCACCTGCAGCACCGCCCGGTCGGGCATCGGGCAGTCGTGGTGGGCGCGGAGCTCGTGAGCTGGTCGGCGGTGGTGACGCTGCACGAGGCGGGCTGCCGGACGGTCCTGATGACGACCCGCTACGAGAAGTCGGAGTCCTACGCCGCCTTCCGCCTCGCCGGCCGGGTCGCGTTCCGTACGCCGGTGGCCCCCCGCACCCGCGTCGTGCGCATCAACGGCCACGGTCGCGTCGAGTCCGTCGAGATCGAGGACCTCAGGACAGGACAGCGCCGGGTCGTCGAGTGCGACACCGTCATCACGACCGGCGACTGGATCCCGGACCACGAGCTGGTCCGCACCGGGGGACTGGACCTCGACCGCGGGACCCTCGGCCCGCGCGTCGACATGTCACTGACGACGAGCCGCCCCGGCGTCTTCGCGATCGGCAACCTGCTGCACCCCGTCGACACCGCCGACGTCGCGGCCCTGGACGGGCGGCACGTCGCTCCGTACGTGCGGCAGTTCCTGGGCGGACAGCTGCCGGCCGGGCCTGGTTACGAGCTCCTCGTCGAGGCCCCGTTCCGGTGGGTGGCCCCCCAGGTCGTCCGGCCCGGAGGACCGGCGCCGTCGAGGTCGCGTCTGCTCCTGTGGTGCGATGAGCTCCACCGGTTCCCGACGGTCCGGGCACGTCAGGGCGGCCGCGAGATCGGCTCGGTGCGGGTCCCCTGGCCGGCTGCCCCCGGGCGCGTCTTCCGGGTCCCCTTCGGCCTTCTCGACAGCGCGGATCCAGTCGGGGGTGCGGTGACACTTGGGCTCTGACCTCAGGTCGGCCCGTGTGGCCGTGGCGCTGCTGTTCCTGACGAACGGTGCGCTGTTCGCCAACCTGCTGCCGCGCTACCCCGAGATCAAGGCCGCGCTCGACCTCACCAACTCCCAGTTCGGGCTGGCCGTGGCGGCGTTCCCGCTCGGGGCGCTGGTCGCAGGCCTGGCCGCCGGGGTGCTGATCCGGCGGTTCCGCTCCTCCCGGGTCGCCGTGGCGAGCACGCTGCTGCTCGGCCTCGGTGTCCTCGCCGCCGGGGTGGCTCCGACGTGGTCCGTGCTCGCCGCCTTCCTCTTCCTGGCCGGCGCGATGGACGCCATCACCGACGTGGCTCAGAACTCACACGGCCTGCGCGTCCAGGGTGCCTACGGACGCTCGATCCTGAACTCCTTCCACGGCCTGTGGAGCATCGGCGCCGCGCTCGGTGGCCTGATGGGTGGTGCCGCAGCCGGTCTGGGGGTGCCGATCGGGGTGCACCTCGCGGTCTCCGCGGCCCTGCTCTCCGCACTCGTGCTGGGCGCCTACCGCTTCCTGCTGCCCGGGCCGGAACCCCTCGACCCGCTGGCCGGTGCACGGCCCGCCGCCCGTGCGAAGGTGGTCAGCGGGCGCACCTGGCTGACGCTCGCGGTGCTTGCGGCCCTCGCGGTCATCTCGTGCAGCAACGCCGTCGTGGAGGACGCCGGCGCCTCGTGGTCGGCGCTCTACCTCGCCCACGACCTGGGCGCCTCGGCCACCGTGGCCGCCTTCGGATTCGTGGCCCTGACGGGGACCCAGTTCGTCGGCCGGATGCTGGGCGACCGACTCGTCGACCGCTTCGGACAGCGCGCCGTCGCCCGGTTCGGTGGGCTGCTCGTCGCCGGCGGGATGGGGCTGTCCCTCGCCCTCCCGTCAGTGCTCGGGACCATCGCCGGCTTCGCCGCGGCGGGCTGGGGGATCGCCACCCTCGTGCCCGCCACCCTGGCGGCAGCCGACCGGTTGCCGGGGCTCAGGCCAGGCACGGGGATCACCGTCGTCAGCTGGCTGATGCGCCTGGGCTTCCTGGGCGCTCCTCCCCTGGTCGGCGCGATCGCCGACGCCAGCAGCCTGCGGGGCGGACTGCTCGTCGTACCGGTCGCGGGGGTGCTGGTGGTGCTGCTGGCCGGGGTGCTCGCTCGCGAGAAGGCAGCCGCCACGCCCGAGTAGATGCGGACATTACGTTACAAAACGTGCTAGAGGTGGCTACGATCGGGGCATGTCGAGAGCCAGCCTCCTCCGTGCCGCCGCTCTCGCTGCGGGTGCCCTGGTCCTGGCGGCCTCCAGCGTGGTGCCGTCCGAGGCCGCCCAGTCGTCGCCGTCCCCGTCCCAGTCACCGGCGCAGTCCTCGGCGCAGTCTCATCGGGCCTCCGAGCGACCCGCCGTCCAGAACCAGTCGGTCCAGGACCGGTCGGCCCAGAGGCATGCGGCGAAGAAGCACGCGGCCAGGCACACGCACAAGAAACGGAAGCACCAGCGCAAGCACCGCGCGAAGCGCGCGCACGTGCAGCCCGCTCCGAAGCCCTCGACCCCGAAGCCGATCACTCCCGCTCCTGCTCCTGCCCCGGCTCCGGCCCCGGCTCCGGCGGCCACGGCACCGACCAACGCCGGCAAGATCTTCAAGTGGGGCAACGCCCAGATCAACGACGAGTTCCACGGCGCCATGGCCTCCACCTGGGCGGTCAACCAGGCCGGTGTCGGCCTGGTCCGCAACCAGAACGGCATGCTGACGCTGAACACCACCGCGACCAGCGGCACCGTGACGGCCGACTGGAAGGCCGGCGCGCGCCAGTACGGCCGCTGGGAGGCGCGCGTCCGGACACGTCAGTACGGCACCAGCGCCACGCCGTACCGCGCCGTCTGGGAGCTGGTGCCGACCAGTGGCGACCAGTGCTCCCGCAGCATCATCCTCAGCGACTCGACGATCGGGCAGAACCCGGCCACCCTGCACCTGCGGAACACGACCGCCGACTTCTCGGCGACCAAGGTGCTCGACCTGCGCCAGGACGTCTTCCACACCTACGCGGTGGAGGTGACGCCGGACCACATCTCCTGGTTCATCGACACCAGGGTCGTGATGACCGAGCCGCGCAGCGCCGCCCGCACGGGCGCGACGTACACCGTCCGCTTCCGGATGGTGGCCCCTGACGGAGCCCGGATGAACCAGGGCCGGATGCAGATGGACTGGGTGCGCTACTACACCCTCGAGCGCAAGAACGCGCAGTCGATCGTGGCGCCGCAGGCCACCCAGGGCAGCTACGCCGGAACCTGCTGAGCCACGGGCGATGTAGTCCCTCAGGGACGCAGCACGAACCTGATCCCGCTGCCGCCCGACGCCTGCCGTCGCCACACCTCGGCGACGTCCGCCAGGTCATGGACCTCGTGGGCGACCATGAGCCTTCCCTCCGCAGCGTGTCCGGCGATCGCCACGACCGCCGATCGCCGCTGCTCGGTCGTCAGGGAGTTGTTGGTGTAGCCGAGGAGCTCGATCGAGCGGCTCCGCAGCAGGGTGGAGGAGAACGCCGCCTCGTCGCTGGCGGCGCTGCCCAGGTTCACCAGTCGTCCCCCGGGCGCGAGCACGCGGCTGGCGGCCTCGGCGACCGGGCCGAACACCGGGTCGATCACGACGTCCACCTCCCCGGCACAAGCCGCGCGCAGCCGCTCGGACAGCGGATCCGAGGC
Organism: uncultured Actinomycetota bacterium; assembly: GCA_963843775.1. Classification (GTDB taxonomy): domain Bacteria; phylum Actinomycetota; class Actinomycetes; order Propionibacteriales; family Nocardioidaceae; genus Marmoricola. The sequence goes on from CAWJLT010000015.1 coordinate 46,666, forward strand.
TTCCGGAGTGAGGACGACCTCGTCGGCACCTGCGGCCGCAGCACGGTCAGCGGCCTCCCGGGAGCGGCAGGCGGCGACGACCTGACTGGCACCCAGGAGTCGGGCGGCACCGATCGCGGACTGGCCGACGGCTCCACCACCACCGAGCACCAGCACGCGTTCGCCGTGCTGCATCCGGGCGCGCCAGGTCAGCGCCATCCATGCCGCCACGGCCGAGAGGCCGAGCGCCGCAAGGGCCTCGTCGGCGACGGGGGCATCAATGGCGACGAGGTCGCGGTCCGGGACCGCGGCGAGCTCGGCCAGGCTCCCGTCACCGGGTGCCATCCCGGCCACACTGGCGAACCACACCCGGGTGCCTGGCCCGAAGGTCTCGGACCGCTCGACGACGCCCACCCCCTGAACACCGGGGACGTAGGGGAGCGCAGGTGCCCCGAAGTACGACGTCCCCGACGCACACAGCAGGTCGAGCGGAACGAGCGGCGCGGCGGTGACCCGGACGAGGGAGTGACCGGACGAGACGGCGGCTGGTGCATGGTGTTCGGCGTACCGGGGTGGTTCGCCATGGCTGTGGAGCACGGCAGCGCGCACGTCAGGTGGCGATGTCGGGGTAGGGGAGCTCGAGGTGCTGCATCACCGCACCGTAGGCCTTCTGGTACTCCATCGGGCCGTGGTCGCGCTCGAACATGGCGATGAACAGCGTCAGCGTCAGGAACGGGTGCGCCCCCATCTCGAAGAGCGTGACGTGGTCGTGCTCGCGCAGTGCCCGCCGCTCCTCCTCGCTGAACTCCAGCCAGGTCGAACGTTCCTCCGCGATCGAGTTGAGCAGCTGGTTGGCGATCTCCCGCTCCCACCACTCGACCGTGCCGACGGGGTCCTCGCGGTAGCGCTCGACCAGGGCCGGGTCGCGGTCGACGGTGTAGAGGAACTTGTCGAGGAGGTACTTGCTCACTGCGGCGCTCCGTCCGGGTACCAGGTGAAGTAGGCCTCCATCGTGTGGAAGAGGTCCAGCGAGTCGACGTGGTCGGCCCTCGCGCCCTCGCCGGCCACGCCCATCATCAGCATGAAGTCCATGAACCCGTGGGTGGCGTTGCCGGGCTGGTGCAGGCTGTCCAGCGTCACCTCGGCGAGGCAGCCCTCGATGTCGCCGCTGGCGATCCAGTCCACCGCCTTGCGGTCGAACTCGGGGTCTGGGCCGTGCTCGCCGAACTGGCGCGGCCCGCCGAGCTCGAGGGACAGGTGTCCGGTGCCGATGATCGCCACCCGCAGGTCCTGGGGCCACGACTCCACGAGCTCGCGGATCGTCTTGCCCAGCTGCACGAAGCGTTTCGGCTGCGGCAGCGGCGGCGCGAAGATGTTGGTGTAGATCGGCACGATCGGCAGGTCGGCCTCGGGACGCAGCGTGATGATCGGGCAGGTGATGCTGTGGTCGATCCGCAGCTCGTTGCTGAACGCGAGGTCGAAGTCGGCGTCGAGACCGTGTCGCAGGATGTGGGCCGACAGGTCCTCCTGGCCCGCGAGCCTCATCCTGGGCAGGCCGAACTCGCGCTCCTCGTTCGCCCAGTTCGCGTCGAAGTAGGGGGCCTTGCCGACGAGGAACTGCGGCATGTTGTCCAGCCACAGCTGGTGGAAGTGGTCGCTGCCCACCATCACGAGCACGTCCGGCTTGGCCCGCGTCAACGTCTCGCGGAAGGCCTCGATCTTGGAGACCCACTCGTCCGCGAACGGCGGCCGGTCGGCCCCCGTGGCGGTGCTGGCGCGGTAGTAGAACGGGTGATGGGTCGAGGCGATCACCGCGACGACGGTTGCCATGGGCGCTCCTGGGGTGAGGGTCGGTGAGAGGTCAGGCGTCGGGGTCGACGTACGCCGCGTTGCGGTCGACGGTCAGGTAGATGTCGTTCGCGATCGGGCGTCGGCGCTCCTCGGCGAGCTGCCCGAGGAGCCCCGCTGCCCGGGCGAGGAGGGCGAAGCCGCGCAGCATCTCGACCGGCAGACCGAGGTCGGCCAGGGCGGCACCACCGACGCCGGCGCCGTTGAGGGGGAGCCGACGCCCGAGCACCTGCTCGTGGGTGCGCCCGATGGCCTCGAAGAGGCGCAGGTGGGGGCCGCGCAGGCCCTCCTCCTCGGCGACCGCGATCAGCACGGGGGTCCGGGGGTCGCCCTGCTTGTGCACCGGGTGGCCCAGGCCGGGCACGAGCTTCCGCTGCGCCCGGGTCTCGGTGACGGCGGCCAGCGCCAGGGCGTCCCAGCCGGCGTCGTCGGTGGGCAGGTCGCCGTCGTGCCGGGCCAGCACGTCGTGCAGGTAGGTGCCGCAGTCCTCGGTGACGCCGAGGAACCGGGAGCCGCCCCCGAGCAGCCCCGACGCCAGGGCTCCCTGGAGTGAGTCGGGGGCGGAGAGGTAGGTCAGCCGGGCCGCGATGGCGGTCGGGGTGAAGCCGTGGTCGGCGAGCGAGACCAGCACGGTCTCGAAGACCCTGACCTCGCCGGGCGTGGGGCGCCGCATCGCCACCAGCCAGAAGGCCAGCTCACCGAAGCCGACCTTGCCCATGAGGTCGGCCGTGAGGTCCTGGCCGAGCAGCCCGATGGCGTCGGGGGTCGAGGTGCCCAGCGAGGTCGGGAAGTGGAGCCCGTCGACCTCGTGCGGGTCCGGTGGGGTGCTCATGCGGTCTCCTCGGGAGTGCTCAGCCAGGCGCGGAGGTCGGCCCCGTGCTCGTCCAGCCGCGGCGGTGGCCGTCGGTAGTCGGGCGGGGTCTCGGAGAGTCGGATCGGGTTGCGCACCGACGGCACACCGTCGGGATCTCCCTCCGCGCGCACGATCGGGTCGAGCCCGACGTCCTCGGCGAAGGCGACCCCACCGTCGACGGTGTTGATGGGACCGCACGGGACCCCGGCGTCGATGATGTCGCGGAACCACTCCATCGTGGTGCGGGTCCCCAGCCGAGCGAGGAGGAGCGGCCGCAGCTCGTCACGGTTGGCGGTGCGGTCCTCGTTACGCCTGAAGCGCGGGTCGTCGGCCAGCTCGGGCACGCCGAGCACCTCGACGAGCTTGCGGAACTGGCCGTTGTTGCCCGCGGTGATGATCAGGTTCCCGTCGGAGCAGGCCATCGGCTCGTAGGGGAACAGGCTGGGGTGGCTGTTGCCCATCCGCATCGGGACCACGCCACCGGCGACGTAGGCGCTCGACTGGTTGACCAGGCCGGACAACGCGGACCCGAGCAGGCTCACCTCCACGTGCTGCCCGCGGCCCGACTCCTGTCGGGCCTGCAGTGCGGCCAGCACCCCGATCGTCGCGTGCAGCCCGGCCATCACGTCGAAGACCGAGATGCCGGCGCGGAAGGGCTCGCCCTCGGGGTTCCCGGTGAGGCTCATCAGGCCGGAGATGGCTTGCACGATCAGGTCGTAGCCGGGCAGGGCCGCACCCTCGGGAGCGCTGCCGAAGCCGCTGATGGAGGCATAGATGACCGCCGGGTTGCCCGCCGCGACCGTGTCGTAGTCGAGGCCGAACCGGCTCAACCCTCCGGGCCGGAAGTTCTCGACCATGATGTCCGCGCGGCGGGCCAGCTCCTGGGCGGCCGCGAGGTCGTCGGGGTCCTTGAGGTCCAGGGCGACGGACCGTTTGTTGCGGTTCACGCCCAGGTAGTACGTCGACACCCCGTCGCGCACGGGGGGCTGCCAGGTGCGGGTGTCGTCGCCCGCCGGTGACTCGACCTTCACGACCTCGGCGCCCAGGTCGGCCAGGAGCATCGTGGCGTAGGGGCCGGCCAGGATCCGGGAGAAGTCGGCGACCAGCAGCCCGGCCAGGGGTCCGCCCGACCCGGAGGCGCGGGGATCGAGGTCCGAGGCTGGCATGGGGGCTCCCTTGCTTGACGGACAGGCGTCCGTTGGATGGTCAGCCTGAACCCGGACACGATGGCTTGTCAACAGCGCTTGATGAGAAGGCGAGAGGCCTTGACATGTGAGGGCGGTCACGTCCAGAGTGGGCGAACCGTCGTTCCCTGACCGTCATGCGGACAGACGTCCGCAACTGTCCAGCCCTGGAGGAACCATGTCCCACGCCGCTACCGAGGCCCCCGTTCCCGGACGCCCGGTGGTCTTCCGCAACGGGATCGTCCTGACGATGGACGACGCCCACACCGTGCTCCCGGACGCCGACGTGCTCGTGGTCGACGACCGCATCGCCGCGGTCGGACCGGCGCTCGAGGTCCCGGAGGGGACCCAGGAGATCGACGCGCGCGGCGGCATCGTGATGCCCGGGATGATCGACACCCACCGCCACATGTGGCAGACCGCGATGCGGGGCTACGGAGCCGACTGGACCCTGACGCAGTACTTCGTCTGGTACTACCTCGAGCACGGCGACAAGTTCCGCCCGGAGGACGTCTTCGCGGGCAACCAGCTCTCCGGGTGGGAGGCCCTCGAAGCGGGGGTCACCACCACCGTCGACTGGTCCCACGGACTGCAGACCGTCGACCACGCCGATGCCGCGGTCGACGCGCTCGAGTCGGTGCCCGGCCGGTTCGTGCTGGCCTACGGCAACATCCAGGCCGCGCCCTGGGAGTGGACCGCCGACCCCGCCGTCCGGTCCTTCTTCGAGCGTCGCCGCAAGGGGGCCGACGACATGCTCGGCTTCCAGCTCGCCTTCGACGTGACCGGTGACCCGGCCTTTCCCGAGAAGGCCGCGTTCGAGGTGGCCCGCGACCTCGGTCTCCCCGTCACCACCCACGCCGGCGTGTGGGGGGCCACCAACGACGACGGCATCCGGCTGATGCACGAGCACGGGTTCGCCACGCCCGACACCGTGTACGTGCACGCGGCCACCCTGACCACCGACTCCTACCAGCGGATCGCCGCCAGCGGCGGGTCGATCTCGGTCTCCACCGAGTCGGAGCAGAGCGCCGGCCAGGGGTACCCCCCCACCTGGCAGGTACGCCGCCACGACATCCCGGTGTCGCTGTCGATGGACACCAGCGTCTGGTGGAGCAGCGACCTGTTCTCTGCCATGCGGACGACCCTCGGCGCCGATCGTTCGCGCGAGCACCTCGAGGCCCACGCGAACGGTGACACCGTCACCCACGTCCACCTACGCGCCGAGCAGGTCGTCGACTGGGCCACTCGTGGTGGAGCCAGGGCACTGGGTCGCGACGACATCGGGCGCCTCGAGCCCGGTCTCAAGGCCGACGTGGTGCTGATCAAGAACGACTCGTCACCGGTGTCGTTCCCGCTCCTCAACCCCTACGGCCACGTCGCCTTCCAGTCCCAGCGGGGCGACGTCCACACGGTGCTCGTCAACGGCCGCGTGGTGAAGTACGACGGGAGGCTGGTCGGTGTCGACCTGCCGGCTGTCCGGCACGCGGTCGAGACGACGGTGGACCACCTGCGCACGGCCATGGGCGAGGAGGCGTGGGCCCAGGGGATGAACCCCGAGCTGCCGGCGGACGACGAGGTGCTCGACAACCCCTACCAGTACACCGACTACAAGTCGGAGTCCACGCACGGCGCCCGCGGCACCGTCTTCGGCGAGCCGAACTCGTAGGGTCGTCCCTGCGACCACCGTCGCTCCCACGGAGGGCCGGTCCAGGCGCTCGTTCCACCGGTCAAGGAGACATCGCATGGCGGGAAGAGGCTCGGGGCCCGACTTCGTCGAGGCGCTCGCACGCGGGCTCGACATCCTGGCCGGATTCGACCGGACCCGTCCGACGATGTCGTTGAGCGAGGTGGCGGCCACTGCCGGACTGGCTCGGCCGACCGCCCGCCGGCTGCTGCTCACCCTGCAGGAGATGGGCTACGTGCGCTCGGTCGACGGCGGTTTCCAGCTCACCCCGAAGGTCGTCGGCCTGGGCATGGCCTACGTCAGCTCGCTGGGCCTGTGGGACATCGCGCGTCCCCACCTCGAGTCGTTGGTACGCCGAACCGGTGAGTCGTCCTCGATGGCTCAGCTCGACGGCTCCGACATCGTCTACGTGGCCCGGGTCTCGGTGCCGAAGATCATCGCGTTGCGCGTGGACATCGGCACCCGCTTCCCGGCCGTGCAGACCTCGCAGGGCAAGGTGCTCCTGGCCGACCTGCCGGCCGACGAGCTCGACGACACCCTGGCCGAGCCGAGCCGGGCCGGGCTTCCGGCGTACATCGGGCGGACCCGCGACCAGCTGCTCGCCGAGCTGACCCAGGTGCGCGCTCGCGGCTGGGCCCTGGCCGACGAGGAGCTGGCCCCCGGCGTGCGATCGGTGGCCGTGCCGGTGCGTGACGGTGCCGGACGGGTCCGGGCCGCCATGAACGTCACCGTCCACGCGGCGGAGACCTCGACCGAGGTCCTGATGGAGCAGCACCTGCCGAAGCTGCTCCGCACCGCCGGGGACGTCAGCGCCGAGTGGGCGCTGTGGCAGTCCCGGCCGCACGCCGAGGTCGAGGCCGACTCCTCGACCGCCTGAGGCCGCGGTCGTTCAGGCGGCCCTTCGTGCCCAGGCTCGTGCGGGCTCAGGACCCGTGGGAGAGGCTGGGAGACATGACTACGACAACCCTCCCCGGTGGCACGTTCACCCTGGCCGACGGACTCACCGTCACCCGCACGGGCTACGGAGCGATGCAGCTGGCCGGCCCCGGCGTCTTCGGTCCCCCCGCCGACCGCGACGCCGCGGTGGCGGTCCTCCGTGAGGTCATCGACCTCGGCGTGACGCACATCGACACGAGCGACTTCTACGGCCCTCACGTCACCAACGAGATCATCAAGGAGGCCCTGCACCCCTATCCCGAGTCGCTGACCCTCGTCACCAAGGTCGGGGCGAGGCGTGACGCCCAGGGCGGGTGGCCGCACGCACGATCCCCCGAGGAGCTTCGTCAGGCGGTCCGCGAGAACCTCGACCACCTCGGTCTGGACGCGCTCGACGTGGTGAACATGCGGCTCGGCGGAATGGACGCCCCCCATCCCGGCTCGATCGCCGAGCCGTTCACGGCGTTGGCGGAGATGCAGCAGGAGGGACTCATCAAGCACCTCGGGCTCAGCACGGTGAACGCCGAGCAGGTCGCCGAGGCGCAGTCCATCGCGCCCGTCGTGTGCGTGCAGAACTTCTACAACCTCGCGCACCGCGTGGACGACGACCTGGTCGACTCCCTGGCCGACCAGGGCATCGCCTACGTCCCCTACTTCCCGCTCGGCGGCTTCTCCCCGCTGCAGTCCGACACGCTGTCCTCGGTCGCCACCCGGCTGGACACGACCCCGATGGCCGTCGCCCTGGCGTGGCTCCTCCACCGCTCGCCGAACATCCTGCTCATTCCCGGGACCTCGTCGGTCGCCCACCTCCGTGAGAACGTGGCCGGGGCCGGACTTGAGCTCTCCGCGGACGACCTGACCGAGCTGGACAGCATCGGGGCCTGACCTCGAGGTGGCGCGAGGAGTCAGGCGAACGCGGCCAGCACGCTCTCGCGGAACATCTCCCCTGAGGGCAGCAGCCGACGTCTCTCGGACCAGGCGAGCCCCACCTCCCGGTGGGCCCCGCTGTCGGTGAGTCGCACCAGTGACTCACCCTGCGAGCTCCGGGTCGCGGTGAGGTGCTCCATGGGGGGCACGACGGCGACCCCCAGGCCCGCGCTGACGAACCCGCGGACGACCGAGAGGTCGTCACCCTCGAACGCGACCCGTGGGGTGAACCCCGCCGCCCCGCAGAGCTGGTCGGTCAGCGCCCTCAGGGCCCACGAGGCGTGGAGCATCACGAACGGTTCCTCGGCCACGTCCCCCAGTGACGTAGTCGCTGCTCCGGCCAGGGCGTGGTCCGAAGGGACCGCCAGAAGGAGGGGCTGGGTGAACAGGTGCTCCCAGTGCACCTCCGGGTTGCGTGGGCGGCGCGCGGTGAGCTCGAGGTCGACCCGGCCACCGGCGACGCGGGACGAGCCCAGGGCGTCGTCGGAGCGTTCGAGGCGAAACTGCACGCGCGGGTGCTCGCGACGGAACTCGCCGATCAGGTCCGGAACCAGCCAGGTGCCCAACGAGGGCTGGAAGGCCAGGGTCACGGTCCCGGTCTCGGGATCGACGAGCTCGTTGACCGCGGCCAGCCCGTCGTCGAGCGCGTGCAGCGCGGTGTCCGCGTGGTGCTTGAACTCGTTGCCGGCCTGGGTCGGCCGCAGGATGCGGCCGGTCCGGTAGAGCAGGGGCGTGCCGACCTGTTCCTCCAGGCGGGCCAGCGCCCGAGACACACCGGGCTGGCTGACCCGGTCGGTCTCGGCCACCTCGGTGACGGTCGCGCCGTCGACCACCTGCTGGAACCAGCGCAAGACCTCGGTGTCCACACCCATGACTCTAGTGCATGGGTGTGCGAACTTGGTGTCATTGGACGTATGGGTGACCTGGGCTGGACACTGGTCTCATGACCATTTCCACCCATTCCGACAACGCCAGCCGTTCCTTCCTCGCCACGCTCCGTGACGATCTGCGCCAGCAGCGCCAGGCACGCCGCGAGTACCGCACCCTCGTGCGCGACCTCTCGTCCTACACCTCGCGCTCCGACATCGACGACCTGATGGCGATCGTGGACCGCGAGTCCGGCCCCGAGGCCGAGACCATTCGCGAGATCCTCAACCAGAACCGCCAGGCGCACCACCGCCGTCCGCTCGCCTCCTGACGCATTCCTGCGCGCTGAGGCGCTGGGCTCACGTGGTGAGCAGGTTGATCTCGAAGGTGTAGCGGCTGGACGCGTAGATGTGGTTCCCGAACTCCACCGCGTTGCCGACGTCGTCGTAGGTCACGCGCTGAGCGGTGATGAGGGCGGCTCCCCGGCTCTCGTCGAGCAACCGGGCTTCGGCCGCCGTCGCCGTCTTCGCCCCGAGGGTCTGGACGGCCGAGTGCAGCCGGATGCCCTGACGACGGATCAGCTCGTAGAGCCCGTGGTCGGCCAGGTCGGCCTCCTCGAACTTCGCGACCAGGTCGGGCAGGTAGTTGGTGAGCTTCGCTATCGGCTCACCGCCTGCCCGGCGCAGCCGGGTCAGCTCGAGCACGGGCGTCCCCTCCGACACCTCGAGCCGCTCGGCGACCTCCCCCGTGGCCTCGATCATGCCGAACGCGAGGACCTCCGTCGTCGGTGCCCGCCCGGCCCGCGCGAGGTCGTCGTACAGGCTGGTGAGCTCGAGGGGCCGGCGCAGCTTCGGCTGGACGACGCGCGTCCCGATGCCGCGCCGCCGGGTGACAAGACCCTTGTCGACGAGATGCTGCATGGCCCGCCTCATCGTGGGCCGGGAGAGTCCCAGTGACGCGGCCAGGTCCACCTCGTTCTGGAACAGCGTTCCCGTGGGGACTGCTCCCGAGTGGATCGCATCCTCGAGGTACTGCGCGACCTGGAAGTACAACGGCACTGGGCTGCTGCGGTCGACGGCGAAGCGGGGCAGGGCGTCGAGACCGGGTGTTCTCTCCGACATAGGTGTCAGTATGTCAGCACTACCTGTCAAAGTAGGAATCGCGACGAATGTCGCCGCGAGGGGACCACAGGCGGGCCGTCAGAGCAGGAGCAGCAGAGCTGCAGCGCCCGAGAACCCGAGCGCCACGAGCTCGAAGTGACGTGGGCGAAGTCGCCCGACGAGCAGTATCCCCATCCCCGCTCCGAGCAGCAGTGCTGGCACCAGCAGTGCGTCGCGAAGCACGCTGGCCGGTGTGACCAGGCCCAGCCCGGCGCTGAAGGGAAGCTTCGCGAGGTTGACGGCCAGGTAGAACCAGGCGCCGGTCCCGATCATCCGCAGCGCCGGCAACCCGGCCCGGATCAGGTAGAGGGTCGTGACGGGCCCGGCCGCGTTCGCCGTCATCGTGGCGAACCCGGCGGCAGCACCCGTGCCGAGCGTGAGCGGTCCGCCGGAGCGGGCGCGGGTTCCCGCCCCAGCGGGTCCGGGGCGATGGGTGAGCTGCCACAGCTGGAGGCCGCACATCACCAGGAGGATGACGGCGATCGTCCTGCGCATCACCGTGTCGTCCACCAAGGACAGGAACCACGCCCCCGAACAGCAGCAACGGGAGGATGGCGCCGGTCGACTCGCGTGCGGGCAGGACGGCCGCGAAGATCACGACCGCGATCACCGGTGTCCACCCCGCTAGGTCTTCACCACGAGCACGGGGACGTTGGCCTCCAGGATGATCGTCTGCGCGACGCTGCCGAACAGCGCCTTGCCGGCAGGGGAACGACGACGGGCGCCGAGGACCAGCAGCTCCGGGCGGAGCCGGTCGGTGAGGTCCACGATGGCATCGCCGATGTCCCCGCTCACGGTCTTCAGGTGCAGCGTCCAGGCGACGTCGCTGTCGGGCCCGACCGCGCGCTCGATCTCGTCGGACACCCCGAGTCGGTAGGCCTCCTCCCGGTCGGCGTCGAGTGCGGAGTCGACGACGTGCAGCACCGCCAGGTCGGTGTCTCGGTACTTCGCCTCCTGCACCGCGTGCGACAGCGCCAACCGGGCGGTCGCCGAGGTCTGGTGCGCGACCGCGACGGTCATCGCTTCAGCTCGTGTGACAGCTCGGTGAGCTCGTCGCCGCCCGCCATCTGACGCGTGAGCTCGTCCAGCGAGACCTCGCTGCGCTTCTTGTCGAGGACGGCCTGGCCCAGCTTGAGAATCACGAAGTGGTCCCCGACCAGGTAGGCGTGGTGCGGGTTGTGGGTGATGAACACGACGCCGAGCCCGGCGTCGCGGGCGGCGGCGGTGTACTTCAGGACGACGCCGGACTGCTTGACCCCCAGCGCCGCCGTCGGCTCGTCGAGGATCAGCACCCGGGCACCGAAGTACACCGCTCGGGCGATGGCCACGCACTGGCGCTGGCCACCGGAGAGCTCGCCGATGGGCTGGTCGATGTTCTTGACCACGATGCCCATCTTGCGCAGCTCCTCGTCGGCGATGCGCTTCATCTCCTTGACCTTCAGACCCGCCAGCGGGATGCCGCTGCTGGTCAGCTCGGAGCCGAGGAAGAAGTTGCGCCACACCTCCATCAGCCCGACGACGGCGAGGTCCTGGTAGACCGTGGCGATGCCATGGTCCAGGGCTTCGCGCGGGGAGCCGAAGTTCGCCGGGGCGCCGTCGACCTTGAGCAACCCCTCGTTGTGGGGGTGCAGTCCCGAGATGATCTTGATCAGGGTCGACTTCCCGGCGCCGTTGTCGCCGAGCACGCAGGTCACCTCTCCGGCGCGGACGGTGAGGTTGATGCCCTTGAGGGCACGGATCGCGCCGTACCTCTTGCCCACGTCCTCGAGCTCGACCAGGGCCTCACCCTGGAGGAGGGTCGAATCCGCGTGCTCGGTGATGGTGTCGGTCATGACTAGCCAACCTTCCGTGTGGTCGAGAGCTTCTTGACGTAGAGGTTGACCAGGACCGCGAGCAGGAGCATCACGCCCAGGAAGGCGCGGAACCAGTTCGGGTCCCAGCCGGCGTAGACGATGCACAGGCTCGTCATGCCGAAGATGAAGGAGCCGATGGCCGCGCCGATGGCGTTGCCGTAGCCACCCGTCAGCAGGGTGCCGCCGACGACCGCCGCGATGATGTAGAGGAACTCGTTGCCGACGCCGTTGCCGGCCTGGATGGTGTTGAAGTTGTAGAGCGTGTGCATGCCCATGAACCAGGCCAGGAAGCTGACGGTCATGAACAGGCCGACCTTGACCTTCAGGACAGGCACGCCGACCGCGCGTGCGCTGGCCTGGTTGCCACCGACCGCGTAGATCCAGTTCCCGACCTTCGTGCGCAGCAGCACCCAGGAGGCGATGGCCACGAACGCGAACCACCACACCACGATGATGCTCACGCGGACGGAGCCGACGTGGAACGTCGAGGCGAAGACCTTCTCCAGGGACGCGTAGCCGTTCATCTGGTTGATGTTGGGGGTCGAGACCGAGCCGGTCACCTGCTTGGTCACACCGAGGTTGACACCCTGGAGGATGAAGAAGGTGCCGAGCGTGATCAGGAAGCTCGCGATCCCGGTCTTCATCACGAGGTAGCCGTTGAGGAACCCGATGGCCAGCGCGACCGCCAGCGAGAGGGCCGCTCCCACCCACAGGTTCAGGTTGTACTGGTAGGAGAAGATCGACGCGACCAGTCCGGCCGACGTGACCATGACCCCGGCCGAGAGGTCGAACTCCCCTCCGATCATCAACATGCCGACCGCGACGGCCACGATCCCGATCGTGGCGCTCTGGTAGAGCACGGTCGCGAGCGACTCGGCCGACCGGAAGGGCGGCGCCACGACGAGGAAGAAGATGCCGATGACGATCGCAGCCACGAGGGCGCCGATCTCGGGCCTGGCCATCATGCGACTCAGGAGCCCGATCTCCACCCGGTTCGACTCCTCGGCTGGAGTCCCCGCGCTTCTCTTTCTTTCAGTGGTCTGACTCATGTGAACCTCCGTGGTCCGTGTGGCGGGAGGCCGGCCGACCTCGGTCGACCGGCCTCCCAGGGGTTGCTAGCGGGTGCCCTTCTTGGCGAACGGAAGGATGGTGTCGATGTTCGACTCGTCCACGAAGGACGGGCCGGTCAGGACCGGGCCACCGCCGCCCATGTCGTTGCCGTTCTTGAGGTTGAGGTAGAGCGCCGTCACGGCCAGGTAGCCCTGGACGTAGGGCTGCTGGTCGATCGAGAACTCGATCTTGCCGTCCTTGATGGCCTGGGCAGCGTCGGCGTTGAGGTCGAAGGTGATGAGCTTCGCCTTGCTCCCTGCGGCGTCCATGGCCTTCAGGGCGTCCAGGGCGATCGGAGCGCCGAGCGTGACGATGTAGTCGATCGACTTGTCCTGTGACAGCTTGGCCTGCAGCGCGGAGACCACCGCGGAGTCGTCGGCGCCGTTGACCTGGATGTTGTTCGTGCCCGGAGCCTTGCCCTTCACGCCGGCACACCGGGCCTCGAGGGCCACCGAACCGGACGCCTGGATCACGCAGAGCGGGTTCTTGCCGCCTGCTGCGCTGATCCGCTCACCGGCGCTCGCACCGGCCAGGTTCTCGTCGGACCCGAAGTACATCGAGGCGCCGACCTCCTTGTACTGGTCGATCCCGGAGTTGAAGGCCACCACGGGGATCTTCGCGTCCTTGGCGTCCTTCACCACGCCCGCGAGGGCGTCAGGTGTGGCCAGCGTGGTCGCGATGCCGTCGACCTTCGAGTCGATGGCGTTCTGGATGAGCGTGGCCTGCTTGCCCGGGTCGGGGTCGTTGGAGTACTTCAGGGTGACGCCGTAGTTCTTGGCAGCCTGCTGGGCACCGGACTTGATCTTGTCCCAGAAGGTGTCGCCCGGGGTCTCATGGGTGACCATGGCGATGGTGTAGCCGGAGTTGTCCCCGGCGCCGCCGCCACCGCTGCTGCTGGCGTCTTCGATGTCCGTGCGACCGCCGGACGCACACGCGGACAGCACGAGTGCGAGCAGGGCGGTCACCACGAGCGGGCCGCCTCTCCGAGCTCGGATGTGGTTCATGGAAGGTGTTCCTTTCCTTGGGACCCCGCGTGCTCCTGTGAAGATGCGGCTGAGTCGGCTCGCACTGGCGAGGGGAGTGTGTTGGCCGTCACTCACATTGCCGAGCGCCCGTTTGCTTGTCAAGCATTTGTTCTAACATTCTGAGGTTAGGAACTTTTGGCTAGACCTGTTTGTACGACAGACAGAATGTCAGCACAAACCCTTGACAGGGCCTAGGTGCTCGATTTGGATGGGGAAACCGACGCCTGGGCGACCATCACCCGCGTCCTCACACAGATAGCGGAGACCTTCATGTCCGACCTGTCCCAGCTCCGCCTCGGCACCGCCCCCGACTCGTGGGGTGTCTGGTTCCCCAGTGACCCGCACCAGGTGACGTGGGACGTCTACCTCGACGAGATCGCCGCCGTGGGCTACGTCTACACCGAGCTCGGGCCGCAGGGCTTCATGCCCCAGGACCCCTTCCAGCTGAAGGACGAGCTGGCCAGCCGCAACCTCACCGCCTGCGGCGGAACCGTCTTCGCGGGCCTCCACAAGGGCCGGGGCGCCCTGGACCAGGCGATCGCCGAATTCAGCCAGGAGGCCAGGCTGCTGGCTGCGGTCGGGGCGGAGTACCTCGTCCACCTGCCCGAGCAGTACACCGACCAGCACACGGGGGCGGCCACGGAGTCCGGCGACCTCGACCCCGAGCAGTGGGCCAACCTCGTGAACGGGACGAACGAGCTCGCGAAGGTCATCCACGGGGAGTACGGCGTGAAGCTGGTCTTCCACCCGCACGCCGACACCCACGTCGACACGCAGGTGCGCATCGAGCGCTTCCTGGCCGACACCGACGCCGAGCTGGTGAACCTCTGTCTCGACACGGGCCACGTCTCCTACTGCGAGGGCGACAACATCGAGATCATCTCGAAGTTCCCCGAGCGGATCACCTACGTGCACCTCAAGTCGGTGGACCCGGTCGTGCGCGCCCGCGCGGTCGCCGAGGGGATGCCGCTCTCGGAGTCGGTCAAGCTCGGCATCATGTGCGAGCCGCCCTACGGCGAGCCCGACATGCCACCGCTGCTCGACGCGCTCGGCGACCTCGACCGTGAGATCTACGCCGTGATCGAGCAGGACCTCTACCCCGTCGAGCCACACATCCCGCTGCCCATCGGTGCGCGCACGGCCGGGTACTACGTCGGCTGTGGGCTCGGTCCCGTGCGCCGCTGGCCCTACTGACACCACCCACGAAGGAGAAGCTGCATGACACTCAAGGTCGGAGTCATCGGGACCGGCATGATCGGCCGCGACCACATCCGCCGGCTCACCCACGTCGTCTCGGGTGCGCAGGTGGTCGCCGTGGCCGACGCGGACGAGGTGTCCGCCAAGGAGGTGGCGAGTCGTCTCGTCGGGGCGACGGTCCACGCCACCGGTGAGGACCTGATCGCCGACGCCGACGTGGACGCGGTGATCGTCTGCTCGTGGGGACCGTCCCACGAGCAGTACGTCGTCGCCTCGATCGAGGCCGGCAAGCCCGTCTTCTGCGAGAAGCCGCTCGCCACCACGACCGCCGCGTGCCGACGCATCATGGACGCCGAGGTGGCCCGCGGGGAGCGGCTGGTCCAGGTCGGCTTCATGCGGCGCTACGACGCGTCCTACCGCGCGCTGAAGCGCGCCATCGACTCGGGCGCCGTGGGTGCCCCGCTCATCTACTACTCCGGCCACCGCAACCCCTCGGTGCCCGAGCACTACACGAAGGACATGGCGATCGTCGACACCGCCGTGCACGACTTCGACGTCACGCGCTGGCTGCTCGGCGAGGAGCTGTCCTCGATCCGCGTGCTCGCCGCCAAGCCCAACAGCCACGGTGGAGAGCTGCAGGACCCGCTGCTGATGATCCTCGAGACCGAGTCGGGGGTCCTCGTCAACGTCGAGACCTCGGTCAACATCCGCTACGGCTACGACATCCGTGGCGAGGTCGTCGGCGAGTCCGGCACCGCGGCGCTGGCCGAGACGGGGCAGGTCGTCGTGCGCACCAGCAACAGCGTCGGCGTTCGGGTCCCCGAGGACTGGCGCGAGCGCTTCATCGCGGCCTACGACGTCGAGCTCCAGGAGTGGGTCAACGAGGTCGTCGCCGGCGCGGGACTGTCCGGTCCGAGCTCCTGGGACGGATACGCCGCCCAGGTGGTCTGCGACGCCGGGGTCGAGGCGCTCTACAGCGGTGACCGGATCGCCATCGAGCTGACGGGCAGGCCGGCGCTCTACTCGTGACGCACCCGCCATCCCTGCTGGCGGCCGCGGACGAGGCGGGCCCACACCGACCCCGTGTGTTAAAGTCAGTATGTAAGGACAAAGTAGAGGAGACGTCGTTGAAGACCATCGAGCACTGGATCGCAGGCAAGAGCACCACCGGGGTCTCGGACCGGACCGCCCCGGTCTACGACCCCGCCACGGGAGAGGAGCAGGCCGAGGTCCTCCTGGCGGACGTCGCCGACGTCGAGGCTGCCATCGCGGCGGCCGCCGACGCGTTCCCCGACTGGTCGCAGACCTCCATCAGCAAGCGCACCAAGGTGCTGTTCGCCTTCCGCGAGATCGTCAACGCGCGGGCCTCCGAGATCGCCTCGGTCATCACCGACGAGCACGGCAAGGTGCTGTCCGACGCCCTGGGCGAGGTGCAGCGTGGGCTCGAGGTCGTCGAGTTCGCCTGCGGCATCCCCAGCCTGCTCAAGGGTGACTACTCCGACCAGGTCTCCACCGACGTCGACACCTTCTCGTTCCGGGAGCCGCTGGGCGTGGTGGCCGGCATCACGCCCTTCAACTTCCCGGCCATGGTGCCGATGTGGATGTTCCCCGTGGCGATCGCGTGCGGGAACACCTTCGTGCTCAAGCCCAGTGAGCGGGACCCCTCCGCGGCGATGCTGATCGCCCGGATGTGGCAGGACGCCGGTCTCCCCGACGGGGTGTTCAACGTGGTGCACGGCGACAAGCTCGCCGTCGACACGATCCTGGACTCACCCGACGTCGCGGCCGTGTCGTTCGTCGGCTCGACCCCGATCGCGAGGTACATCCACGAGCGTGGCACGGCGAACGGCAAGCGGGTCCAGGCTCTCGGTGGGGCCAAGAACCACGCGATCATCCTCCCGGACGCCGACATCGACTTCGCGGCCGACCACCTCGCTGCCGCGGCCTTCGGGTCGGCCGGGGAGCGTTGCATGGCGATCTCCGCGGCTGTGGCCGTCGGGGACGCAGGTGACCGGATCGTCGCGGCCGTGAACGAGCGGGCCCGCGCGGTGAAGGTCGGCAGCGGTCGCGACAGCGACAGCGAGATGGGACCGGTCGTGACGCGCGAGGCGCAGCAGCGCATCAAGGGCCTCATCGCCACCGGCGAGGAGCAGGGCGCCACCATCTCCGTCGACGGCCGCGACCTCAGCGTCGCCGGTTTCGAGGACGGGTTCTTCGTCGGCCCCACGGTGATCGACGACGTCACCACGGAGATGGACGTCTACACCCAGGAGATCTTCGGCCCGGTGCTGTCCGTCATACGCGCCGACACCGTGGACGAGGCGATCGCCCTGATCAACGCCAACCCCTACGGCAACGGGACGGCCATCTTCACCAACAGCGGTGAGTCGGCGCGCCGTTTCCAGCGGGGTGTCCACGTCGGGATGATCGGGATCAACGTCCCGGTCCCGGTGCCGATGGCCTACTACTCCTTCGGTGGCTGGAAGGACTCGCTCTTCGGGGACAAGCACGTCCACGGCCCGGAGGGCGTGAGCTTCTACACCCGGGCCAAGGTCGTCACCGCCCGCTGGCCGCAGCGCGAGCACGCGAGTGACGCCAGCTTCCACTTCCCGACCTCGAAGTAGCCACCACCCGCCTCACCCGTCGCCCCCACGCCAGGAGGATGAAATGAAGATCGCGCTCGATCCCTACATGCTGCGCAGCACACCGCTGCTCGAGCTTCCCGGTGTCGTGGCCGACCTCGGCTACGAGCACATCGAGCTCTCGCCGCGCGAGGACTTCATGCCGTTCTTCCTGCACCCACGGGTCGACGACGCCGGGGTCAAGGCGTTCAAGAAGGCGCTCGACGGTGCCGGAGTCGAGGTGGCCGCCAACCTGCCCCTCTACCGCTGGTCGGGTCCCGACGAGGACGAGCGGCAGGCGGCGGTGCGGTACTGGAAGCGGGCCATCGAGATCAGCGTGCTGCTGGACTGCTCGGTGATGAACTCGGAGTTCAACGGCCGGCCCGAGCAGTCCAGCCTGTCCGAGGGCCAGTTCTGGAGGTCGATGGAGGAGCTGCTGCCGGTCTTCGAGCGTGAGGGCGTCGAGCTGCGTCTCGAGCCGCACCCCGACGACTTCGTGGAGGACGGACTGGTCGCGGTCGACATGATTCGAGGCATCAACTCCTCGTCGGTCTCCTTCCTCTACTGCGCGCCGCACACGTTCCACATGGGCGGCAACATGGTCGAGATCATGGAGTACGCCGGGGACCTGATGACCCAGCTGCACCTCGCGGACTCCTTCGACCACACCGGGTCCTCGGGCCTGCGCTACATCACCAACCCGCCTGGCAACCCGGTCCGGGTCCACCAGCACCTGGACATCGGCCAGGGCGAGGTGAAGTGGGACCTGTTCTTCGAGACGCTGAACAAGCTCGGCTTCGGGCAGGGCGAGCGTCACGTGATGACCGCGTGCGTCTTCGCCTGGGAGGAGCGCGCCCACGAGTCGAGCCGGTTCATGCGCGAGACCATCGAGTCCTACGTGAGCGCGTGGTGAGCGCGGCCGTGGCCCGCCCCACCCTCGAGGTCCTCACGGTGGGCCGGGTGGGGGTCGACATCTACCCCCAGCAGGAGGGGCCGCTCAAGGACGTCACGACCTTCGCCAAGTATCTCGGTGGCACGGCGACCAACGTCGCGGTGGGCGCGTCCCGCCTGGGCCGCCGCTCGGCGGTGCTGACCAAGGTCGGCGCGGACCCGTTCGGCGACTTCGTGCGCGAGGCGCTCGAGGGGTTCGGAGTCGACCCGACGTACGTCGGCACGGCGCCGGGCCTGAACACCCCGGTGGTCTTCTGCGAGCTCGACCCGCCCGAGGACCCGGGCCTGTTCTTCTACCGGGCGCCGATCGCCCCCGACCTGACCCTCGGGGATGCCGACGTCCCCTGGGACCTGGTCCGCGACGTACCCGTCTTCTGGGTCACCGGCACGGGCGCCAGCGTCGAGCCGTCCCGGACCACGCAGCTGGCCATGCTCAAGCACCGCGGACGATCCGACGACGGCTCGCGCCACACCGTCCTCGACCTGGACTGGAGGCCGATGTTCTGGTCCTCGGTCGAGGAGGCGAGGGTCGAGTACGACGCGATGCTGGACCACGTCAGCGTCGCCGTCGGCAACCGCGCCGAGGTCGAGGTGGCCGTGGGGACCAGCGACCCGCACGAGGCGGCGGAGCGGCTGCTCGCCCGGGGACTGCAGCTGGCCATGGTCAAGATGGGCGCCGACGGAGTCCTGGTCGCCACCCCCGAGGCGACCCGGGTCGTCACGCCCCACCGCGTGAAGGTGGTCTGCGGCCTCGGTGCCGGCGACGCCTTCGGAGCAGCTCTCGTCCACGGCCTGCTGTCGGGCTGGGACGCCGTCAGGATCGCCGAGCACGCCAACGCCGCCGGGGCGATCGTCGCCTCGCAGCTCGCGTGCGCCGACGCCATGCCCACCCTGGACGAGCTCGTCGAGCTCGTCACCAGCCAAGGAGGATCGTCATGACCGTTGCCGAGCACGAGCTCACCAGCGAACGTCGCGGACCCGTGATCACCGACGCCGAGTGGCGAGACCTCCTGGTGTGCCGGGCCACGGATCCCGGCGCGGTCGCCAAGGCGTACGCCGCCCGCCGCCGCCCGGCGCAGGTCGTCTCCGAGCGCGGGACGCTGTTCCTGGTGGCCGCCGACCACCCGGCCCGGGGCGCGCTCGCCTCGGGCGGGGACGCCATGGCGATGGCGGACCGGCGCTCCCTCCTGGCCCGCCTGGTGGAGGCGCTGCACCACCCTGACGTGGACGGGGTGCTCGGCACCCCCGACATCATCGAGGAGCTGCTGCTGCTCGGCGCGCTCGACGACAAGGTCGTGATCGGCTCGATGAACCGGGGCGGCCTCGACGGCGCCACGTGGACGATGGACGACCGCTTCACCGGCTACGACGCCGCGAGCATCGCCGCCTGTCGTCTCGAGGGCGGCAAGATGCTGCTGCGCATCGACGACACCGACGCGGGGACGGCGACCACCATCGAGGCCTGCGCGCAGGCCGTCAGCGAGCTCGCCTCGCTCGGGCTCGTGGCCATGGTCGAGCCGCTCCCCTACGAGCGCGACGAGAACGGGGTCCTCTTCCTGCGCAAGGACGCGCCGGCCCTGTCCCGCGCGGTCACCATCGCCTCCGGCCTCGGGACGACGAGCGCCTACACCTGGCTGAAGATGCCCTCGTGCGACGACTACGAGACCGTCTTCGGGTCGACGACGCTGCCCTGCGTGGTCCTCGGCGGGGTGCCGAGCAACGACCCGGTGGCCGATCTCGCCTCGTGGGGCAAGACGCTGTCCCACCCCGCCGTGCGCGGGCTGGTGGTGGGTCGGACCCTGCTCTACCCGCCGGACGGCGACGTCGGTGCCGCGGTGCACGCGGCGGCCGAGGTGCTCGTCTCGGCCAAGCAGGGGGGCTGACATGACGATCCACCGACCCTTCCCGGACTCTCCTGGTTCCGCCGGTGAGCTGGTGTCACTGACCCCCGAGGACGCGGGCTGGGAGTGGACCGGGCTGCGCGTCGTACGCCTGGCGCCCGGGGAGAGCGTCCGGGTCGAGACCGGTCCGAGCGAGGTCTTCGTGCTGCCGCTGCGTGGCTCCCTGCGGGTCGAGGTCTCGTCGGTGGAGGATCCCGCGCGGTCCGAGGCGAAGTTCGACCTCGACGGCCGGGAGAGCGTGTTCAGCGCCGTCACCGACTTCGCCTACGTGGGTCGGGACAGTGTCCTCAGCCTGCACTCCGACGGGGTGGCGGAGGTGGCCCTGCCCGCAGCGCGTTGCGCCACGCGGATGGAGGCGCGCTACGCGGCTGCGGCCGACGTCCCCGTGGAGACCCGCGGCGCCGGTGGGGCGAGCCGCCAGGTCAACAACTTCGGTGTGCCCGGGGTCTGGGACCACGCCGAGAAGCTGGTCTGCTGTGAGCTGATCACGCCTCCCGGCAACTGGTCGAGCTATCCACCCCACAAGCACGACGCCTCGGCGCCGTGCACGGTCGTCAACGAGGAGATCTACTACTACCGGGTCGCCGGTGCCGACCAGGTCACGCCGTCGCGCGACGGGTTCGGCTACCACCGCACCTACACCGGACCGGAGCACCTGGCCGTCGGCCTGGCGGCCATCGACGAGACGCTCGAGGTGCGGGACCACGACGTCGTCCTGGTGCCGCACGGCTACCACGGCCCGTGCATGGCCGCCCCCGGCTACCCGATGTACTACCTCAACGTGATGGCCGGCCCCGCCGACGAGCGCGCCCTGGCCTTCTGTGACGACCCCGCCCACGCGTGGCTCCGTGACACCTGGGACGACATCCCGATCGACAGCCGCTGCCCGGTCACCTCGGCGGCGGGGCGCACGGACGGCCTCGTGCCGTCCTACGACGACGAGGCGGAGGACGCACGATGACCGGCACGGTTCGACTCACCACGGCCCAGGCGCTGGTGCGCTGGCTGGTCGCCCAACGCTCGGAGCTGCTCGACGGCACCGAGGTGCCGCTGTTCCCCGGAGTCTTCGCGATCTTCGGCCACGGCAACGTCCTCGGGCTCGGTACGGCGCTGCAGGAGGCCCGTGCCGAGCTGCCCACGTGGCGCGCCCAGAACGAGCAGGGGATGGCGCTGGCCGCCATCGCCTACGCCCGCGCCACCGACCGCCGCCAGGTGATGGTGGCGACCAGCTCGGTCGGGCCCGGTGCCCTGAACATGGTCACCGCCGCAGGACTGGCCCACGCCAACCGGCTGCCGGTGCTGCTCCTGCCCGGCGACACCTTCACCTCGCGGGCGCCGGACCCGGTCCTGCAGCAGGTCGAGCACTTCGGCGACCCCACGACCTCGGTCAACGACTCCTTCCGGGCGGTCTCGCGCTACTTCGACCGGATCACCCGGCCGGAGCAGCTGATCTCCACGCTGCCGCAGGTCGCACGCGTCCTGACCGATCCCGCCGACTGCGGACCGGTCGTGCTGGCCCTGCCGCAGGACGCCCAGGTGGAGCAGTTCGACTTCCCGCTCGCGATGTTCGAGGCGCGGGTGCACCGCGTGCCACGGCAACGTCCCGACCGTGACGACCTGGCCGGAGCCGTCGCGACCCTGCGCGGTGCGCGGCGGCCGCTGCTGGTCGTCGGCGGCGGGGTCCGCTACTCGGGGGCGGCCGCGGAGGCGCTGGCGTTCGCCGAGACCCATGGCATCCCCGTCGTGGAGACCGTCGCCGGGCGCACGCTGGTCCCGCACGACCACCGCCTGCACGGCGGAGCGCTCGGCATCATCGGCGCGACCTCTGCGAACAACCTGGCTGCCGCGGCCGACGTGGTCCTGGCGGTCGGCACCCGACTTCAGGACTTCACCACCTCGTCGTGGACCGGTTTCGCCGCTGATGTCCGCCTGGTCACGGTCAACGCCGCCCGCTTCGACGCGGTCAAGCACGCCGCCCAGGCCGTCGTGGGTGACGCACGCGAGACGCTGGTCGAGCTGTCCGAGGGGCTCGACGGCTGGACGGCCGACCCCGACTGGTCCGACGTCGCCTCCAGCGAGCGCGCCGCCTGGGACGCCCACGTCGACACGCTCCGGGCGGGCACGGCTCCCGACGGAGCCCTGACCTACGCCCAGGTCGTCGGCGTCGTCAACGACGCCAGTGGTCCCGACGACTACGTGCTCAGCGCCTCCGGCGGCATGCCCGGAGAGCTGCACGGTGGCTGGCGCACCGGCATCGTCAAGCAGGAGGGTCCCGGAATGTCAGGGCCGACCTCGGGCGCGACGATGGACCTGGAGTACGGCTTCTCCTGCATGGGCTACGAGGTGGTCGCCCCCTGGGGGGCGGCCATGGCGCGGGCGCAGACCCACCCGGGAGGGCTGGTCACCGGGCTGTTCGGCGACGGCTCCTACCTGATGCTGAACTCCGAGCTCTACTCCGCAGCCTTCTCCGGTGTCCCGTTCGTCGCCGTCCTGTGCGACAACTCGGGCTTCGCGGTGATCCACCGGCTGCAGACCAACCAGGGCGCCGACGGCTTCAACAACATGCTGGCGGACTCGCGCGGTCCCGGTGCCGACGGCAGCGTGCACGTCGACTTCGCCGCCCACGCCCGCTCGCTCGGCTGCCTGGTCGAGGACGTGCCTGCCGAGGCCGACGTCGAGGAGCTGCGGGCGGCGTACGCCCGTGCCCGCAGCGCGGCCCTCGCACACCAACGTCCGGCCGTCGTGGTCTGCCGCACGCACTCCTCCAGCTGGACCGAGGCCGGAGCCTGGTGGGAGACCGGCGTGCCCGAGTCGCTCAGCGGCCGGTCGTCGTACGACGTCGGGAAGCAGGAGCAGCTGCGATGGCTGTGACACCACCGCCGGTGAGGCTGGGTGTCGTCGGGTACGGCGTCGGCGGCCGCTGCTTCCACACGCCGTTCATCGAGGCGGCCGAGGGCATCGAGCTCGCCGGGGTCGTCACCCGTTCGCCCGTACGCCGGGCCGAGGTCGAGGCCGACTGGCCCGGGACCCCGGTCTTCGACAGCCTCGGCGCCCTGGTCGCGAGCGGGGTCGACGCGGTCACGATCACCACGCCGCCCGAGACCCGGCGCGACCTGGTGCTCGAGGCGCTGGCCGCGGGTGTGCACGTCATGGCCGACAAGCCGTTCGCGCCCACCGCCGACGTCGGTCAGGAGCTCGCGGCCGCGGCCGAGGCAGCCGGCCTGCTTCTGACGGTCTTCCACAACCGCCGCTGGGACGCTGACCTGCGCACCCTGGCGGCCGTCGTCGAGAGCGGCCGGCTGGGTGAGCTGTGGCGGGTGCACTCGCGCTTCGACCTCGACGAGCCGGCGTCGCTCGAGGCCGGGCCTGGAGGTGGCCTGTTGCGTGACCTGGGCAGCCACGTCGTCGACCAGATGGTCTGGCTGCTCGGCGACGTCCGCAGCGTCAACGCCCACCTGGACTGGCTCGAGCTGCCCGAAGGACTGACCGACGCCGGTTTCTGCATCGAGATGGAGCACACCTCGGGCGTGCGGTCGCAGGTGGAGTCGAGCAAGGCCAACCACCTCGAGGCCCGGGAGCTCCGGGCCTACGGCAGCGAGGGCAGCTATCGCGCGCTGGGCTCCGACGTGCAGGCGCAGGCGATCTTCGCCGGTCACCGCCCGGTCGACGACCTCGAGGGCTGGGGCTACGAGGAACCGGAGCGGTGGGGAGTGCTCTCGACCTCGGCCGGCGAGGTGCCGGTGCCCTCGGAACAGGGGCGCCACCACGACCTCTACACCGCCTTCGCCGCGGCTGTCCGAGGCGAGGGCACTCAGCCCGTACCCGCCCGTGACGCCATCCGCACGCTCGCCGTGCTGGACGCGGCCCGCCTCAGCGCGGAGCAGGGCAGCAGCGTCGCGCTGTCGGCTACCGCGTCATCCGCCTGACCCGGTTCCACCCACGAGAGGACTGCCCCGTGACTCATCCCTCGAGCAGGCCGCGCCCGCTCCGGGTCGGCGTCATCGGCTTCGGCTGGATGGGCCGGCTGCACGCCCGGGCCTGGTCCCGGCTGGCAGCGCACTATCCGGACCTGCCGGTCCGGCCCCAGCTCGTCGCCGTCGGTGACAACGCGGGGGGAGAGGGGCTGGAGCGGTCCGTGCTGGCGCACGGCTTCGCCGAGCTGCACCCAGACTGGCGCGACCTGCTGGCCCGCGACGACCTGGACGTGGTCTCGGTCTGCGGCCCCAACTTCCTGCACCGCGAGATGGGCGTGGCGGTGGCCGAGTCCGGTCGCCACCTGTGGATCGAGAAGCCCGCGGGCCGCAACGCCGAGGAGACGGCCGAGATCGCGGCGGCCGTGGAGAAGGCGGGCGTGCAGTCCGCGGCGGGGTTCAACTACCGCAACGCCCCAGCCGTGGAGCACGCGCGTCAGCTGGTGCTCGACGGGGCGTTGGGCCGCTTGCAGACCGTCGAGACCCGGTTCCTCGCCGACTACGCGGCGCACCCCCAGGGCGCGCTGTCGTGGCGGTTCCTGAACGAGCAGGCGGGCAGCGGCGTCTCCGGCGACCTGGCCAGCCATGCAGTGGACCTCGCCCGCTACGTCGCCGGTGACGTGGTGGAGCTCGTGGCCGACGACGGCCGGTTCATCACCGGTCGACCGCTCGCGGCGGGTGCAGGGTCGCACTTCGCGCGCGGCGTGGAGGGCACGCTGGGCGACGTCGAGAACGAGGACTACGTCGGTGCCCTGCTGCGGTTCGCCTCCGGCGCCCGCGGCACCCTGGTGGCCGGCCGGACCGCGGTCGGTGAGCAGTGTGGCTACGAGATCGCGGTGCACGGCGACCGAGGTGCCCTGGCGTGGGACTTCCGGCGGATGGGCGAGCTGCGGACCTCGATCGGCGCGGACTACCAGGACTCGTCGTACACCACCGTGCTGATGAACCCGTCGCACGGCGAGCTCGGCGCCTTCCAGCCGGGTGGCGGCATCGCCATGGGGTACGACGACCTGAAGGTCATCGAGGCCCTCCGGCTGGCCCGGTCGATCGACACCGGTGAGCCGGTCGGGGCCACCATCCAGGACGCGCTGCGTGCCGCGGAGCTGGTCGACGCGATGCAGACCTCGATCTCCGACCACGCGTGGGTGAGCACGTGAGCACCACGCGGCGCGTCGCGGTCGGTCTCGTCGGGGCCGGCCGGATCGGTTCCTTCCACGCCGGGATCATCGCCCGGCGCGTCCCCGGAGCCACGCTCGTGGCCGTGGCCGATCCACGACCCGGAGTGGCCGAGGCGCTCGGTGCGTCCCTCGGAGCACGGGGTGTCACCGACATCGACGCCCTCCTCGCTGCCCCGGACATCGAGGCGGTGGTGATCGCCGCCTCGTCCGACGCACACTGTGAGCTGGTCGTCGCGGCCGCCCGGGCCGGCAAGGCTGTCTTCTGCGAGAAGCCGATGTCACTGACGATCCCGGACGCGGAGCGGGCTGTCGCCGCTGCGCGGGAGGCCGGGGTGGCGTTGCAGGTGGGCTTCAACCGGCGCTTCGCCCCCGACTTCGTGGCGGCGCACACGGCGGTCCTCGACGGTCGGGTGGGCACCCCGCAGCTGATGCGCTCGCTGACCCGTGACCCGGGTCTGGCCGACCCTGCCGGCGTACCGCCCTGGACGGTGTTCACCCAGACCCTGATCCACGACTTCGACACGCTCCTGTGGCTGAACCCGGGAGCCACCCCGGTGGAGGTCTATGCCACCGCCGACGCCCTTGTCGCACCGGAGCACAAGGCGGCGGGACTGTTGGACACCGCCGTGGTCGTGATCACCTTCGACAACGGTGCACGCGCCGTGGCCGAGGCCAGCTTCTCCGCCACCTACGGGTACGACGTCCGGGCGGAGGTCTTCGGGTCGGGCGGCATGGTGACCGCCGGGACGACCGCTCGCACGGCGATGACCCTGCACGACGCCACCGGGCGCCACGTGGAGACGGCCCGGGCGGACGTCGATCTCTTCCTCGACGCCTACACGGGGGAGTTCGTGGAGTTCACCGACGCCGTTCGGGAGGAGCGGGCGCCGTCGGTGACCGGCGAGGACGCCCGGCGTGCGCTGGGAGTCGCTCTCGCCTGCATCGACTCGTGCCGGACGAACGCGCCCGTCAGGGTGGCTCCCTAGGTTCTCCCCGATCCAGGGTCAACCTCCGACGAGGCCGACGTCTCGGACGGTGAGCTCGCGGTTCAGCCGAGCTTCAGCACCTTGATCGCCTGCTCGGCCATCTTGGACTCACCGAGCGCGTTCGGGTGCACGATCACCGGGTTGGTCCCTCCCACCACGGGCTCCACCCAGCGCACGCCGATCGGCTGGCAGGCGTCGTGACCGTCGGAGACGCCGTTGAGGTCGACGTACGTCGCGCCGGTCGCCGCCGCGGCACGTCGTACGGCGTCGTTCAGGGTGACCTGCAGGTGTCTCAGGTAGGGCACGTCGCCGGTGGCGACCGGCATCTGCGGGTAGCAGCCACCGCTGGTCGGCACGATCCACGGGTAGCCCAGGATGCCGACCCGGGCCTGGGGGGCCTTGGCCCGCACGGCCTTCAGGGCCTTCACCAACGAGGGGTAGGTCGTCTGCTTCACGGTCGTCTCGAACGACGAGCCGTAGGTGTCCTTGCACGGGCTGCCCTGACCGAGGGTCGACAGCCCGGCGGCGCCGCACTGGGTGATGGCGTTGATGAACACGCTGCTGTCGTTGCCGCCGATCGTCATGGTGATCAGCTGGGTGTCCTTCCTGACTGCGTCGAGCTGGGCCGGCACGCCCGAGTACTGCGGGGCGAAGTAGTCGTCGGTGTCGGCGGCTCCGCAGGAGACGTCGGTGACCTGGGTGGCGATCCGCGAGGCGATCACGTGCGGGTAGTTGCGGGTCGACCGCAGGCAGCCCGGGAACGCTGTCGGGTCGAGGGGGAGCACGCCCGAGGCGGCGCTGTAGGAGTCGCCGAGCGCGACGTAGCGCAGCGGGGTGGTGGCGCCGGAGGGGGAGGCGACACCGGCCACGCTTGCTGCGACGGCCGCCGTGGTGGCGAGGACGATGGCTTGCAGGCGACGGCGCACGGGCACGCTCCAAGGGTGAGGTGGGGGTTGCCGACTACAACGACTGCGGCCAGGCCTGGTTACGAGCCCACCGGGCAGTGGCGAGTCGTTGCGTGAGGAAGGGACTCGTGCCACAGTTACTTACTGACCGAACGGTCTGTAAATCAGTGGGCGCAGATCTCCAGGAGTTGCCATGACCGTGACAGCGCAGGTGTCACCCGAGGACGAGGCGCGGTTGCTCGCCGACTTCGAGAAGATCGTCGGGCGTCACGACCGGATCGAGCCGCGTGACTGGATGCCGGAGAAGTACCGCTCCACGCTGGTGCGGCAGATCGCCCAGCACGCCCACTCGGAGATCATCGGGATGCAGCCCGAGGGCAACTGGATCACCCGGGCGCCCTCGTTGCGGCGCAAGGCGATCCTGTTGGCCAAGGTGCAGGACGAGGCCGGCCACGGGCTCTACCTCTACTCCGCGTGCGAGACCCTCGGCGTCTCCCGGCGTGAGCTGACCGAGAAGCTGATCGCGGGCAAGCAGAAGTACTCCTCGATCTTCAACTACCCGACCCTGTCGTTCGCCGACGTCGGCACCATCGGCTGGCTGGTCGACGGCGCCGCGATCGCCAACCAGGTGCCGCTGTGCCGGACGTCGTACGGCCCCTACGGCCGCTCGATGATCCGGATCTGCAAGGAGGAGTCCTTCCACCAGCGGCAGGGCTTCGAGCTGCTGGCGACGATGATGCGCGGCACTGACGCGCAGCGCGCGATGGTGCAGGAGTCGGTCGACCGGTTCTGGTGGCCGTCGTTGATGATGTTCGGCCCACCCGACGCCGACTCGCCCAACACCGCTCAGTCGATGGCCTGGGGGATCAAGCGCGACACCAACGACGAGCTGCGCCAGAAGTTCGTGGACATGTCGGTGCCGCAGGCGAAGGCGCTGGGCGTCACCTTCCCGGACCCCGCTCTGGCCTGGAACGAGGAGCGCGGCCACCACGACTTCGGCCAACCCGACTGGGACGAGTTCTACGCGGTGGTCAAGGGCTCCGGCCCCTGCAACGCCCAGCGGATCGCCCACCGCAAGCGGGCCCACGACCAGGGTGCCTGGGTCCGCGAGGCCGCCGTCGCCTTCGCCGGTCGGAACCAGGGAGCCGCGCAGTGAGCGAGATCCAGGACGAGTGGCCCCTCTACGAGATCTTCGTGCGGGGCAAGCGTGGCCTCAACCACGTCCACGTCGGTTCGCTGCACGCGGCGGACGACGAGATGGCGCTGCGCCACGCACGGGACGTCTACACCCGCCGCAACGAGGGGGTCAGCATCTGGGCCGTACGGGCCGACGCGGTCGCTGCTTCGAGTCCTGACGAGAAGGACCCGATGTTCGCCCCGGCCGGCGACAAGGTCTACCGGCACCCGACGTTCTACTCCATCCCCGACGACGTTCCGCACATGTGAGGGCGACCATGGACCACGACCAGGCTCAGCCTTCGGACGGGGTCGACCACCAGTCCGTCTACGACGGGCTCGCCGGGGGCGACGACTCGCAGTGGGCCTTCGGCACCGACTTCGAGGATCCCCTGGCAGGGGTCGACACCACCCTGCCCGAAGGCGTCGACGCGCGGGCGCTGGGGGAGTACTGCCTGATGCTCGGCGACGACGCGCTGGTCTACGCCCACCGCCTCTCGCAGTGGGCCAGCAACGCCCCCGACCTGGAGGAGGACATCGCGCTGTCCAACATCGCGCTGGACCTCCTCGGCCAGGCCAGGCTGCTGCTGGCCCGTGCGGCGGCGGCTGACCCCTCGCTGGTGCCGACGCTGCCCGAGGGCTCGCCCGTCCCCCCGGAGGACGCCCTCGCGTTCTTCCGTGACGAGGCCGCGTTCCGCAACGTGCGGTTCGTCGAACCCGACAACGGCGACTTCGCGGTCACCATCGCGCGCCTGGTGGTCTTCTCGGCCTACCGTCTGGCGCTCCTGCAACGCCTCGCCGCCACCAGGGACACCGTGCTGTCCGCGATCGCGGCCAAGGGTGTCAAGGAGGTGACCTACCACCGCGACTACGCCGCCCGCTGGTTCCTCACGCTCGCGCAGGGCACCGAGGAGTCACGGCGCCGGTTGCTGGCCGGCCTGCTCCTCGTCTGGCCCCTGCACGACGAGCTCTTCGTGACCCACCCCGTCGAGGCCCGGCTGGCGGACCAGGGGATCGGTGTCGACCCGGCCGCGGTCGCCGCCGAGGTCGACGCGCTCCTCGAGCAGGTCCTCTCCGTCAGTGGGGTCGAACGCCCCGCCGTGCCCGCGACGGGACCGGTCGGCAGGGGTGCGGGCCGGGACGGACGCCACACCGAGGCGATGGGCCGACTCCTGGCCGAGATGCAGGTCGTCGCCCGTGCGCACCCGCTGGGGCAGTGGTGAGTACGACGGCCACGGCCCTCGACCTGGCCTCGGCGGTCGTCGACCCGGAGCTGCCGATGCTGACCCTGGCCGACCTGGGCGTGCTCCGCGACGTCGAGGTCTCCGAGGAGGGCGCCGTGGTCGTCACCATCACCCCGACGTACTCCGGCTGCCCGGCGATGGCGACGATGCGCGACGACCTCGTGCACAGGCTGAGGGACCACGGCTTCGACGACGTCCGGGTGAAGGTGAGCCTGCACCCCGCCTGGTCGAGCGACTGGATCACCGACCGGGGTCGTCAGGCGCTGGTCGACCACGGCATCTCCGCCCCCGGGCCCGCTCCACGCCAGAGGGGGCCGATCCCGCTCACCCTGACACCGATCCGACGTGCGCTGACCTGCCCGCGCTGCGGGTCCGAGGACGTGGGGCTCACCTCGGAGTTCGGGCCGACGGCGTGCAAGGCGATGTACCGCTGCTCGAGGTGCCTCGAGCCGTTCGAGCACGTCAAGGAGATCTGAGTGAGCATCGTCGAGCCCACCAGGCGTGCTCCCCGGGCCACGTTCCACCCGTTGCGGGTCCTCGTGGTCGAGCACCTCACCGACGACTCGGTGGCGATCACCTTCGACGTACCCGCAGGGCTGCGCGAGGCGTTCGACTTCGGGGCCGGCCAGTCGCTGACCCTGCGCCGGTTCATCGACGGCGAGGAGCACCGGCGGTCCTACTCCATCTGCGCAGCGGCCGGTGCCCTGCCGCGGGTCGGGGTCCGGGAGATCCCGGACGGCCTGTTCTCGTCCTGGTTGGTGCGGGAGGTCTCGGCCGGTGACACCGTGGAGGTCCAGACCCCGACCGGCAGCTTCCTGGCCGACCCCGCCGAGGCCGGTCGCCACCTGTGCATCGCCGCCGGCTCCGGGATCACCCCGATGCTCTCGATCGCGGCCTCGGTGCTGACCAACCCCGGCTCCGAGGTGACGCTCCTCTACGGCAACCGCACGACCAGCTCGGTGATGTTCGCCGAGGAGCTGGCCGACCTCAAGAACCGTCACGGCGCCCGTCTCGACCTGGTGCACGTGCTCTCCCGGGAACCTCGCGACGTCGAGCTGTTCTCCGGGCGGCTCGATGCCGACCGTCTCCGTCGGCTGCTCACCGCCCTGGTGCCGCTGCACGGCGTGGACCACGTCTGGCTGTGCGGGCCGTTCGGCCTGATCGCTGACGCGCGGTCGGTGCTCGACGAGCTCGGGGTGGCACGGGAGAAGGTGCACTTCGAGCTGTTCTACGTCGACGAGCCCCCACCTGCGCTGACGCGTCCCGAGGCGGTCCCGGAGGGCGACGTGAGCGAGGTGACCGTGGTCCTCGACGGGCGCACGACGACGGCCCGGATGCCGAGGGCGACGTCGATCCTGGACGGCGCGGCCGCCACCCGCAACGACCTGCCGTTCGCGTGCAAGGGCGGGGTGTGCGGCACCTGCCGGGCGCACATCACCTCGGGTGAGGTGGACATGAGGCGCAACTACGCGTTGGACGACGACGAGGTCGAGCGCGGCTACGTGCTGACCTGCCAGACCCACCCGGTGAGCGACGCCGTGACGGTCGACTTCGACGCCTGACTCACGGTGCGGTGGGCCCCGCCAGGAGCCCGTCGAAGGCAAGGCTGGTCAGGGAGCGTGCGAGCACGTCGGCCTCGACCGGTCCACCCGGGCGGTACCACTCCACCAGGGAGTTGACGGTGCCGAAGAGCAGTCGACTGATGACGTCGGGGGCGATGTCGTCGCGCAGGGCGCCCTCGGAGACGGCCTCCTGGACCAGCGTCGTGAGCAGCTCGTCGATGACCCGCCGTCGCTCGAGGGCGGCGAGCTCGACGTCGCTGTTGCCGCGCACCCGCAGGAGCAGCGTCACCGCGGGCAGGTGGTGGGCCAGGACGAGCACCGACGCCTCCACGGCGTTGCGGAGCCGCTGGTGGGCGCTGGTTCCGGGCTCCTCGACCGCTGCCTCGATGGCCTCGGACAGTCCGTCCAACGCCTCGTCGAGCGCCAGTGAGAGCAGGGTCTCCTTGCTCGGGACGTGGTGGTAGATGGCCGACTTGGTCAGGCCCAGCTCCTTGGCCAGGTCGCCGATGCTCGTGGCGTCGTACCCCTGCGCGTTGAAGAGGTCGATGGCGCGTCGCAGCACCGTCTCCTGGTCGTAGCCGGGCCGGCCGCGGCGTGCCGCCGTCACGCCCTGGTCGCCCATGGGTCGATCGTCCCACGTGGCGTCCGGCTGATCCCACGCTCGGGTGAGCGGTCGCCCGATCGTGGGATCAGTCGATGATCCTGGAGATCTTCTCAGTGGGCAGCAGGCGACCGTTGGGCGCCGGCACCGGGGTGAGGCACCCACCCTTGGCGCCCACGCTCGTCAGCCCGGCGAGGTCGCCCGCACCCCAGCTGGCGTACTTGGCGCCCATCTGGGGGTACATGATCTGCGGCTCGCTGTTGACGTGTCCCAGACCCATCGCGTGTCCGATCTCGTGCATGAGCAGCTGACCCCGGGTGCCGACGTACCCGGTGGTGCGGCCCTTGCCGAAGCCGGCAGGGAGACCCCGGACGATGTCGAGATTCAGGGCGACGGTGCCGTCGGTGAGCCGGCCCTGGACCCCCGAAGCCGTGTTCACGGGGATCCCCGCGGCGCCGCCCTTGCCCGCGAGGCCGTTGCGCGCCTCGTCGACGGGGATCAGGGCGGACTGGCCGGGCCGCAGGTAGGCGATCAGCAGGTTGGCGGTGGTGTCGGTGCCGATCCCCTGTGGGATCGCGGTGGTGGTGCCGAGGTACTGGAAGCGGAGTCCCGCGGCGGAGGTGACGCGCTGCAGTGCACCGGTGACGTCCGCTGCCCAGTCGGCGGGGGCTCCGTTGGGGTTGACCATGTAGGTGATCGGGGTGCACGGGTTCCAGCGGTACTTCCCGCCCATCAGATAGCTGAAGGCGGTGCTGCTGTTCGGCGGCGCCTGCGCGGCCCTGACCTGGACGGCGACGACGCGGGACACGGCAGCGCGGTGGCGTCGGTCGGGGTAGAGGTAGGCGCGATAGCTGAACGTGCCCACGGCCGTGGTCGAGATCCCGGCGCGGTAGCGACCGTTGGCGAGGGTCCGACCCTTCGCCACCTGCACCCAGTGACCGCCGGCGTACCGCTGGATCGCCAGGGTGCGGCGGGTGTGTCGGGTGGCCCGGCCGGCCATGGTGACCTGCTTCCCCTGGGTCACCGTGGCGGTGGACAGGGTGGCGGTGACGGAGCTGCGCTTCTTCGCTGCGGCGTCCGCCGGGTGGGGCATCGTGGCCGTCAGGACGACCAGCAGTCCGACTCCGAGCGCGCGCGTCGCCATGGTCCTGCGGATCACTGGGGCGTCCTGTCTCTCGCTGGCGGGGCCGCAGCGACTTCTCACGCGGCCGAGGCGCAGGTACGCCGAATCCGGTGCGGTGGCTCCTGCCGACGACGATGCTACCGACTATTCATGACAATTAGTGCTAAATCGATCTGGGTCTCGGTGGGAGCCTGCGGCGGCGAAGCCGCGCCCGGCAAAGCGAAACGGCCTCTCGGCCGCGTGTGTGCGGGTGAGAGGCCGTTCGTGGGTGGTGCGCCCGGAGAGATTCGAACTCCCAACCTTCTGAT
>CAWJLT010000016.1:0-346338 GCA_963843775.1 uncultured Actinomycetota bacterium
CCCGGCTCGATCGCCGGCGCCGTGGTGGGCGACCTCCTGCGTGGCGGCGCCACGGTCGTGGCGACCACGTCCCGGCTCGACGCCGAGCGCCTCGCGTTCTTCCGTGGCCTCTACCGCGACCACGCGTCGACCGGTGCCGCCCTGTGGGTGCTGCCGGCCAACCTGGCGTCGTACGGCGACGTCGACGCACTGGTCGAGTGGATCACCTCGCCGGTGGTGGAGTCGGCCGGTGGCCAGAACACCGAGCTGCGCCCCGCGCTCTCGCCGACGCTGGTCTTCCCGTTCGCAGCGCCCTCGGTGCAGGGCACCGCAGCCGACGCCGGCCCGCGTGCCGAGGTCGAGTTCCGCGTCCTGCTCTGGGGCGTCGAGCGCCTGGTGACCGGTCTGGCCGCCCACGGCGCCGACCACAAGCTCGGCCAGCGGGTGCACGTCGTGCTCCCGGGATCACCGAACCGTGGTCGTTTCGGGGGCGACGGTGCGTACGGCGAGGCCAAGGCCGCCTTCGACGCGTTCGTGACCCGCTGGCAGGCCGAGAAGGACTGGGCCCAGCGCGTCTCGCTGGCCCACGCCCACATCGGCTGGGTCCGCGGCACCGGCCTGATGGGTCACAACGACCCGCTGGTCGACGCCGTGACCGAGGCCGGGGTCCGCACCTGGTCCCCGCAGGAGATGGCCGAGGAGCTGCTCGAGCTGTGCAGCACCGAGTCCCGTCGAACCGCCGCGACGGAGCCGCTCGTGGCGGACCTGACCGGCGGTCTCGGGGAGGCCGACCTCGACCTCGCCGCGCTGGCCAAGGAGGCCCGTGAGGCCGCCGAGGCGGCGGCCGCCTCGACCGACGACGAGTCCGACGACGTGCTGCTCGCGCTGACCCACCCGGCCGGCTACGCCACGTCGCAGCCGACGATGGACTGGCCGGAGATCGCGACCCGTCCCGAGGACCTGGTGGTCATCGTCGGCGCCGGCGAGGTCGGCCCCGTGGCTCGTCGCGGACCCGCTTCGAGCTCGAGGTCGAGGACCCCTGTCCCCGGCCGGCGTGATCGAGCTGGCCTGGACGACCGGGCTGATCACCTGGGAGCACGAGCCGGTCGCCGGCTGGCACGACGTCGCGAGCGGCGAGCCGTTCAGCGAGGCCGAGGTCGTCGAGAAGTACGGCGAGCAGATCGAGGGCAGCGTCGGCATCCGCAGCTACCGCGACGACGGCGCGCTCATCGACGGCACCGCGCCGCTGATGGTGCCGGTGTTCCTCGAGGAGGACACCTCGTTCGTCGTACGCACCAGGGACGAGGCCGACGCGATGGTCGAGGCCTCGCCGAAGCACACGCGGATCGCCGCGACCGAGGACGGCGACTGGCTGGTCACCCGGCTGGCCGGCAGCGAGATCCGCGTGCCGCGCAGGTTCAAGCTGTCGCGCTTCGTCGGCGCCCAGATCCCCGACGGGTTCGACCCGAAGGTCTGGGGTCTCGGCTCGATGACCGAGTCCGCGGACCGGCTCGCCGCGTGGAACCTGGTGGCCACGGTGCGCTCCGATCGTCTCGGACCTGACCGGCGGGCTCGGCGAGGCGGACCTGGACCTCGCGACCCTGGCCCGTGAGGCACGCGAGGCGGCCGAGGCCGCTGCTGGGGCCGAGACCGAGCAGGACTCGGACGACGCCCTCGTGGCCCTGACGCACCCCGCGGGCTACGGCATCGCCCAGCCCACGATGGACTGGCCGACGATCGACGCCCGCCCCGAGGACATGGTCGTGATCGTCGGTGCCGGCGAGGTCGGCCCGGGCGGCTCCTCACGCACCCGCTTCGAGCTCGAGGTCGAGGACACGCTGTCCCCGGCCGGCGTGCTCGAGCTGGCGTGGACCACCGGCCTGATCGTGTGGGAGAACGAGCCCGTCGCCGGCTGGCACGACGTGAAGAGCGGCGAGCCGCTCACCGAGGGCGAGGTCGTCGAGCGCTACGCCGAGCAGATCGAGTCCAGCGTCGGCATCCGCAGCTACCGCGACGACGGCGCCCTGGTCGACGGCACCGCACCGCTGATGGTGCCGGTGTTCCTCGAGCAGGACACCTCGTTCGTCGTCCGCACCCGCGACGAGGCCGACGCCATGGTCGAGGCCTCGCCGAAACACACCCGCATCACCCCCACCGAGGACGGCGACTGGCTGGTCACCCGACTGGCCGGCAGCGAGATGCGGGTCCCGCGCAGGTTCAAGCTGTCCCGCTTCGTCGGGGCGCAGATCCCCGACGGGTTCGACCCGAAGGTGTGGGGACTCGGCTCGATGACCGAGTCGACCGACCGGCTCGCGGCCTGGAACCTGGTGGCCACGGTCGATGCGTTCATCTCCTCGGGCTTCGAGCCCGCCGAGCTGCTGCGCTGGATCCACCCGACCAAGTTCGCCAACACCCAGGGCACCGGCATCGGCGGCATGCAGTCCACCCGCAAGATGTACGTCGACGCGCTGCTCGGCGAGCAGCCGCCGAACGACGTCCTGCAGGAGGCGCTGCCGAACGTGATCGCAGCGCACACCGTGCAGTCCTACCTCGGTGGCTACGGCTCGATGGTGCACCCGGTCGCCGCCTGCGCGACCGCCGCCGTCAGCGTCGAGGAGGGCGTGGACAAGATCCGTCTCGACAAGGCCAGCGTGGTCGTCACCGGCGGCTTCGACGACCTCGGCATCGAGGGCATCCTCGGCTTCGGCAACATGAGCGCGACCGCCGACACCGCCGAGATGCTCGCCAAGGGCATCGAGGAGCGTCACGTCTGCCGCCCCAACGACCGTCGTCGCGGCGGCTTCGTCGAGGCTCAGGGCGGCGGCACCGTCGTACTCGCCCGTGGTGACGTGGCGGCCGAGCTCGGCCTCCCCGTGCTCGCGGTCGTGGCCTACGCCGGCTCCTTCGC
Source organism: uncultured Actinomycetota bacterium (assembly GCA_963843775.1). Lineage (GTDB taxonomy): Bacteria > Actinomycetota > Actinomycetes > Propionibacteriales > Nocardioidaceae > Marmoricola. Next base: position 2,888 of record CAWJLT010000016.1, read on the forward strand.
CGACGGCATCCACACCTCGATCCCGGCCCCGGGCATCGGTGCCCTGGGCGCGGGCATCGGCGGCGTGAACTCACCGTTGGCCAAGGGCCTGGCCTCGCTCGGCCTGGGAGCGGACGACCTCGCCGTGGTGTCCAAGCACGACACCTCGACCGCGGCGAACGACCCCAACGAGTCGCAGCTGCACGAGAAGCTGGCCGGCGCGCTCGGCCGCACGGTCGGGTCGCCGCTCTACGTGGTCAGCCAGAAGTCGCTGACCGGTCACGCCAAGGGTGGCGCTGCCGCCTTCCAGCTGATCGGGCTGTGCCAGATGCTGGCCAGCGGCGTCCTTCCCCCGAACCGTGGTCTGGACTGTGTCGACGAGGCGCTGAACGACAACGAGCACCTGGTCTGGCTGCGCGAGTCGCTGCAGACCGGGCCGTTCCGCGCCGGGCTGCTGACCAGCCTCGGCTTCGGGCACGTGTCCGCGATGGTCGCGGTGGCGCACCCCGGTGCGTTCGTCGCCGCCCTGTCCGAGAAGCAGCGCGAGACCTGGCTGGAGGCTGCCACGGCTCGCCTCGTCGCCGGTGAGGCTCGTCGCCTGGCCGCGATGTGTGGCGGTGCGCCGCTCTACAAGAAGCCGGAGCAGCGCCGCTTCGCCGACAGCTCGCTGACGCGTACCAAGGCCGACGAGAGCGCCATGCTCGTCGACCCGGCTGCTCGCCTCGGGGACAACGGGGTGTACGCCGAGGCACCTCGGTGACGGCGGCCGACGAGCAACCGCTCGCCGGCGGGCTCTCGGGCCCACTCGACCCCGGAACCGTCGCGGACGCCGCGGCGGTGGGGGTCGACGTCGTCGGCATCAGCGCCTTCGCCGAGCAGCTCGACGAGCCCGGGACCCGGTTCGCACGCTCGTTCACCGCAGGTGAGCGGCGGGCCGCGCAACGGGGTGAGGGCGGTGAGGCGCAGAGCCTCGCCGCCCGCTGGGCGGCCAAGGAGGCCGTCCTCAAGGCGTGGTCGAGCACCCGCTTCGGGCAGGCCGAGGTCATCGACCCCGAGCACGTCGACCTCCGCGAGATCGAGGTCAGGACCGATGCCTGGGGCCGCCCCGCCATCCGCCTGCACGGCGCCGTCGCCCACGCGATGGCCGGCTACGCCGTCCTCGTCTCGCTCTCGCACGACCCGGCAGCCGACATCGCCGTCGCGTTCGTGGTTCTCCAGCGGGCTGAGCCGCCAGCGTCGAGCTGACCTTGGCCGGCCCCCGCTGTGGTGGAGCCCCGGGGGCTGCAGGATTCCCCGGGTACCCGGGGATCCCTGACGTCAAGGGGCGTGGCAACACCCGAGGTCGTCCAGGACCGCCCGGAACCCACCCGCTTTGTCCGTTCGTACGCCGCGGCCACCCCCATGTGCCACCGCCGGCCCACCCCCCCCGGGCACGCGTTGACGCATTTACTCAACCGACGTATTTTTTACTCATGCGAGTAATCGACCCGGCCGCGAAGACGCCGCCCACCCTCGCCTCCACCGCCCGCCGCACGCAGATCGTCGCCGCCACGATCGCGGTGATCGCGGCCGACGGCCTTGCCCAGGCCTCGTTCGCCCGCATCGCCGAGCGGGCCGACCTCTCGAGCACGCGGCTGATCAGCTACCACTTCGCCGGCAAGGACGCGCTCATCAGCGCTGTCGTCGAGGACGTGCTCGCGGCCATGGCGGGCTACGTCGGTTCCCGGATCGACGACGCGGAGGCTGCCGAGAAGCCGGGCGAGGGCCATGCGGCCGCCATCCTGCGGGCCTACATCGAGGGCAGCATCGGCTTCATCGACACCCATCGTCCGCACATGCAGGCGCTGATGCAGATCGTGCTGAGCGTCGGCGGGCTCCCCGACGGCCAGGGCGGCCCGGCCGGCCGGGGCGGCCCGGCTGTCGGGCCAGGAGACGCGGAGACCCCGCTCGAGGGGCTGCTGCACCACGGTCGGAGGACCGGGGAGTTCCGGGCCTTCGACGTGCCCACCGTGGCCAGCGCCATCCAGCGCTCGATCGAAGGACTGCCGTTCCTGCTCAGCGCCCAGCCCGACCTCGACTGTGAGGTCTACGGCAGCGAGCTCGTGGAGCTCTACCTGCGGGGTGTCCGGAGCGACACACCGTGACCACCACCAGGCCCAGGTGGCTCCGCATCGCCGCGGCGGCTCTCGACTTCCTTCTCCCGGTGGCCCTGTTCTACGTCCTGCGTGCGGCCGGGGTGAGCGCCTACGTCTCCCTGCTCGCCGGAGCCCTGTTCTCCCTGTCGAGCGCGGCGCTCTCCCACCTCAGGAACCGAGAGCTGAACGAGGTCGCGGTGTTCATGACCACGGTCCTCGTCCTCAGCACCCTGGTGGCGCTCGTCGCCGGCAGCCCGCGCTTCCTGCTCGCGAAGGACGCCTGGGTCACCGGTGCCGTCGGCCTCTGGTTCATCGCCAGCTGCTGGGCCAGGAGGCCGCTGGCCTTCGTGCTCGCCCGGGCGGTCGGCGAGGGCCGCTTCGGGTGGCCACCGGACTGGGAGGCGCGGTGGGAGCAGGCGCCCCGGTTCCGGCGGATGTGGCGGGTCGCCAGCGTGCTGTGGGGCGTGGGCACCCTGCTCGACGCGGTCCTGCGCTGGGTGATGGCCTACACGCTGCCGATCGACGTCGTACCCGCGCTCACCCAGGGCCTCCTCCTCGGGACCGCCCTGGTGCTGTTCGTCGTCACCAACGTCTACTACGTGCTCTCGGGCGCCCTGGACGGGGACTCGCGGCTCTACGACCCTGCGGGAACGGTCAGGATGCCGACAGCTTCTTCTGCGCGGCGTCGGCCTCGGCGGCCATCAGGTAGCCCGTCAGCATCGTCTTGAGCTGTACGACGGCGTCCGGGTGGGACTGCCCGTCACGGATCGAGAAGTTCAGCATCGAGTAGGTGACGTGCACCAGCACCTCGGCGATCACCTGACGCTGCCCGAGCTTCGATCCGGGGGTCAGCGGTGCCAGCAGCCGGGTGACCTGGGTGGCGAGGTCTCGCTCGTGCTCGGCCGCGATGGCACGCGTCGGCGGCGTGGCCTGCATCGCCAGCCAGACCGCTCGTCGCGAGGGGTCGGTGCGCCACAGCGCCGCGAGGTGGTCGAGGAGCTTCTCGAGCAGCTGCGCCCAGTCCAGGCTGGGGATCTCGCCCGCGAACTTCTCCAGCTCGGCCTGCACGTTGACCGTGTCGAGGCGGTCGAGCTCGCAGATGATCGCGAACTTGTTGCCGAAGAACTGGTAGAGCGAACCGATCGGCACACCCGCCCGCAACGCGACCTGCTCGGAGGTGAACGCCTCGAACCCGACCTCGACGAGCAACGCCCTGGCGGCCCGCAGGATGTCGTCGAACCGGCGGCGGCTGCGGTCCTGGGACGGCCGTCGCCGTGGGAGGAACTCCCCGGGGTCGTTCGTCTGCGTGGTCACGCGCTGAAGAATACGTGAGGGTTAGCACATATTCGGGTTCTTCAGACGTGGCTCGATCCTGCGCCTGGCTGGTTGGATGAGTCGCATGCCTGACTTCGTCTGCACCACGGTGTCCACCGACCGGATCGCGACGAACGTCTGGACGAGCGGTCCCGACGACGGCGTACCCCTGCTGCTGGTGCACGGCAACCTCGTCACCGGCGGCTGGTGGAAGTACGTCGCCGCGGCGCTCCCCGAGGACGTGCGCGTGATCGCCCCGGACCTGCGCGGCTTCGGCCGCACCCAGCCCCTGCCGGTCGACGCCACCCGCGGGCTGGGCGACATGGTCGACGACGTGCGCTCGCTGCTGGAGGCGATGGGGCTCGCCGACACCGGGACGGTCAACGCGGCGGGATGGTCGATGGGCGGTGGCGTGCTGATGCAGTACGCCCTCACCTACCCCGACGACCTCGCCTCGCTGACCCTGGTCGCCCCGTTGTCGCCGTACGGCTTCGGGGGCACCCAGGGCCCCGACGGGCAACCGTGCTTCGACGACTTCGCGGCATCGGGTGCGGGTGGCGCGGCGCCGGAGTTCGTCGCACGACTGGCCGCCGGCGACGGATCCGACGACGACCCCGCGAGCAGCGTGCGGGTGGTGCTGCGTCAGTTCTTCGGGGCTCGTGAGAACGCCGCCCACGTGGACGAGGACTTCCTGGTCGACGAGACGCTGCGGACCAGGACCGGCGACGACCACTACCCCGGCGACGGCGCGACCTCACCGAACTGGCCGACCCTGGCGCCCGGTGAGCACGGCGTCCTGAACGCGATGTCGCCGAAGTACTACAACACCTCGGCCATCGTCGACCTCGCCCGCAAGCCCCCGATCACCTGGGTGCGCGGCGGCCTCGACCAGGTCATCAGCGACACCTCGATGTTCGACCTCGCGCACCTCGGACAGCTCGGCGCCATCCCCGGCTGGCCGGGTGCGGAGGTGCTCCCGCCCCAGCCGATGGACCAGCAGATCCGCGCGGTCCTCGACACCTACCGCGCGAACGGCGGCCTGGCCGAGGAGATCGGTCTGGACGAGCACGCACACGGCCTCCCCGTGGAGGCCCCCTACCGGGTGGCTGCTGCGATCGACGCGCGGATGGTGCGCGGGCACCACTAGCCTCGACCCATGTTCTCCAAGATCCTGGTGGCCAACCGCGGCGAGATCGCGATCCGGGCCTGCCGTGCGGCGACCGAGATCGGTGCGCGCACCGTCGCGGTCTTCCCCTACGAGGACCGCTGGTCCGAGCACCGGATGAAGGCCGACGAGGCCTACGAGATCGGCGAACGCGGGCACCCCGTGCGGGCCTACCTCGACGCCGAGGCGATCGTCGAGGTCGCGGTGCGAGCAGGCGCGGACGCGGTCTACCCGGGCTACGGCTTCCTGAGCGAGAACCCCCATCTCGCCGAGGCGTGCGCCAACGCGGGGATCACCTTCATCGGTCCGACCTCCGAGGTCCTGGAGCTCACGGGCCACAAGTCACGAGCGATCGCCGCGGCCAAGGCGGCCGGCGTACCCACCCTCGACTCGGTGCCTCCCAACGACGACCTCGAGGCCCTGATGGAGGACGCCAAGGGGCTGGCCTACCCGCTGTTCGTCAAGGCGGTCGCCGGCGGCGGCGGGCGCGGCATGAGGAAGGTCGACGAGGAGAAGGACCTCAAGGACGCCATCGACACCTGCATGCGCGAGGCCGAGGGCGCGTTCGGCGACCCGACCGTCTTCATCGAGCAGGCGGTGGTGAACCCGCGCCACATCGAGGTGCAGATCCTCGCCGACGCCGAGGGCCACGTGATCCACCTCTTCGAGCGCGACTGCTCGGTGCAGCGCCGCCACCAGAAGGTCGTGGAGATCGCGCCCGCTCCCAACCTCGACCCCGAGATCCGCGCGCGCATGTGTGCCGACGCGGTGCGGTTCGCCACCGAGATCGGCTACCGCAACGCAGGCACGGTGGAGTTCCTGCTCGGCGAGGACGGCAGCTACCACTTCATCGAGATGAACCCCCGGATCCAGGTCGAGCACACCGTGACCGAGGAGGTCACCGAGGTCGACCTCGTGCAGTCGCAGATGCGGATCGCAGCCGGGGAGACCCTCGCCGACCTCGGGCTCTCGCAGGACTCCATCGTGCTGCGCGGCTCGGCGCTGCAGTGCCGCATCACCACCGAGGACCCCGCCAACGGCTTCCGTCCCGACACCGGCCGGATCACGACGTACCGCTCTCCCGGCGGCGGCGGCGTGCGCCTCGACGGCGGTACTACGTACACCGGCGCCGAGGTCTCGGCCCACTTCGACTCCATGCTCGCCAAGCTGACCTGTCGCGGTCGCACCTTCGAGATGGCCGTGCAGAAGGCGCGTCGTGCCGTCGACGAGTTCCGCATCCGTGGCGTGGCCACCAACATCCCGTTCCTCCGCGCTCTGCTCGACGAGCCCGACTTCCTGGCCGGACAGGTGACGACCAGCTTCATCGAGGAGCACCCCGGACTGCTCAGCGCCCGACCGACCGCCGACCGCGGCACCCGGTTGCTCACCTGGCTGGCCGAGGTCACCGTGAACAAGCCGAACGGCGAGGCGCCGGTCAGCACCGACCCGTCGGGCAAGCTGCCCGACCTCGACCTCCAGGTGCCTGCGCCGGACGGGTCCCGGCAGCGGCTGCTGTCCCTCGGCCCCGAGGCCTTCGCGCGCGCCCTGCGTGAGCAGCGGGACGTCGGCGTCACCGACACCACCTTCCGCGACGCCCACCAGTCGCTGCTCGCGACCCGCGTCCGCACCCGCGACCTGCTGGCCGTCGGGGGTCACGTCGCGCGGATGACCCCCGAGCTGCTCAGCCTCGAGGCCTGGGGCGGGGCGACGTACGACGTGGCGCTGCGCTTCCTGCACGAGGACCCGTGGGACCGGCTGGCCAAGCTGCGCCAGGCGGTGCCGAACATCTGCCTGCAGATGCTGCTGCGCGGCCGCAACACCGTCGGCTACACGCCCTACCCGACCGAGGTCACCAACGCCTTCGTGGCCGAGGCCGCTGCGACCGGCATCGACATCTTCCGCATCTTCGACGCCCTCAACGACGTCGAGCAGATGCGTCCCGCCATCGAGGCCGTCCGCGCCACCGGGACAGCCGTCGCGGAGGTCGCGCTCTGCTACACCGGCGACCTCTCCAGCCCAGACGAGAAGCTCTACACGCTCGACTACTACCTCGCGCTCGCCCAGCGGATCGTCGACGCCGGGGCACACGTGCTCGCGGTCAAGGACATGGCGGGCCTGCTCCGCGCCCCGGCCGCCCGCACCCTGGTGACGGCGTTGCGTGCGGAGTTCGACCTGCCCGTGCACCTGCACACCCACGACACCCCCGGTGGCCAGCTGGCCACCCTGGTCGCGGCGATCGACGCGGGCGTGGACGCCGTCGACGCTGCCTGCGCCTCGATGGCCGGTACGACGTCCCAGCCGGCACTCTCGGCGCTCGTCGCCGCCACCGACCACTCCGAGCGGGAGACCGGGCTCGACCTCGCCGCGGTCTGCGCGCTCGAGCCCTACTGGGAGGCGACCCGTCGCGTCTACGCCCCCTTCGAGTCCGGCCTCGCCTCACCGACCGGCCGGGTCTACACCCACGAGATCCCCGGCGGCCAGCTCTCCAACCTGCGCCAGCAGGCGATCGCGCTGGGGCTCGGAGAGAAGTTCGAGCAGATCGAGGACATGTACGCCGCTGCCAACGACCTGCTGGGCAACATCGTCAAGGTGACCCCGTCCTCCAAGGTCGTCGGCGACCTGGCCCTGCACCTGGTGGCCGTCGGGGCCGACCCCCGGGAGTTCGAGGAGAACCCCGGGAAGTTCGACATCCCCGACTCCGTGGTCGGCTTCCTCTCCGGTGAGCTCGGCGACCCACCCGGCGGCTGGCCGGAGCCGTTCCGGACCAAGGCCCTCGCGGGCCGCACCTGGAAGCAGCCGGTCGGAGAGCTGACCGAGGAGCAGGCGCAGGGACTGGAGGGGACCAGCCGCCGTCGCACCCTGAACCAGCTGCTGTTCCCGGGACCGACCGCGACCTACGAGGAGGGGCTGGTGACCTACGGTGACGTCTCCGTGCTCGAGACCACCGACTACCTCTACGGCCTGAGGTCCGGCGAGGAGCACGTCGTCGAGATCGAGGAGGGCAAGCGCTTGATCCTCGGGCTGCAGGCCATCAGCGAGGCCGACGAGCGTGGCTACCGCTCGGTGATGTGCACCATCAACGGACAGCTGCGCCCGGTCAACGTCCGCGACGAGTCGGTCGAGTCGGCGGTCGCCGCGCAGGAGAAGGCCGACCCCAAGGACGACCGCCAGGTCCCCGCGCCGTTCGACGGCGTGGTCACCCAGCAGGTGGCGGAGGGTGACTCGGTGGAGGCCGGCGCGGTCGTCGCGACCATCGAGGCGATGAAGATGGAGGCCTCCATCACCGCCCCGAAGGCGGGCACCGTCGAGCGCCTCGCGTTCTCCGGCACGCAGCAGGTGGAGGGCGGAGACCTCGTCCTGGTGCTCGGGTAGACGGGTTGTGTGTCCCAGGACGCGCCAGAGCGCGTCCTCGTACACACAACCTCCGTTCGGACCTGGTCAGCGATAGATCGCCTTGACGCGGCCTGACCTGAACACCTTGAGGGTGCCCTTCTCGAACCGCGCCAGCTGACCGCGCTTGAAGCGGGTCGGCGCGGTCCGGGGGAAGCCGAGCCGCGAGCTCACCTCGCCCTTGCGCAGGTAGGCCTTGAGCACGCGGCCGTAGAGCTCGTGCGCCCCGACGCCGGCCTTGGCGTAGATCCGGCCGTGCTGGAAGCGCCGTGCCTTGCCCGCGCCCACGGCGTACTCGCTGCTCGTGGGGGCGCCGATCGCGGACGCGTACCCGCCCAGCGCGCGCCAGCGCAGCGTGACCAACGTGGCGGCGGCCGGCGCGGACGGGGTCGCCGGGGACGAGGGCGGCGGCGTGGTCGCAGGTGGTGTGGGAGTCGGCGCCGGTGTCGTGGGGCCGTTGCCGAAGCGGACCCACTGCGAGCGCAGCCCGAACTTCGAGCGGAAGGCAGAGCCGGTCAGCGTCACGTCGGCCTTGCTGCCGTCGAGGATCATCTGCTCGATCCGGCCGTACCACTCACCGTTCCCGTCGCGCTTCGTCACGAGCACCCGCTGGAGCGTGCCGAGCGAGGGGTAGGCCTTCTGTACGGCGGCGCGGGTGAGCGTGGCGGTCCAGGTGTGCATCGCGTTGCCGCTGAAGCCGTCGTAGGGGTCGGCCTTGGCGGCGAGGTAGGGCATGCTGCCGGCCGAGAGCCAGCCACCGCTGCTCGAGCCGAACTGGGTGAAGGCCGGCCGGCCCTGGTAGTTCAGGACCTGGTCGGCGGTGGCGTCCACGGCCGCGTTGCTGCGGGAGTCCTCGGCGGCCACCCCGCCGTACACCTGGCAGGAGGTGGTGTCGCAGGTCTGGTAGTAGCGCGAGAGGTGATCGGCCCGGTCGAAGGCGGCGTAGGTGCGCGCCGCCACGGCCTGTGCCTGGACGGCCGCCGGCATCCACGAGGCCGGCATCTCACGGGGGACGACGCCCTTGACGTAGTCGTCCATCCCGAGCACGTTCACGGTGTCGTTGCTGCTCAGCCGCACGGCGCCGCGGTAGTTGCGCGTCGTGCCGGCCACGCGCAGGACCACCACGCCCTCGCGATGGAACTCCGCGTCGCCGCTCAGCGCCGTGCCGCCCGGGAGGTAGGTCTGCCAGGCACCGCCGCCGTCGTGGTCCAGGACGGTCCTGCCCGCCACGGTCCGCAGTCGCCAGGTCGTGATCCCCGCGGTCGCCGGCAGGACGTACGACGCCCCGGTGCTCACCTGACGCACCCGGAGGCCGTTGGCGGGCGCCACGCGGACGTCGTTGTCGGTGTCGGCGCTGATCAGCACGCGGATCGTCCCGCTGCTGGTGCCCAGGGTCGTGCCCGGGTAGTAGAACGACAGGATCTGGCGATGGGTGAGGCCCTGCTTGGCGGCCCCCTGGGCGCCGTACTGCGACATGCCGTGGCCGTGGCCGTAGCCGTGGCCGGTCAGCCGAAGGACACCGTCCGAGGGGATGGCGTAGCTCTCGGAGACGGTGCGGGAGGCCTGCGCCGGTCCCGGGAGGACGCCGGCGACCACGGTCGCGGACAGGGCAGCGACCCCGATCGCCGTGGCCGGAACGCGCCAGGAAGTGCGAGACATCTGTGACCCCAGGGACCCGTGTGCAGAAAAGGAACTCGCTCAGTATTGCCACCGACAAAGCGATTTGCCTGGGTTTCGGAATAACGAAAAGAATGCAGCGCGAATGACATCGCTGTCATTTGTGGCGCATTCCTCAGCGCGGCGAGTGGTGCAGCCGGCGAGCCGCCTCGGCCACCGATCCGCTCATCGAGGGGTAGATCGTGAAGGCGCGGGCCAGCTGGTCGACGGTGAGCGACTCCGAGACCGCGATGGAGATCGGGTGGATCAGCTCGCTGGCCCGTGGGCCGACCACGACGCCGCCGACGATGGTGCCGGTGTCGGGGCGGCAGAAGAGCTTCACGAAACCGTCGCGCACGCCCTGCATCTTGGCCCGGGGGTTGCCTGCCAGGTCGAGCCGCACGACCTCGGCCTCGATGTCCCCGTCGTCGACGGCCTTCTGCGACCAGCCGACGGTGGCGATCTCGGGGGCCGTGAACACGTTGGAGGAGACCTGCTTGAGATCGATCGGGGTGACCGCGTCGCCCAGGAAGTGCCGCATCGCGATCCGGCCCTGCATGGCGGCGACGCTGGCGAGCATCAGCACGCCGGTGCAGTCGCCGGCGGCGTACACACCACGGGCGGTCGTGCGGGAGACCCGGTCGACCTGCACGAAGCCGCCGCCGTCGACGGCCACCCCGGCTTCCTCGAGCCCGAGGTCGGCAGTCTTGGGGATGGACCCGAGCGCCAGCAGACAGTGCGAGCCGGTGACCGTGCGCCCGTCGGTGAGCGTGACGACCACCTCGTCGCCGTTGCGGGTGACCGACTCCATCCGCGACTTGGCGAGCACCTCCATCCCTCGACGGGTCAGCACGTCCTCGAGAACCGTCGCAGCGTCGGCGTCCTCACCGGGCAGCACCCGGTCGCGCGAGGAGACCAGCACGACCTCGATGCCCAGGGCCATGTAGGCGCTGGCGAACTCGGCACCTGTCACGCCCGAGCCGACCACGACCAGCTTCGTCGGCGCCTCGCTCAGGTCGTAGACCTGCTCCCAGGTGAGGATGCGCTCCCCGTCGGGCCTGGCCGTGGGGAGGGTGCGGGGCGCGGCGCCGGTCGCCAGGAGCACCGCGTCGGCCTCGATGGTCTCGGTGCTGCCGTCCGGCCGCTCGACCACGACCTTGCTCGGACCGTCCAGGCGACCTCGGCCGGTCACGACCGTGACGTCCTCACGCTCGAGCCGCCGGCCGATGTCGAGTGACTGGTCGAGCGCGAGCTTCTTGACCCGTTGGTTGACCCGGCCGAGGTCGACGCCGACGTGGTGCGCCGCGCCCCCCTCGGGGTCCTCGAAGCTGACCCCGAGCTCCGGCGCCCCGGCCAGCTCGGTCATCAGCTCGGCGGTCGCGATCAGGGTCTTGCTGGGCACGCAGTCCGTCACCACGGCCGAGCCGCCCAGCCCGTCGCTGTCGACCACGGTCACCCGGGCGCCCAGCTGGGCCGCCACGAGCGCTGCCTCGTAGCCACCAGGACCTCCGCCGATGATCACGACGTGGTCCGCCTGCCCGTGCTGAGGTGTCGTCACGCGGTCATTGTGTCGCATGTACGCCGCGCCGACTCGGCCCCTTAGTCTTGCGCCCGTGACGCTTTACGCCGCCTACGCGACGAACCTCGATCCCGCCCGCATGAGTGAGCGCTGCCCCCACTCCCCGCTGCGCGAGACCGGGTGGCTCACCGGGTGGCGCCTCACCTTCGGTGGGGAGGACCACGGCTGGGACGGCGCGCTCGCCACGATCGTGCAGGATCCGTTCGAACAGGTCTTCGTGGCGATCTACGACGTCACCGACGAGGACGTCGCCGCCCTGGACGGGTGGGAGTCCGCCGACACCGGACTCTTCCGCAAGACCAAGGTCCGCGTCTCCACCATGAACGCGGAGTCCGTGGCCTTCGTCTACATCCTCGACGCCTTCGAGGGCGGTCTGCCCTCGGCGACCTCGCTGGGCACCCTCGCCGACGCCGCCGAGGCGGCCGACGCCCCCGCCGACTACGTCGCCGCCCTCCGCGCCCGGCCCTGCCGCTCCAACTTCGGCGGCTGACGGTTTCCCCGGTCGACCGGTGACCCGACCCCAACAACTACGCTCCTCGGGTGACCCAGACCTACACCGAACAGGCCCGTGAGGCCGCGCGCGTGCTCGCCGAGAGGACCGGGGTCGAGCGCCACGACGTGGCCCTGGTGCTGGGCTCCGGCTGGCTTCCCGCCGTCGACGCCCTGGGTGAGGCCACGGCCGAGATCCTCTCCACCGACCTCCCCGGCTTCGCCCCTCCGGCCGTCGAGGGGCACGCGGGCAAGATCCGATCGGTCCGGGCCGGTGACAAGAACCTGCTCGTCTTCCTCGGCCGCACCCACTTCTACGAGGGCCTGGGCGTGCGCTCGGTCGTGCACGGCGTCCGCACCGCCGCGGCGGCCGGCTGCCGGACCGTCGTACTCACGAACGGGTGCGGTGGCCTCGACGAGAGCTGGTCGCCCGGCACTCCGGTGCTGATCGCCGACCACATCAACCTGACCGCGACCTCACCCCTCGAGGGCGCGAACTTCGTGGATCTCACCGACCTCTACAGCCCCCGGCTGCGCGCGCTCTGCCAGCAGGCCGACCCCACCCTCACCGAGGGCATCTACGTGCAGCTGCCCGGGCCGCACTACGAGACCCCGGCCGAGATCGGCATGATCCGCGCGATCGGCGGCACCCTGGTCGGCATGAGCACGACGCTCGAGGCGATCGCCGCCCGGGAGGCCGGGATGGAGGTCCTCGGCATCAGCCTGGTCACCAACCTCGCCGCCGGGATCACTGGTGCCCCCCTCAACCACGAGGAGGTCCTCGAGGCCGGCCGCTCCGCCGCCACCCGGATGGGCGAGCTGCTCGGCGGGATCGTCCCGCACATCTGAGGCTCCCGGCACCGGCTCGCGCCCGGTGTGGGCTTGGTCGGCGGCCCGCAGGACTATCAGCTCGCGTCATCCGGGGGCCATCTCACGCTCGGCCTCGCCGACGAAGCTGCGAACTGATCGTCCTTCGGGTGTCCGCCCCCGGGCAACCGTCGTTGACATGTCCCCGACCGCCCCGATATCGATGTCGGACACAGGACTCGGGAGGGAATCCAGTTGAACGAAGCGAACGACGAGGCGACGCAAGAGGCCGGCGCCGAGAACGACACCCGACTCGGTGACCCCCGCGAGGAGCCGGACGAGGACACCAAGCAGGGGATCGAGAAGGAGCGCGCGGAGCGCCTCGACCCGGAGAACCGCCCCGAGAACGCGGAGGTGGACAACACCCCGAGGGAGTTCGACGTCGACCGCGGGATGTTCACCGACAGCGACGAGTACACCGAGGACGAGCCCGCCCCGTTCAAGGATCCCGAGGACCCCAACGGCGACGAGGACGAGGACGAGGACGAGGACTGACCCAGGGAGGCGCGCAGGTCCGGCAAGCCGCGCCTCCACGGGGAGACGTGCAGCCCCGTGGACCTCGAGCCCACTCCAACCCTGCACACTGGTCCGGTGACCGAACTCAGCATCGCCCAGGCCGCCGCGGAGACCGGGCTGACCACCCATACGCTGCGCTACTACGAGCGTGACGGGCTGATGCTCTCCTCCGTCGACCGCTCCTCCTCGGGCCACCGGCGCTACTCGGCACACGACCTCATCTGGATCGAGATGATCACGCGACTGCGCGCGACCGGCATGCCGATCCGCGACGTACGTCGCTACGCCGACCTGGTGCGGGACGGCGCCGGCAACGAGGCACGCCGGCTCGACCTGCTCAAGGCGCACCGGGAACGGGTGGAGCGGCAGCTGGCCGAGGTGACCTCCCACCTGCGTGAGATCGACCACAAGATCGGCATCTACGAGGGCCAGGTCGACCGGGTCTCCTGATCCGTGGCCGCCCCGCTTGACTTGGAGCGCGCTCGAAGTCGTTGAGTGGGGTCATGACGATCTCCTCACGCACCCTCGGCACCGTCGACCCCCTCACCGTGTCCGCTCTCGGACTCGGGTGCATGGGAATGTCGGAGTTCTACGGGACTCCTGACGAGCAGGGTGGTCTCGACACCATCCACCGTGCCCTCGAGCTCGGTGTCACCTTCCTGGACACGGCCGACATGTACGGCCCGTTCATCAACGAGCAGCTCGTCGGCAAGGCCATCAAGGGCCGCCGCGACGAGGTCCAGCTGGCCACCAAGTTCGGCAACAAGCGTGGCCCGAACGGTGAGCGCCTGGGCATCGACGGTTCGCCGGCCTACGTCCGCCAGGCCTGCGACGACTCCCTGCAGCGCCTGGGCGTCGACCACATCGACCTCTACTACCAGCACCGCGTCGACCAGAGTGTCCCGATCGAGGAGACCGTGGGCGCCATGGCCGAGCTCGTCGAGGCCGGCAAGGTCCGCCACCTCGGGCTCTCCGAGGCCAGCGTCGCCAACATCCGCAAGGCGTTCGCCGTCCACCCGATCACGGCGCTGCAGACGGAGTACTCCCTGTTCACCCGCGACCTCGAGGACGAGATCCTCCCCGTCCTGCGTGAGCTGGGCATCGGGCTGGTGCCCTACTCCCCGCTGGGCCGTGGCCTGCTCACCGGCACGATCAGCCGCGACGCGGGCGCGGACGGCGAAGCCGACAACCGGCGGTCGTCGTACTTCCCCCGCTTCCAGGGCGAGGCCCTCGATGCCAACCTCACCCTGGTCGAGGCGATCACGCGGATCGCCGACGAGAAGGACTGCACCCCCGGCCAGCTGGCCATCGCCTGGGTGCTCGCGCAGGGCGACGACGTCGTCCCGATCCCCGGGACCAAGCGGGTGAAGTACCTCGAGGAGAACGCCGGTGCCAGCGACGTCGAGCTGAGCGACAGCGACCTCGCTGCCCTCGAGGAGGCGGTCCCCCGCACCGCCGTGGCTGGCGACCGCTACGGCGACATGTCGTCGATCGACAGCTGAGCACTGTCCCTACCCTCCGGTAACATAGTGGTCATGACCGCACTCGTGACCCACACCGTCGAGGGCGGCGTCGCTCACGTCCGGCTGGCCAGGCCCGACAAGCTGAACGCGCTCACGCTGCCGATGCTCGAGGAGCTGGTGACAACCGCTCGCGCCCTGCGCCGGGACCGGTCGCTGCGGGCGGTCGTGCTCGCCGGTGACGGCGGGTCCTTCTGCGCCGGGCTCGACTTCGGATCGGTCATGCGGTCACCGGCGCGCATCGCCGCCGCCTTCATCCCGCGCCCGTGGCGCGGCACCAACACCTTCCAGGAGGCCTGCTGGGCCTGGCGACGCCTGCCGGTCCCGGTGGTCGCAGCGGTGCAGGGTCACTGCTACGGCGGCGGCCTGCAGATCGCCCTGGCCGCCGACTTCCGCATCGCCACCCCGGACTCCGAGTGGTCTGTGCTGGAGGGGCGCTGGGGGATCATCCCCGACATGACCGGCATCCGGTCGCTGGCCGAGCTCGTCGGGATCGACACCGCGAAGCTGCTCACGATGACCGCGCGCAAGGTCTCCGGCCAGGAGGCGCTGGGCCTCGGGCTGGTCACCGAGCTCGCAGCGAACCCCGAGGCAGCTGCGGACGACCTCGCCCGGGAGCTGGCCGAGCGCTCCCCCGACGCCCTCGCGTCCGCCAAGCGGCTCTTCAACGGCACCTGGACGGCCTCGCCGAGGCGGACGTTCTCCCTCGAGCGCGTCGAGCAGCTGCGCTTGCTGTTCACGGCCAACACGTCGGCGGCCCGCGACGCCGCCTTCGCCAAGGTCGCGCCGGAGTTCGGTCCTCGCAGCAGGCGCTGACGGCCCCGTTCCGGCGGGCCTGTCCATGCCAGCGGTCGGGACGTCACGACCCGCCCGCTAGGTTGGGGCGCATGGCTACCACTGCACTCGGGGAATCCCCCGCACACACCATCGGAGAGCTCCCCGCCACCGGCGACAAGGCTCCTGACTTCACCCTCGTCGACGCCGATCTCGGCGAGCTCAAGCTCGCCGACCTGTCCGGTCGCAAGGTGCTCAGCATCTTCCCCAGCATCGGCACGGGGGTCTGCCAGGCCAGCGTCCGCAAGTTCAACCAGCTCGCCGCAGGCCTCGAGGACACCACGGTGCTCAACATCTCCATCGACCTCCCGTTCGCACTCGCCGGGTTCTGCGCTGCCGAGGGCATCGAGAACGTCAAGGTCGGTTCGGCCTTCCGCTCGACGTTCGGCTCCGACTACGGGGTCACCCTCACGGACTCCAAGTTCGAGGGCCTGCTCGCCCGAGCGGTCGTCGTGCTGGACGCCGACAACGTGGTCGTCCACACCGAGCTCGTCCCCTCGATCGGCCAGGAGCCCGACTACGACGCGGCCATCGCTGCGCTCAGCTGAGCTCCAGCATGTCGATCCCCGCCCGGCCGCGGTCACGTCAGGACACCTCATGAAGCTGGCGATCCACTGCGCTGACCTGACCTGGCCCGGCGGTGCCGTCACTCTGGGCGAGACGCTCAGCCAGGTCGCGCGCACCGCCGACGACGGTGGCGTCACGACGCTGACGATGATGGACCACTACTTCCAGATGGAGAACCTCGGTGGCCCCCCGGCGCCGATGCTGGAGGGCTACACCTCGCTCGGCTTCCTGGCGGGGAGGACCGAGAGGGTCGAGCTGGGCCTGCTGGTCACCGGCGTCACCTACCGCCATCCGGGGTTGCTGGCCAAGATCGTGAGCACCCTCGACGTGCTCAGCGGCGGCCGGGCGATGCTCGGCATCGGCGCCGCCTGGTACGACCGCGAGCACGCCGGGCTCGGCGTCCCCTTCCCACCCACCGCTGAGCGCTTCGAGCGGCTCGAGGAGGCGTTGCAGGTCTGTCGCCAGATGTGGAGCGGCGAGGACGGGGCGTACGACGGACGGCACTACCAGCTGGCGGAGACGGTCTGCGTCCCGCAGCCGCTCCGCGAGGGAGGTCCGCGCATCCTGGTGGGTGGCAGCGGCGAGAAGAAGACGCTGCGCCTCGTGGCCAGGTACGCCGACGCCTGCAACCTGTTCGGCGACGACCCCGACGAGATCAGGCACAAGCTCGACGTGCTCGACCGCCACTGTGAGAACGAGGGCCGCGACCCCGCGGAGATCCAGCGCACCGTCATCAGTGGGGAGAACCCCCTCGACGACGTGGACGGGTTCCTGCGACGGATGGAGTCGCTGGCGACGCTGGGGGTCGACCAGGTCTGGACCGGCCCGGATGCCGCTGACCCGGTCGGCAGCGTGGGCGAGCTGTGCGAGCGCGTGCTCCCCCGTCTGGCTGACCTCGGCTGAGCCTGATCTAGCCTCGCACCATGAGCGACGACAGCACCGACCTGCTCGCCCGCGCCCGCGCCTGGGCCGACGAGGACCCTGATCCGGTGACCAGGGCCGAGCTCGAGTCCCTGATCGAGGGCGGGCCTTCCGCCGAGCTCGCCGACCGCTTCGACGGCACCCTCGCGTTCGGCACGGCCGGCCTCCGTGGAGAGCTGGGCGCCGGCTCCAACCGGATGAACCGCGTCGTCGTGCTGCGCGCGGCGGCCGGCCTGGCGGCGTACCTCCTCGACCACGGTGCCGGCCCGGGCGACTCCGTCGTGATCGGGTACGACGCCCGCCACAACTCCGACGTCTTCGCCCGCGACACCGCCGAGGTGATGACCGGAGCCGGGCTCACGGCCTACACGCTCCCCCGCCCGCTCCCCACGCCGCTGCTCGCGTTCGCCATCCGCGACCTCGGCTGCGTGGCCGGGGTGATGGTGACCGCCAGCCACAACCCACCGCGTGACAACGGCTACAAGGTCTACCTCGGTGACGGGAGCCAGATCGTGCCCCCGGCCGACGAGGGGATCGCCGACCGGATCGCCAGCGTCGGCGCGGTCGCGGACATCCCCCGCGGCGGGGGCGGCGAGGTGCTCGGCGACGACGTGCTCGACCGCTACCTGCAGACCGTGGTCGACCTCGCCGGTGGCGGTCCGCGCGACCTCGACGTCGTCTACACGCCACTCCACGGCGTCGGCGGCTCGTCGGTGGTCAGCGCGTTGCAGCAGGCGGGCTTCGCGCCCCCGCACGTCACCCCCCTGCAGGCCGAGCCTGATCCCGACTTCCCGACCGTCGCCTTCCCCAACCCCGAGGAACCGGGCGTGATGGACCTCGCGATCCGGCTGGCCATCGACGTGGGCGCCGACCTGGTCGTGGCCAACGACCCCGACGCCGACCGGTGTGCCGTGGCCGTCCCCGGTGGCCCGCGCGGGTGGCAGATGCTGCGCGGCGACGAGGTCGGTGCGCTGCTGGCCGACCACCTGCTCCGACTGGGACGCCAGGGCGTCTACGCCACCTCGATCGTCTCGTCCTCGCTGCTGGGCAAGATGGCCCGGGCACACGAGCAGCCCTACGCCGAGACGCTGACCGGCTTCAAGTGGATCGGCCGGGTCGAGAACCTGGCCTTCGGCTACGAGGAGGCGCTGGGCTACTGCGTCGACCCGGAGCACGTCAAGGACAAGGACGGCGTCTCCGCGCTGCTGATGCTCTGCGACATCGCCGCCCGCGCCAAGGCGGCCGGTCGCACCCTGAGGGACCTGCTCGACGACGTCGCGCGCACCCACGGGCTGCACGCCACCGACCAGCTCTCCGTCCGGATGGAGGACGCCGCCGCGATCCCGGCCGTGGTGGACCGGCTCCGCGACAATCCGCCGACCTCACTGGGCGGCCTCGCCGTCGAGGGGGTCGACGACCTCTCGCTGGGTTCGAACGGTCTGCCTCCGACCAACGGGCTGCGTTTCCGGCTGGCCGACGACGGTCGGGTCGTCGTACGCCCTTCCGGGACGGAGCCGAAGATCAAGTGCTACCTCGAGGTGGTCGTCCCCGTCGAGGACGACGAGGACGGCGTGGACGCGGCTCGCATCAGTGCCGTCGGTCGTCTCGACGCGATCCGGGGCGACCTGCAGGCAGCGGCCGGTCTCTAGCCCTTGTGCGGGACGTTCGGGCTGCGACCGCGCAGTCCTGCACGGGTGACGACACGCTGGATCGTCAGGTTGCGCTCGTCGGGGCGGGCCACGTAGCGGATGTCGCGCAGCCCCTGCGCCTGCGCCGCGGACTCGAAGACGAAGTGCCCGAAGTTCAGGATCCTGCCCTGGATCGGCTTGTCGACCGAGATGTCGAGGATGCGGCTGAGGGGCATCGTCGCCTCCTTGCGGTTCAACAGGCCGTGCACGCGGAACACGCGCTGGTTGGTGACCACGAACTGGTCGATGTTGCGCTGCAGCGCCTTCACCACCCCCCAGAGGATCAGGCCGACCCCACCGAGGATCGGCAGCCAGCCGACCTCGAGCGAGGAGAGCGGCACCAGGGCCCAGCACAGAAGCCCCGCCCACACGAGCAGGCCCGGCAGCACGTAGACGATCCAGTGCTTGTGCACGATGTCGACGACGTCCTCGTCCTCGTCGCGCAGCAGGCGGTCACTGATCCTGGGATCGGTGAGCCAGGCGAGGATGGGCCTCACCGAGCTACTTGCTCAGTGACGTGATGAAGCTGATGAAGGAGTCGAAGATCTTCGTCAGCAGGTCCCAGATGGTGGCGCCGGTGTTCTTGGCACTGTCGGCGAAACCACTCGGGTCCTGCACGAGCCAGAAGCCGAGGAACAAGATGACGAGCAGACCCACGCCCTTCTTCAAGACGCCGTCCATCGGTTGCTCCTTGTGTCCGGGGGAAGGAGTGCACACGGGTGAATGCGCGCACGACACCACAGTTCTACCAAAACCGAGACTCGTAAAGGAGCAGGCGCGCTCCAATGCGTGTCCCGGCGCCTGCTTCGGGGCATCATCGGCTCCATGACCCCCGCACCTCGGAAACGCAGCTTCACCGTCGAGGACGGCGACCTTCCCACCCTCGTCTTCGGCGACCCCGTCGTGGCGGGGCCGCAACGAACGGTGCTCGCCGCCCACGGCATCACCGCCTCCGGCATGAGCTGGCCCGCGGTCGCCGGCGCGCTCCCGGACTCGTGGGCGCTCGTGGCCCCCGACCTCCGGGGTCGCGGCGCAGCCAGGGACCTGCCGGGCCCCACCGGGCTGCACCGGCACGCCCAGGACCTCTGCCGGGTCGCCGAGCAGCTCGACCCCGAGGGCGCCGGGATCGTCCTCGCCGGCCACTCGATGGGGGCCTACGTCGCTCTCCTGGCGGTTGATGCCCGGCCCGCGCTCTTCCAACGGTTGGTGATGGTCGACGGCGGCGTACCCCTGCCGTTCCCGGCCGGGACGGATCCTGACGAGCTGCTCGCGGCCACCCTCGGTCCGGCGCTGGAGCGGCTGAGCCGCACCTACGCCGACGTGGACGAGTACGTCGAGCTCTTCCGCCAGCACCCCGCGCTGGGCCCGCACTGGAACGAGAGCGTCGAGGCCTACGCCAGGTACGACGCCCTCGAGACGGCTGACGGCGTGCGCTCACGGGCGGTCGAGGAGGCGGTGCGCACCGACGGACGCGACCTCCTGGTGCTGGGTGCGGAGCTCGACGCCGCCCTGCGCGGCCTGAAGGTCCCCACGCACCTGCTCTGCGCCCCGCTCGGCATGTTCGGCCAGGCGCCCGGGCTCCTACCGGCTGCCGCGGTCACGTCGTACGCCGAGGAGGTGGGGCCGCTCACCGTGGAGACCGTGCCGGGCGTCAACCACTACACGATCCTGTTCGACCCGATCTCCGCCGCGCGGGTGGCGGCGGCACTGGTGGGTTAGGACTCGAGGCTCTCCAGCAGGAGGTCGGCCGCCGCGTAGGGGTCGCTGTCGCCGGCCACGACCTCGGCTGCGAGCTCGTCGAGGGCGGCGTTCTCGTGCACCCCGCGCCACTGCTGCCGAAGCGCCGTGACGGCGATCGCCTCGATCTCGTCGCGGGCCCGGCGCAGCCGCCGCTGGTCGAGCTCGCCGCTGGTCTCCAGGTGCTCCCGGTGGCGCTCGACGGCCGCCACGACCTCGTCGATGCCCTCGCCCTTGCTGGCGACGGTCTTGACGATCTCGGGCCGCCACGCCCCCTCGGACCGGTCGGCCAGGCCGATCATGCCCCGCAGCTCACGCCGCACCTGGTCGGCACCGTCACGGTCGGCCTTGTTGATCACGTAGAGGTCGCCGATCTCCAGGATCCCGGCCTTGGCCGCCTGGATGCCGTCACCCATCCCCGGGGCGAGCAGGATGATCGTGGTGTCGGCCATGCCCGCGATCTCGACCTCGCTCTGGCCCACGCCGACCGTCTCGACCAGGATCACGTCGCAGCCGGCGGCGTCCAGCACGCGCAGCGCCTGCGGGGTGGCCCAGGAGAGCCCGCCGAGGTGACCGCGCGAGGCCATCGAGCGGATGTAGACGTCCTTGTCGAGCGCGTGGTCCTGCATCCGGACCCGGTCACCGAGGAGCGCGCCACCCGAGAACGGCGACGACGGGTCGACGGCCAACACGCCCACCCGCTTGTCCTGCGCGCGGAGGGCGGTCACCAGCGCCGCGGTCGAGGTCGACTTGCCGACCCCCGGGGAGCCGGTGAGGCCGACCACGTGGGCGTTGCCGGCGTACGGCGCCAACCCGGCCATCACCTCACGCAGCAGCGGCGAGGCGTCCTCGACCAAGGAGATCAGTCGCGCCACGGACCGCGCGTCCCCACCCCTGGCCCTCTCGACCAGCTCGGGGACGTTCCCCGTCGACCGTCTGCTCACGCGTCCTGCTCTCCCTGGATGTGGATAGTCCGAGACGTTTCCGTTGCCCGCTGGCGCAGATGACGACGGAAACGTCTCGGACTATCGAGAAATTCGCGGACCCCTCAGGAGGAAGCAGGCACCTTGACGACCAGCGCGTCACCCTGGCCACCGCCACCACAGAGCGCGGCGACACCGGTGCCACCGCCGCGGCGCTGGAGCTCGAGGGCGAGATGGAGCACGATCCGGGCGCCGGACATGCCGACCGGGTGGCCCATGGCGATCGCGCCACCGTTGACGTTGACCTTCTCGTCGGGGATCCCGAGCTCGCGAGCCGAGGAGATGCCGACGGCGGCGAAGGCCTCGTTGAACTCGACGAGGTCGACGTCCTCGACGCCGATGCCCTCCCTGGACAGCGCCTTGGCCGTGGCGGCGGCGGGCTGGAGCTGGAGGGTCGAGTCGGGGCCGGCGACCTGGCCGTGGGCACCGATCTCGGCGAGCCAGGTCAGGCCGAGCTCCTCGGCCTTGGCCTTGCTCATCACGACGACGGCGCAGGCGCCGTCGGAGATCTGCGAGGACGAACCGGCCGTGACGGTGCCGTCCTTGCTGAACGCCGGGCGCAGCTTGCCGAGCGACTCGGCGGTGGTGTCTCCACGGACGCCCTCGTCCTGGCTGACCACGAGGGCGTCGCCGCGACGCTGCGGGATCTCGACCGGCACGACCTCGTCGTCGAAGACCCCGTTCTTCCACGCCTCGGCGGCCTTCTGGTGCGAGCGGGCCGCGAACTCGTCCTGCTCCTCGCGGGTCAGGTGGGCACCCGCGGCGTTGCACTCCTCGGTGAGCAGGCCCATGGCCTGCTTGGTGGTCTGGTCGTAGAGCGAGTCGTAGGCCATCGAGTCGACCAGGGTCCCGTCCCCGAACTTGATGCCCTCGCGCGACTTCATCAGCAGGTGCGGGGCGTTGGTCATGGACTCCATGCCACCGGCCACGACGATGTCGTGCTCACCGGCGCGGATGAGCTGGTCGGCCGTGGCGATCGCGTTGATGCCGGACAGGCACACCTTGTTGATCGTGATCGAGGGCACCGACATCGGCAGTCCCCCGGCGATGCCGGCGGTGCGTGCCGGGTTCTGTCCGGCCCCGGCCTGGATCACCTGTCCCATGATCAGGTAGTCCACCTGCTCGCCGGACACACCCGCCTTCTCGAGCGCGGCCTTGATGGCGACGCCCCCGAGCTCGGCGGCGCTCAGGCTCTTGAAGCCTCCGAGCAGGCGGCCGATCGGGGTGCGGGCCCCGGCGACGATGACGGATCCACCAGTGGTCGATGACATGGGAGTGCCTCCTGTAGAGCAGGTGTGGGACGTCACTGACACTACCCAGCAACGGCCCCCAGGAGGAGGGGGGTCCGCGCCGGAGAGGTGTACGACGGGTCACACCACGTTGAGGCGTGCACCCCTCTGGGCGAGGATGCCCCCATGACTGACTCCACCCCCCTCGACCTCCCGGCCCACCTGTTCACGTGCATCGACCACGTGGGCATCGCCGTACCCGACCTCGACGCCGCGACCGCGATGTACCGCGAGAAGTTCGGGATGGAGGTCGTCCACGAGGAGACCAACGAGGAGCAGGGGGTGCGCGAGGCGATGGTGGCGGTGGGTGACTCCGGTTCCTGCATCCAGCTCCTGGCTCCACTCAACGAGGACTCCACCATCGCGAAGTTCATCGGTCGCTCCGGCCCGGGCCTGCAGCAGCTGGCCTACCGCGTCACCGACGTCGAGCAGGTCTCGGCGGTGCTGCGCGACCGCGGCCTCCGGCTGCTGTACGACGCGCCCCGCCGCGGCACCGCCGGCTCCCGGATCAACTTCATCCACCCCAAGGACACGGGTGGGGTGCTCGTCGAGCTCGTCGAACCCGCGGCCGACGCCGGGCACTGACGCAGGACCGGCCGGACCACCAGTCGGTCGCGTCCCTCGTCACTTTTTGAGCCGCGTGGTGGGCTGGGGTCCACGACGAGGACGAGGACGGACCCATGCCGGACGAGCAGGACCACCCCACGACCCCCGGCACCGCCGAGGTGGCGGCACTCCTGGAGCGCACCCAGTTCGAGATCAAGCGGGTGCTCGTCGGCCAGGACCGGATGATCGAGCGGATGCTGGTCGGGCTGCTGGCCCGTGGGCACCTGCTCCTGGAGGGCGTGCCCGGTGTGGCCAAGACCCTTGCGGTCCGCACGCTCGCGGAAGTGATCGGTGGCAGCTTCCACCGGCTCCAGTTCACCCCCGACCTGATGCCGGGCGACATCGTCGGCACCCGGATGTGGCGTCCCTCGACCGAGACCTTCGACACCGAGCTGGGTCCGGTCTTCGCCAATCTCGTGCTGGCCGACGAGATCAACCGGGCGCCGGCCAAGGTGCAGTCGGCGCTGCTCGAGGCGATGGCCGAGCGGCAGGTGAGCGTGGGCGGCCGGACCTACCCGCTGCCGGAGCCGTTCCTGGTGCTGGCCACCCAGAACCCGATCGAGTCCGAGGGGGTCTACGCGCTCCCCGAGGCACAGCGCGACCGCTTCCTGATGAAGGTCGACGTCGCCTATCCCGGCTCCGCGGACGAGCTGGCCATCCTGCAGCGGATGAGTGTCGCCCCGCCCACGTCGCGTGAGCTGCTCAGCATCGACCAGGTGCTGGCCCTGCAGAGGGCAGCCGACGAGGTCTTCGTCCATCACGCGGTGGCGCAGTACGTCGTGGCGCTGGTGATGGCCACCCGCGAGCCTGCCCGTTACGGGGTCGGGGAGATCGCGGGTCACGTCGAGTTCGGAGTCTCGCCCCGGGCGACCCTGGGCCTGGTCGCCTCGGCCCGGGCGCTCGCCCTGATCAGGGGACGCGACTTCGTGCTGCCGCACGACGTGTCCGACCTGGCCGCCGACGTCATCTCCCACCGTCTCGTGCTCACCTTCGACGCGCTCGCGGACGGGGTGAACCCGCGCCAGATCGTGGAGCACCTGCTCTCCGTCGTCCCTGCGCCCCAGATCGCCTCGCACGTCACCCCGGAGCAGCAGCGGGGCGGCGCCGCGTGAGGACGCTCGCAGAGTCCCGGCAGGCGTTCGCGACCCTGGAGCTGACCGTGCACAAGCGCCTGACCGGGGTGCTCAACGGGGGACACGCCGGTCTGGGCCTCGGGCCGGGCAGCGATCCCGAGGAGGTGGTCCCCTACCGCCCGGGCGAGGACGACGTCCGCCGGATCGACTGGAACGTCACGGCCCGCAGCGCGGAGCCGCACGTGTGGCGCACCCGGGCCGAGCACGAGCTGGAGACCTGGGTGCTGGTCGACGAGACCGCGAGCATGGACTTCGGCACCGTCGAGGTCGAGAAGGGTGAGATCGCGACCTGGGTGACCGGGGCCGTCGGGCTGCTCAGCGATGGCCCCGGCAACCGGATGGGCGTGCTGCACCTGCGCGGCGACGGGCTGCACTGGTCCCCCGCGGAACCCCCGCGGCGCGCCGCCTACCGGGCCCTGGCGGCCGGGCGCGAGCCCTCCTCCCCCCGTCAGCCCGAGCAGACCTCGCTGGCGCGCGCCCTGCTCGCCCTGCACCAGCGCCACCGGCGCCCGGGCATCCGGGTCGTCGTCAGCGACTTCGTGGAGCCCGACGGCACCGCCGAGCGTCCCTTCGCCTGGGAGCAGGCGCTGCGCCGGCTCAGTGCCCGGCACGACGTGGTGGTCGTGGAGATCCTGGACCCACGCGAGCTGGACCTGCCCGACGTCGGACCGGTGGTCCTCAGCGACCCCGAGACCGGGCGCCGACGCGAGATCTGGACCTCTCTGCCCGGCCTGCGCGAGGAGTACGCCGCGCTGGCGGCCGGGCACCGCACGGCCGTCGCCGAGGCGGTGCGAGCCGCCGGCGCCGGGCACGTCGTGCTCCGCACCGACCGCGACTGGGTCGGGGACCTGGCCCGCTTCGTACGCCTGCGGAGCTCGGCCCGGCCCCGGCGGCGGAGCCCGCGATGAGCTTCCTGTCCCCCTGGTGGCTCCTGCTGCTCGCCCCGGTGGCCCTGCTAGCGGTGGCCTACGTGCTCCAGCAACGCCGCCGCAGCCACTACGCCGTCACCTTCGCCTCCCTCCCGATGCTCGAGCGGCTCGCGCCCCGGCGCCCGGGATGGCGCCGGCACGTGCCCGCGGTCCTGCTGCTGGTCGCCTTCGCCGCCCTGGCCGTGGCCGTGGCCCGTCCCGAGGCCGAGGTCCGCGTGCCCCGCAAGAGCGCCACCGTGATCGTTGCGATCGACGTCTCCATCTCGATGCGGGCCACCGACGTCTCGCCGACCCGCCTGGAGGCCGCGGCCGCCGCTGCCAGCCGGTTCGTCGACGGCCTGCCGGAGGGCTTCAACACCGGCCTGGTCACCTTCTCCGGCAGCGCGGCCGTGCGAGCGGCGCCCAGCACGGACCACGAGCAGGTCAAGGCGGCGCTGGAGGGGCTCACGCTGTCCAGCCGCACCGCCATCGGGGAGGGCGTGTTCACCTCCCTGGACGAGATCACCTCGATGGCGGCCCAGCTCGGTGAGAAGAAGGTGCCGGCCACCGTCGTACTCCTCTCCGACGGCACCAACACCACCGGTCGCACCCCCCAGGAGGCCGCCGCCGCCGCCCGGGCGGCCGGCGTACCCGTCTCCACGATCGCCTACGGCACCCCGGCAGGCACGGTCGAGCTGGAGGGCCAGGTCGTCCCGGTCCCGGTGGACGAGGAGACGCTCGCCACCCTGGCGCGCGACACCGACGGGCGCGCCTACACGGCCCAGACCAGTGCCGAGCTCGACGACGTCTACGACACCATCCGGTCCTCGATCGGTCTCCGCACCGAGACCAGGGAGATCACCCAGTACCTCGCCGGCCTGGCCCTGCTCCTCGGCATGGCGGCGGCCGCGCTGTCGCTCCGCTGGTTCTCGCGGCTGCCCTGACCTGCGCTGGGTGCGCTCTCCTGGACCCGTGCGGTGGGCCTCGACCGCGGGATCTCACCGCTGACATGGTGCTAGGTACGTCACACCGTGCTGCGCAGAAGGCTACTCGTCGGTACCTTCATCGCAGCCCGCCCCCGACCAAGGAGAGCCCACGTGCAGCAGATCCTCGATGCCATCCTCGCCGGTGACACCACCAGTGAGGAGTACGCCAGCCTCGAGCTCCCGGAGTTCTACCGGGCCGCGACCGTCCGCAAGGACGAGGTCGACATGTTCGAGGGCCTGGAGAGCAAGGACAAGGACCCCCGCAAGTCGCTGCACATCGGTGACGTCGCCCTGCCCGAGCTCGGACCGGGCGAGGCCTTCGTCGCGGTGATGGCCAGCGCCATCAACTACAACACCGTGTGGACCTCGATCTTCGAGCCGATGGCCACCTTCGGCTTCCTCGAGCGCTACGGCAGGATGTCGCCGCTGTCCAAGCGCCATGACCTGCCCTACCACGTGGTCGGCTCCGACCTGTCGGGCGTGGTGCTCAAGACAGGCCTGGGCGTGCACTCGTGGAAGCCCGGCGACGAGGTCGTCGCGCACTGCCTGTCCGTGGAGCTGGAGGGCCCCGACGGCCACAACGACACGATGATGGACCCCGAGCAGCGCATCTGGGGCTTCGAGACCAACTTCGGCGGCCTGGCCCACATCGCCCTGGTGAAGTCCAACCAGCTGATGCCCAAGCCGGCCCACCTGACCTGGGAGGAGTCCGCCTCCCCCGGCCTGGTGAACTCCACCGCCTACCGCCAGCTGGTCTCGCGCAACGGCGCCGGCATGAAGCAGGGCGACAACGTCCTGATCTGGGGCGCGAGCGGTGGCCTCGGAGGCTTCGCCACGCAGTACGCCCTCAACGGTGGCGCGACCCCCGTCTGCGTGGTCTCCAACGAGGAGAAGGCCGCGATCGCCCGGAGGATGGGCGCGGAGCTGATCATCAACCGCTCCGAGGCCGGCTACAAGTTCTGGAAGGACGAGCACACCCAGGACCCCAAGGAGTGGCGCCGCTTCGGCAAGGACATCCGCGACCTGACCGGCGGCGAGGACGTCGACATCGTCTTCGAGCACCCCGGTCGGGAGACCTTCGGCGCCTCGGTGTTCGCGGCGCGCAAGGGCGGCACGATCGTCACCTGCGCCTCGACGAGTGGCTACATGCACCAGTACGACAACCGCTACCTGTGGATGAACCTCAAGCGCATCATCGGCTCGCACTTCGCGAACTACCGCGAGTCGTGGGAGGCGAACCGCCTCATCGCCAAGGGCATGATCCACCCGACCCTGTCCAAGACCTATGCCCTGGACGAGGTGGGCCAGGCCGCCCTCGACGTCCACCAGAACGCCCACCAGGGCAAGGTCGGCGTGCTGTGCCTGGCCCCGGAGGGCGGCCTCGGCGTACGCGACGAGCAGATGCGGGCCCGGCACCTGACCCAGATCAACGCCTTCCGCGGGGTCTGAACCGAACCCGACAAATCGGGTGAGCGTTCAACCACCCCACCAGCCCCATCGCACCCGGCAGCACCTCTACTGGTGCCGCCGGGTGCGAGTTTTCACAGGCCTTCGGCGCGTCGGACGATGCGCGCTCGGAAACCCTTTCCCGATGGGTGACACTGACGGCGTACGTCGGAATTGCCGAGCCGGATAGAGGAAGATTCATGAGCAACCAGGGCCTGTCCATCTTCGATAACGACCCCGAGGACTCCGGGGACGAGCCCACCCAGGTGATCCCCCGGGTCAACACCGAGAAGTCCGCCGCGCAGCAAGACGCGGCCTCCCAGCAGTCCACCGTCAGGACGGCCCCCAAGGTCGTGGAGAAGACGCTTCCGCCTGCGCAGGCTCCGGCCGCCGCAGCCCCGCCGGCACGCCCGGCGCCACAGCAGCGCACCGACCCCGCCGCGGAGGCCCGGGCCGCGGCCCAGGTCCCCGACCTCCCGACCGTGCGTCGTGGCGGCTACGACACCGCGACCGTGGACCGCGTCCTGCGCACCACCACCGCTGAGCGGGCCGGCCTCGCCGCGAGCCTGACCGAGGCGCAGAGCAGGCTGAAGTCCCTCCAGGCCGAGGTCGAGATGCTGCGCACCAAGGTGGAGGAGAACGAGCACCCCACCTACGCCGGGCTCGGAGGCAAGGCCAGCGAGATGCTGCGTCTGGCCGAGGAGCAGGCCGCCGACGTCCTCGAGGAGGCCAACGCCCAGGCCACGCAGATCCGGCAGCAGGCCCAGCGCGACGCCGCCGCGGTCAAGTCCGAGGCCGAGTCCGACGCCGAGGACATGCGCCTGGTGCAGACCCGTGAGCTCGAGGAGACGCGGTCGCGCACGACGGCCGACATCGAGGCCCACCGCGCCCGTTCGCTGGCCGAGGCCGACGACCACCTCGCCTCGGCCAAGCGCGAGGCCGAGCAGCACCGCCTCGCCGCCGAGCAGGAGACCAACGCGCTGCGCACGAGCACCGCGCGCGAGGCCGAGCAGGCCCGTGCCGCTGCCGACCGTGAGGTGCAGGAGGCTCGACGCGAGCTGGCCGTGGAGAAGGAGCGCCTCACCCGTGAGGCCGCCGAGCACCACGACTCGGCCGCTGCCGAGACCCAGCGACTGGTGGCCGAGGCAGAGGATCGTGCCAACGCCGCCGAGCTGCGCGCCCGCGAGGCCACCGACGCGGCCAACGCCCACCGTGAGCAGGCCTCGCAGGAGGCCGAGCAGCTGGTGAGCCGCTCGCGCCGCGAGGCCGAGCAGATCGTCAGCGCGGCCAAGAAGCAGGCTGACTCGCTTCGCAACAGCGGGCACGCCGACTCCGAGCGCGAGCTGCAGGCCCTCAAGGCCGAGGTCGACCGCCTGGGCCGTCGCCGTGACTCGATCACCTCGCAGCTCTCCGCGCTCCGCGACGTGGTGGCTGGGTTCGGCAACGACGACGAGAGCTGACGTGGGGGATGCCGGGTCGGGCACCTCCGACGACTCGCCCGAGCCGGCTCCCCGGCCGACCGCGAAGACAGCCGGTTCCCCGGGCGACTCCCCAGCCGTGGAGTCGCCCGCGATCCCGCTGACGGAGCAGACGGAGGACCCCCCGCGGATGCCGCGCCGCGACGACGCCGAGGCAATCCCGGGGGCCTACGAGAGCGTGCCCGACCCGAGGCCGGCCCCTCCCGTGGGAACCGTGGTGCGTCACCCGTTCGTCACTGGCTTCCTGCTCGGCGCCGGCGCCCTTCTGGCCTACTGGTTCGGCCACCTGATCCTGCAGGCCAGCTCGGTCCTGATCCTCATCGTGGTCTCGCTCTTCATCGCCTTCGGCCTCAATCCGGTCGTCCGCTGGCTGGTGAACAACGGCGTACGCCGCTCCTGGGCGGTGATCGTCGTGGCCCTCGGCGTGGTCGCTGCCATCGGCCTGTTCGTCGTGGCCATCGCCCCGGTGGTCGCCGACCAGATCTCTGCCCTGACCGCCAACGCGCCGGGGTGGTTCGACCAGCTCCAGCACAACAAGCAGATCCAGGACCTGGACCAGCAGTACGACATCATCGGCAATGCCAAGGAGTACGTCGCCAGCGGCGACCTGACCCAGCAGCTCTTCGGTGGTGTCCTCGGGGTCGGCCTCGCGATCCTCGCCGCGCTCGGCAACGTCTTCATCGTGATCGTGCTGACCCTGTACTTCCTGGCCTCGCTCGACCACGTCAAGCACGGTCTCTACCGTCTGGCTCCCGCCAGCCGGCGCCCTCGCGTCGAGCACCTCGGCGACCGCATCCTCGAGGGCATCGGTGGCTACGTCTCCGGCGCCTTCGTCGTGGCCCTGTGCGCCGGCATCTCGACGCTGGTCTTCCTGTTCGTCGTGGGCCTCGGTGAGTACGCCGTCGCGCTTGCCGTCGTGGTGATGATCCTCGACGTCATCCCGATGATCGGCGCCACCCTGGGCGCCATCGTGGTCAGCGCGATCGCCCTGGCCACCGACGTACAGACCGGGATCATCTGCATCGTCTTCTTCATCGTCTACCAGCAGATCGAGAACTACCTGATCTATCCGCGGGTGATGTCCAAGTCAGTCGACATCCCCGGGGCGGTCACGGTGATCGCCGCCCTGGTCGGCGCCAGCCTCCTCGGCGTGGTCGGCGCCCTGCTCGCCATCCCCACCGCCGCCGCCATCCTGCTCCTGGTCCGCGAGGTGTTCATCCGCGACCAGGACACCCGCTGAGGGGTGCGCAGTTTTTCTGGTTAACCAGAAACTTCGTCAAATCCCAACGTTGCAACGGTGGGTCAGTGGCAGTTTTTCTGGTTAACCAGAAAAACTGCACCTCACTCCCCCGGCTGCGGCACCGCCGTGTCCTTGTACGCCGAGAGGTTGTGGGCGTTGTAGCCGCTCGTGTCGGCCTTCTCCATGGGGCCGTCCCACTCACGGGGCAGCGGGGTGGTGACCTCGGGGGCGACGCGCTGCACGATCTCGTCGAGCACGTTCTCGGCGTCGCCGACCCAGAGGTGCTTGGCGCCGGCCATCGCGACGACCTCGGCCTGCACCAGCGGGGCGAACCGCTCGATGGCCTCGGGAGGCTGGAGGTAGTCGTCGTGCTCGGGGATCAGCGCGGTGACCGCCTTCCCCGAGTCCGCCCAGCGCTCGAGATCGGCCGGCTTGCTGTAGCGCAGCGGCGGGGACAGCAGGATGGCGCCCTGGATCGCCGGGTCGAGGCCGTGCATCAGGGCCAGGTCGGTACCGAAGGACCAGCCCACGAGCCAGATGCGGGGCAGGTCCTCGAACTCGGCGTACTCGATGGCCGCGGCCACGTCGAACCTCTCGCCCACACCGTTGTCGAACTCACCCTCGCTGGTGCCCTGCTCGCTCCACGTGCCCCGGGTGTTGAACCGGAGGACCGCGATCCCCGCCAGGGCCGGGAGCCGGAAGGCAGCCTTGCGGAAGATCTGGCTGTCCATCATCCCGCCGTGGGTCGGCAGCGGGTGCAGACACACGAGCGTGGCGACAGGATCTCGGTCCTCCGGCAACGCGAGCTCGGCGACGAGGCGGAGCCCGTCGGCGGTGTGCAGGGTCAGCGGCTCGCGCCTGGCCGGCAGCACCGAGTTGGCACGGATCGCGTGGGACATGGGCCCATTGTGCCCATCCCGGCGGCCAGCCCGCTGTCAGCCCCTCAGGCGGACCAGCGCACCGACTCCTCGACCACGTCGGCGAAGGCGTAGACCCCGCGCAGGTCGTCGCGGTGGGCCAGCAGGTTGCTGACACCGTGCTGGTGCCGGGCGGCCAGGTCGGTCTGGGCCGCGTCGGGGATGGGACTGGCCAGCTGGTGCTCGATCGCGGCGATGCTGTTCATCACGTTTCCTCCATGCCTGTGGGCGAGACATGAGCGTGACAGGCCAACATCACCGGATGATTGACGGTGGGTTACCGGGACGTGACGGACAAAAAGTAGTTCAGGTCCCGATCAGAAGTCGAAACCGTCGAACATGTCGCCGATGCCGTCGAACATCCCGCCGATGCCGTCGCCGATGGACCCGAGGCCCTCACCGAGGCCTTCCCCGATCGCACCGATCCCGTCGCCGATGCCGTCGAAGCCGCCACCGAACAGCATCCCCATGAACATCATGTCCATCGGGCCGAAGCCACCGAAGTAGCCCGCGGCGTAGGGCTGGTAGGCCCGCCCACCCTGGAAGTAGGGCACACGACGGTTGCCGACCATGACCTTGCGGATGTCGGGCTCGGCCCCGGCGTGCACGCGCTCCGCGTCGAGCACACAGGCGGGTACGTCGCGCTCGGCCCCACCCGGAGGCGTGTAGGGAACGTCCTCGACCGACAGGCCGTGGCGAGGGTCGAAGAAGCACGGAGGCCGACGTGTGGGCAGGGGCAGACCGCCCACGCGAGCCCGGACGCAGGCCATGGCGTACTTGCCGTCCTCGAGGATCTCGGTCACGCCCTTGACGTGCTCCGGCTCGGTGATCTTGTCCGCCGCGCGCTTGGCCGACTCGTAGGAGTCGAGTGCTCGCTGGTAGTCGGCGTGCTCTCCCGGGTCGAGGTCCCGCCCGGCCATCTCCATGTCGAGCACCTGGAGCTCCTCGCCGAGGGCGGTGACGTCCTCGAAGGCGAACTGGCGCACCGGGGCGAGCTCGGCCTCCTTGCGCTCCAAGGCACGGCGCTGGTTGGCCTTGACGATCGCGACCACCGCGAAGGCGGCGATGGCCAGCACCACGAGAAAGACGACGAAACCCATGCCGTCAGGTTACGTGCCCCGTCCCAGTCCACCGGGATCGTGAGGTGCCTGGCCTGCGTCAGTGCCACAATCCGCCCATGACAGAACGCATCGAGGTCAGTCGCCCCTTCGAGGCCACCCCCGGGGCCGTCTTCGCCCTGCTCTGCGACCCGCAGGGTCACGTGGCCATCGACTCCTCGGGCATGCTGCAGTCGGCCGACGGTGACCCCGTGCAGGGGGTCGGGGACTCCTTCGTCGTGCACATGGACCGCGAGTCGCTCGGCGACCTCGACCTGGGGCGGTACGACGTCACGGTCACCATCTCGGCCTACGAGCAGGACCGGGAGATCGCCTGGACGATCCTGGGGCGGATGCGTCCCCAGATCGGCCACGTCTACGGCTACCGGATCGAGCCCGGCCGGGACGAGGACCCGGACGGCTGCGTCGTCACGTCCTACTACGACTGGTCCGACATCGACCCGGTGTGGCGTGAGCGGGACATCTTCCCGGTGATCTCCGAGGGAGCGCTCAAGGCGACCCTGGGGATCCTCGAGCGCACCGTGCGACGCGGCTACCCCGCCGGCTGATCAGCTCTGGCGGCGGCGAACGAGCCCCCAGAGCCCGTTGTCGATCCGGCCCGGGTGGGGAGAGGTCCCTCGAGACCGCCTCGGCCGTCAGCCGGCTGGTACCCCCGCGGGTCAGCGGTTGCTGTAGTCCCGGAAGCCGCGCTTGCTCTTGCGACCCAGGTAGCCGGCGGTGACCAGGTGCTCCAGCAGCGGCGCCGGGGCGAAACCGGGCTCGCGGAACTCGAGGTAGAGCTCGCGCTGGATCGCGAGGGACACGTCGTTGCCGACCACGTCGAGCAGCTCGAACGGCCCCATCGGCAGCGCACATCCCTGCTTCATGGCGGTGTCGATGTCGTCGGCGGTGGCGTAGTGCGCCTCCAACATCTTGATCGCGTCGTTGAGGTAGGGGAAGAGCAGCGCGTTGACGATGAAACCGGCCCGGTCGCCGCACGACACCGCGACCTTGCCGATGCTGGCGCAGAGGGCGCGGGTGGTCTCGGAGACCTCGTCGCTGGTCGAGACGGTGCTGACCACCTCGACGAGCTTCATGACCGGCGCCGGGTTGAAGAAGTGCATCCCGATGACGTCCTGCGGCCGGTTGGTGGCCTGTGCGCACTGGATGATCGGCAGCGACGAGGTGGTGGTGGCGAGGATCGCGCCCGGCCGACAGATCTCGTCGAGGTTCGCGAAGAGCGTGGTCTTGATCTTCAGGTCCTCGGCGATCGCCTCGACCGCGATGTCGACCTGCCCGAGGTCGTCGAGCGAGGTCGTGCCGGTCAACCGGGCGAGCACCTCGGCCTTGGCCGACTCCTCGAGCTTGCCGCGCTGGATGGCCTTGTCGAGCGAGCGCTCGATGGTCGCCTTGACGGCGTCGACCTTGTCCTGGGAGCGACCGACGTAGACCACGTCGTACCCCGCCTTGGCGAAGACCTCGACGATGCCGGTGGCCATGGTCCCGGTCCCGACCACGCCGACCAGCTTGATGTCGTGCCGGAGCTGCGGCTTGTCGTCGGCCGAGGGGGTGCGGTCGTCATCGACGACGACCGGGCTGTCGGCGGCCTCATAGCTGTAGAAGCCCTTGCCCGTCTTGCGGCCGAGGAGCCCCGCGGTGACCATCTGCTTGAGGATCGGCGCCGGGGCGTGCAGGCGGTCGCGACCCTGGCGGTACATCGTGTCCAGGATCTCGTAGGCCGTGTCGAGGCCGATGAGGTCGAGCAGGGCCAGCGGCCCCATCGGGTAGCCGCAGCCGAAGCGCATCGCGGCGTCGATGTCCTCCCGGGAGGCGTAGCGGTTCTCGTACATGGACACGGCGTGGTTGAGGTAGCCGAAGAGCAGCGTGTTGGCGATGAAGCCGGCCTTGTCGCCGCAGACGACGGGGTTCTTGCCGAGCGCCTGCACGAGGCCGGCGACGTCCTGCAGCACCTCGGGCGCGGTGACGACCGTCTGCACGATCTCCACGAACCCCTGCACGGGTGCGGGGTTGAAGAAGTGCACGCCGATGACACGACCGGGCTGCGAGGTGGCCGAGGAGATCTCGGTGACCGAGAGCGAGGAGGTGTTCGTGGCCAGGATGGTGTGCTCGGAGACGATGTCGTCGAGCTGCTTGAAGATGTTCTTCTTGATCTCCACCGACTCCACGACCGCCTCGACGACGAGGTCGGCGTCCTTGAGCGCCTCGAGCGAGGTCGCGAAGCTCACCCGGTCGGTGAGCGCCTTCGCGTCGTCCTCGGAGAGCTTGCCGCGGGCGACCGCTCGCTTGGTGGAGTGCTCGAGGTGCTGGCGGCCACGGGCCACAGCGTCGTCGTCGACCTCGACGCCGACGACGGCGTACCCGTGCCGGGCGAACACCTCCGCGATCCCGGCCCCCATGGTGCCCAGTCCGACAACGCCGATGGTCTTGAAGTCACGTGCCATGGGGCGCAGTCTCGCACGCGTCGTCCGGTCGCCCGGTGTGTGCCTGCTCACGTCCGGGGGTCACGCGAGCTGACCGACCAGCTCCAGCACCTCGTCCGCGCAGCCCCAGCTGACGGTCACCCCGGCGCCGCCCTGGCCGTAGCAGTGGACGACCCTGCCCTCGGTCTCCACCCGGACCGACGTGCGCACCGGTCGCAGTCCGACGCGGTGTCCCACGACCGTGGCGTCGGCGAGCTCGGGGACCAGCTGCGTGGCCCGGTGGAGGATCGCGGTCGCCGTCTCGGGTGAGGCTGTGCGGCTCCAGTCGTCGGGCTCGTGGGTGCCACCGACCACGAGGTGGTCGCCCCGCGGCACGACGTACGTCGGCCCCTCCGCGTCGAGCCACCACCGGTCGAGCTCCACGCCTGAGACCAGAACGACCTGTCCCCGAAGGGGTCGCACGTCCTGGTCGGCGGCGAGCAGACGCGCGCCGAGGCCGGAGCAGTTGACCACCACGTCGTCGGTCTGCGGCAGGGCCGGAAGGCTCATCCGCGTCAGCGTGCCGCCGAGCTCGTCGAGTCGCGACCTCAGCCACCTCAGGTAGACCGGCATGTCGATGACCGGCGCGGTGAAGGCCCAGGCGTCGGCGTACGACGGCGGCGGCGCCACGTGCTCGAGGTCCGGCACCGCACCCGCCCACCAGGGTTGCGCCGTCGGTCGCGCCAGCACCTCGGTGCCGGGCAGCATCCGGACGCCCGTGTCGAGGCGAGCCAGGTCGGCGAACACCTCGTAGGACGACTTCGACCACGCGGTGACCCGTCCCTGGGGCAGCGCCTGGTAGGGGTACCAGAGCGCCGCCGCCACGACAGAGGTCGTCTCCAGCGGCAGGTCCCGGGCCAGCACGTCGACCTGTCGGCCGCTCTCGGCCAGCCTGATGGCGCAGGTCAGGCCGGTGACTCCGGCTCCGACGACGACGACTCTGCCCGGGACGCGTTCCACGACGCCAGCATGGCAGGTAGATTCACCGCTCGTGAGACTCGTCGTTGCCCGCTGCCAGGTCGACTACGCCGGACGCCTCAGCGCCCACCTGCCGATGGCCACGCGGGTGCTGATGCTCAAGTCCGACGGGTCGGTGCTCGTGCACTCCGACGGTGGCTCCTACAAGCCGCTGAACTGGATGAGCCCACCGTGCACCGTGCGGGAGGGCGTCACCGAGGACGGCCAGGTCGAGTGGACCGTGGCCGCCAAGTCCGGTGACAGCCTGCGGATCCTGATCGAGGAGGTCATCCACGACTCGAGCCACGACCTCGGCGTCGACCCCGGTCTGCAGAAGGACGGCGTCGAGAAGCACCTCCAGGAGCTGCTCGCCGAGC
Source organism: uncultured Actinomycetota bacterium (assembly GCA_963843775.1). Classification (GTDB taxonomy): domain Bacteria; phylum Actinomycetota; class Actinomycetes; order Propionibacteriales; family Nocardioidaceae; genus Marmoricola. The sequence goes on from CAWJLT010000016.1 coordinate 39,142, forward strand.
ACCCCGGCACGCTGTCCGAGGGCCTCATCCTCGTCCGGCGCGAGTTTCCCACCGCCATCGGTCCGGTCGACCTGATGTGCCGCGACGGCGCGGGTCTGGCCGTCGCCGTCGAGATCAAGCGCCGCGGCGACATCGACGGGGTCGAGCAGCTCACCCGCTACCTCGAGCTGCTCAACCGCGATCCCCTGCTCCGGCCGGTGCGCGGCATCTTCGCGGCGCAGGAGATCAGGCCGCAGGCCCGGGTGCTGGCCGAGGACCGTGGGATCGGCTGCGCCGTCGTCGACTACGACGCCCTGCGCGGCATGGACGATCCCAGCCAGCGCCTGTTCTAGCCCGGCTCCGGGATCGTCGTACGCCGTGGGCTCAGTCGGGCGAGCCGGCCGGGCGCAGCGGGAACGTCATCCGGAACGTCGTCCCGTCGGTGCCGCTGCTGACGACCTCGATGGTCCCGGCGTGCGCCTCCACGATGGCCAGGGCGATGGTCAGGCCGAGACCGGCGCCGGGTGTCTGCTGGGCCACCGCGTCGGGCGCGCGGAACAACCGCTCGAAGAGGGCGTCCGGGTCCTCGTCACCTATGCCCACACCGGTGTCGATGACGTCGATCTCGGCCGACGGCCCCCTGGACCGGAGCACGACACGCACGAGCCCGTCGGCGGGGGTGAACTTGATGGCGTTGGAGAGCAGGTTGTCCATCGCCTGGCCGAGCCGGTCGCGGTCGCCGTACATGGGGACGGCGGAGCCGGGAGTCTCCAGCGACAGGTCGAGCACGGCCTCCTCGGCCCGTGGCCGGGCTGCCTCCACCGCTTCGCGTACGACGCGCTCCAGGTCGATCTCGGCCGACCGGATCGCCAGGCCGGACTCCTCGATCGCCACCAGGGTGAGCAGGTCGTCGACCAGGCGCAGCTCGCGCTCGGCACTGCGCATGATCACCGAGAGGAACCGCTGGCCCTGGGGGCTGAGCTCCTCGAGGTCGGTCATCAGCTCGCCGTAGCCGATCATCGAGGTCAGGGGCGTGCGGAGCTCGTGGGACACCGTGGCGAAGAACTCGTCCTTCACCCGGTCGGTCTCCTCCTGCATCCGGCGACGCTCGGAGATGTCTCGGATGGCCGCCGAGACCAGCAGCCCCTCGTCGGTCTCGAGCGGGGAGAGCGTGACCTCGATCGGGAACTCCGAACCGTCCTTGCGGCGTGCGTGCAGGTCGCCTGCCAGGCCCATCGGACGGGTGCGCGGTTCGCTGACGTAGCCGCTGCGGAAGGCCATGTGCATGCCCGAGTAGCGGTCGGGCACCAGGATCTCGACCGGCTCCCCCACCAGCTCGGCCCGCCGGTAGCCGAACAGCTGCTCGACCTGGGCGTTCACCAGGACGATCGCACCGTCACGGTTCACGATCACCATGCCGTCAGGTGCCGCCTCGAGAAGACCACGGAACAGCTTGGTCTGGCGGTACTTCTCGTTGGGCTCCCGCATCCCGATGGCGACCATGGGACCCCGGTCGGTGGACGTCGGCGTCATGGTCAGGTCGACCGACTGGATCAGACCACTGGAGTGACGCAGGCGGGCATCGCGCACCGTGATCTCGACGTTGTTGGCGACGACCGCCGCCACGGCCACGGCTTGGAACTCGTGCATGGTCCCGCGCCCGAAGGCCTGCACGTTGAGGCCGCACATCGCCTCGGCGGGAACGCCGACGACATCACTGGCACCCGCGTTCGCGAGCAGGACGACCCCCTGGGCATCGGCGAGCACGATGGCGTCATCGGATTTGAGGATCATCTCCGAAAGCGCGCCGTACTCCCACTGCTCAGCGTCGTGCCACTGCTCCATGTGTTGATCCGCCTTGATCGTCTAGCCCGAGGCAGCCCCGCCGGTCGGCTGCACGTGACGTCCAGTCGCAGACTACGACGCGCGTGTCGCCCTGAAAGGGATACACGAACGCGAGTCCGGATTGACCAGACCAGAGACTAGACCAGTTGGTGGGCGTTGCGGATCACCTTCACGATGCCGGCCATGGCCTGGGTGAGGCTGAAGTCCTTGGGGGTGAAGACCATGGCCACGCCCATCTCCCGCAGCAGCGTCGCGTCACGCGTCGGGATGATGCCGCCGACGATCACGGGGACGTCCTCGATGCCGGCCACCCTCATCAGCTCGAGGACGTCGGGCACGAGCTCCATGTGCGAGCCGGACAGGATCGAGAGACCGACGCAGTGCACGTCCTCGGCGACTGCCGCGGCCACGATCTGCGCGGGTGTCAGCCGGATGCCCTGGTAGACGACCTCGAACCCGGCGTCCCGGGCGCGGACGGCCACCTGCTCGGCTCCGTTGGAATGACCGTCGAGACCGGGCTTGCCCACCAGCAGCCGCAGCCGCCCGCCCAGCTCCTCGCCCGTGGCGCGCACCTGCTCGCGCACCTCGGTGAGCTCGGCGCCTGCCTCGGCCACGCCGACGGATCCGGAGACACCGGTCGGCGCCCGGAACTCGCCGAACACCTCACGCAGCGTCCCGGCCCACTCTCCGGTGGTCACCCCGACCCGCGCGGCCACCAGGGTCGCCTCCATCAGGTTGGCCTCGGTCTTGGCCGCCGCGGCCAGGGCCACCAGCGCGCGCTCGACCGCGACCTGGTCACGCTCCGCACGCCACGCCTCGAGACCGGCGATCGCGGAGCGCTCCGCCTCGGGGTCGGCGGCCTGGATGGCGCCGTCGAGATCGGCGGTCAGGGGCGAGGTCTCGGTGGTCTCGTACTTGTTCACGCCGACCACGATGTCCTCGCCGTTCTCGATCCGGGCGCGTCGGGCGGAGTGCGAGCTGACCAGGGCCTGCTTCATGTAGCCGGACTCGACCGCGGCGATCGCGCCACCGAGCGCCTGCACCCGGTCGATCTCGGCACGCGCCTCCTCGACCATGGTGGCGACCTTGGCCTCGATCACCGTCGAGCCCTCGAAGATGTCGTCGTACTCCAGCAGGTCGGACTCGAAGGCCAGCACCTGCTGCAGGCGCAGGGACCACTGCTGGTCCCAGGGCCGGGGCAGGCCGAGCGCCTCGTTCCACGCCGGCAGCTGCACCGCGCGGGCACGGGCGTTCTTCGACAACGTGACGCCGAGCATCTCCAGCACGATGCGCTGGATGTTGTTCTCCGGCTGTGCCTCGGTCAGGCCGAGGGAGTTGACCTGGACGCCGTAGCGGAAGCGCCGCATCTTCTCGTCGGTCACGCCGTACCTGTCACGCGTGATCTCCTCCCACAGCTGCACGAACGCCCGCATCTTGCAGGTCTCCTCGACGAAGCGCACCCCGGCGTTGACGAAGAAGGAGATGCGGCCGACGACCTTCTCGAAGTCCTCCTCGGCCACCTGGCCCGCGTCCTTGACGGCGTCGAGGACCGCGATCGCGGTGCACAGCGCGTAGGCGAGCTCCTGCGTCGGGGTCGCCCCGGCCTCCTGCAGGTGATAGCTGCAGATGTTGATCGGGTTCCACTTGGGGATCTCGTTGACGGTGTAGGAGATGACGTCGGAGATCAGCCGCAGCGAGTGCTCCGGCGGGAAGACGTAGGTCCCGCGGGAGAGGTACTCCTTGATGATGTCGTTCTGGGTCGTCCCTGCCAGCTGGTGGGCGACCTCGAGCGGCTCCAGGTCGGGGTTCTGCTCCTCCGCGACGACCTGGTAGAGCGCGAGCAACCACATCGCCGTGGCGTTGATGGTCATCGAGGTGTTCATGCTGGTCAGCGGGATGTCCGCGAACAGCCGTCGCATCTCGCCCAGGTGCGGGATCGGGACACCGACCTTGCCCACCTCGCCTCGCGCGAGGGCCGAGTCGGGGTCGTAGCCGGTCTGGGTCGGCAGGTCGAAGGCGACCGAGAGTCCCGTCTGCCCCTTGGCGAGGTTCATCCGGTAGAGCTTGTTGGACTCGATCGCCGAGGAGTGGCCGGCGTAGGTCCGCATCACCCAGGGGCGGTCCTTCTGGGGCCTCGCGGCGGGCATGTCGTTCATGGGCCTGAGGGTAGGCCCGCGGTGGGGTCTGCGGTATCAGGTGTGGACTCTCTCACTTTGCGGCGTGGGTCACACGAGCCGCCGGTCAGACCGCAGTCGGGTGCTCGGCCGGCTCGACCTGGAGCATCCAGCGCAGGTGGGAGAGGTGCAGCAGGCGGCGTACGCCGGGAGTTCCGCCGGTCAGCACCACGCGCTGGCCCCTCCGCTCCGCGACGCGGTTGGCCACGGCCAGCATCTTCAGGGTGGTCAGGTCGAAGGAGTCCACGCCGGAGATGTCGACACGTACGTCGCCGGCCTGCTCCTCCAGCATCCGGTAGACCGCGGCTCGTAGCTCGGCGACGCAGCGCACGTCGAGCGAGCCGACCGGCTCGAGTGTGTTGCCGCTGGTCGTCAGCTCCATGGAGGCCCCCTGTCTCCCACCAATATCGATCCTGAACACGCCTGTACGTATCAAGACTCGCTCATGAACCAGGAAATACCTCCGGGACCCAACTTTCCACCGGTTTATCGGACTCGCGGGACTAGTCCGGGAGACGGGAGACGTCGGCTCCGACGGCCGCGAGCGCCTCGGCGAACCAGGGATAGCCCCGGTCGATGTGCTGGGACTCGGCCACGACCGTGGTGCCCTGCGCCGCGAGCCCGCCCAGGACGAGCGCCGCCCCGGCCCGGATGTCGTGGGCGACGACCGGCGCCCCCGAGAGCATGGGGACACCACGCACGACCGCGTGGTGTCCGTCGGTGCGCAGGTCCGCGCCGAGGCGGGCGAGCTCCTGGGCGAACATGAACCTCGCTTCGAAGACGTTCTCGGTGATCATCGCGGTGCCGGACGAGACGGCGGCCAGCGCCATGGCGAAGGGCTGCAGGTCGGTCGGGAACCCCGGGTAGGGCAGCGTCGCCACGTCGAAGGACGTCAGTCGCCGGTGCGTCTGCACGCTGAAGCCGGTCTTGGTCGGCTCGATGACCGCCCCCGAGGACGTCAGCTTGTCCAGCACGATGTCGAGATGGTCGGTCACACCTCCCTCGATGTGCAGGTCACCACCCGCGATGGCGGCGGCGAAGACCCAGGTGCCGGCGACGATGCGATCAGTCACCGTGCTGTGCTCCACCGGGTGCAGCTGCTCGACCCCCTCGATGACCAGCGTCGAGGTGGAGATCCCGTCGATCCGGGCACCCATCTTGGACAGCATCTGGCACAGGTCGATGATCTCGGGCTCGCGCGCCACGTTGTCGATCACGGTGGTTCCCTGGGCCAGCACGGCAGCCATCACGAGGTTCTCGGTGGCACCCACCGACGGGAAGTCGAGCCACAGGTTGGCACCGACGAGACCGTTCGGGACCTCGGCCACGACCTGCCCGTGCTCGATGCGTACGACGGCGCCCAGCTCCTGCAGGCCGTGGATGTGCATGTCCAGGCCGCGGGAGCCGATCGCGTCACCACCGGGCAGGGCCACGCTGGCGCGACGACACCGGGCGACGAGGGGACCGAGGACGGCGATCGAGGCCCGGAGGCGGCGTACGAGCTCGTAGGGGGCCTTGTGCTCGAGCTGCTCGGGCACGTCGATGGTCGCGCGCCCGGCCGTCGACTCCCTGGTCGGGTCCGCGTCGCCGGGATAGGCGATCTCGACCTCGCAGCCGAGGGTGCGCAACAGCTCGCCCATCACCGCGACGTCCAGGATGTTCGGCACGTTGTGCACGACCGAGCGCCCCGGCGCCAGCAACGAGGCCGCCATCAGCTTCAGGGCCGAGTTCTTGGCGCCACCGACGTAGACCGTCCCGGACAGCGGTCGGGTCATCGGCCCTTCGGAGAAGACGCGGAAGCTGCCCATGCGCGCCACTCTAGTGAGCCGGGTCCGTCCAGGGTGCGCAGCACGTCGAGCCACGCGTCGGCCGCGCGTGGCGAGCCGCCTAGGGTGGGCCCATGGTGAACCTGACGCGTATCTACACCCGCACCGGCGACGCCGGCAGCACCCGGCTCGGCGACATGAGCGAGACCACCAAGACCGACCTGAGGCTGCGGGCCTACGCCGACGTCGACGAGACCAACGCCCACCTCGGGCTGGTGCTCGCGACCAGCGAGCTCCCCGAGGACGTCGCCGCCGTCCTCACGCACATCCAGAACGACCTCTTCGACGTCGGTGCCGACTTCTGCACCCCGGTCGTGGCAGAGCCGGAGTACCCCCCGCTGCGGATCGAGCCCGACTACGTCGACCGCCTCGAGGGCTGGTGCGACCACTACAACGAGGAGCTGCCCACGCTGCGGTCCTTCATCCTCAACGGCGGCACCGCCGCGGCCGCCCACCTGCACGTGGCCCGCACGGTCTGCCGCCGCGCCGAGCGTTCGGCCTGGGCAGCCCACGAGGAGTACGCCGAGACGATGAACGTCCTCGCCATCAAGTACCTCAACCGGCTCTCCGACCTGCTGTTCATCCTGGCCCGTCACGCGAACCGCGAGATCGGCGACGTCCTCTGGGTGCCGGGCGGCGAGCGCGGCGTACCCCCGGAAGCAGAGTGACCGGAGCACATACGGATGGGGTTCACGGCCGGTCCTGGACGTTCCTGGGTGTTGCAACGCCCCTTGACGTCAGGGATCCCCGGGGATCCTGCAGCCCCCTACCGCGAAGGGCGCGACCCCGGCGGCCCCGCCTCGAGCCACGACTGCAGCCCGGTCAGGGAGCTCGGGCTCATCGCCAGCTCCACGTCCCCCCGCGGGGTCGAGCACACGACGACCACGTGGCCGGCGTAGAGGGCGTACTCCTCGGAGGCGCGGGGAAGCCGCTGGGAGGCGAAGCTGAGGTCGTTGCGCCGCCAGTGGCGCTTCGGCACCGGCAGCGGCGAGAAGATGCGGTACCAGTCGAGCGAGTCCTCCCGGTAGCGGCCCAGACCCAGCACCCAGCCACGGCCGTCGGGTTGAGTGGCGTCACGGACACTGAGCTCGAAGGTGCCCCCGTGCCGGGAGAGCAACCGGCGACGCAGGACGAGAACGACACCGAAGAGAAGGACCACGAGCAGAACAGCACCAGCCGAGTCGACCAGCCACTGCCATACCGGCATCGATCCCTCTTCTCTGGGGCGTTCGATCGTGAGGTCACAGCCTAGGAGATGGCCGGGAACGACCGAGGGCCGCCCCGTGACGGGACGGCCCTCGTGCTCGGGTCCGGTGCGCTGGAGGCGCTGGTGCGGTCAGGAAGCCTGCTCGGCCGCCCGCACGCGTGCCTCTTGACGACGTACGGCGGCCCGAGCGTCGTCGTCCATCTCGCCGTGCTCCTTGGCGCTCTCGAGGTCGTGGCGCGCCTTCTCCAGGTCGATCTCGTGCGACATCTCGGCATGCTCGGCGAGCACCGAGATGCGGTTGTGCGCGACCGAGAGGAAGCCGGCGTCGACCGCTGCGATCCAGGTCTCGCCGTCCGTCGTCTGGATGTCGACGATCCCGTCGACCATCAACGAGAGCATCGGGGCATGGTTCGGCAGGATGCCGACGTCGCCCTCCGTGGTGCGGGCGACGACCATCTTGGCCTCGCCCGACCACACGAGCCGGTCGGCTGCGACCAGCTCGACGTGGAGGGCGTCGTTGCTCACGACGACTCCCCGGTCTGCTTCTGGATCTCCGCCCAACGCTTCTCGACGTCGTCGAGGCCACCGCACATGAAGAACGCCTGCTCGGCCACGTGGTCGTACTCACCGTCGGCGATCTTGTTGAACGCCTCGATGGTGTCGGCCACAGGAACCGTCGAGCCCTCGATGCCGGTGAACTGCTTGGCGACGTAGGTGTTCTGCGACAGGAACCGCTGGATCCGGCGTGCGCGGGAGACGATGATCTTGTCTTCCTCGGAGAGCTCGTCGACACCGAGGATCGCGATGATGTCCTGGAGCTCCTTGTTGCGCTGCAGGATCTGCTTGATCCGCACGGCGCAGTCGTAGTGCTCCTTGCCGATGTACTGCGCGTCGAGGATGCGCGAGGTCGACGTCAGGGGGTCCACGGCCGGGTAGATGCCGAGCGAGGCGATCTCACGCGACAGCTCCGTGGTCGCGTCCAGGTGGGCGAACGTGGTGGCCGGGGCAGGGTCGGTGTAGTCGTCCGCGGGGACGTAGATCGCCTGCATCGAGGTGATCGAGTGTCCACGCGTCGAGGTGATCCGCTCCTGCAGCACGCCCATCTCGTCGGCCAGGTTCGGCTGGTAGCCCACGGCGGAGGGCATGCGGCCCAGCAGCGTGGAGACCTCGGAGCCTGCCTGGGTGAACCGGAAGATGTTGTCGATGAAGAGCAGCACGTCCTGGTTCTGCACGTCGCGGAAGTACTCCGCCATCGTCAGCGCGGACAGCGCCACGCGCAGGCGGGTGCCCGGCGGCTCGTCCATCTGGCCGAAGACGAGGGCGGTCTGGCCGATGACGCCGGCCTCCTCCATCTCGACGATGAGGTCGTTGCCCTCACGGGTGCGCTCGCCGACACCGGCGAACACCGACACACCACCGTGGTCCTTGGCGACACGGGCGATCATCTCCTGGATGAGCACCGTCTTGCCGACGCCGGCTCCACCGAACAGGCCGATCTTGCCGCCCTGCACGTAGGGGGTGAGGAGGTCGATGACCTTGATGCCGGTCTCGAACATCTGGGTCTTCGACTCGAGCTGGTCGAAGGCGGGCGCCTGGCGGTGGATGCCCCAGCGCTCCTTGACGTCCAGCGTCTCGCCCTCCTCGAGGTTGAGGCACTCGCCGAGGGTGTTGAACACGTGGCCCAACGTCGCGTCGCCCACGGGCACCGTGATCGGGCCGCCGGTGTCGCGCACCTGCGCGCCGCGGACCAGGCCGTCGGTCGGCTGGAGCGAGATGGCGCGGACCATGCCGTCGCCGATGTGCAGCGCGACCTCGAGGGAGAGGACACGCTCCTCACCCTGGAGCACGAGGTCGACCTCGAGCTTGTTGTACATCTCGGGCATGGAGTCGCTGGGGAACTCCACGTCCACGACAGGGCCGGTCACTCGGGCGATGCGCCCGACACCGCCCTGGCCTTCGTGGGTCTTGGTCTCTTCAGCAGTGGCAGTCATGTCTCTCACTCATTCCCGGCGTTGGCATCGGCGAGCGCGTTGACGCCACCGACGATCTCGCTGATTTCCTGGGTAATGCCGGCCTGGCGGGCCTGGTTGGCGATTCGGGTGTACTTCTTGATCATCTCGTCGGCGTTGTCCGTCGCGGACTTCATCGCCCGCTGACGAGCGGCCAGCTCGGAGGCGGCCGCCTGCAGCATCGCGAAGTAGATCCGGCTCTGGACGTAGCGCGGAAGCAGCCCGTCGAGGACCTCGGCCGCGGACGGCTCGAACTCGTAGAGCGGCAGCACGTCCTCGTCCTCGGGTCTCTCCTCGCCCTCGACGACCTCCAGCGGCAACAGCCGCACGGCGGTCGGCTCCTGGGTGAGCATCGACCTGAAGCGCGTGTAGACCACGTGCACCTCGTCGACGCCGACGCCGCCCTTCTCGTCCTCCTCCGCGTCCGGCTCCTCGCCGGTCTCGCGCAGGAAGGCCGAGATCAGCGCGTCCCCGACCTCGCGCGCGACGTCGTAGGTGGGCTGGTCCGAGGACCCCGTCCACGACTGCACGATCGGGCGGCTACGGAACTTGAAGTAGGCCTCCCCCTTGCGTCCGCAGATGTAGAACTCGATGTCCTTGCCTTCGGAGCGCAGCTTCTCCGCGAGGCGCTCTGCCTCCTTGAGCACGCTCGAGGAGTAGGCACCCGCCAGACCACGGTCGCTGGTGACGATGAGGACGGCGGCCCTCTTGGGGTCCTCCGGCTCGGTGGTCAGCGGGTGGTCGACGTTGGAGAAGGTCGCGACGGCAGAGACGGCTCGGGTCAGCTCCCGGGCGTACGGCGCTGCCGCCTGTGCCCGCTGCTGCGCCTTGATGATCCGGGACGCAGCAATGAGCTCCATGGCGCGCGTGATCTTCTTCATCGACTCCGTCGACTTGATCCGCGCGCGATACTCACGCAGCGATAGGGCCATGGGTTCAGCCCCGCTTCTGCTTGACGATCTGCTCCTGCTCGACGTCCTCGTCCTCGAGGGCCTCGGCCTTGGGCTCGGTGCCGGGCTTGATGGAGGCACCCTCGGAGGTCTCGAACTGGTCGAGGAAGGAGTCGTAGGCCGCAGCCACGCCTTCCTCGTCCTCGAACTTCAGGCTCTCGCGGATGGCCGAGAGGATCCCGTCGTGCGAGCGGTGCAGGTAGTCGAGGAACTCCTGCTCGAAGCGGAGCACGTCGTCGGTCGGGACCCGGTCCAGGCGGCCCGACGTACCGAGCCACAGCGACACGGTCATGTTCTCCACCGGGTACGGCGAGTACTGCGGCTGCTTGAGCAGTGCCATCAGGCGCTGACCACGGTCGAGCTGCTGACGCGAGGCCGCGTCGAGGTCGGAGGCGAACATCGCGAACGCCTCCATGGCCCGGAACTGGGCCAGGTCGACCTTGAGCGAGCCGGTGACCGACTTCATCGCCTTCGTCATGGCCGCACCACCCACGCGCGAGACGGACACACCGACGTCGATGGCCGGGCGCTGGTTGGAGGCGAACAGGTCGGACTGCAGGAAGATCTGACCGTCGGTGATGGAGATGACGTTCGTCGGGATGAACGCCGAGACGTCGTTGGCCTTGGTCTCCACGATCGGCAGGCCCGTCATCGAGCCGTGGCCGAGGTCGTCGGAGAGCTTGGCGCAGCGCTCGAGCAGACGGCTGTGCAGGTAGAACACGTCGCCGGGGAACGCCTCGCGGCCCGGGGGACGACGCAGCAGCAGCGAGACGGCGCGGTAGGCGTCGGCCTGCTTGCTCAGGTCGTCGAAGACGATCAGGACGTGCTTGCCGTCGTACATCCAGTGCTGGCCGATGGCCGAGCCGGTGTAGGGCGCGAGGTACTTGAACCCGGCGCTGTCGGAGGCCGGGGCGGCCACGATGGTGGTGTACTCCAGCGCGCCGGCCTCCTCGAGGGCGCCACGCACGGAGGCGATGGTCGAGCCCTTCTGGCCGATGGCGACGTAGATGCAGCGCACCTGCTTGTCCGGGTCACCGGACTCCCAGTTCTGCTTCTGGTTGATGATCGTGTCGATCGCGATCGTCGTCTTGCCGGTGGAGCGGTCACCGATGATCAGCTGGCGCTGGCCACGGCCGATGGGGGTCAGGGCGTCGATCGCCTTGATCCCGGTGGCCAGGGGCTCGTGCACCGACTTGCGTGCCATCACGCCGGGGGCCTGGAGCTCGAGGGCACGACGCTGGTCGCTCTCGATCTCGCCCATGCCGTCGATCGGCGTGCCGAGGGGGTCGACGACGCGACCCATGAAGCCGTCACCGACGGGGACCGAGAGGATCTCGCCCGTACGACGGACCTTCTGGCCCTCTTCGATGCCGGAGAAGTCACCCAGGACGACGACGCCGATCTCGCGGGTGTCGAGGTTCAGGGCGATGCCGAGCGTGCCGTCCTCGAACTCGAGGAGCTCGTTGGCCATCGCCGACGGCAGACCGGACACACGCGCGATGCCGTCGCCGGCCTCCGCCACGGTGCCGACTTCTTCCTTGCTGGATGCCTCCGGCTGGTAATCGGACACGAAGCGCTGCAGCGCGTCCCGGATCTCCTCCGGACGGATGGAAAGCTCCGTCATTTTCTTGCCCCTAGTCTGTCGTTGCGTTCACACGATGATCTGAAGTTCTCTGTGGCCCCAGGGCCGGTTCCTTGCTGGTGCTCGAGCCCTAGCCTGCAAGTCTGCGGCGGGCCTCGTCGAGCCTGCCGGAGACGGTCCCGTCGATGACGTCGTCACCGATCTCCACGCGCATCCCACCGATGATGCTGGGGTCGATGACGACGTTGAGGTGGATCTTGCGGCCGTACTGGTTCGCCAGGGCCGCCTCGAGGCGCGAGACCTCGGCGTCACTGAGCTCCTGGGCGACGTGCACCTCGGCCACCCGCTCGTCGTGCGCGGCCGCGGCGATCTTCTGGTACTCCTCGATCGCGACCGTCACGCTGCGGTGGCTGCCCGTCAGCGCCTGCTCGGCGAGACGCTGCGTGGCCGGCAGGACCTTGTCACCGAGGAGGTCGCGAAGCAGCCGGCCCTTGTCGGTGCCCGAGCGGGCGGGGTCCGAGAGAGCCGTGCGCAGGTCGTGCTGCTCGTTGATCAGCTGACCCACGGCGAAGAGCTCGTTCGAGAGCCGTTCGGCGTCGTCGCCGGCCGAGTTCACCAGGGCCACGACGGCGAGCTCCTCGAGCGCGTCCGCGAGGTCCCGGGTGCGGGTCCAGCGCTTCTCACTCGCCTCGGCGACCAGGTCGAGCGCCGGGGCGCCGATCTTGCCCTGGAGGATCTGCCTGAGCAGTCCCGACTTGGCAGCCGCGTCCATGGAGGAGTCCGTGGCGACACGGCGCAGGCCGGGTTCGGCCCGGAGCAGCGTGGCGACGGCGAACAGGTCCTCACCGAGCTGGGCAGCGTCCGCGGCACCGGTCCCCTGGAGCTTGTCGCCCAGGGCATCCAGTGCATCGGCCGATGCGCCTCGCAGGTCGGACTTGGCCATCAGCCGGCCCCGTTGGTGCTCGAGCCGGCGTCGGTCGCCTCGTTGTGCAGCTCCAGGTCGGCCAGGAAGCGGTCGACGACGCGCGTGGAGCGGTCGTCGTCCTCGAGGCTCTCACCGACGATGCGACCGGCCAGCGAGGTGGCCAGGCTGCCCACCTCGGCGCGCAGCGACGTCACGGCCTGCTGGCGCTCGGCCTCGATCTGCGACTTGCCGTGGTCGACGATCCGGGACGCCTCCTCCTGAGCCTGCTCACGCATCTCAGCGACGATCTGGGCACCCTGCTCGCGAGCCTCCTCGCGGATCTTGGCGGCCTCGTGACGAGCCTCCGAGAGCTGCTGCTCGAGCTCGGCCAGCTTGGCGTCGGCCTCCGCCTGCTTGGTCTCAGCAGCCTGGAGCCCACCCTCGATGGCAGACGTGCGCTCGGCGAACGTCTTCTCGAAGTTGGGCACGACGTACTTCTTGACAGCGAAGTAGAGCAGCGCGAAGACGACGAGAGCGATGACGATCTCGACCGGCTCGATCGCAAGGGGGCTGGGGGTGTGCCCGCCCTCGGCGGCAAGCGGAATCAGGTACGACGACATGTTCGCGATCCTTGATCAGTTGACGGAAGGCGCAAGAGCTAGAGGACGAACGCGAGCGCGATACCGATGATCGCCAGCGCCTCTGCGAGCGCGAAGCCAAGGATGGCGATCGACTGCAGACGGCCCTGGGCCTCGGGCTGACGCGCCACGCCGTTGATGTACGCGGCGAAGATGAGACCGATACCGATTCCGGGGCCGACGGCCGCCAGTCCGTAGCCGATCATGTTGGCGGAGCCGGTGATAGCCATAGGAAGCACGGCTTGTTCCTTTCGATTGATTCTGCAGAGAAGGTGTTCAGTTGTGGTCGTGCTGGTCAGTGCTCGTCGGCCAGGGCACCAGAGATGTACATGGCGTTGAGGAGGGTGAAGACGTAGGCCTGCAGGAACTGGACGAGGAGCTCCAGGAAGGCGATCGCGATCGCGAGCACCCAGGCCAGGATGCCGACCCCCTTGACCATCGAGGCCCCCTCGATGAGGAGGTACTCCCCGCCGGTCGCGAACAGCAGGGCGAGGATGTGGCCCGCGAACATGTTCGCGAAGAGTCGCAGAGCCAACGTGATCGGCCGCACGATCAAGTTGCTGAAGAACTCCAGCGGGATGATCAGGGCGAGAATCGGGCCGGAGACGCCTGCGGGGACGCACTGGAGCTTGAGGTAGCCGAGGAAGCCGTGCCGGCGAACACCCACGGAGTTGTAGATCACCCAGCTGAGGGCGGCCAGCGCGTAGGCCATCGAGGCGCGGCCGAAGGTGGGGAACTGGATGAACGGGATGGAGCCGAACCAGTTGCTGACCAGGATGAAGAAGAAGATGGTCACCAGGTAGGGCACGAAGGGCATGAAGTCCCGGCTGCCGATGATGTCTCGGCCCAGCCCGTTGCGCACCGAGGAGTACATCGACTCGCCCGCGAACTGGAGGCGGCCGGGCACCATCTGGCGCCGCTTCGCAGCCGACCAGAAGAACGCGAAGACCAGCCCTGCCGCCAGGACCAGGAGCAGCATCGGCTTGGTCACCGCGACACCCCCGACCGAGAAGACGGGCGGGTAGTCGAAGCTGGCGGGACCGGGCGGGACGAAGCTCTCGCCCTTGACCGCCTGAAGGAAGATGCCGGTGGAACTCACTGCAAACCCCTTGTTCTCGTCATCATGAGCGTGCGACAGGTGGACACCGGAGCATCCGGCTCACGGACCGTGTGCATGGAAACCCGATCAATGACGGGTGTGACAGCAGCGACGCGGCCAGGAACTGGAGAACCCGGCCGAGAGCCGACGTCGGTGCGAGCGGGCTGACCCACCGCGCTCGGAGCGTAACAGCCGATCGTCGTCATCGGACAACCGCCTCTCGCGTCGTTTCGAGGGGTTCCGGCGACCTGGGAAGCTCGACGTCGAAGGCTGTGATGCGCATCCTGACAGAGGTCCAGAGCTGTGCGCCCGTCCAGGTGACGGCCGCGCTGACCAGTCCGGCGAACATCCAACCGGTGGACAGGCTCCCGTCCATCAGCCCTGACCGCTCCAGTCCAAGGAGGACGACACCGAGCAGCACCACCTGGAAGCCGAACGTGACGACGGCCACGAGCAGTGACATCTGGGGCGCATGCGCCAGGACCGCGAGAATGTTGAGGACCCCGAACAGCAGGAAGACCAGCGCGACGACGCCCCCCAGGGCCGCTCCCAACGCGGCCGAACGGCCCGAGGTGACCGAGGCGAGCACCACCACCGGCACCAGCGCCGCTCCGACGCACAGGCTCACCGAGGAGAGCGAGCGCACAGCGTCTCTCGGGGAGTGCGCGGCAGGGGTGCGCGTGGTCGTCGTCATTGGCGGCCTCATCGTCGTCGTCAGGTGACTCTTTCACGTGCGTGACGTGAATGTCATCAGGCGGTTGGCGGTGCTTGTGAAAAGTAGCACAAAGTCCGGGTGCCACGAAATCGCAGCGGACAGGAGACACGGCGACCACCGGACGCCTGACCGGGGGGCGAGGCACGATCGCCTGACCGGCGGACAACCCTGTGGAGAACCCCCTGTGCAGGGCGAGGTCTCAGCGCACCCGCTGGTCCTCGACGTGCGGTTCGCCCGGCCGCTGGACCCGCGGGAGGATGAAGGTCAGCACGACCGTTCCCAACGTCCCCGCGGCGAGAAGACCCCAGGTCAGCGGGCCGGAGTAGAGACTCACCAGCACTCCCCCGAACGCGATCAAGCCGGCCCAGAGCCACATGATCAGCACCGCGCGCCGCTGGCTGTGGCCGATCTCCAGCAGCCGGTGGTGGAGGTGCTCCTTGTCGGGCTGGTAGAAGGCCTGACCGCGACGGGTGCGGCGTACGACGGCCAGGACGAGGTCCGAGAGCGGCACGACCAGGATCGAGATCGGCAGCAGGATCGGGAGCAGCATCACGAAGGACCCCTCACCGCCACCCCGCCGGATGGACACGTCCGCGAACTGGCCGGTGAGGGTGAGCGCCGAGCCCGAGAGCACCAGGCCGAGCAGCATCGACCCGGAGTCACCCATGAAGATCCGGGCCGGGAAGAAGTTGTGCGGCAGGAAGCCGGCACAGGCCCCTCCCATGGCGGCACAGAGCATGGCGGCGGTGATGGCCAGGGTGTAGCTGTTGGCGTCGGCCAACCGGTAGGAGAACAGGAAGAACGCGGTCGCGCCGATGAGCACCACTCCCCCCGCGAGCCCGTCGAGCCCGTCCACGAAGTTGACGGCGTTCATCGTGCCCACCACCAACACCATGGTCAGGAGCACGGCCTGGGTGGGGTCGAGCGAGAACTGACCGACGCCGGGGAGGTTGAGCGAGTAGAGCCGGACCTCGTTGAGCACCATGAAGCCCGCCGCCACCAGCTGGCCACCGAGCTTGGTCAGGGCGTCGAGCTCGATCAGGTCGTCGACGACCCCGACCGCGCAGATCATCGCCCCGGCCAGGAGCACGACGCCTGAGTCGTGGAACACCGCCGGCTGTGACGTGCTCAGGAACGGCAGGTGGCGCGCGACCAGGAGACCCGCCCCGAGGCCACCGAGCATGGCCACCCCGCCGAAGTAGGGGATCGGGGTGGCGTGCACGTCGCGGTCGCGCACCCGCGCCACGGCACCGGACCTGATCGCCAGCTCGCGGGCGAAGACGCACAGCAGATAGCTGACGACACCGGCCACGAGGAAGACGAGCAGGTACTCACGCAACGCCCGGGTCCTCCAGGTGGGTCCCGAGGCCTTCCAGCACCGCGCGCAGATCGGAGGCGCTGATGGAGCCCTCACGCAGGATCCGTGGCTCGTTGCCGGTGCAGTCGAGGATCGTCGACGGCGCGCTTCCCGCACTCGGGCCGCCGTCGAGGATGACCTCGACCGCCCACCCCAGCATCGACTCGGCCTCGTCGGCGTCGAGGGCCGCCGGGGCGCCCGTGGAGTTGGCCGAGGACACCGCGAGGGGGCCTGTGCGACCGAGAAGCTCGAGGGCGGCCTCGTGGTCCGGCATCCGGATCGCCACGGTGCCACGGGTCTCCCCCAGGTCCCACCGGAGCGAGGGCTGCTGACGGCACACGATGGTCAGGGGGCCTGGCCAGTAGTGCTCGGTCAGTCCCCCCAGCCACCCCGGAAGGTCGGTGGCGAGGGCCTCGAGGGTGGTGGTGGCCGAGATCAGGACGGGGGGAGGCATGTCGCGCCCACGACCCTTGGCGTCGAGCAGCCGCTGCACCGCCTCGGCGTCGAACGCGTCCGCTCCGACTCCGTAGACGGTGTCGGTCGGCAGCACCACCAGCTGCCCGCGGCGTACGGCGGCCACGGCGGCCGCCACGCCGTCGTCACGACCCTCGGGGTCGGAGAGGTCGTAGCGGGTACTCATGGGGTCGTCCTCACGTGGTCATCGTGCCAGTCGTGCCGTCACGTAGCGCGCACGACCTGCCAGGTCGCGGTGGTCGCGTACCTCGGTCCAGCGACCGCTCGCCGAGAAGACGCGGGCTGCGGAGTCGCCCTGCGCGTCGGCGTGCTCCGCGCCGACCCACCCTCCGGGGTGCAGCAGCCGGGCGGCGGTCGACTCGAGGACACGCATGGCGTCGAGCCCGTCGTCACCGGACCAGAGCGCCAGCGCCGGGTCGTGGTCGCGGGCCTCCGGCGCGACGCTCGCCCACGCCTCCAGGGGGATGTACGGCGGGTTGCAGGCGACCACGTCCACGGTGCCGTCCAGCTCGGGGAAGGCGTCGGCCATGTCACCCAGACGAAGGTCGACGTCGGTCGCGGTGAGGTTGCGCTCGGCCCACTCGTGGGCGGAGGGATCCAGCTCCACGGCGTGCACCCGGGCCTGGGGCACCTCGTCGGTGACGCTGAGGGCGATGGCACCCGAGCCGCAGCAGAGGTCGACCACCAGCGCAGACCCCTCGGTCTCCCGGGCGCGCTCGATCGCCCATCCCGCCAGCAGCTCGGTCTCCGGGCGCGGGACGAACACCCCGGGCCCGACCTGCAGCTCGACGTGGCGGAAGGCTGCGGTCCCGGTGAGGTGCTGGAGGGGTTCGCGCGCCACCCGTCGCGCGACCAGGGCGTCGAAGACCGCCTGCTGAGCCGGGTCTATCGACTCGACGAGCGGCAACCGGCTGCGCGTGGTGCCGAGGACGTGCGCCAGCAGCTCCGAGGCGTCGTACTCCGGGCTGGCGACGCCCGCGTCGGCGAGCCGACGGCCGGCGTCGCGCAGCAGGGCGCGGGCGGGCACCACCGGGGTGCTCACTCGGTCAGCGACTCGAGCCGCGCGGCCATGTCGGCCTCGACGCTGGAGGCGATCACCGACTCCAGGTCGCCGTCCAGCACGCGGTCGAGGTCGTAGGACTTGTAGCCGGTGCGGTGGTCGGAGATCCGGTTCTCGGCGTAGTTGTAGGTGCGGATGCGCTCGGAGCGGTCCACCGTGCGGACCTGGGAACGGCGCGCGTCACTGGCCTCGGCGTTGGCCTCCTCCTCGGCCACGGCCAGGATGCGAGCCCGGAGGATGCGCATCGCCGCCTCGCGGTTCTGCAGCTGCGACTTCTCGTTCTGACAGCTGGCCACGATCCCGCTGGGCAGGTGGGTGATGCGTACGGCGGAGTCGGTGGTGTTCACGCTCTGGCCGCCGGGACCGCTCGAGCGGAAGACATCGATGCGCAGGTCCTTGTCCTCGATCTGCACCTCGACCTGCTCGGCCTCCGGCATCACGAGGACGCCCGCGGCGCTGGTGTGCACGCGCCCCTGGCTCTCGGTCACGGGCACCCGTTGGACCCGGTGCACGCCTCCCTCGAACTTGAGCAGCGCGAAGGGCGCCTCACCGGGCTCCGGGGTCCCCTTCGCCTTCACCGCGACGGTGACCGACTTGTAGCCGCCGAGGTCTGACTCGGTGGCGTCGAGGATCTCGGTGCTCCAGCCGTGGCGCTCGGCGTAGCGGGTGTACATCCTCAACAGGTCCGCGGCGAAGAGGGCAGACTCCTCGCCGCCCTCGCCCGACTTCACCTCGAGCAGCACGTCCTTGCCGTCGGAGGCGTCGCGCGGGATCAGCAGGTGCCGCAGCCGCTCCTCGGCCCTGGCTCGCGCCCGGTCGAGCTCCTCGGCCTCGCGGGCGAACGACTCGTCCTCCCCGGAGAGCTCACGGGCCGCCTCGAGGTCGTCGACGATCTGGGTCCAGTCGGCGTGCGCCCGCAGCACCGAGCTCAGCTCGGCGTACCGCTGGCCCAGCTTGCGTGCCAGCGACTGGTCCGAGTGGACCGCCGGGTCCGCCAGCCTGCCCTCGAGCTCGGCGTGCTCCTCAGCGAGCTGCGAGACGGCTTCGAACACGGCGGGGCTCCTGGGATCGGGTGACGGTTTCCCCGGTCGGCCGGGGAAACTGGCGCTTGTAGGCCGATACTTCGCCCCACAAGCGCAGGTTTCCCCGGTCGGCCGGGGAAACCTGCAGACCCTGGAGCTACTTCTTGTCGGCAGCCTTCTTGGCGTAGCGAGCCTCGAAGCGGGCCACGCGGCCACCGGTGTCGAGGATCTTCTGCTTGCCCGTGTAGAAGGGGTGGCAGTTGGAGCAGACCTCGGAGCGGATCGAGCCGCTGGTGGAGGTGCTGCGAGTCGTGAACTCGTTGCCGCAGGTGCAGGTGACCTGGGTCGTCACGTACTGGGGGTGAACGTCCTTCTTCATGGTTTCCTCTCGGGGTTACAGCCGCCGGGTCGCCCTCGATGAGGTGCGTGAACCGGAGCCAGCGTCCAAGTGTGCCACCGAGGCCCTCTGATGAGCCAATCGGCCAGCACCCGTCACAACAGCCGGGCAGGCTGGCGTGTTCCCGCCTGCAGGCAGGCGTGGATCAGGGGCGTACGACGTGCGTCAGCGGGTGCGGGCGAGCACGGCGGAGACCCGCGACGCGAGCTCCCTCGGGCTGAACGGCTTGACGATGTAGTCGTCGGCTCCGGCCTCGAAGCCCTGCTCGATGTCGGACTCCTGGGCGCGGGCCGTCAACATGATGATCGGCAGTCCGTCCATGTTGGAGTCCTGCCGCAGCGCACGCGCCGCGTCGAGCCCGCTCATGCCGGGCATCATGACGTCGAGAATGACCAGGTCGGGCTTCTCGGCGGTGCAGGCCTCGACTGCCGCCGCCCCGTCACCGACCGGCACGACCTCGTGCCCGCCATGACGCAGCTTGAACACGACGAGTTCGCGGATATCCGCGTCGTCGTCGGCAATCACGATGCGAGCCATGTGTGCTTCCCCTCGAAATGTCTGGGCCAACCGGAATGAGCATATCCGCACCGGAGGTCATGCGCGGGCATATCGGGCTCAATCACTCTGTCCGCCTGCTGTTGGTGTGGTCTTTTGCACCTGCATCAAGAACTCGAGGTTGTTCTGCGACTTCTTCAAGCGCTCCAGCAGCAGCTCGAGCGCCTGCTGGCCGTCGAGCCCGGACAGTACCCGGCGGAGCTTCCAGACGATGGCAAGCTCCTCCTTGCTCATCAGCAGCTCCTCGCGCCGCGTCCCGGACTGTACGGCGTCGATGGCGGGGAAGATGCGCTTGTCCGCGAAGTCCCGTCGCAGTCGGATCTCCATGTTCCCGGTGCCCTTGAACTCCTCGAAGATGACCTCGTCCATCTTCGAGCCGCTCTCGATCAGCGCGGTGGCGAGGATGGTCAGCGACCCACCGTCCTCGATGTTCCGCGCGGCCCCGAAGAAGCGCTTGGGCGGGTAGAGCGCGGCGGAGTCGACACCACCGGACAGGATCCGGCCGCTCGCCGGGGCGGCGAGGTTGTAGGCGCGGCCCAGGCGGGTGATGCCGTCGAGGAGCACGACGACGTCGTGGCCGAGCTCGACGAGGCGCTTGGCGCGCTCGATGGCGAGCTCGGCGACGATGGTGTGGTCGCTGGCTGGGCGGTCGAAGGTCGAGCTCACCACCTCGCCCTTGACCGAGCGCTCGAAGTCGGTGACCTCCTCAGGACGCTCGTCGACGAGCACGACCATCAGGTGGCACTCGGGGTTGTTCGTGGTGATCGAGTTGGCGATCGACTGCATGATCATCGTCTTGCCGGCCTTGGACGGCGAGACGATGAGCCCGCGCTGGCCCTTGCCGATGGGCGCGGCGATGTCGATGACGCGACCGATGAGGTTGGTAGAGGACGTCTCCAGACGCAGACGCTCCGAGGGGTAGAGCGGCGTCAGCTTGCTGAACTCGACGCGGGACTTTGCCTCGTCCGGGTCGGCGCCGTTCACGGAGTCGAGCTTGACGAGCGGGTTGTACTTCTCCTTGCGCTCGCCCTCGCGGGGCTGGCGGACCTGGCCGGTGATCGCGTCACCGCGGCGCAGGCCGAACTTCCGCACCATCGACATCGACATGTACACGTCGTCGCTGCCCGGCAGGTAGCCGCTGGTGCGGACGAACGCGTAGTTGTCCATCGTGTCCAGGATGCCGGCGCACGGCGCGAGGACGTCATCGTCGAGCACCTGCATGTCCGGCTCGTTGCGGTTGCCGCGACTGGGGGTGCCACCACCCTGGTTGCGGTCGCTCGGTGTCGCCACCGGCTGGCGCTCGTTGCGGTCGCGCCCGCGACGACGCCGGTTCCGACGGCTCCCGTCACCGTCGTCGTCGGTCGCGTTGCCGGCGTTCGCGCGGTTCCCGCCCTGCTGGTTGCGATCCTGGTTCCGGTTGCTCGCCCTGGCTGTCGCCCCGGTCGTTGGTCCGGTCGTTGGTCCGGTCGTTGCCGCGGTCGTTGGTCCGGTTGCCGGAACCCTCACCCTGGTTGCGGTCGCTGTCCTGCTGACCCCGCCCGTCTCGCTGACTGTCCCGCTGCCCGTCCCGCTGCCCGTCGCGGTTGTCGTCCCGCTGCTGGTCGTCACGGCTGTCGTTGCGGTTGTCCTGGCGGCCGTCGTTGCGGCCGTCGTTACGGCTGTCCTGGCGGTTGTCATTGCGCGTGTCGTTGCGCGTGTCGTTGCGGCCGTCGCCGGCGGACTTGCTCTCCTGCTGGCGGTTGCTGTCGCGGTCCCGGTTGCCCGCGCGGGTGTCAACGCGGTCTCCGCGCTCGTCGTTGCCCTGACGGTCGGCCGGCTGCCCGTTGGCGTTGGCCCTGCTGTTCGCGGAGCCGTCGTGGGTCTGCCTGTCGCTGGAAGACCTGTCGTTGGTGGACCCGTCGTTGGTGGGCCCGTCGTTGGTGGGCCCGTCGTTGGTGGGCCCGTCGTTGGTGGGCCGGTCGTTGGTGGGCCCGCCGCTGGTAGACGCGTCGTTGCCGGATCCGCTGGTCTTCTGGCTCGCGTAGTCCTGCCGGTCGTTCTGCTTGTCCCGGCGGCGTTCCCGGCGGTTCTCCTCCTGCCCGGTGGCCTGGCCCTTGGCCGGTCGATCCTGCGGCTCGGCGGTCGACGAGGCTGAGGCGGGCCCGGCGGGGGCAGGCTCAGTGGGGGCGGGCCCGGTGGGGGCGGACGCTCCTGGCGCGCTCGTCTCTGAGGCGGACGGCTCCGCTGCCGCAGTGCGGCTGCGAGCACCCGCCCGGGCGCCACTCTGACCACCCCGGTTGCCGGACTTAGGCGCGCCAGCCTGGTCGCCGGTCTTCGGAGGGCCGCTCTGGCCACCACTCTGGCCACCACTCTGGCCACCGCTCTGGCCACCGCTCTGGGTGGCCTTGATGGCCTCGATGAGCGCGCCCTTGCGCAGTCCCGTGGACTTGATGCCCAGCCCGCCGGCGAGCTGCTTGAGCTCGGGCAGCAACATGGCGTTCAGGCCGCCGCCCTTGCGTGCCCCACCGGTGGGTGAGGCGTCGGACGCGGTGTCGGTGGTCTCCGTCATGCGGGTTTCTTCCCCCTGATCGGCCGGACGGCGAGAGCCGCCAGCTGAGCTGTTGCGGTAGTGGTCACCGTTGCCGGCTGGGAGACCACGGACACAGGCATGTCGGGTTCCAGGCGGAGGCGAACGGTGTGGGTTGCGTCGCCATTCATCGGCTCCGGCATTTCCCCCCGGAGGGCCGGTCGTGACGCTTTGTCACATTAGCACGGTGGCTCCGCGCCCGGCGACGGCTTGACGCATCGTCCGCCAACCGGCCGGAACGAGCTCGGAGACGACGTCCCGGCCGTCGGTGACGAAGGCCAGGACCGTGGGTCCGGCCCCCGAGATCACGGCGGGAACTCCTCGGCCACGCAGGTCGCGGAGCAACCGGAGCGACTCCGGCATCGCGGGCTCTCGCTGGTGCTGGTGCAGGTAGTCCTGGGTCGCGAGGAGCAGCCGGTCGGGGTGACCTCGGAGGGCCGTGACCAGCAGGGCTGCCCGCCCGGTGTTGGCGGCCGCGTCCGCGTGCGGGACGGAGTCGGGCAGAAGCCCTCGCGCCACCTCGGTGCGTACGCCGTGGGGCGGCACGAACACGACTGCGGAGATCGAGGGGTCGACCGGCGACGGCTGCGCCCAGACCTCGTCCCCGACCTGGCCGCTGATGACGAGACCGCCGAGCAGGGCCGCCGCGACGTTGTCGGGATGACCCTCGATCCGGTTGGCCAGGACCAGGGCCGCGTGGTCGTCGAGCAGGGTCTCACCGCCCTCGACGAGTGCACGCGCGAGCACGATGCCGCCCACGATCGCGGCCGACGAGGAGCCCATCCCACGACTGTGCGGGATGCGGTTGGTGCAGGCGAGGCGAAGACCGGACGGATGGGCCTGCATCGCCTCGAAGGCAGCCCGCATGGCGCTGACGACCAGGTGGCTCTCGTCGAGGGGCACCTCGCCCGCACCCTCACCGTGGGCCACGACCTCGAGGCCCTCGCCGACGATCTGCCCGACCAGGGTGTCGACGACCTCCAGGGCGATGCCGAGACAGTCGAACCCGGGACCGAGGTTGGCGCTGGTGGCCGGGACCTCCACGGTGACGGGTCCCTCGACGAAGCCCGGTTCAGCCTCCGGCATCGAGACCTCGCATCAGGTGAGGCCGGCAGCCGAGGCGGCTGCCTCGACCTCGGCGTCGCAGACCGTGTCGACGAGGTCGGTGAAGGACGACAGGGCGGTGTCGATGTCCTTGAGACCGTGGCCGGTCACGGTGACGACGACCTGCTGGTCGGCGTACCGGATGCCCTCGGAGGCCTCCAGGAGCAACCCGGCGACACCGGCGGCCGAGGCAGGCTCGACGAAGACCCCGTCACGGCAGGCCAGCTCGCGCTGGGCCGCGAGGATCTCGGCATCGGTCACCTGCCGGAACTTGCCCCCGGACTTGTCCGCGGCCTCCATGGCGAGGTCCCAGGAGGCCGGGTTGCCGATGCGGATCGCGGAGGCGACCGTCTCGGGATCCGGGACCGGGGCGCCCAGGACGAGCGGCGCGGCGCCGGCGGCCTGCCAGCCGCGCATGACCGGGAGCCTGGTGGAGTCGCCGGCCTGGTGGGCCTCGCGGTAACCGAGCCAGTACGCCGAGATGTTGCCCGCGTTGCCGGTCGGCAGCACGTGCACGTCGGGGGCGTCACCGAGGAAGTCCACGATCTCGAAGGCGGCGGTCTTCTGGCCCTGCAGCCGCATGGGGTTCACCGAGTTCACCAGCGCCACCGGGTAGTGCTCGGCCAGCTCGCGCGAGATGCGCAGGCAGTCGTCGAAGTTGCCGCGGACCATGATGACCTGCGCTCCGTGCAGGATCGCCTGCGCCAGCTTGCCGGCGGCGATCTTGCCCTGGGGCACCAGCACCAACGGCTTCACCCCGGCCCGGGCCGCGTAGGCCGCCATCGAGGCGGACGTGTTGCCGGTGGAGGCGCACACCACCGCTTCCGCACCCTGGCCGACGGCGACCGAGAGCGCCACGGTCATCCCGCGGTCCTTGAAGGAGCCCGGTCGGGTTGTCGCCCTCGACCTTGAGCCACACCTCCGCGCCGGTGACGTGGCTGAGCCACGCCGACTCGACCATCGGGGTGCCGCCCTCGCGCAGGGTGATGGTCGGGGTGCCCTCGGGCAGGTCGAGACGGTGGCGGTACTCCTCGATGACTCCGAGCCACTGGCGCGAGGACGGGTTGGGCGCGCTCACTCGGAATCACCCTCCACGCGCATCACCGACGAGACGTCACGGACGTTGGCCATGCCCCGCAGGGTCTCGACGGTCGCGGACAGGTCGGCGTCGCTCGCGCGGTGGGAGACGACGACCAGCTGGGCGTCGTCGCCGCGCCCCTCCTGCCGCACGGTCTGGATCGAGACGTCGTGCTCGGCGAAGGCCAGCGCGACGGCGGCGAGCACGCCCGCCTTGTCGTCGACGTCGATCTGAACGTGGTAGCGGGTCTGGGTCTCCCCCATCGGCAGCACCCGGAGGTCGGCGTACGACGACTCACCGGCGCCGCGGACGTCGGAGAGCCGGTTGCGGGCGACGGTGACCAGGTCCCCCATGACGGCGCTCGCCGTCGGAGCCCCACCTGCGCCGGGGCCGTAGAACATCAGCTGCCCGGCAGCGGCGCTCTCCACGAACACGGCGTTGTAGGCCTCGCGGACGCTGGCCAGGGGGTGGCTGCGCGGGATCATCGCCGGGTGCACGCGGGCCGACACGGCAGGCCCGTCCGGGCCGTCCTCGAGCGCGACGATGGCGAGCAGCTTCACCACGCAGCCCATCTCGGCCGCGGAGGCGACGTCACTCGCGGTGACCTCGGAGATGCCCTCGCGGTGCACGTCCGCGGCGGTCACACGGGTGTGGAAGGCCAGGCTGGCGAGGATCGCGGCCTTCGCGGCAGCGTCGAAGCCCTCGACGTCGGCGGTCGGGTCTGCCTCGGCGTACCCGAGCTCCTGGGCCTCCTCGAGGGCCTCGTCGAACCCGGCACCGGAGGTGTCCATGCGGTCGAGGATGAAGTTGGTGGTGCCGTTGACGATGCCGAGGACGCGGGTCACCTGGTCGCCTGCGAGCGACTCGCGCAGGGGCCGCACGATCGGGATGGCGCCTGCGACGGCGGCCTCGTAGTAGAGGTCGCGCCCGGCCTTCTCGGCGGCCGCGAACATCGTGCTGCCGTCCTCGGCCAGCAGCGCCTTGTTGGCCGAGACCACGCTCGCGCCGTGCTCGAGAGCCGAGAGGATGAGGGTGCGGGCGGGCTCGATGCCGCCGATCACCTCGACGACCACGTCGACGTCACCCCGCGCCACGAGAGCGGCGGCATCGGTGGTGAAGAGGTCCTCCGGCAGGTCGACGCCTCGCGCCAGACCGAGCCTGCGGACCGCGATGCCGACGAGCTCGACCGGTGCGCCCACGCGCGCCTCCAGGTCGTGGGCCTGCTCGTGCAGCAGCCGGGCCACCTGGGAGCCGACGACGCCGCAGCCGAGGAGGGCCACGCGGACTGGTTTCTGGGAGTGCTGGTTCATCGCCAGACATCCTCCCACCTGCGGCGGGGCACCCGTGACACATATCCGCCTTCTGGGCCCGCCCCGGTCATCGTGGCGGCCGGTCAGCCGAGGTCGGTCGCGAGCAGGTCGTCCATCGTCTCGCGGCGTACGACGACCCGGGACCGCCCGTCGAGCACCGCGATCACCGGCGGTCGAAGGGCGTGGTTGTAGTTGCTGGCCATCGACCGGCAGTAGGCGCCGGTGCCAGGTACGGCGACGAGATCGCCCGGCGCGACGTCACCGGGGAGGAACTCGTCCTTGACGATGATGTCGCCGGCCTCGCAGTGCTTGCCGACCAGGCGGGTCATCAGGGTGGGCGCCTCGGAGGAGCGGTTGGCGAGGGTGCAGGAGTAGTCGGCGTCGTACAGCGCGGTGCGGATGTTGTCGCTCATGCCGCCGTCGACCGAGACATAGGTCCGGACGGCGCCACCGTCGAGCTCGACCGCCTTGACGGTTCCGACCTCGTAGACGGTGCAGACCGCTGGGCCGGCGATCGCCCGGCCCGGCTCGATGGAGAGCCTGGGCACCGCGAGGTCCCGGGCCTGGCACTCGTCGCGCACGATCTTGGTCATCTCGATGGCGAGCTGGGCGGCGTCGGTGGGGTCGTCCTGGGTGGTGTAGGCGATGCCGAAGCCCCCACCGAGGTCGAGCTCGGGCAGCTCGACGCCGATCTCGCTCGAGATCTC
Organism: uncultured Actinomycetota bacterium; assembly: GCA_963843775.1. GTDB lineage: Bacteria > Actinomycetota > Actinomycetes > Propionibacteriales > Nocardioidaceae > Marmoricola. The sequence continues at coordinate 65,700 of CAWJLT010000016.1, forward strand.
GGCGTGCAGCGCGAGCACGCGGCGGGCCGCCACCTCGAACCCCGAGGAGTCGAAGATCTGCGAGCCGATGTGGGAGTGCAGTCCGAGCAGCTCGAGGCCGGGCTCGTGGTGGATCTGCTTGACGGCGGCGAGCGCGTCGCCGCTGCTGATGGAGAACCCGAACTTCTGGTCCTCGTGGGCCGTGGCGATGTACTCGTGGGTGTGCGCCTCGACGCCCGCGGTGACGCGGACCATCACCCGGGCGGTGGCCCCCAGCTCCCGGGTGAGCTCGGCCAACCGGACGATCTCGTGGAAGGAGTCGAGGACGATCCGGCCCACACCGAGCTCGAGAGCCCGGGCCAGCTCGGCCACCGTCTTGTTGTTGCCGTGGAAGCCCACCCGCTCCATCGGGAAGCCGGCTCGCTCCGCGACCGCGAGCTCGCCGCCCGAGCAGACGTCGAGACTGAGCCCCTCCTCGTCGATCCAGCGGGCGACCGTGGTGCACAGGAACGCCTTGGCGGCGTAGTAGACGTCGCAGTCCGCGAAGCCGTCACGGAAGGCGCGGGCCCGGGAGCGGAAGTCCGCCTCGTCGAGGACGTACGCCGGAGAACCGTGCTCGGCGACGAGGTCGGTCATCAGGACTCCCCCGACCTCCAGGGCGCCGTCGACCTTGCGGGCGGTCTGCGACCAGAGCTCGGTGACCAGCACGTTGGGGTCCTCGGGCTCCCGCAGCCACGCCGGACCCCGGACGGAGACGGCAGCGTGCGCCCAGCCTGCTTCGTGAGCCCGCACGACTACATCCGCTCCGGGGCGGAGACCCCGAGGAGACCCAGGCCGTTGGCCAGGACGACGCGGGTCGCGTCGACCAGCATCAACCGCGCGGCGTGCAGATCGTTGGGCTCCTCGTCGCCCATCGGCAGCACCCGGCAGTTGTCGTAGAACCGGTGGTAGGTGCCGGCCAGCTCCTCGAGGTAGCGGGCGACGCGGTGCGGGTGGCGCAGCTCGGCCGCGCTCGTGACGACCCGGGGGAACTCCGCGAGCGCGCGCAGCAGCTCACCCTCCTTCTCGTGCGTGAGCAGGTCGGGGTGGGAGACGGCCACGACGCCGAGGTCGCGGGCGTTGCGCAGCAGGCTGGACACCCGGGCGTGGGCGTACTGGACGGTGAAGACCGGGTTGTCGTTGGACTGGGTGGCCCACACGTCCAGGTCGAGGTCGATGTTGGAGTCGGTCGAGTAGCGCGCCAGGGCGTAGCGGGCGGCGTCCACGCCGATGGCACCCACCAGGTCGTCGATGGTGACGACGGTGCCCGCGCGCTTCGACATCCGCAGCGGCTGTCCGTCGCGCACGAGGTTGACCATCTGGCCGATGAGGATCTCCAGGTTCACCCCGGGCTCGTCGCCGAAGGCGGCGCACATCGCCATCATCCGGCCGACGTAGCCGTGGTGGTCGGCTCCCAGCATGATGAAGCAGCGGTCGAAGCCACGCTCGCGCTTGTCGAGGTAGTAGGCGAGGTCGCCGGAGAGGTAGGACCCCTGCCCGTCGGACCTGACGATCACCCGGTCCTTGTCGTCGCCGAACTTCTCGGTGCGCAACCACAGGGCTCCGTCAGCCTCGTAGGTGTTGCCGATCTCGGTCAGCCGGGCGATGGCCCGGTCGACGGCACCGCTCTTGTGCAGGTCGTCCTCGTGGAAGAAGACCTCGAAGTCGACCCCGAAGTCGTGCAGGCTCTGCTTGATCTCGGTGAACATCAGGTCGACGCCGACCGCCCTGAAGACCTCCTGGGCCTCCTCCTCGGGCAGCTCGAGGGTGTCGGGGCGCTGGAGCAGCACATCGCGCGCGATGTCGTCGATGTACTGGCCGCCGTACCCGTCCTCGGGCACCGGGCGCCCCTGGGCACTGGCCAGCAGCGACCGGCTGAAGCGGTCGATCTGGCCACCGTGGTCGTTGAAGTAGTACTCCCGGGTGACCCGCGCGCCGGTCATCGTGAAGATCCGGCCGAGCGCGTCGCCGACCGCGGCCCACCGGACCCCGCCGATGTGGATCGGGCCGGTCGGGTTGGCCGAGACGAACTCGAGGTTGATCTGCTCCCCGGCGAACGCGTCGGAGCTGCCGTACGCAGTGCCGGCGGCGACGACGTCGGCCGCCACCTGCCCCTGGGCGCCGGTCTCGACGGTGATGTTCAGGAAGCCCGGGCCGGCCACGTCCACGCCGCCGATGCCGGCGGCCGCGGACAGCTCCTCGGCGAGCATCCCGGCAAGCTCGCGCGGGTTCAACCCGGCCTTCTTGCCCAGCTGGAGGGCGACGTTGGTCGCGTAGTCCCCGTGCTCCTTGCTCCGCGGGCGCTCGACCACGACCGTGGCCGGGACTCCGTCAGGCAGGCTCAGACGGCCGTCCTCGTTGAGCTTGGTGAGGGCAGCGACGATCACGGCGGACAACTGGGCGGGATTCACCCCTCCAGCCTATCGGCGGGCGCCGGTTGTCAGAGCGGGAGGATCGCCCGGTAGTGTTCGAGGCCGCGCCGTCGGCGCACGCCTCCGTAGCTCAGGGGATAGAGCACTGGTTTCCGGTACCAGGTGTCGCAGGTTCGAATCCTGCCGGAGGCACCATCAGCCGGGGGCCTCACCCACGGACGACCGGGGCCGACCGATGGCCGACCGAGGCCGCCCCCGTCCGGGCCGAGTCCCCGGGACGTGACCCTCACGACGACTTGCCGCTCCGCGGCACCTCGACTCCGCTTCTGCCGCTCAGGGGTCTAGCCTTGAGGGGTACTCACACATACCCGCGTTGGAAGAGGCGAAACTGGCCGTGCCCGAGTCAACTGAGGACAGCTCGATGTCGGGATTCGGAGCCAATGAATGGCTCGTGGACGAGATGTACGAGCGGTACCAGAAGGACCCCGACAGCGTGGACAAGGTCTGGTGGGACTTCTTCGACCACGACCACCAGAAGCAGGACCACCAGAAGCAGGACGACCAGAAGAGCGGGGCCGAGACGAGCCGGGCCGCGACCGGCAACGGCTCTGGCTCCAGCAACGGCGGCGCCCACGGAAGCGTGACCGAGTCGACGGGCGCGCCGAAGGGGCACCGGGCTGCGACGAGCGCCCCCAGGGCCGACCAGAAGGCCGAGACGAAGCCGGCAGCCAGGACCGGGTCCACGCCGGCGGCGAAGACCCAGACGGATCAGAAGACGGACGAGAAGACCACCGACAAGAAGGCCGAGAAGTCACCGAGCGTGCAGTCCGAGAGCAGGAACAGCGGCAAGGGTGCCATCAAGAGCGCCGCCACCAGCAACGACAAGCCGTCGTCCAAGGGTGCGGCCAGGACGGACGAGCCCCAGGTCAGTGACGAGCCGACCTACACCGTCCTCAAGGGCGCCCCGGCCCGCACGGTGCAGAACATGGACGCCAGCCTGACGGTGCCCACCGCCACGAGCGTGCGCTCGGTGCCGGTCAAGCTCCTGTGGGACAACCGCATCGTCATCAACAACCACCTCGCCCGCGCCCGTGGCGGCAAGGTCTCCTTCACCCACCTGATCGGCTTCGCGCTGGTCCGGGCCCTGAAGTCGATGCCCGCGATGAACGTCGGCTTCGACGTGGTCGACGGCAAGCCCAACCAGATCACCCCGGCCCACATCAACCTCGGCCTGGCCATCGACCTGGCCAAGCCCGACGGCACCCGCCAGCTCCTGGTGCCGAGCATCAAGGCAGCGGAGTCGATGGACTTCGCGCACTTCTGGACCGCCTACGAGGACGTCGTCCGCAAGGCGCGCAACGGCAAGCTCCAGGTCAGCGACTTCCAGGGCACCACGATCAGCCTGACCAACCCGGGCACCATCGGCACCAACCACTCGGTGCCGCGCCTGATGAAGGGTCAGGGCGCCATCATCGGCGTCGGCTCGATGGAGTACCCGCCCGAGTTCCAGGGCGCCTCCGAGGAGACGCTCACCCGCAACGCGATCAGCAAGATCATGACGCTGACCTCGACGTACGACCACCGCGTCATCCAGGGCGCCCAGAGCGGCGAGTTCCTCCGGGTCGTCCACGGGCTGCTGCTCGGCCAGGACAACTTCTACGACGACATCTTCCGCGCCCTGCGCATCCCCTACGAGCCGATCCGCTGGTCCTCGGACATCTCCACCAACCACGACGACGAGATCAGCAAGCAGGCGCGGATCCTCGAGATGATCCACGCCTACCGCGTGCGCGGCCACATGATGGCCGACACCGACCCGCTGGAGTACAAGCAGCGCAGCCACCCCGACCTCGAGGTGGAGTCGCACGGACTGACCCTGTGGGACCTCGACCGGGAGTTCGCGACCGGCTCCTTCGGTGGCGAGCGTCGCTTCATGAAGATGCGCTCCATCCTGGGCATCCTGCGTGACTCCTACTGCCGCACCGTCGGCATCGAGTACATGCACATCCAGGACCCCGAGCAGCGTCGCTGGATCCAGGAGCGCGTCGAGCAGCCCCACCAGAAGCCGCCCCGCGAGGAGCAGCTCCGGATCCTGCTCAAGCTCAACCAGGCCGAGGCCTTCGAGACCTTCCTGCAGACGAAGTTCGTCGGCCAGAAGCGGTTCAGCCTCGAGGGCGGCGAGACCACGGTCCCGCTCATCGACGAGATCTGCGAGGCAGCCGCCGAGGCCGGGCTGGACGAGGTCACCATGGGCATGGCCCACCGTGGCCGTCTCAACGTGCTGGCCAACATCGTCGGCAAGAGCTACAGCCAGATCTTCCGCGAGTTCGAGGGCAACATCGACCCGCGCACCGTCCAGGGCTCCGGCGACGTGAAGTACCACCTCGGCGCCGAGGGTGAGTTCCTCTCCGACAAGGGCGACCAGATCAAGGTCTCGGTCGCAGCCAACCCGTCCCACCTCGAGGCCGTCGACCCCGTCCTGGAGGGCATCGCCCGGGCCAAGCAGGACATGCTCAACCAGGGCGAGGCGTTCCCCGTCCTCCCGCTGTTGGTCCACGGCGACGCCGCGTTCGCCGGGCAGGGCGTGGTCGCCGAGACCCTCAACCTCTCGCAGCTGCGCGGCTACCGCACGGGCGGGACGATCCACGTCGTGGTGAACAACCAGGTCGGCTTCACCACCTCCCCGGCCGCCTCGCGTTCCTCGCTCTACTGCACCGACGTGGCCCGCATGGTCCAGGCGCCGATCTTCCACGTGAACGGTGACGACCCCGAGGCGTGCATCCGCGTCGCCCGGCTGGCCTTCGAGTACCGCCAGGCCTTCAACAAGGACGTCGTCGTCGACCTCGTCTGCTACCGCCGCCGCGGCCACAACGAGGGCGACGACCCGTCGTACACCCAGCCGCTGATGTACGACCTGATCGAGCAGAAGCGCTCGGTGCGCAAGCTCTACACCGAGTCGCTGATCGGTCGTGGCGACATCACCCTGGAGGAGGCCGAGCAGGTTCTCCGGGACTACCAGCAGCAGCTCGAGCGCGTCTTCACCGAGGTGCGCGAGGCCACCAACTTCCCCGAGAGCTGGACCACGGTCCCGGACTACCCGGAGAAGACCCACGAGGACTTCACCACCGCGATCCCCCGCGAGACCCTCAAGCGCATCTCGGACGCCTATGTGAGCGCCCCCGACGGCTTCACGGTGCACCCCAAGGTGCTGCCGCAGCTGCAGCGCCGGGCCACCGCCATCAACGAGGGCCCGATCGACTGGGGCACCGGTGAGATTCTCGCGCTCGGCTCGCTGCTCATGGACGGTCGCCCCGTGCGACTGGCCGGCCAGGACTCCCGGCGCGGCACGTTCGTCAGCCGGTTCGGCACGATCATCGACCGCACCAACGCCAACGAGTGGACCCCGCTGGCCAACCTCTCCGAGGACCAGGCGAGCTTCTACCTCTACGACTCGCTGCTCTCGGAGTACGCCGCCCTCGGCTTCGAGTACGGCTACTCGGTGGCCCGACCGAACGCGTTGACCATCTGGGAGGCGCAGTTCGGTGACTTCGTCAACGGCGCCCAGACGGTCATCGACGAGTTCATCACCTCCAGCGAGACCAAGTGGGGCCAGTCCTCCGGTGTCGTGCTGCTGCTGCCGCACGGCTACGAGGGCCAGGGCCCCGACCACTCCTCGGCCCGCATCGAGCGGTTCCTGAACATGGCGGCCGACGACGCGTTCGTGGTCGCCCAGCCCTCCACGCCGGCGAGCTACTTCCACCTGCTTCGCCGTCATGCGCTCGGAGACGCGCACCGCCCGATGATCGTCTTCACGCCGAAGTCGATGCTGAAGCGCAAGGAGGCCGCCTCCCGGCCGGAGCACTTCACCGAGGGCACCTTCCAGCCCCTCGTGGGCGACGCCACGGTGGACCCCGAGAAGGTGGACACGCTGCTGCTGTGCAGCGGCCGGATCACCTGGGACCTGATGGTCGAGCGTGGCAAGCAGCAGGGTGACTCCTTCACCACCGCGATCGCCCGGTTGGAGCAGCTCTACCCGCGACCCGAGGCCGAGCTCCTGGCGGAGATCAAGCGCTACCCCCACCTCAAGGAGATCCGCTGGGTGCAGGACGAGCCGTCCAACATGGGCCCGTCGCCGCACTTCCGGTTGAACCTCTTCCCCCTGCTCGACCTCCCGGTCGAGATCATCTCGCGCCCCGCGTCCAGCTCACCGTCCGTCGGCCAGCACTCGCGTCACGTCGAGGAGCTGAAGGGCATCATGAGCGAGGCGTTCGCCGAGGTGCGCGGCAAGCGCGAGCAGAGCTACTAGCCGCTCGTGTACTTCACGGATCGCGGTATCGAGGAGCTGCAGAAGCGCCGGGGTGACGACGAGGTGACCCTCGACTGGGTCGCCGAGCGGTTGCAGGAGTTCACCGACCTGCACCCGGAGTTCGAGACCCCGGTCGAGCGGTTCGCGACCTGGCTGGCCCGTCTGGACGACCCCGAGGACGACTGAGTCGCGATGGTCTCGCGTCCCCGGCGGTCGGTGCTCGACGACCGCCCGATCCGGCGGTTCGTGCCGAACGGCGAGGCCACGCGCCAGTGGCCGGCCGGGATGGCGGCTGTCGACCAGGTCCTGCGGGAGGGCTTCGAGGTCACCCCTGGCGTGACCCTGCTCTACGGAGAGAACGGTGCCGGCAAGTCCACCTTGGTCGAGGCCTTCGCGATGGTGTTCGGACTCTCCCGCGAAGGCGGGACCCCCTACGCCCAGCACAGCACGCGGGACTCCGAGTCGCCGCTGCACCGCTGGCTGGGAACCGAGCGTTCGCCCGGCGGCAGTCGGTGGGGCTTCTTCCTGCGGGCGGAGTCGATGCACGGGCTCTACACCTACCTCGATGAGCACGGCGGTCCTCACTTCCACGAGATGAGCCACGGTGAGTCGTTTCTGGAGGTGCTCCGCACCAGGTTCGACTCCCCTGGCTTCTACTGCCTCGACGAGCCGGAGGCCGCGCTTTCCTTCAGCGGCCAGCTCGCCCTGCTCGGGACGATGCACGACCTCGCCGCGGCCGGGAGCCAGCTCGTCTGCGCCACCCACTCGCCGCTGCTTGCCTCCCTCCCGGGCGCCCGGCTGCTCGAGGTGGGTGACTGGGGCATCCGCGAGACGACCTACGACGAGCTCGAGCTGATCTCCCACTGGCGCCGCTACCTCGAGGACCCCGGTCGCTACCTGCGACACGTGATCGAGAGCTAGCTCGCCCCTCGGCCGAGCCGCCGCCACCGCGATCGGCGGCAGGTGACGCCCGGCGCGGCCCGAGTGACTATCAGCTCGGGCTTCGAAGGAGTCGCGCAGGCGGGGCCGCTCTGCGATCTCCCTCGAGGTGATAGTCCTTCGGGACGTCGATGGCGCGGGGCGCGTGGGCGCGCGGAGTGTCGGCGCGGCGCACTCCCCGCTGCCGGCCCTGATCCCGTCTCGATCGGACGAATCCCGAGGACCCGCACGTGCGACGGCGTACGGTGTCAGACACGCAGGTCGGTGCCGAGCCTGTCGATGAAAGAGCGCGTACCCGGTGCCAGCCATCACCGCTGGCGCGCTCCTGATCGCGGTCGGTGCGACCGTGAAGTTCCATCACCGTGAACGGCACGTTCCGGAAGAGGTACGCCGTGGACAGGCGACGCACGACGTTCGTAGGAATGACGACCGTGCTCGTCGCGGTGATCGGCCAGCCCTTGCCGGCGCGGGCCGCCCCTGGCGATCCAGGGGCCACGACGCTGGTCAGTGTGAGCCGCACCGGAGCGGCTGGCGTCGGGAGCTTCGCCACGCCGGTGATCGGCGGCGACCGGGTGGCGTTCAGCTCCACGGCTGCCACCCTGGTCGGCGGCGACACCAACCACGTGGCCGACATCTTCTACCGCTACGACCCGGACGGCACGCTGCGGATCGCCGCCGAGGCCGCCCGGCAGCTCAACGGGGCGAGCAGCCAGCCAGCGATGGGTGGCAACGGCCACGACGTGATGGCCTTCTCGTCGTCGGCGACGAACATCGGGACCGACACCAACCGGGTGCAGGACGTCTTCGCCTTCGTGGAGGAGAACGGCAGCGCGTCCCGGGTCAGCAGATCTGTCAGCGGGCAGGAGGCGAACGGGGCCAGCGGCGACCCGTCTGTGAGCCTGGGCAGCGTGCCTTTCGACCCGATCTCGGTCGCATTCACGTCGGTGGCGACAAATCTCGTCACCGGGGACACCAACGGCTTCGCCGATGTCTTCGTCGCCACCTTGTCCCGCGGGGCAGTCAGGGTGAGCCTCACCAGTGCCGGTGGCGAGGCCCACGGCGGAGCCAGCACGGATCCGTCCATCTCCGGGAGCGGACGCTGGGTGGCGTTCACCTCCCAGGCCTCCGATCTCGTGCCTGGTGACACCAACGGCGTCGCGGACATCTTCGTCCGGGACACCACCGACCGGACCACCACTCGCGTGAGCGTCGGGAACGGCGGGGGTCAGGCCGAGGGGGCCAGCTCCATCCCGTCCATCAGCGCCAACGGGCGCTACGTCGCCTTCCTCTCGGCCGACGACCACCTCGCCGCCGGGTCAGCCAGCCAGAACGCTGCTGACGTCTACGTACGTGACCTGGTGGACGGGACGACGCAGCGGGTCAGCGCATCCAGCGCGGGCGAGCCGGCCGACGCAGACTCCTCACAGCCGGCGCTCAGCGTGAACGGTGATCACGTGGTCTTCACCTCGGACGCCGACAATCTCGTGCCCGGGGACACGAACGGCCGCACCGACGTCTTCCTGCGCGATCTGAGGGCCGGGACGACCACTCGCGCCAGCGTCTCCTCGAACGGGACCCAGTCCCGCAGCCGCAGCCACTCGCCCGCCGTCAACCAGGACGGCACAGCCATCGCCTTCGTGAGCGAGCCCGACGGCGGACTGGTCCCCGGTGACAGCACCCAGACCGTGCTGCTGCACCGACCGCAGGCGCCGGCCACCCCCTTCGGCGACTTCGACGCCGATGGCTTGTCCGACCTCATCAGCGCCACCGCCACCGGCCAGCTCGAGCTGGACCGAGGAACCGGTGCCGGGTTCGCACCTCCGGTCCGCATCGGTGCGTCCGGGTGGGGCGCGCTGAACGCGGTCACCCGCTTCGGAGACTTCGATCGCGACGGTCGCGAGGACGTCATCGCGCGCGAGACCGCCACCGGCACTCTCTGGCTCTATCCCGGTCGTGGCACCCACTTCGCGGCTCGGGTCCGCATCGGCGCGAACGGCTGGAACGGTATGCGCGAGATCACCGCCGTCGGTGACGTGGACGCTGACGGCTGGCCGGACATCGTCGCCGTCCAGTCCTCCACCGGCGCGCTGTACCTCTACCCCGGCCGCGGAACGACCCTCGGCCCTCGGCGCCTGCTCGGTAGCAGCGGCTGGAACGGCATGGACGAGCTGACCGGCGTCGGAGACCTCGACCAGGATGGACACGTCGATCTCGTCGCCAGGCAGCCCTCGACCGCCGAGAACTGGCTCTACCCCGGGACGGCGACGGGGACCTCCCTGGCGCGGCGCCAGCGCATCGGCATCGGTTGGAACGGGATGCGAGACCTCGTGAGCGCCGGTGACCTGAACCGGGACGGCCACCTGGATCTCGCCGCGGTTCACACGAGCAGCTCCCAGCTGTTCGTCTACGGGTCCGCGATCTTCCGTAGGCAGCCCGCAGTCTCCGGTTTCACCATCAGCAGGAGACCGGTCCTGTGACCTAGGTCGGCAACTGGGCTCGCGACCTACCTGCCGCGGATCAGCCCGCACTCGCCCGAGAGGGAGGGGCCCCGGTCCACCCTCAGCAGCGCCCGAGAGGGGTGGGACGACCCACGTCCAGGTCGTGGCGCACCCGCCAGAAGTCAGCGTCGCGGTCGGCGTCCGCACCGAAGGGCAGTCGAGGCAGCCCGGCGGTGCGGCGGTGGGTGCGCTCGAGGAGCGCCCCCACGCCCACGAGGATGATCAACAGGAACGAGGCTGCAAGGAAACTGGTCATGGCAGCAACTTTGCTCCCTGCAGTTTCCTGCCACCAGTGGCAGGATAGTCACTCCCCGCAGATTTTCTGCCATACTGCTGCCATGGCACTCTCCACCGTGGCCGTCGTGCTGCCCCAGCGCCCTGCGATGTTCGAGCTGGGCGTCGTGACCGAGATCTTCGGGATCGACCGGACCGACGACGGCGTCCCCCCGATCGACTTCCGGGCCTGCTCCGAACGCCCGGGAGAGCCCCTGCGGATGCGCAACGGCATCTCGATCACCACCTCGCACGGTCTGGCCGACGCCGACGACGCCGACTTGGTGATCGCACCCGCCTACGACTCGGAGGAGCCGCCGTCGGAGGCGATCCTCGACGTCTTCCGTCGGGCACACGCACGCGGCGCCTGGGTGCTCTCGGTGTGCTCGGGCGCGTTCCTGCTGGGTGAGGCGGGCCTGCTCGACGGCCGTTCGTGCACGACCCACTGGCGCCACACCGCCGAGCTCAAGGAGCGCTACCCGCTGGCCACCGTGGACCCCGACGTCCTCTTCGTCGAGGACGACCGGGTGATCACGAGTGCCGGCACGGCGGCCGGCATCGACGCCTGCCTGCACCACGTCCGCTGCGAGCTCGGCGCGGCCGTGGCCAACCGGATCGCCCGTCGGATGGTCGTCCCCCCGCAACGCGACGGTGGACAGCGCCAGTACATCGACCTCCCCGTGCCCACCTGCGAGGCCGACAGCCTCGCCCCCCTGCTGATCTGGATGCGCGAGAACCTCGCCGAGGAGCAGCCGGTCCGCGTGCTGGCTCGCCGCGCCTCGATGTCCGAGCGGACGTTCGCCCGCAGGTTCGCAGCCGAGACCGGCACCACGCCCGGCAAGTGGCTACTGGGTCAGCGACTCCACCACGCCCGGATGCTGCTGGAGAGCAGCGACCTGCCCGTCGAGACGGTCGCCTCGCGAGCGGGCTTCGGCTCGGCCGCCCTGCTGCGCCACCACTTCGGCGCCCACGTGGGAGTGGCGCCCGCGGAGTACCGGCGCACCTTCCGAGCACCGGACGTGCGCGCCGGCTGACACACGTTCCACCTAGGGTCAGCGCCATGACCTACCCCCCGGCGCCGTGGAACATGCACGGACAGCTCTGGTTCTCCTTGTTCCGCGTCCGCGAGGGCGACCACCCTGACCGCGACCCAGGGGTGTACGGCGCCGCACTCGTCTCCTACGAGACGCCGAGCCCGCTCACCTACTCCGAGCTGCTCGTCGCACGGCCGGTGCAGAAGGCAGGCGGTCGAAGGATCGAGATCACCGACATCTGGGTGGACTCCCTCGACTCGCTCGAGGGCGGACGCGCACTGTGGGCCATCCCCAAGGACCTGTGCGGCTTCGAGCGCACGACCACGGGCACCCGGGTGCAGCGCACGTCCTGGACCACGACGCTGGACGGTGCCCCGATCGCCTCGGCGCGGTTCACCGACGTCACACGCAACTTCCCGCGGACCCCCTTCAAGGGGTCGACGTGGCAGCAGCGCGCCGCCGACGAGCCGGGCGCCGAGCGCGAGGTCGTGGCGCCCATCAGGGGCCGGGCGCGGGCGTTCCCGGCCCTCGGCTCCTGGCACTTCGACGCGAAGGGGCCACTGGCCTGGCTGGCCGGCAAGCGACCCCTCGCGTCATTCCGGATGACCGACTTTCAGATGCTCTTCGGCTGATCCGACGTTCCGGTCCCGTCGGGAGGATCCACGGGGGCGACGACCGCGTCGACCTCGCCCTCGGGGCCGGCTGGCACCACGTCGAGGTGGTCCCGGCCGGCCCTGCGAACCGCGTCGCGGATCTCGAAGATCTCGGTGGCGAAACCACCGACGGCCCGCGCGACGTCCCCGACCGCGGTGGTGACGATGGTGGTCACGCTGCCGACCGCCTGGCTCGCCGCAGTCACGCCGTCCTGCAGCGCATCCTTGCGGATCTCGGCCTTGCTGAGCTTGTCTGACATGTCGTCAGTCTCTCACCGGGTCGCGGATCAGGCAGCCAGCGTGTCGGGCAGCTCGGTGCCGTGCTCGGGCGCCTTGTTCCTGGCGCCCGGCAGCGCGAAGCGGCAGATCTTCCTCGCGACGCTGAACAGCTGCTTGCCGAGGGGGCCGGTGTTGTAGTCCAGGCCGTACCGCTCGCAGATCTCCTGGATCTCCCCGGCGATCTGCGGGTAGCGCCGCGCCGGGAGGTCGGGGAACAGGTGGTGCTCGATCTGGTGGGAGAGGTTGCCGGTCATCGTGTGGAAGAGCTTGCTCCCGGTGATGTTCGCCGAGCCGAGCAGCTGGCGGTAGTACCAGTGGCCGCGTGACTCGCCCTCGCACTCCTCCTCGCTGAAGGTCGCGACGCCCGCGGGGAAGTGCCCGCAGAAGATGATGTTGAAGGCCCAGATGTTGCGCACCAGGTTGGCCGTCACGTTGCCCGCGAGGGTCAGCGGGAACAGGGGCCCGGTGAGCGCCGGGAACAGCACGTAGTCCTTGAGCGCCTGCTTGCGGACCTTGCGCATCAGTCCGGGGTAGAGCGGCCTGTTGTCGGCGAGGCTCCGCTTGCCCTTGACGATGTTCTCGACCTCGAGGTCGTGCATCGCCACGCCCCACTCGAAGAACACCATCAGCAGCGTCGCGTAGATCGGGTTGCCGAGGTAGTAGGGGTGCCACTTCTGCCCCTCGTCCATCCGCAGGATGCCGTAGCCGATGTCGCGGTCCTTGCCGAGGATGTTGGTGAAGGTGTGGTGGATGTAGTTGTGGGAGTACTTCCACTGGTCGGCGGGGCAGACGTTGTCCCAGTCGTACATGCGCGAGTTCAGGCCCGGGTCGCCCATCCAGTCGTACTGCCCGTGCATGACGTTGTGCCCGATCTCCATGTTGTCCAGGATCTTGGAGACGCTCAGGGCGGCCACGGCCAGCGGCCAGGCCGGCGGGAGGTACATCAGCGCGCGGCCGGCGACCTCGAGCTGACGCTGCTTCTTGACGACGCCGCGGATGTAGTTCGCGTCCTCCTCGCCGAGCTCACCGATGAGCCGCTGGCGGATGGCGTCCATCTCGTTGCCGAACGCCTCGATCTGCTCGGGAGTCAGCTTGTTGTCGTTGGTGGCGGGTGGTGCTGAGGTGGTGGCACTCATCGTGGGTTCCCTTCGGTTGGTTCGTGGTTTCTCCGGGGTAGCGGTCAGAGATCGATGGAGCAGCTGCCGACCGGGGCCGAGACGCAGATGCGGATGTCCTCCCCGGGAAGGGAGGACTCCTCACCGGTCAGGACGTTGCGGACGGTGCCCTCGTCCTTGCGGGAGACGCAGGAGAAGCAGATGCCCATCCGGCAGCCGTACTCCGGCGTCAGTCCGAGCGCCTCGGCCTGCTCGAGGATGGAGGCGCCGGAGTTGGTCGCGGTCCTCCCCGCGCGCGTGAACGAGACGTCACCCTCGACGGAGTCCCCGTCCACAGGCATACCGGCGGAGAGCTTGAAGAACTCGGTGCGCAGGCGCGGCGAGTCGCCGTACGCCTCCTTCACCAGCTCCATCATCGGCGCCGGACCGCAGGCCCAGGTGTCTGTGTCCTGGTAGTCAGGCACCAGCTTCGCCAGGGACGCGGCGCTGAAGTGCTCCTCGCCGTGGCGCAGGACGACGTCGATGCCGTTGTCCTGCCAGGCGATGCGGTTGAGCTCCTCGGCGAAGATCTGCTCCTCGGCCGACCGCGCGTAGTGCAGGAACGTGACGCGGCGGTTGGCCTTCCCGTCGTACCCGTCACGCAGGAGGGTGCGGACCTGCGCCATCACCGGGGTGATGCCGGAACCGCCGGAGATCATCAGCAGGTGGTTGTTGGTGGGCGTCGCAGGGCTCTCGTGCATCGTGAACTGCCCCTCGGCCTGGCTCAGGTGCAGGATCTGACCGGGCCGGGCCTCGCAGACGAGGAACTTGCTGACCCGCTGCTGGCCCGGCTTGGCCTCCTGGTGGGCCCGCACGGTGATCGAGAACTGCTCGCCGGGACCGGACTCCGCCGAGGAGATCGAGAAGCACCGGGTCGTACGCCTGGCACCGTTGATCTCGACGCCGACCTGGACGTACTGGCCGGCCCGGTGACCGCGCCAGGTGCTCGTGGGCTGGAGCATGAGGGTGGCCACGGGGTTCTCGCCGTCGGTCTCGCGGGTGACGGAGACGACGCGGGCACGCACCTCGGTGGCGGCCCACATCGGGTTCACCTGCTCGAGGTAGCGGTCCACACCGTGCGGCGAGGTGAGCGCCGCCAGCACCCGGGATCCGAGGATTCGTTCCGCCATCGGTGGCAGCACGGTCATGTCGGCTCCTCTCGAAGTTTGAGTGAACATATGTTCACTCAACAACCATGTCGGCTCGGTGTCCGAGGGTCAAGGCCATCGGCCGTGACGCCGAACACCTCCGACTGGACACCCGACGTGATCTCGGTCGCACCAAGTTCTAGGGTCGGACCATGACTCGGACCCTCTTCACCGGTGGACTCGTGTACGACGGAACGACCGGTCGCCCGGCCGCGGGCGACGTGGTCGTCGAGGAGGGTCGCATCGTCGACGTCGGCCCTGGCCTCGACGGGGACGTCGCGGTCGACTGCTCGGGCGGCTACGTCTCCCCCGGCTTCATGGACTGCCACGTCCACGTCACGCTCGACAACCCGAGCCAGGCGCAGATCCTCGAGACGCCGTTCAGCCTGCAGTTCTACAACGCCGCGGCCAACCTGAAGAAGACCCTCGACATCGGCATCACCAGCATCCGCGACGCCGGCGGTGCCGACCTCGGGATCAAGGAGGCGGTCGACCGCGGGATGATCCCCGGACCGCGGATGCAGATCTCCATCATCATGCTCAGCCAGACCGGCGGCCACGGCGACGACTGGAGCATCTGCGGCGGGGACGTCCCCTTCTTCATGCCGCACCCGGGTAGGCCCGGAGGCGTGGTGGACGGGCCGGACGAGGTGCGTCGGCGGGTCCGCGAGATCATCCGCGCCGGGGCCGACGTCATCAAGGTCGCCACCACGGGTGGTGTTCTCTCGCCTCGGGACAACCCGCGGCACGGGCACTTCCGCGACGCCGAGATCGCCGTGATGACCGAGGAGGCGACGGCCGCCGGGCTGCACGTCATGGCTCACGCGCAAGGTGCCGGCGGCATCAAGGCCGCGCTCCGCAACGGAGTCCGCTCCATCGAGCACGGCATCTTCCTCGACGAGGAAGCGATCGAGATGATGCTCCAGGCGGGCGCGTGGCTGGTGCCGACGCTGCACGCCCCCCGGGCGGTGATCGCGGCCGCCGACGCGGGCCTACCCATGTCCGCCACGGTCGTGGAGAAGGCGCGTGTCGTCGCGCAGGCCCACTCCGAGAGTGTGCGCCGCGCCCACGAGGCCGGGGTCAAGATCGCGATGGGCACCGACTGCGGGGTGGGAGCGCACGGCACCAACCTGGAAGAGCTGGAGCTGATGACCGGGGTGGGGATGTCGGCCCTTGAGACGCTGCACGCGACCACCGGCTCGGCGGCTGACCTGATGGACGTGGCCACGGACCGCGGGACGTTGCAGCCCGGACAGCGCGCCGACCTCGTCGTCGTGGACGGCGACCCGGACGACGTCACGGGGCTGGGCGAGCGGGTGCGCGCGGTCTACCTCGACGGCGTCGAGGTCAGCCGGCGCGACTCGTGAGCACCCTCTGCCGACTCCCCGACCGGGAGCACGAGCGTTCACCCCAGGGGCGGTGAGCACTACCCTGATGAACATGGAGCGCTGCTCGCGACGCCCCCGAGCAGACGGGGTCACCCAGTGACCGACTCGCGCCCGGACCTGGCGGAGTCGCGTGGCGAACGCAAGGAACGCACCCGCCGCGCCCTCCTCGACGCGACCCTGGAGCTGTGCCACGAGAGCAGCCTGGTGGCCCTTTCGCTGCGGCAGGTGACCAAGGAGGTCGGGATCGTGCCGACCGCGTTCTACCGCCACTTCGACTCGATCGAGGATCTGGGCCTCACCCTCGTGGAGGAGTCCTTCGCGTCCCTGCGGGAGATGCTGCGCGACGTACGCCGCAGCGACCCGAACTACCAGAACATCATCGACAGCTCGGTGAAGGTGCTCGGCGAGCACGTGGAGTCGCAGCACGGCCACTTCGCGTTCATCGCCCGCGAACGGGTGGCCGGCCCACCGGAGGTGCGCGCGGCGATCCGGCACCAGATCGAGCTCGTCGAGCGCGAGCTGGCGGCCGACCTCGCCCGGCTCACCGACCCGTCGTACTGGTCGACCGAGGACCTGCGGGTGCTCTCGAACATGATCGTGACCTCGATGGTCGGCACCGCGGAGGCCATCCTCAGCGCCCGCCCGGAGGCGAAGCGGGCCATCGCCGAGCAGGCCCGCACGCAGCTCAGGATGCTGCTGGTGGGCGCCCTCCGCTGGCGTTCGGAGGGCCTGCCCTGACCCACGGGTCAGGCGGGCTCGGTCGCCCCGACGGTGTCGCCCTCGACCGCGAGCGCGTCCACACCGTCCGGCGTCGCTCTCTCGGAGTGTTCGGGGTCCCCGGGGAGCCTGGCTGGCAGCAGGGTCACGAGTCCGAGGACGACGACGCACAGGGCGGCCGCGACGGCGAAGGCCCACCTCATCCCCTCCAGCGACGCCGCTAGGGGGCCCACTCCCGTGTCCACGAGGGCCGCGGCCCGGCTCGTCATGATCGTGACGACCAGGGCGGTGCCCGTGGCTCCGGCGACCTGCTGGATGGTGCCGAGCAGCGAGCTGCCGTGCGAGTAGAGGTGTGGCGGGAGCGATCCCAGCCCCATCGTGAACACCGGTGTGAACAGGGCCGCGAGGCTGGTCATCAAGACGACGTGGGCGATCAGGATCTGCCACGTGGGGGTCTCCGCTCCCAGCGTGACGAAGGCCGACATCGAGGCGAGCAGGCCGACGGCACCGGGGATCACGAGCACGCGAGCGCCGTGGGCGTCGTAGGTCCGGCCCACGCGAGGACCGAGCAGACCCATCGCGAGCCCTCCCGGCATCACGAGCACGCCCGTCGCGAGCGGGCTCATGCCGCGGACGTTCTGGAGGTAGAGCTGCAGCAGGATCATCGAGCCGAGCATCGCCATGAAGGCCACCGCCATCACGGCCAGCGAGAGGGAGAAGACCCGGATGCGGAAGGCGCGCAGGTCGAGCAGTGGCCGGTCGCTGCGCTGGAGCACCACCTGGCGCCAGACGAACGAGCCGATCCCGAGGGCACCCACCAACAGGGCGGAGTACGCCAGGGTGTGGTCTCCCTCGACGCCGACCTCGCTCAGGCCGTAGACCAGGCTGCCGAAGCCGACGGCGGAGATCACGACGCTGCTCCAGTCGACGCTGCCCGCGACGGGCTCGCCGACGTTGCGCAGGCCGCGCAGGCCGAGCAGACCGATGCCCCCCGCGATCGGGAGCACCACGAGGAAGATCCAGCGCCAGGACAGCGAGTGCAGGACCAGTCCGGAGACCGCCGGGCCGAGCGCCGGGGCCACCGACATCGCCAGGGTGACGTTGCCCATGACCCGGCCGCGGTCACCGACAGGAACGACCGCCATCAGGGTCGTCATGAGCAGGGGCATCATCACGGCCGTGCCCCCGGCCTGGGTCACGCGAGCGAGGAGCAGGACCGGGAAGGTCCAGGCCGCGGCGGCCAGGACGGTGCCGGCGCAGAAGACCCCCATCGCCAGACCGAAGGCGAACCGGGTCGTCACGCGCTGCAGGAACCAGCCCGTGATCGGGATGACGACGGCCATCGTGAGCATGAAGGCGGTGGAGAGCCACTGGGCGGCGTTCGCCGTGACCGCGAAGTCGGCCATCAGCCGCGGGATGGCGTTGATCATGATGGTCTCGTTGAGGATGACCACGAAGGTCGCGCCCACCAGCCATCTCAGGACGGCATAGTCGGGCGCCAACGTCGCCTCGGACCCGTGACTCTCTGCGGACTGCATGGTGGACCTCGTTCATCAGCGGGGGGAGCATCAGCCTGAAGCCCCGGTGCAGGAGCCTGCAACCGATTAGACGGGCCGGCACCGACAAACTCATCGGCGCGCGGTCGGCCGGACATGCGAATGTCGCTGGAGTGCGCGAAGTGGCGCTCTCCAACCCCAGGCGCGACATTCGCATGCCGAGCGGGGCCACCCGCCCCTCAGGGACCCGGGCTGACCGTGACGTCGGGGATGGTGGCGTCGGCAGGCAGGTCGAGTGCGTGCACGATCGCCGCGGCCACGGTCTCGGGCCGGATCCACTCGGTGGCGTCGTACGCCTTGCCCTCCTGCTCGTGCACCCGCTCCTGCATCGGCGTCGCCGTACGACCGGGATAGACGGTGGTCACCCGGACACCGTTGCCCTTCTCCTCCAGGCGCAGGGCGTCGGCGAGGGCGCGCAGACCGTGCTTCGACGCGGCGTACGCCGCCCACTCGGGGTTGGCGCGCAGACCGGCGCCCGAGTTCACGAACACCACGGTGCCGCGGGCCGCGCGCAGGGCCGGGAGCGCCACCCGGGTCAGCTCCGCCGGGGCCAGCAGGTTCACCTCGAGCTGCGAGCGCCACTGGTCGGAGGTCAGCTCGCCGACCGTTCCGAGGTCGACCGCGCCGGCCAGATGGACCACGGAGTCGAGGGAGTCCGGGAGGTCGAGGCCCGCGATCGCCCCGGGATCCACGAGATCGGCGACCAGGGTCCGGGCGCCCTGCCAGCGCTCCGCCAGCTCGTCGGCCCGCTGCTGCGAGCGCGCGACCAGCAGGAGCTGGTCGCCGCGCGCGTGCAACGTGTCTGCCAAGCAGGCACCGATGCCGGACCCGGCACCGGTCAGCAGGTGCACGGGCATCAGAGCGTGAAGACGATCTTGCCGAAGACGTCGCCGCCTGCCATCGCCGCGAAACCCTCCTTGGCCTGTGCCATCGGGAGGGTCCGGTCGATCAGGGGGCGGGCGCCGCTGGAGTCGAGCAGGCTGACCAGGGAGGCGAGCTCCTTGCTGGTGCCCATCGTCGAGCCGATGACGCGCAGCTGCAGGAAGAAGATCCGGGTCAGCTCGGCGTCGTCGAGGTTCGGCCCCGACGTCGTACCGGAGATGACGATCGTGCCGCCGGGACGCAGCGCGCGGATCGAGTGGGTCCAGGTGGCCTTGCCGACCGTCTCCATGACCGCATCGACCTTCACCGGCAGCCGGGCGCCGGACTCGAAGACCTCGTGGGCCCCGATCTCCAGGGCGCGCTTGCGCTTGGCCTCGTCACGGCTGGTCGCAAGGACCTTGAGCCCACCGGCACGCGCGAGGGTGATCAGCGCGGTGGCCACCCCGCCGCCGGAGCCCTGCACCAGCACCGTGTCACCGGCCTTCAGACCGCCCTGGGTGTAGAGCATCCGGTAGGCGGTGAGCCACGCGGTCGGCAGGCAGGCCGCCTCCTCGAAGGAGAGCGACGCCGGCTTGGGGATGACGTTGCGCCTCGGCACCGCCACCTTCTCGGCCATGGCGCCCTGGTAGCGCTCGCTGAGCAGGGACCGCTTCGGGTCGAACGTCTCGTCGCCGGTCCAGGACGGATCACTGATCACCGCGTGCACGACGACCTCGTTGCCGTCCTCGTCGATCCCGGAAGCGTCACAGCCCAGGATCATCGGCAGCGCCTCCTGCTTGAGACCCACTCCCTTGAGCGACCACAGGTCGTGATGGTTCAGGGAGGCTGCCTTGACGGTGACGGTGGTCCAGCCTTCGGGCACCTCGGGTTCGGGTCGCTCACCCAGCACCAGGCCGCTCAGCGGATCGTCGGGGGAGAAGCTTTCGGCGTACGCAGCAAACATGTCTCGACCCTAGCGGTGGCCGGGTCAGTCACGCCCGTTCGGGGACAGAACGGGTGGGGTTCACAGGCACCCCCCGACGTTCTCGGGTGTTGCAATGCCCGAGAACGTCAGGTTTCCCCGGGGAACCGGGGGAACCTGCACCCCTACCGCCGAGCCACCCCGTCGCGCCGAGCCGCCTCGCTGACAGCGGCGGCCACGGCCGGGCCGACGCGGGGGTCGAAGGGCGAGGGGATGACGTAGTCCTCGCGGACGTCGTCGGCCACGATCGCAGCGAGGGCGTCGGCCGCTGCGAGCTTCATCCCCTCGGTGATCGCCCGGGCACGTACGTCGATCGCACCGCGGAAGATCCCGGGGAAGGCCAGCACGTTGTTGATCTGGTTGGGGAAGTCCGAGCGGCCGGTGGCCACGACGCGGGCGTGGCGTAGCGCCACCTCCGGGTGCACCTCGGGCGTCGGGTTGGCCAGGCCGAAGATGATCGCCTCAGGGGCCATCGACGCGACGATCTCCTCGGGCACGGTGCCGCCGGAGAGACCGATGAACACGTCCGCGCCGACCATCACGTCGGCGAGGGAGCCGCTGCGACCGGTGAGGTCTGCGGTGATCGAGGCCAGGGCCAGCTTGGAGTCGTTGAGCGGACCGCGTGCGCTGTTGAGGACGCCCGAGCGGTCGAGCACCGCCACGTCCTTGAGCCCCGCGGCCAGCAGGATCCTGGTGACGGCGACCCCGGCTGCCCCGGCGCCGGAGACGACGACGCGGGTGGTCTCCATCAGCCGGCCGGTCAGCCGCAGGGCGTTCTCGAGCGCAGCGAGCACGACCACGGCGGTGCCGTGCTGGTCGTCGTGGAAGACGGGGATGTCCAGACGTTGCTTGAGCTTGTCCTCGATCTCGAAGCACCGGGGCGCCGAGATGTCCTCGAGGTTGATGCCGCCGAAGCTCGGCGCCATCCGCACCACGGTCTCGACGATCTCGTCCACGTCGACGGTGTCCAGGCAGATGGGGATGGCGTCGACGCCGCCGAACTGCTTGAACAGGACGGCCTTGCCCTCCATCACCGGCATCGCCGCCCTGGGGCCGATGTCGCCCAGGCCCAGCACCGCGGTCCCGTCGGTCACCACCGCCACGGTGTTGGGGATCCAGGTGTAGTCGTCCGCCAGCTGGGGGTCGGCCGCGATCGCCTCGCAGACCCGTGCCACTCCCGGGGTGTAGGCCATCGAGAGCTCTTCGGGTCCGTTGAGCGCGACCCGGGAGGAGATCTCCATCTTGCCGCCCACGTGCAGCGCGAAGACCGGATCGGTGGCCAGCGGGTTCTCGGGCGGGGGGGTGTCGTGCGGTGCGACCATGAAGTCATCCCTAGGAAGAAGTGGGCGAAGAGTCAGTGACGGTGACGTGCCGGGGGCGAGTCGACGCGGGCCGGGTGGGCTCACGGATTCGCAACGCAGGTGGGGGGTGACCCGACATCGATCATCCCACAGGGGCAGGGGGTCCCGACGGACGGCCGGGACGCGGCCACAGCCGGACCACCACCAGGGCGAGTACGTCGTCCTCGGCGATCGCCCCGGCCGACCACGAGTCACGCCCCTGGGACGCGTTGTCCCGTGTCACCCACCATCCGTCCGAGGACAGGTGGTCCAGGCGTTTGACGGCGACGACACCGTCGGCGAACCGCACGACACCCAGCCGTCCGGGCCGCGCAGGGGCGTCGTAGCGGACCAGCAGCCGGTCACCGTCGACCAGGGTGGGCGCCATCGACACGCCCCGTACGACCGCCATTCCCCAACGGTGCGCAGGCCGCGGTTCAGGAGCCCTCGGGCGGGGTACCAGCCAGGAACGGACCCTGCCTTTTCGCATTGCGAGCACTCGACCTCCCTCGTGGAATCGGGATCGCGGGCGGGAGTAGTGTCGCAGCCAGCGAGGCGCCCGAGCACTGTGGCGCCGTCCCAGTCACTTCTGCGAGAGGAATCATCCGGATGCTGAAGCACCTGTTCGCCCCCACCATCGAGGTCTCCGCCCACTGCGACCTCCCGTGTGGCGTCTACGACCCCGCCCAGGCACGCATCGAGGCCGAGTCGATCAAGGGCATCATCGCCAAGGTCGCCGACAACGACGACCCCGACTTCCGCACACGCGCCATCGTGATCAAGGAGCAGCGCTCCGAGCTGGTCAAGCACCACCTGTGGGTGCTGTGGACCGACTACTTCAAGCCCCCGCACTTCGAGAAGTACCCCCAGCTGCACCAGCTCGTCAACGAGGCCACCAAGCTGGCCGGCGCGAGCGGCACGAAGGGCGAGCTCGACGCGGCCAAGGCCGACGAGCTCCTCGCCAAGATCGACGAGATCGCAGAGATCTTCTGGGAGACCAAGAAGGCCTGAACGACGTGTCGGCCTTCCCGGTCTGAGCACGCACACGTTTCGTCGCGAGCCCCGCGCCCTTGTCGGGCGCGGGGTTCGCGCTTTCCCGGGAGGGACACGCGACCGAGGCAGGCGCAGCGGCATTTGCCGACCTCCCCCGCAGCGTCCGGTTCGGCGCTAATGTGTGTCCCACTGACCCCATCTTCACCAAGGACACCACCGTGAGCCACAGCCCCGACGTCGAGCTGCGTCTCCCCGCCGAGAGCGCCTACGTCGCGGTTCTCCGGATGACGACCGCCGGGCTCGCCGCCCGCCTCGACTTCACGCTCGACGACATCGAGGACCTCCGGATGGCCGTGGGCGAGGCGTGCGCGCTGGTGCTGGAGCACGCCGACCCCGGTGGCGACCTGCACGCCAACTTCGATCTCAGCGACGGCTCGATCCGCGTCGCCGTCTCTGCCGACTCGAGCAGTGACGCCGACCCCGACCAGGACAGCTTCGGCTGGCAGGTCCTCACGGCGCTGACGAGTGATGTCCTGACCAGCCACGAAGGAAGCCTGCACTGGGTCTCCTTCACCGTGCGCTCCAGCATCGCGGCCTGACCCGTGTCCGGCCCTGAGCCCGACCAGGGGTCGTCCGACCCTTCAGAGTCCGCCACCGATGCGGACGGCCCCCGCGGGCGGCGAAGCCATCGTCGTTCGCCCCTGACGGCCCGTCAGCTCTCCACCCGGGAGCTGAGCCACTCCCTGTTCGTGGAGCTGGCCGCCCCGGGCACCGACGACGCCCGTCGGGCGAGCTGCCGCGAAGAGCTGGTCCGCCTGCACCTCCCGCTGGTCGACCACTGCGCGCGTCGCTTCATGAACCGCGGGGAGCCTCTCGACGACCTCGTCCAGGTGGGCACCATCGGCCTGATCAAGTCGGTCGACCGCTTCGACAACGATCGGGGCGTCGAGTTCTCGACGTACGCCACCCCGACGATCCTGGGCGAGATCAAGCGCTACTTCCGCGACAAGGGCTGGGCGATCCGGGTGCCGCGTCGACTGCAGGAGCTGCGGATGTCGATCGGTGCAGTCACCGGCGACATGTCACAGCACCTCGGCCGCTCCCCCACCCCTCGCGAGCTCGCGGAGAAGCTTGGCGTCTCCGTCGAGGAGGTGATGGAGGGCATCGAGTCCGCGAACGCCTACTCCACGCTGTCCCTCGACGCCGGGGACAGCGGCGAGGACGGTCAGAGCAACAGCATGCTCGACAGCCTCGGGATGGACGACGAGGCACTGGCCCACGTCGAGATCCGCGAGTCGATCAAGCCCCTCATCGAGCAGCTCCCCCCACGGGAGAAGCGCATCCTGATGCTCCGCTTCTTCCGGGGCATGACCCAGTCGCAGATCGCTGAGGAGATCGGGGTGTCCCAGATGCACGTCTCCCGGCTGCTCAACCGCACCCTCGCCCAGCTCCGGACCTCACTGAGCGAGGTCAGCTAGGTCCTCGACCGGCCGCCCGTCAGCGTCGGTCCGCGGCCCGTTCGAGGGCGTCGATCGAGCGGGGGTGCAGCAGCCCGGCCAGCACGATCGCCGCCACCACCGCGAGCCCGATGGCCACCGGGAGGGTCGAACCGCTCCGGAAGCTCCAGGCCAGGCCGAGCCAGATGAGCTGGGCGAGGAGCACTGGTCCCCTGGCCCAGGGGCTCACGGTGTTCAGGCCCCAGGCACACACCACCAGACCGACGCCGTAGGCCAGGAAGAACACGCCGGTGGTCAGGCCCATCACCAATCTCCCGGTGTCGAGGCTCAACCCCTCGACGATGCCGAAGGCGAGGGTGAGCAGCCCCTGGATGCCGGTGAGCCCAGCGGCCACTGCGAGCGGGGCGGGAGTGCCGTGCCGGGAGTACGGCGACCTGGTCACCGGGTCCGTCTCGGACCCGTCGTCACCGGATCTGCGGGGGGTGTCGCTCACGAGGACGACCCTATTCCTTCGGGTGCTGTGACCAAGGTGACCTTTGAGGGGGGTTGTCATCGGGGCCCGGAGTTGGGACGATCGAGAAGTTGCGCTGCAGCAGGAACTGATGTGCGCATCACCAAACCCCCGGCAATCCCTCTCCCCTGACTGCCGGGCCGACATCGTGAATTCATTCACTAGTACTCCGGAGGGTTCCCCCAGCCATGGATTGGCGTCACCGTTCCGCGTGCCTCGACGAGGACCCGGAATTGTTCTTCCCGATCGGCAACACCGGCCCCGCGATCTTGCAGATCGAGGAGGCCAGGCAGGTGTGTCGGCGCTGCGACGTGCGCGAACAGTGCCTCGCTTGGGCCCTCGAGGCCGGACAGGACCACGGTGTCTGGGGCGGTCTCAGCGAGGACGAGCGCCGCGCGCTGAAGCGCCGCAACGCTCGGGCCCGCGTCCGCACCGCCTGAGCCGCACCCGGCCGATCCGGGATCACCTCGGGGTCAGCGCGGCTGACCAGCGACGTTCGGGACCTGCACGACGACACTCGTGCCGGTCCCGTCGTCACGTCCGCCCAGGCTGATCTGGCCACCGAGCTCGCCGACCAGGGTGCTCACGATGGAGAGTCCCAGGCTGGAGGTCCGCTCCAGGCTGAAGTCCTCCGGCAGGCCGACACCGTCGTCCTCGATGCTCAGCCGCAGCCCCTCCCCGTCCCGGGAGCACTGGATCTCGATCACCCCGCCACGGTCCTCGTCGAAGGCGTGCTCGACCGCGTTCTGGATGAGCTCGGTGAAGACCATGGCCAACGGAGTCGCGGCGTCCGAGCTGATGGCGCCGAACGAGCCGGTGCGCCGCGTCCGGATGGGGGCGCCGTGGGACCCCACGTCGGTGACCAGCCGGGTCAGCCGGTCGGTCACGTCGTCGAAGTCGACGGTCTCGTCGAAGGCCTGGCTGAGGGTCTCGTGGACGACCGCGATCGCCCCCACCCGGCGTACGGCCTCCTCCAGGGCCACCCGGCCCTCAGGGATGCCGATGCGGCGGGCCTGCAGCCGCAGGAGCGCGGCCACCGTCTGCAGGTTGTTCTTCACCCGGTGGTGGATCTCGCGGATGGTGGCGTCCTTGGTCACCAGCTCCCGGTCGCGCCGCCTGAGCTCGGTCACGTCGCGCAGCAGGACGAGGCTGCCGGTGTGCTCCCCCGCCGGACGCAGCGGGATCGAACGCAGGATCACGGTCGCCTGGGTGTTGCCGAGCTCGGTGTCACGTGGCATCCGGCCACTGAGCACCGCACCGATCGCCTCCTCGTCCGGCCGCATCCCGGGCGGCACCAGCTCGCGGGTGACCACGGCGAGCGACTGACCGCTCAGGTCGCCGGTGAGACCGAGCTTGCGGTAGACCGAGAGCGCGTTGGGGCTGGCGTAGGTGACGGTGCCGGTGACGTCTACCCGGATGAACCCGTCGCCTACCCGCGGGGTGTCGGCGTGGTCCGACCGCGGGCCCGGGAACGGGAAGCTGCCGAAGGCGATCATCTGTGACAGCTCGCTGGCCGTCTGGAGGTAGGACAGCTCCAGCCGGCTCGGCGTACGCACACCCTGGAGGTTGGTGTTGCGCGCCACCACCGCGATCAGGCGGTCGCCACGCCTCACGGGAATGGCCTCGACGCGCACGGGCACGTCGTCGCGCCACTCGGGATCCCCCTCGCGGGCGATGCGCCCCTGGCTCAGGGCGGTGTCGAGCAGCGGCCTCTTGCCGGTCTGGAGGAACGAGCCCACGATGTCGTCGACGAACGCCGTCGGACCGGTCGTCGGGCGCATCTGCGCCCCGGCCCAGTAGCCGGACCCGTCGCGCGCCGGCAGCCACAGCACCAGGTCGGCGAAGCTCAGGTCGGCGATGATCTGCCAGTCAGCCAGCAGCAGCGAGAGCCATCCCACGTCCTCGGTGGAGAGGTCGGTGTGGGCCCGGGCGAGCGCCTGGAGGGAGGGCACCCGGTCAGCCTAGGAGAAACCCCGCGGCGACCGACGACCGGTCGCCGCCGGGCGCTAACCTCGCGTCATGACGCAGGAATCCGGGCAGGCACCCGAGCAGCCCACCGACCAGACGGACACCTCCTCCACCAGCGCCACCGCGGCCGAGGAGGCCCACTCCGGCCAGCACGCCGTCGCCGTCGCCCGCGAGCACGGGGTCGAGGTCATGTTCACCCTCTCCGGCGCCCACGTCTTCCCGATGTACGACGGCGCCGTCACCGCCGACCCGCCCATGCGCATCATCGACGTCCGGCACGAGCAGACCGCCGCGTTCGCCGCCGAGGCGATGGGCAAGCTGACCCGCAAGCCAGGGCTGGCCGTGCTCACGGCTGGTCCCGGAGTGACCAACGGCGTCAGTGCGATCGCCCAGGCGCAGTTCAACGGCTCACCGCTCGTCGTCGTCGGTGGTCGCGCCCCGTCCAACCGCTGGGGCATGGGGTCGCTGCAGGAGCTCGACCAGCCACCGATCGTCGCGTCGGTCTCCAAGCTGGCCCGCACCATCCACACCGCCGGCGAGGTGGCCGAGGGCATGCACGAGGCGTTCACCGCGGCCGGCTCCTCGCACCGCGGACCGGTCTTCGTCGACATCCCCATGGACGAGTTCTTCAACTCCTCCTCCTCGACCCGACCCGTCGTCGGCGAGCGGCGCCGCACCGAGCCCGACGGCGACGCGATCTCCGACATCGGCGAGCTGCTCGGCCAGGCCCGGCGTCCGGTGGTGGTCCTCGGCACCGACGTGTGGGCCGACGGTGCCGAGGAGGCGGCCCTGCGGCTGGTCGAGGAGACCGGCGTACCCGTGATCACCAACGGCATGGGCCGCGGCCTGGTCCCGGGAGGGCACCCGTTGCTCGTGACCAAGGCGCGCGGCGTCGCGCTCGGCGGGGCCGACCTCGTCATCGTCGCCGGCACCCCGCTCGACTTCCGGCTCGGCTACGGCGTCTTCGGCGGCAAGGAGGGCGCGACCCCGGCCCGCGTCGTGCACCTCGCCGACTCGCCCGGCCAGGTCTCGAAGCACGCCGACCTCGCGGCCGAGGCCTCGGGTGACCTCACGCTGGTGCTCGACGGCCTCCGCGAGGCGGTCAGCCACCTGGTCCGCCGCCCCGACTGGTCGTCCTGGGTCTCGACGCTCCAGGACACGGTCACGGCCAACACCGCCCGCGACGCCGAGCTCCTCGGCGCGACGGCCGACCCCATCCACCCGGCGC
This sequence comes from uncultured Actinomycetota bacterium, assembly GCA_963843775.1. GTDB lineage: Bacteria > Actinomycetota > Actinomycetes > Propionibacteriales > Nocardioidaceae > Marmoricola. The sequence goes on from CAWJLT010000016.1 coordinate 93,375, forward strand.
GCATCTACGGCGAGCTGGTCCCCCGCCTGGCCGAGGACTCCGTCGTCATCGGTGACGGCGGCGACTTCGTCTCCTTCGCCGGCAAGTTCGTCGAGCCGAAACGGCCCGGAGGCTGGCTGGACCCCGGCCCCTACGGCTGCCTCGGCGCCGGCCTCGGGGCGGCCATCGCCGCGCGGGTCGCGCGTCCGTCGGCCCAGGTCGTCCTGCTGTACGGCGACGGCGCCGCGGGAATGTCGTTGATGGACGTCGACACCCTCGTGCGCCACGACCTCCCCGTCGTCATGATCTGCGGCAACAACTCCGCCTGGGGCCTGGAGAAGCAACCCATGCAGATGCTCTACGGGTACGACGTGGCTGCCGACCTCGCGCCGCAGACCCGCTACGACGACGTGGTGAAGGCCCTCGGGGGCGGGGGCGAGACCGTGACCGACCCTCGCCAGATCGGTCCGGCGATCGACCGTGCGTTCGCCTCGGGGGTGCCCTACCTGGTCAACGTCATCACCGACGTCGACGCCGCCTACCCGCGCGCCACCTTCGGCATCTGAGCCGGCGACCGATCCCGATGGAGATCCGGCCGGTCCGCCCCGACGAGCTCGAGGCGGTCGGGCGGCTCACGGCCGAGGTCTACCTCGGTGACGGGTTCCTCGCGGAAGGCGACAGCTATCTCGCTCAGCTGACGGACACCTCGCGCCGGGTGCGGGAGGCCGAGATCTGGGTGGCGGTGGACGACCAGACCCTTCTCGGCTCGGTGAGCTTCTGCCCGGTCGGCTCGGCCTACCGGGAGGTCGGCCACGACGACGAGGGCGAGTTCCGGATGCTCGCGGTCAGCCCCGCCGCACGGGGCAGGGGCGTCGGCCGATCGCTGGTCGAGCTGTGCCTGCGGCGCTCCCGCGAGCTCGGCTACGGCGGCGTCCGGATGTCGTCGATGGACCGGATGTCCTCGGCGCACCGCGTCTACGAGCGGCTGGGCTTCTCGCGTGTCCCTGAGGACGACTGGTCACCCGAGTCGGGGGTGCTCCTCCTCGGCTACGCCCTGCGCCTGACCCAGAGGCTGGACTAGAGGCTGGTGCAAGGTCGGGTCCGGACTGAGGATGCCGCGCGGTTCCCGGGCGACCTGTCAGTCGGCGGCCACTCGGGAGAGGAAGCGCCCGGCATCGACGACCACCCGGGTCACCTCACCGGAGCCGACCAGCCGGGCGCCCTGGCGGGCCGCCACGCTGAACCGCACCAGCTTGCCGTCCACGTGGACGGCACTGGCCGTGACCTGGACCGTCGCGCCAACCGGGGAGGGCGCTGTGTGCTCGAGCGTGATCCGGGTGCCGACGCTGGTCTGGCCCTCCCGGAGCGCCGGCTCGATGGCGGCGCAGGTGGCGGCCTCGCACCAGGCGAGGAGTCGCGGCGTACCCAGCACCGGCAGGCTGCCCGAGCCGACCGCCGCAGCGGTGTCGACCTCGCCGACCGTGCGCTCCAGCGACGCACTCAGACCGGGCTGGAGGGCGAGCGCGCTCACGGCGCTCCCAGGTCGAAGACCGTGACGTGCCCGCCGGGTTCCTCGACGGTCACGGGACCGAACGCGACGTAGGTGGCCAGCTGTCCGTCGAACGGGTGGTAGAGCCCGGTGCAGTCGCCCACGCGGAAGGCCAGGGCGACCAGGTCGCGGGCCTGGTCCTCGTCGAGCTTGAGCGGCGAGGAGGTGAGGGCCGAGACGCCGTTCTCGACGCCGAAGGCGCGGACCTGCTCAGCGGTGACGCACAGCTCCGGCTTGATCGTCTCGTTGTCCCAGGACCAGACGAAGCTGCTCACCGTGCTGTTCCACGATCCGAGGATCTGCACGGGGGCCGAGGCGACGTGGTCCTCGAAGGACCACAGGATGCGTCCGTCGTCCTGGTTCAGAGCCCATCGCTTGGCGGCGCCGAGTCCCCAGCGCTCGGCGTGCGCCCGCGAGGTCTGCTCGACGAGCTCGCGGCCCTGCAGGAGCAGTGTGTCGAGTTCCATGACTCCCATCCAACCTCACGTGGCAACCGGGCAGGGACGCACCAGAGCCCCGGACCAGCTGGTCCGGGGCTCGCGAGGTGCGGTGCTGCTGGGGCCTGAGCGGTGCTCAGGCGTTGGGGCGCTTGCCGTGGTTCGCGGCCTTCTTCTTGCGCGCCCGGCGCTTGCGACCTGTCTTGCCCATGAGGATCCTCCTACGTCAACGCTTCGGAGTTTCTCTCGAAGCCGACCGTCATCCTCTCAGGTCGAGGGCACCAGGCGAAATCGGCCACAGGGAGTGGGTCGCTCAGTCGGTCCGCGAGATCTGGATCTGGACCTGCTGGATGGACAGCTGCACCCGCTGGCGCAGGCCCTCGGGGGCGACCTCCGAGCAGGAACGTGCCACCAGGGTCTTCACGGTGCGCTCGAGGTCGTAGCGCGCCAAGCAGGGTCCGCACTCGTCGAGGTGGTGCTGGATCTGGGCGCAGTCGGCCTGGTCGAGCTCCTGGTCGAGGAAGAAGAAGACGCGACCGAGCACCTCGGAGCAGTCGGTGTCAGGGGTGTGGCCCTGGCTCGCGTGGTCGTGGGTCATGACGAACCTCCCTTGGTGCCGGCCCGGGTCTTTCCACCGGTGGTCAGCAGGTCGTTCTCACGCACGTAGCCGGTGAGCATCTCGCGCAGCTGGCGACGTCCACGGTGGAGCCGCGACATCACCGTCCCGATGGGCGTCTCCATGATCTCGGCGATCTCCTTGTAGGGGAACCCCTCGACGTCCGCGAGGTAGACAGCCAGCCGGAAGTCCTCGGGGAGTCGCTGCAGCGCATCTTTCACGTCGGAGTCGGGGAGGTGCTCCAGCGCCTCCATCTCCGCGGACTTCAGCCCGGCGGAGGAGTGCGACTCGGCCCGGGCCAGCTGCCAGTCCTCGACGTCTTCGGCCATGGACTGCTGCGGCTCGCGTTGCTTCTTGCGGTAGGTGTTGATGAAGGTGTTCGTCAGGATCCGGTAGAGCCACGCCTTCAGGTTGGTGCCGGGCCGGAACTGGTGGAACGACCCGTAGGCCTTCGCGAACGTCTCCTGCACCAGGTCCTCGGCGTCCGCCGGGTTGCGCGTCATCCGCATGGCGGCGGAGTAGAGCTGGTCCAGGAACGGGAGCGCGTCACGCTCGAAGCGCAGCTGACGCTCGGCCTCGCTCTCGGTGGCGGGATCGATGGTGGTCGGGTCGATGTCGACGACGCCCAGGGCGTCGGTCTCGGAGTCGCTCATTGGGAACCAGACTACCGCCGCGTCCGAAGACGTGGACTTCTCGAGCGTGGCGAGCACGGGTCATCCCCTTCCGGGTCAGTGGTGGATCTGTGAGTTCCCAACACGTGCTCAGCCGTTTCGATTCCCGGCGACCTCGCGCACGACCCACTCCAGGGTCGCCTCGAGGACGACGGCCAGGGCCTCTTCCTGGGTGACGGCGGCCGACTTGGGGACCTTCATCGAATGGTCGGCCGACGGGACCACGGCCAGGTCGATGTCGTCGGGGAACTCCTCGGGGGTGCCGAACGGGTCACGCTCACCCTGGATCACCAGGGTCCTGACCCGGGCGTGCTGGAGCTCCTCCAGCCGTGACTTCTCGGGCCGTCCCGGAGGGTGCAGCGGGAAGGAGAGCGCCAGCACTCCCCGCGCACCGGCCGCACGAGCGATGCGGCACGCCGACCGGGCCCCGGCGCTCCTGCCGCCGACGACGAGCGGGCTGCGGGTGCGCATGTGGTCGAGCACCGCTGTGAAGCACTCGTCGATCACCGGCGGTGCAGGCGCCAGCTTCTTGCCGGCGACGCGCCACGGCATCTCCACGAGGGTCACGGAGATGTCCTGCTGCGGCAGCGTGCGGGCCAGCCGCACCAGGTCGGGCGCGTCGACCCCGCCACCGGCACCGTGGGTGAGCACCAGGGTGGCCAGGGGCCGCTTGGCCCGGCGGATCAGCAACCTGGCGTCACCCCTCGGTGTGGGCACCATCCGCTCGATCGGCATCAGGACCCGCCTTCCAGGGGGAGGGGCACGACCAGCTCGGGCCCGTTGTTCCTGACGTTGGAGACCAGGGTGGACACCGGAAAGGCCTCGAGGCGACCCGGCGCAGCCGGCTCGAGCAGGGCGAGAAGATCGTCCTTGTCGTTGCGACGGGGGTCGAGCCACTCCTCGTAGCGCTCCGGGCTCAGCATCAGCGGCATCCGGTCGTGGATGTGCCCGAGCGAGTCCTCGGCCGAGGTGGTGAGCACCGTGCACGTCCACCGGAACCGGGTCGGGTCGTCCTCGGCCTTGTCGGGGTCGCGCCAGATCTCGTAGAGACCAGCCATGGCGAGCACCCCACCGTCGGTCGGACGGATGAAGTAGGGCTGCTTGCGCGGCTTCCCCGCCGCGGTGTGGTCCTGGGTGGGGTACCACTCGAAGTAGCCGTCGGCCGGCAGGATGGCGCGGCGCTTCTCGAACGCGCGACGGTAGGCCGGCTTCTCCGCCACGGTCTCCATGCGGGCGTTGATCATCCGGTTGCCCACCGCCGGGTCCTTGGCCCAGAACGGCACCAGACCCCAGCTCAGCACGCGCAGCTGACGCTCCGGGGTCGCGTCCTTCTCGCCGCTCGGCGGGCGCTCGACGACCGCGTAGACCTCCTTGGTGGGCGCGACGTTCCAGTCGGGCTCGAGGTGCGGGAGGTCAGGGTTGCGGATCTCGAACTCTTCGACGAGGTCCTCTGGCTGTCTGCTCGAGGCGTAGCGGCCGCACATGTGGCAAGGCTAGCGACGTACGACGTCCTCGCGGCCGCCCGCGGGCCTCAGGCTCGCGCGATCTCGTCGAGGAGCAGGCCGGCACCGTGGTTGGACGTGGGCAGTCCCTCGATCCACACCCTCGCCCTCCACGTCTCCGGGACCAGGTCCCCGACGAGATCACGCAACAGCCCCACGCGATCGGCGAGCCGGTCCCCCCGACCGGCCAGCACCACCACGCGCCTGGGACTGGCCTGGCAGATGGTCTCCTCCCCCGGGAAGACCATCCGAGCCTGCTCCGCCAGACGGACGAGCCACATCGTGGAACCGAAGGACTCCTCCCACACCGCCGGGCGACCGAGCAGCGGTAGGTCGACGACCACCAGCGTGTGACTGGCGGAGATCGTCGGCCCCTCCTGCTGCTCCGCGCGATAGATCTCCGCGAGCCTCGCCCGCAGGTGGGCCAGGCTGGCCAGACCCGTCAGCGGGTTCTCGCACGAGAGCTGGTGGAGGTAGCCGAGCGTCTCCTCGCTCCACGCCAGACCCAACGCGCGCACAGCCCGGAAGTCGGGCTCCCCTCCCAGAACACGTGCGTAGGTGGCCCTCAGCCCGTCCAGTGCCTCACCCAGGTCGGCACCGTCACGGGCCATCTCACGGCCCACCATCGCGCACGCAGCGCTTGCATCAGATCCGGCAGCCAGACGCTCACCTACGGCCTCGAAGCGTGACGACAGCAGTCGCCCGTCCAGGTCCTCGGCCGCGTCCGGCGCCACCTCGGCCTGTGCGCCTTTGCGAGTCCTCGTCGCAAAGATGCCCATAGCCCTACCCCATCTCTTGATTGGGCCACCCCCCACGCGATGGCCCACTCGTGTGCGAGACCCCGCATCGCGGCCTCAGTGAAGTAACGGCGGTGGTTTCGTTCCATGACGGGAAAATGCGAATAAACTTCATCGGGCCGCACCCGACCCCCCGGAGGCCTCCCCGATCTCATGAGCCAGCCCGACAGCCCGGCCCCCGTCTCGGGGACCCATGACCTCACGGACCCGGAGCTCATCTCCCGGGTGCGTGCGGGGGACGTCGAGGCCTACGGGGTCCTGTTCTCGCGGCACGTCGACGCCGCCGCGCGACTGGCCCGGCTGCTGATCGGCCCCTCCGACGCGGACGACCTGGTCTCCGAGGCGTTCGTGAAGGTGCTCAACGTCCTGCTCGCCGGAGGTGGTCCCGACGTCGCGTTCCGCGCCTACCTGCTCACCGCCGTACGCCACCTGCACATCGACAAGGTGCGGAGCAACCAGCGCCTCACGACGACCGACGACCTGACCCCCTTCGACCCGGGGGTTCCGTTCACCGACACCGCCGTCGCTGGCTTCGAGGGCGGCGCGGCTGCGAAGGCCTTCGCCTCGCTCCCCGAGCGCTGGCAGCTGGTGCTGTGGCACCTGGAGGTGGAGAACCAGAAGCCGGCCGACATCGCTCCCCTCCTCGGCATGACGCCCAACTCCGTCTCGGCCCTCGCCTACCGGGCCCGCGAGGGGTTGCGCCAGGCGTTCTTGAACATGCACGCCGGCGACCTGGTCAACGACGACTGTCGCGAGACCAGCGACCTGCTGGGCGGCTACGTGCGCGGCGCCCTGTCTCGTCGAGACTCCACCCGGGTCGAGGGGCATCTCGAGCACTGCCGTCGCTGCACGGCCGTCTATCTCGAGCTGAGCGAGGTCAACTCGTCCCTGGCCGCACTGCTGGGTCCCGTGGTGCTCGGTGCCGCGGCCGCGGGCTACCTGGGTGGAGGCGCCGCCACCGGCTTCGGTGCGGGCGTCCTGGTCCTGGTGGGCAAGGCCAAGGAGACCGTGGTCGCCCACATGTCGGCGGCGGCCGCGACCGCCGGCGTGGTGACCATCGCCGGGATCGCGGCGATCGCCGTCGTGAACCGTGGACCCGCGGCCGACCCGGCCTCGGCGGAGCCCCCGACCTCGGCCCGCGAGCTTCCCGGCAGCACCTCGCCCACCCCGCCGACCGGTGGCACCGGTCCGGGGCGGACCGGCTCCGCACAGTCCTCCACCGTCCCACCAGCGCCCACGGGCAGCAGCAGTCCGGACGCAGCGACGCCCAGCACCACGACGACGCCGACAGCGACCCTGAACAACCCCGCAGACCTGCTGGCCGGCCTCACCGGCACCGGTCCGACCACGGGAGGCGATCAGACCGGCAACCCCGGAGGCACGAACGGCTCCAGCAACGGGAACGGCTCCGGCAACGGCAGTCCAGGGACCGGTCCGGGACCGACCGCCCCCGGCGGGACCGGGACGTCCACACCACCGGCGACACCCGCCACCCCCGACCCGACCCAGCCCCCCGGGCCCAGCGACCCCCCGGACCCGACCGGCCCCCCGGACCCGACCGGCCCCCCGGACCCGAGGCCGACCGACCCGGCACCCACCGACCCCGCACCCACCGACCCCGCACCCACCGACCCGGCACCCACCGACCCCGGGCCGACGACTGAGCCCGAGCCGTCCAGGAGCGCCGACGTGAGCGTCAGGGCCTGGGTGGGACCGGACCGTCGTCAGCGCGTCGGCGTGCTCGTCCGGGTCTCCGGCGTGCCCTCGGGTCAGCGGGCGCGGCTGCGGGCCACCGGCACCGGCAGCTTCCACGTGCACGGCGGGCGCTGCCAGCGCGCGGACGGTGGCTACACCTGCTCCGCGACGCCAGGGCGGCGCTACTTCTACTTCCACGTCGTCACCACGAGTGCGGCCCGGATCACCTTCTCGGTCGCGCCGCCGGTCGGCTACACCGATCCCGCGCCCGGGAACAACTCGACCACCGTCACGGTCCCGCGCACCCGGGGCGGCCACCCGAAGGGCGGCCCGAGCGGACAACCGGCCGGCAACCCCGGTGCGGCCCCCGGCCAGCAGCGGCGAGCGAACTCCGGACGTCAGCCCGGACGCCAGCCCGGACGCCAGCCCGGACGTCAGCCCGCGCGTTGACCCGCCGTGCCGGGCTGGTTGAGCGACTCGTGATCGGGTATTGATGTACCCATGACAGCCACCCGACTGATCGCCCGTCCCCTGCTCGCGTCCATGTTCGTGGTCGGTGGGGTCAACGCCCTGAAGAACGCCCCCGCGCTCGCCTCCAAGGCCAAGCCGGTCACCGACCGTCTCCGGCCCATGCTGGCGAAGGCCGTGCCCCAGGTGAAGATCCCCGAGGACACCGTCACCCTGGTCCGCGTCAACGCGGTCGCCCAGATCGTGGCGGCCGGAGCACTGGCCCGTGGTCGTGCCCCGCGCCTGTCCAGCACCGTGCTGGCCGCCACGCTGCTGCCGACGACCGTGGCCGGACACCAGTTCTGGAACGAGTCCGACCCCGAGGCCAGGGCCAACCAGCAGGTCCACTTCTTCAAGAACCTCTCGATGCTCGGCGGGCTCCTCCTCGCCGCGGTCGACACCGAGGGCCAGCCCGGTGTCGCCTATCGCGCCAAGCACGGTGCCACCGCCGTACGCCGCGAGGCCAAGCACCTCACCCGCGAGGCCAAGCTGCAGGCCAAGGTCGCTGCCAAGTCCATCGGCTAATAGCCTCGTGGCGTGACCGCACGCACCGATGAGCTCTGGCCCGCGCCCCTCGCGCGGGCTCCCGTCGACGCTCGGGTCGCGCTCCCCGGCTCCAAGTCGCTGACCAACCGTGCCCTGGTGCTGGCCGCCTTGTCCGACGCGCCGTCCGTCGTACGCCGGGCCCTGCGCTCTCGCGACACCGAGCTGATGGCCGCCGCCCTCTCCACCTTGGGCTCCACCGTCATCACGACCGACGACGACTGGCTGGTCTTTCCCGGCGGGTTGCGCGGGGGGTCGGTCGACTGCGGGCTGGCCGGCACGGTGATGCGGTTCGTGCCACCGGTCGCCGCGCTCGCCCGTGGGCAGGTCAGGTTCGACGGCGACCCCCATGCACGCACCCGACCGATGTCCGGCGTGCTCGACGCCCTCCGGCATCTCGGGGTCGCCATCGACGACGAGGACCGCGGCACGTTGCCGTTCACGGTCTCCGGCAGCGGACGGGTGCGAGGCGGTGAGGTCACGATCGACGCGTCCGCCTCCAGCCAGTTCGTCTCCGCGCTGCTGCTCGCCGGCGCGGCCTACGACCGGGGGGTCACCGTGACGCACGAGGGCCCGCCCGTGCCGTCGCTGCCGCACATCGAGATGACGATCGCCTGCCTGCGCGAGCACGGTGTCGAGGTAAGCGTCGGCGCCGACAGCTGGACCGTCTCCCCCGGACGGATCAGGGGCACCGACGTCACCATCGAGCCCGACCTCTCGAACGCCGCTCCCTTCCTGATGCTCGCGATGACCAGCGGTGGACGCGTCCACGTTCCGGGGTGGCCGCGCGTCACGACACAGCCGGGCGACGCGCTGCGTGACCTGCTGACGCGGATGGGGGCCGAGGTGACGCTCGACGACGGGGGCCTCACGATCTCCGGTGGCGAGACCCTCCTGGGTCTCGACGCCGACCTGCACGACGTCGGCGAGCTCACCCCTGCCGTGGCCGCGCTCTGCGCCCTGGCCTCCACCCCCTCGAGACTGCGCGGCATCGCCCACATCCGGGGTCACGAGACCGACCGGCTGGCCGCCCTCTCGACCGAGCTGAACGGCCTCGGCGCCGCGGTCACCGAGCACGACGACGGCTTGTCCTTCGAACCGGCAACACTGCACGGCGGGACCTTCCACACCTACGCCGACCACCGGATGGCGCACGCCGGCGTGGTCGTCGGCTCGGCCGTGGCGGACGTCCTGGTCGAGGACGTCGGAACCACGGCCAAGACGTTCCCCGGGTTCGCCGACGTGTGGGCAGGACTGGCGCGTTGACCACCGGTCGCTACGGCGAGCACGACCCCGAGAGCTTCGAGCGTCCCCGGCGCCACACCCGGCCCCGGACCAAGGACCGGCCTTCCTACGACGACGCCGTGCCGGCCGTCGTGGTCACCGTCGACCGTGGCCGCTACACCTGCCGCCTGGGTGAGAGCGAGCCGATCGTCACCGCGATGAAGTCGCGCTCGCTCGGCCGCAAGGGCGTGATCACCGGTGACCGCGTGCGGCTGGTGGGGGACACCACAGGAGACGACGGGTCACTGGCCAGGATCGTCACCGTGGACGCACGGAAGACCGTTCTGCGCCGGACCGCCGACGACGACGACCCGGTCGAGCGCGTCATCGTCGCCAACGCCGACCAGCTCGTCATCGTCACCGCGCTGGCCGATCCCGAGCCCCGACAGGGACTGATCGACCGAGCCCTGGTCGCGGCGTACGACGCCGGCATGGACCCGCTGCTGTGCCTGACCAAGGCGGACCTGGCCGACCCGGAGGCGATGCTGTCCAGCTACCGGCCGCTGGGGGTGCCCTACGTCGTGACCCAGCGCGGCGCCGACCTCACCGAGATCGTGGAGCGGCTCGCCGGACGGACGAGCGTGCTGCTCGGCCACAGTGGTGTCGGCAAGTCCACGCTGGTGAACGCACTCGTGCCCGATGCCTTCCGTGAGGTCGGCATCGTCAACGCGGTGACGGGTCGCGGCCGGCACACCTCGGTGAGCGCGATCATGCTGGCTCTGCCGGGTGGCGGCTGGATCGTGGACACACCCGGCATCCGGTCGTTCGGCCTGGCGCACGTCGACCCCGACCAGCTGATCGAGGCGTTCCCCGACCTGCATGAGCTGACGGCCTCCTGTCCCCGCGGCTGCACCCACGGGGAGGGTGAGCCCGAGTGCGGTCTCAGCGAGGCCACCGGCCAGCAGGCCGAGCGGGTGCGCTCCTTCCGGCGGCTGCTCGCGAGCCGCGAGGCCGGCGACCGCTACTGACCTGCTGCGGCGCCTCACCGTCGGTGCCTGCCGCCCCGGTCGAGCGCCCGGTCGAGCGCCCGGTCGAGCGCCCGGTCTGGCGCCCATCGGCCCGTGACCACGGGCGCGGAGGTCCGAGGCCAGCGATCGCGGGGCTTACCCTGTGCCCATGCCGTCCGACTACACCGACGACCTCCGGCTTGCCCATGTGCTGGCCGACGACGCCGATGCCCTCTCCGAGGCGAGGTTCAAGTCCCTCGACCTGCACGTCATGACCAAGCCCGACCTGACGCCGGTGACCGATGCCGACCAGTCGGTCGAGGAGGGCATCCGTCGTACCCTCTCGCGGGCTCGCTCCCGTGATGCCGTCCTCGGCGAGGAGAGCGGGTCGACCGGTCACAGCCAGCGACGCTGGGTCGTGGACCCGATCGACGGCACCAAGAACTACGTGCGCGGAGTGCCCGTCTGGGCGACCCTGATCGCCTTGATGGTCGAGGACGAGGTCGTGCTCGGGGTCGTGTCCGCCCCGATGCTCAACCGGCGCTGGTGGGCCATGAAGGGCGGCGGCGCCTGGACCGGCAAGTCGCTGCTGCGGGCCACGGCCTGCCAGGTCTCCGACGTCTCGCGCGTCGAGGACGCGTCGTTGTCCTACTCCTCGCTCTCCGGCTGGGACGAGCGCGGGCGTCTCGAGGACTTCATGTCACTGTCCCGGCGCTGCTGGCGCACCAGGGCCTACGGCGACTTCTGGTCCTACATGCTCGTCGCCGAGGGGGCGGTCGACATCGCCACGGAACCCCAGCTCGAGCTCTACGACATGGCGGCGCTCGACATCATCGTGCGCGAGGCCGGTGGTGTCTTCACCTCGCTCGACGGCGAGCCCGGACCCACGGGTGGGAGTGCGCTCGCCACGAACGGGAAGCTGCACGACCAGGCACTGGCTTTCCTCGGGTCGCTCCCGCACGAGGGTGAACCGCATCCCGGCGGCACCGTGCACGACCTGAGCTCACGTCGGAGCGAGACCGCGTCTGATCGGGACTCCTAGCCCCTGTCCACCAGCGCCCGGGACCACTAGATTGCGGGGACGAGCCCCATCGGCGCCACGAAAGGACCGACCATGAAGATCAGCGACGTGATCAAGGGCAAGTCCAGCAGCGACGTCATCACGATCAGCCCCGACGCCTCCGTGCGCGACCTCCTCGCCCTGCTGGCCGAGCACAACATCGGTGCCGTCATCGTCAGCGGTGAGGACGCCGGGGTCGACGGCATCGTCAGCGAGCGCGACGTGGTCCGCAAGCTCAACGGTGACGACTCCGTGCTCGACAGCCCGGTGAGCCGCATCATGACCACTGTCGTCCAGACCTGTGAGCCCGGGCTCGACGTCGACGAGCTGATGGCCCAGATGACCGAGCACCGGATCCGGCACGTCCCGGTGATGGACCAGGGGCAGCTCGTGGCCGTGATCAGCATCGGCGACGTGGTCAAGAGCCGGATCACCCAGCTCACCTTCGAGCGTGACCAGCTCGACAGCTACGTCCACCAGACCTGAGCCCGGCTACTCCCCTCGGTCCAGCCACAGGCAGAACGGGTGCCCGGCCGGGTCGAGGCAGACGCGCACGTCCTCCTGGGGCTGATGCCCGGCCAGCCTGGCTCCGACCTCGAGGGCATGTGCCAGGGCGCCGGCCATGTCGCTGACCTGCACCTCCAGGTGCAGCTGGATCGGCGGCTTGCCGGGCTCGCTCGGCCAGACAGGCGGTTGGTAGTGCTCGTCGAGCTCGAAGGAGAGCGACACGTTGTCTCCGCCCGAGACGATCACCCAGTCGGGCTCCTCCGTGCCCACCTCCATGCCCAGGAGGGCGGCGTAGAAGCGTCCGAGCGCCGGAGGATCCGGGCAGCTGATGTTGACCGTCGAGATCTTGAGCCCGTGATCCATGCCACGGGAGTCAACCACGTTGGGCGTGACCAGGACAGTCATGGCAGGGTGGAGTCCATGAGTACAGACAAGCCTGAGATCGACTTCCACGACGGCCCCGTGCCCACTGACCTCGAGGTCACCGAGCTCTCCGAGGGTGACGGCACCGAGGCCACGGCCGGCAGCACCGTCTCGGTGCACTACGTAGGCGTGGCCCACTCGACCGGGGAGGAGTTCGACGCCTCCTACAACCGCGGCGCCCCCCTCGACTTCCGCCTCGGCGTCGGCCAGGTCATCTCCGGGTGGGACCAGGGCGTGCAGGGCATGAAGGTCGGCGGCCGCCGCAAGCTCGTGATCCCGCCCCACCTCGGCTACGGCGACCGAGGCGCCGGCGGGGTCATCAAGCCCGGCGAGACGCTGATCTTCGTGGTGGACCTGATCGACGTCCGGTAGGGGCTGCAGGTTTCCCCGGCCGGCCGGGGAATCCTGACGTTGACGGACGATGCTTCACCCCCGAACGTCAGGGAAGGGCCGACAACCCCACCCGCTTTGTCCGATCGGTACGACGGACCGCGGCCCGGTTGCTCGTGCCCGTGCTCGTGCCCTTGCTCGTGCCCGTGCTCGTCACGAGGCGACCCTAGAGCGACGCGACGCGGGATCTGGTCCCGCCGAGGGAGACCACGTCGCCCGGGACCAGCTGGCGGCCGCGGCGGGTCTCGACCTCACCGTTGACCGTCACCAGACCCTGGATCATCAGCTCCTTGGCGTCGGAGCCGGAGTCGATCAGGTTGGCCAGCTTCAGGAACTGACCGAGCTTGATCGACCCGTCACGGATCGGTACGTCGTCCACGTGGTCTGCCATCAGGAATCCAGTCTCCCATCACTCTCGCGGAGTCAGAGCACCAGCGAGGCAGCGTGGATGACGACTCCGACCAGGCCACCGACGACCGTGCCGTTGATCCGGATGAACTGCAGGTCGCGGCCGACGTGCAGCTCGATCTTGTCCGAGGCCTCCTTGCCGTCCCAGCGCTCGATGGTCTGCGTGATCACGGCCGTGAGCTCGTTGCCGTAGCGTCCCACCGCCCAGACCACGAGGTCGGCGGCCCACGTGTCGAGCTTCTCGCGCAGGGCGTCCTCGCGAGCGACCCGCTCCCCGAACGCGACCAGCTCGCGGGAGGCCTTCTCCCGCAGGGGTCCCTCCTCGTCCTCGAGCGCCTCGAGCAACGCCGTGCGGAAGGCGCTCCACAGCGACATCCCGGTGGCCACCATCTGCGGCTGCTCCAGGACCCGCTGCTTGAGCTTCTCCGCGCGCTCCTGGGTGGCCGGGTCGTGCAGGAGGTCCTGGGCCAGCTGTCGCAGCAGGCTGTCCAGCGCCTGGCGTGCGTGGTGGTCGGGGTCACGCCGGATGTCGGCGATCCAGCGGATCGCCTCGAGGTGCAGCCGCGTCGTGACGGCCTCGTTGAGGCGGTCAGGGGCCCACCAGGGGGCACGCTCACCGATGACCTCGGCGAAGGCGTCCTGGTGGTGCACCAGCCAGCGGTGCCCCTCCTCCAGGGCGAGGTCGACCAGGCCGTGGTGCGCGTTGTCGGTCAGGATCTCCTGCAGCAGGGCCCCGGCGACCGGGGAGATGGGCTCGGCCACGAACCGTGGGATCAGCACGTCCTCCACGAGCGAGACGATGTCCTGGTCGCGCATCCTGCGCAGTCCGAGGGCGGCCACGGTGCTGGCCTCGGCCACGACACGTCGCGAGTTCGCGGGCTCGGTGAGCCAGGAGCCGATCCGGCGCGAGATGTCGGCCGCAGCCAGCCGCTCCCGGATGACCGCTTCGTTGAGGAAGTTCTCGGAGAAGAACTCCTCGAGGCTCTTGCCGAACTCGTCCTTCTTGCGCGGGACCAGCGCCGTGTGCGGGATCGGCAGGCCCAGCGGGTGCCGGAACAGCGCCGTCACGGCGAACCAGTCGGCGATCGCGCCCACCATGCTCGCCTCGGCCCCGGCGTTCACGAAGCCCCAGAAGCCGTCCTGGTCCAGGGTGAGGACGTAGACCACGGCGGCGAAGAGCAGCAGGCCACCCGCAACGGCCTGCATCCTGCGCAGGCGAGCTCGCCGGAGGGCGTCGGCTGCGGTGTCCGGGGTCATCAACGAGGTCGTCATGGCCTACGAAACCTATCCATCACCCAAATATCCTGGTCACGAGCCATAGACTCCCCGGGTGTATCGCACCTTTCGTGGCTCTGTCGTCGCGCTTCTGGCCCTCCTGATCGCCGTCTCGGCCCCGCTCGACGCCGGTGCCGCACGGACCACCCGGGTGCTCCCACCGCCCGATCGCAGCCAGGGCGACTTCACCCGTGGTGAGGCGCGCGACCTGCTGGCGCAGGCCAAGGATCAGCTGCGGCCGGACATCAAGCGCACCCTGGCACGCAAGCCGGTGGGACACGGCACCCAGACCGAGATCACCATGACGTTGCGTGACCTCTACCGAGCCCGCGACGAGCTCTCGGGCGCCGACCGCCGCGACGCGGACACCCTGCTCTCCCGCGCCCGGATCTTCACCAACGGCGCCGAGGACCCGATCACCGTCTCCACCCCGGCCTACAAGTGCTCGACGAACTTCTGCGTCCACTACCGGCCTCCATCACCGGGTGACACCGACGCGACGACCCTGACCCAGGTCCAGACGACGCTCACCACGCTCGAGGAGGTCCGGTCCTACGAGACCGGCACGCTGGGCTACCGCAAGCCGGTCGCCGACACCCCCAGCACCCCGACGACCGACAACCCGGACTCCAGGTTCGACGTCTTCCTCGGCGACATCGCCTACCAGGGGCTCTACGGGTACTGCGCCCCGGACGGCGCCAAGCGCGCGATCGACGGGCACATCGCCTCCTACTGCGTGCTGGACAACGACTACGCCCGGAGCCAGTACGGCACCGCTCCGATCAACGCGCTGCGCGCGACCGCCGCCCACGAGTTCTTCCACGCGATCCAGTTCGCCTACGACGTGAACGACGACCTGTGGTTCATGGAGGGCACCGCGGTGTGGGTCGAGGACGAGGTCTACGACGCGATCAACGACAACTACCAGTACCTCGCCTACAGCGCCCTCCGCTACCCGCGCACGCCCACCGACTACAGCCGCAACCTCAATCCCTACGGCTCCTTCCTGTTCTTCAAGTACGCCTCGGAGCGCTTGGGCCCAGCCGTGGTCCGCCAGTTCTGGGAGAACGCCGACGGCACCCGCAACCGCTACTCGCTGCAGGCGATCCGAGCCGTGCTCGCCGCCCGGAAGACGAGCTGGCCGGCCTTCTTCGCCACGTTCGGCAGCTGGAACACGCTCCCGAACCGCTCCTACAGCGAGCGGGCGTACTACCCGCCGCCGGTCTTCACCCTCACCAGGACCCTCACCATGAAGGCCAGGTCGACCGGCTGGAGCCGCGTCAACCTGATGCACATGACCAACTCCCCCGTCCGGGTGATCCCCGGCCGGAAGCTGAAGCCCCGCAAGAAGCTCCTGATCGAGGTCAACGTCCCCGACACCGCACGCGGAGCGACCGCGCTCGTGCAGGTCCGCTACCGCAACGGGGCCGTGGGGCACTCGATGATGGCGCTGAACGCCTACGGCAACGGCCGTCTGCTGATCCCCTTCAACCGCAAGCGGGTGGCTTCGGTGGTCATCGTGGCCAGCAACACCAGCACCACGATGCGCAACTGTGGCGCGATCGGTGACAGCGACGGCAGCCCGGTCTACTCCTGCTTCGGGCGCGGGTACTACGACGCCGGCCAGACCTACGCGGTGCGGGCCACGGTCCGCTGACCTCCGGGTCAACAGCCGGGCCATCCATCCGGCCCGCGACTACGAACCACTCTCGACCGACTTCGTTCGACCATCTGAGGAGATCCCACGTGCCGACCCTGAGCGACTTCACTGCCACCACGATCACCGGTGAGCAGCAGCCCCTCGACACCTACGCCGGGAAGGTCGCACTGGTCGTGAACACGGCCTCCCAGTGCGGTTTCACCCCGCAGTTCGAGGGCCTCGAGAAGCTGCACGAGGACTACGTCGACCAGGGTCTGGTCGTGCTCGGCTTCCCGTGCAACCAGTTCGGCAGCCAGGATCCCGGCGACAACGAGGAGATCGGCGCCTTCTGCCAGAAGAACTACGGTGTCACGTTCCCCATGTTCGAGAAGGTCGACGTCAACGGGGACGAGGCGCACCCGCTCTACAAGTGGCTCCGCCAGGAGAAGAGCGGCCTGCTCGGCGAGAAGATCAAGTGGAACTTCACCAAGTTCCTGGTCGGTCGCGACGGCACCGTGCTCAAGCGCTACGGCTCGACCACGAAGCCCGAGAAGATCGCCTCCGACATCGAGAAGGCCCTGGCCTCCTGAGCGTCGCCGTCGCGGCCGTTCGCGGCGCGACCGGGACGGTGGCCCGCAGATCACGCAGGTTGTACTGCGCGGTAACCTGAGGAGACGTCCCCCACCGCCCGACAGGAGCAGAGATGCAGCTTGCCCTGACCGAGGAGGAAGCAGCCTTCCGCGAGGAGATGCGCACCTTCTTCAGCACGAAGATCCCGCAGGAGATCCGCGACACGATCGCCTCCGGGCGCCACGCGGGCAAGGACGCGATCGTCGCGACCCAGCGCATCCTCAACGAGGCCGGCCTGGCCGTGCCCAACTGGCCCGTGGAGTGGGGCGGCCAGGACTGGAGCCCGCTGCAGCGACACATCTGGCACGAGGAGATGCAGCTCGCCTCGGTTCCGCCTCCGCTGGCCTTCAACGCCAGCATGGTGGGGCCGGTGATCGCGAACTTCGGCTCCGAGGAGCAGAAGAAGAAGTTCCTCCCGGCCACGGCCAACCTCGACATCTGGTGGTGCCAGGGCTTCTCCGAGCCCGACGCCGGCTCCGACCTCGCCTCGCTGAAGACCAAGGCCGTCCGTGACGGCGACGACTGGGTGATCAACGGCCAGAAGACGTGGACCACGCTCGGCCAGTACGCCGACTGGATCTTCGTGCTCTGCCGCACCGACCCGGAGGCTGAGCGCAAGCAGAAGGGCATCTCCTTCATCCTGTGCCCGATGGACGCCGAGGGCGTCACGCTGCGACCGATCGAGCTGATCGACGGCGGGCACGAGGTCAACGAGGTCTGGTTCGAGGACGTCCGGGTCCCGGCGGAGAACCTCGTGGGCGAGGAGAACGCCGGCTGGAGCTACGCCAAGTTCCTGCTCGGCAACGAGCGCGTCGGGGTGGCCCCGGTGGGCGCCACCAAGCGTGTGCTCGCCACGGCCAAGGAGATCGCCGAGAGGACGGGTCAGCTCGAGGACCCGCTCGTCGCCGCTCAGATCATCGAGCTCGAGAACGAGCTGCTCGCCCTGGAGCTGACCGCCCTGCGCGTGGTGGCCAACTCCGACGACGGCAAGCCGCACCCCGCCTCGTCGGTGCTCAAGCTCAAGGGCACGGAGCTCCAGCAAGCCGTCTCCGAGCTGATGATGGATCTCGGCGGCACCCTCTCTCTGGCCTCGGGCGCTGCGGAGGGATCCGACGTACCCGCGTGGGCCCGGGTGTCCGTGCCGACCTACCTCAACCTCCGCAAGGCGTCGATCTACGGCGGATCCAACGAGATCCAGCGCCAGATCATCGCCGGCACGATCCTCGGTCTCTAGGAGCTGACATGGACTTCACACTCGATGGTGAGCAGAGCGCCCTGCGTGACGCCGTGCGCGGTCTGCTGAAGGGGTACGACGACTCCGAGCACCGCCGCGAGGTGGCGGGCGAGGACCCGGGCTTCGACGAGAAGCTGTGGGCCCGACTCGCCGAGATGGGCGCGCTCGGCCTGCCCTTCACCGAGGATGACGGCGGCATGGGCGCCGGACCGGCCGAGGTGTCGATCGTGGCCGAGGAGATCGGGCGCGTGATCGCGCCCGAGCCGTTCGTCGAGGCCGTCGTGCTCACCGGCGGCCTCGTCGCCGCCCACGGCAGCGCCGAGCAGCGCAAGGAGATCCTCGGCGGGCTCTCCTCCGGCGAGCTCGTTCCCGCGTTCGCGTGGTCGGACCCGACCGGCGGTGAGGGCGGTGTCACCGTCGACGGGGACACCCTGTCCGGTGTCAAGGAGCCGGTCTTCAACGGTGGCCGTGCCGACGTCCTCGTCGTCTTCGCCGAGGGCCGCCTGTTCCTGGTCAAGGCCGAGGACACGACCCGCACGTCCTACCGAACCTTCGACGGAGGTCGTGCCGCTCGCGTCGCCTTCGACCAGACGCCGGCCGTCCCGCTGGGTGAGGGCGGTGACGTCACCGAGACCACCAAGGACGTGATCGCTGCCGCGACCGTCGCCTACTGCCACGAGGCGCTGGGCGCGATGGACTCGGCGCTGAGGAAGACCACCGAGTACCTCACGCAGCGCAAGCAGTTCGGCGTGACGCTCAACCGTTTCCAGGCACTGACCTTCCGGGCGGCCGACATGTACACCTCGCTCGAGCTGACGCGCAGCATCGTCATCTGGGCGACGATGGTGCTGGCCGACGAGTCCTCCTCCGCGGAGAGGAAGCGTGAGGCCGCCGCGCGCGCCAAGCTCCAGGTGAGCCGGGCCGGACGCCACATCGGCCAGGAGGCGATCCAGCTGCACGGCGGCATCGGCATGACCGCGGAGTACTCCGTCGGTCATCTGACCGCCCGGCTGACCGCCATCGACCACCTGCTCGGGGACGGGCGGCAGCAGGTACGCAACCTGTCCCGCCGGCTGACGTCGTACGGCGTGGTCGAGCCCCTGCCCTGAACCGGGCGGACCGGGCGGTGGCGCACATGACGTGTGCACCAGCGCCCGGCCAGCGTCTTCTGGGGGTGTGCTAGTCCCGGAAGCGGTCGAAGGTGCGGTACATGAAGTCCGTTCCCTTGCGCAGCGCGTCGACGTAGATGCTCTCGTTGTTCCCGTGCATCGCGATCAGCTGGTCGTTGTTGATCACGTAGGGGTACACGCCGTACCCCGGGATGCCCTTCTTGCGCCACGGGCTCAGGCTGGTGCCCGCCTCGAACAGCGCCGGTGAGAAGACGGCCCCGCGATAGGTCTGTCTCGCTGCTCCGGAGAGTGCTTGGTAGAGCGGCGTGTCCAGGGTTGCGGGCTTGGTGGCCCACGTCTGGTCGAGCTCGTCGAGGTAGTCGGCCTCGCTGGTGCCCTCAGGCGTGGCCAGTGCGACGTGGATCTGCTTGTCCCGAAGCCTCGACCGCACCTGGGCCAGGAAGCTCCGCGGCTTCTGACCGCCCGGGATTCCCCGGCAGTTGACCCGCAGGTGGGCCGTGGAGGGGATCACGTTCTCCTTGTAGCCGGCGTCCTCGATCACGAACGCAGCGGTGGTGCGCAGCAGGGCCGAGTGCAGCCACGGGTACGACGACCGCGCGACGACCACCCGGGCGGCTCGTTCTCTCGCGTGTGAGGACCGGGCATGCAGCAGCATCTCGATGGCGCGAGCGAAACGGCGGTCGTCGGTGGCGTCGGCCAGCGCTCCGAAGTAGTCGCGGGTCACCGGGGTCAGGTGGACCGGCGCCAACCAGCCGGAGAGCTCCTCGACCGCACGAGCCAGCTTCACGATGGCGGCGTTCGGATTGGGTTTCGAGGAGTGGGTCGCTGCCCCGTCGGCGGTCAGATCCAGGTTGAAGTAGACCTTGTCCTGCCGCGTGGCGGTGATCAGCATGGGGGTGGTGCCGTTCTTCTGGGCCAGGAACCAGCCGCCCTCGGTGAGCACCATGCCTGCGTCGACCTTGTCCCAGTGCTTCTCCGCGAGCCAGCTCGACCCGTAGCTGCCGGCCTCCTCGTCGCAGTCGGTCAGCACGATGATGTCGCGCTCGAACTTCCCACCCTCGTTGACGTGACGCAGCAGCCCGGAGACCGCCGCCGAGTCCATCCCCTTCATGTCCAGGGCGCCTCGACCGAAGATCTGGCCGTCCTTGACCACGGCACCGAACGGGTCCGTGGCCCACTTCTCACGTTCCACCGGCACGACGTCGGAGTGTCCCAGGACGAGCAGGGGCGCTGCGGAGGTGGTGCCCTTGATCCGTGCGATCAGGTGCACGTTGTCCGGTTGCGGCGTCTCGATGATCTCCGAGGAGACTCCGGCGTTGTCCCAGACCCCCTTGAGCATCTCCGCGAAAGGCCTGGTCTTGGCGCCGTCACCGAAGTTCTGCGTGTCGATCGAGAGCATCCGTCTGAGCAGGTCCAAGGGGTCAAGGTCGGCAGGTGCCACCGTTCTCGCTGCGCCGGCGCGCACAGCGCCGGGGCTGCCCGTGGCGCTGGCGCCTGAGACACCCACGACTCCTGCCGCGGCGACGACGCCGAGGAAGGAGCGTCGGGCAAGCGCCGAGGAGGGTGTGGAGGGTTCGGAATTCTGTTCAGCCATGAGGTTTTCCCTTTCCCGAGAGTGATGCCCGTCACGCTAGGAAGGTGGGAAACGTCGCGTCAACGGCCCGCCGGAGTCCGTGTCGACGAGCGGGGGCAGTCGTGCGACGAACGGCCGATCAGTCGGTCAGCCGCCGAACCAGGACCCTCGGCCTCCGAACCAGTCACTCATGTGGCCGGAGCCGGGTGAGCCGCCGCGTCCACCGAGATAGCTGCCGACCACGGCGGCCCCGAGGTCGTCGAGCTCGGGCGCGACGACCCGGCCCTCGACGCGGGCGGCGAGCTGGTCGAGGAATCTCGCCAGCCCGGGGTCCTCACCCAGGCGGAAGATCGTGACCTGGGCTCCGAGGCGTGCGGCGTTGTCGAGCTCGCGGACCGACCAGGCGACCGTGAGCGGGTGCGGCGGGTAGGAGAACCACACCTCCCCGTCGGGCTCGAGGTGGCTGGTGGGCTCCCCGTCGGTGACGATCAGCAGCACCGGCTGGGCGTTGGGGTGCTTGCGGAAGTGCCGGTTGGCCAGCAGGAGCGCGTGGTGCAGGTTGGTGCCCTTGTCCCACATGGCCTCGAGCCCGGTGAGCTCGTCGATCTCCATCACCTTGGCCGAGCGCCCGAAGCCGATCAGCTGCAGGTGGTCGCCGCGGAACCGGCTGCTGATCAGCTGGTGCAACGCGAGCGCCGTACGCTTCATCGGCACCCACCGGTTGGCCATCGCCATCGAGAACGAGGTGTCCACGAGCAGCGCGACCGCGGCCTGCGTGCGGGCCTCGGTCTCGTTGACCTCGATGTCGCGGACGTCGATGTGCACCCCGGACGTGGCGTCCCGGCCTTCACCGGCCGTGCGCACGACCGCGTTGGTGATCGTCTTGGTGACGTTCCACGGCTCGGTGTCGCCGAAGGTCCACTCGCGGCTGGCACCACTCATCTCCCCCGCGGCTCCCGCGTGGCGCATGTCGCGCTGTCCCTGGCGTCCGGACATCCGGTTGGCGACGTCCTTGAGCAAGGCCTTGCCCAGCTGGCGCATCGCCTTGGGTGAGAGCTTGAGCTGGCCGTCGGAGCCACGCTTGACGTAGCCGCTCTCG
The DNA here is from genome assembly GCA_963843775.1 of uncultured Actinomycetota bacterium. GTDB lineage: Bacteria > Actinomycetota > Actinomycetes > Propionibacteriales > Nocardioidaceae > Marmoricola. The sequence continues at coordinate 115,270 of CAWJLT010000016.1, forward strand.
TTGAGGGCACGCTCCAGCTCCGCCAGGGTCTTGGCGTCGACGGCCGCTGCCGAGCCCAGCTGCCTCTCGACCACGTCGAGGTCCACATCCTCCATGCGGGCGCCGCCGTAGGACTGCGACAGCTGTTCGGAGAGGTCGTCGAGGTCGGCCAGGTCCTGGAGCACACCCGTCCCGTCGCCGAGACCCAGGCCCTGCTCCCCACCGAACTCCTCGGAACCGCCCCAGTCCTCGCCCGGACGGAGCGCACGCAGGTTGTCGTCGAGCTGGGACAGGCCCTGCATCAGCTCGGGGCTGCCGAAGGCCTCGCTGGCCAGCGCGTCGAGCTCGTCGCGCTGCTCCTGGGTCATCGAGTTGCGCATCCGCTGGGCTGCGGCGGCCCGTTGCGCCAGGGCGTCCATCAGCTCGTCGATGTTCTGCGGGTTCTCGGGGAAGAAGGCACCGTGCTTGTCCATGAAGTCGGCGAAGTCTCGCTCGACCTCGGCGGCATCCTCACTGGTCGTGGCCTGCCGGTGCTTGTCGAGCAGCTGGTTGAGGTCGCCGATCATCTCGTTGATGGCGGCCTTGTCCTCCTCGGTGGCGTTCTCGAGCGCCTGCTTCATGCCCTTGAACCGCTGGTCGAGCATCTCGCGCCCGAGGAGGTCCTTGATCTTCTCGTAGTCGGCCCGCGCCTCCTGGCTCTGCCAGTCGTAGCCGCCGAGCTCCTTGACCGCGGCCGCCGTGCTGGGCGGGAGCTCCTCGAGCTGCATCTCGGCGAAGGCGCGCTCGGCGTCGTCGAGGTCCACGTCGCGGGCGAGCTGCTTGCGCTCCTCGAGCAGGGCCTTGTCCAGCAGCTCGCGGATCTCCTGCATCGTGCCGTCCAGGTTGTGCTTGGCCAGCAGCTCGCGGCGCTTGGCCGCGACCTGTCGAGCGAGGTCATCGAGGCCGCGCTGGTCCTGACCTCCGCGACGCAGGAACTCGCGCATGGCCCGCTCGGGCGAGTAGCCCGCCATCACGTCCTCACCGATGGCGTCCAGCGCCTCGGCGAGATCGACCGGTGGCGCGAGCGGGTCGGGACCGCCGGCGTAGCGGCCGTAGCGGGAGCGCCGCCGATTCACTCGGGGCCCCCGCGGAATCGGGCGCGGGGGGAGCGCAGCGGGGGGAGAGCGCGATTCCGTGGGGAGCTAGCCATAGATGGTCTCTCCGTCGCCGGACTCCTTGCTGACCTTCTTGGCCAGGAAGAGGCCCTCCAGGGCCAGCTCGATCGCGCTGGCCCGCTCACCGTCGTTGGTGGCCTCGAGACGGTCGCAGACCTGGTCGTAGAGCTCGGACTCGCCCAGCACGGGCAGTCCGCTGAGGAAGTCGATGGCCGTGATCTGCTCACCGGTGGTGACGCTGGCGCCACCCTCCATGGCCTGCACCAGCAGCCCGAGGTCGAGCCCGGCGAGCCGGGAACGGACGGTCTCGGCCGTGGCCTTGCGCAGCAGGTGCTCGAGGATCTGGCTCTCCCGTCCCTCTTCGCCGGTCTCGAACTCGACCTTGCCGCCGAGGACGTCGACGGCCGTCTCGAGGTCGACCACACGGGCGACCGCGTGGTCCTCGCGCTGGGCGGTCGCGCGGTGCAGCGCGGCGGCCGCGATGGTCTCGGCGCCGGCGATCGAGAAGCGCGCGGAGACCCCGGAGCGCTGGTCGACCGAGCTCGACTCGCGCAGGGCGCGGGTGAAGCGCGCGAGGATCTCGACCAGGTGTCCCGGCACGTCGGCCACCAGGTGAGCCTCCTGCCGAATGACCGCGATCTCGTCCTCGAGCTCGATCGGGTAGTGCGTGCGGATCTCCGCGCCGAAGCGGTCCTTGAGTGGCGTGATGATCCGGCCACGGTTGGTGTAGTCCTCGGGGTTGGCGCTGGCCACGACGAGGGTGTCGAGCGGGAGCCTCAGCACGTAGCCGCGGATCTGGATGTCACGCTCCTCCATCACGTTGAGCATCGCGACCTGGATGCGCTCGGCAAGATCCGGCAGCTCGTTGATCGCGACGATGCCGCGGTGCGATCGCGGGATGAGCCCGAAGTGGATGGTCTCCGGGTCGCCGAGGCTACGGCCCTGGGCCACCTTCATCGGGTCCACGTCACCGATCAGGTCGGCCACGCTGGTGTCGGGCGTCGCCAGCTTCTCGGCGTACCGCTCGTCGCGGTGACGCCAGCCGACCGCGAGGTCGTCCCCCTCCGCCAGAGCCCGTCGCCTCGACTCGTGGATGATCGGCTCGTAGGGGTGCTCGCCGAGCTCGGAGCCCGCGATCACGGGCGTCCACTCGTCCAGCAGGCCGACCAGAGTGCGCAGCAGCCGGGTCTTGCCCTGGCCACGCTCACCGAGGAGCACGACGTCGTGCCCGGCGAGGATGGCCCGCTCGAGCTGGGGGATGACCGTGGTGCTGAAACCGTGCAGGCCGGGCCAGGGGTCGCGGCCCTCACGCAGGGCCTCGAGCAGGTTCGCGCGGAGCTCGTCACGCAGGGACTTCTGCTCGTGGCCGCTCGCGCGGAGCTGGCCCAGGGTGTTGATGTCAGGTGGGGGCGTCGTCACTCCGTCCACGCTACCCAGCCCCTGCAACGGTGGTGTTTCGTGCTGCTGCCGGTTTCGGCCGAGGCGTGCGAGACACTGCTGGACATGAGCCTCGGGAGGTCTGACCGCGCCTGCCCCTGCGGGTCGGCGTCCTACGACGGATGCTGTGGCCGCCTCCATCGGGGCGAGGCGCAGGCCCGCTCCCCCGAGGAGCTGATGCGCTCCCGCTTCTCGGCGTACGCCGTCGGCGACTCGGACTATGTCTGGCGCACCTGGCACCCCCGCACCCGGCCCGAGCAGGTGGACCCGGACACACGCACCCGCTGGATCGCCCTCGAGGTGCTGGAGGCCACCGGCGACGAGGTGGAGTTCCGCGCCCACTTCGAGGGGCCCGAGGGACGTGGCGACCTGCACGAGCGGAGCCTGTTCGCGCGCCGGGCGGGCCGCTGGTTCTACCTGGAGGCCAGATGAGATCGGTGGTCCTGCGAGGGCGCACCGCCGACGACCTGCCTGCCCTCGTCGAGGTGCTGGCCGAGCAGCAGTCCTCCTCGAGCTACCCGCTGCGCTGGCCCCTCCCCTTCCCCGTCGAGCAGTTCCTCGTGCGCCCGAACGAGCGCGCGGCCTGGGTCGCCGAGGTCGACGGTCGGGTCGTCGGCCACGTGTCGGTGATCGGGCCCGACGCCGAGCTGGGGACGGTGTTCGTCGAGGCCGTCGGGACCGACCGCCTCGCGATGGTCGCGGTCCTCTTCGTCGGTCTCGACGCCCTCGGCCTCGGGGTGGGCGCCCGGCTGCACGACGTCGCGGTGGCCTGGATCCGCGAGGCGGGCCTGGTCCCGGTGCTCGACGTCGTACCCACCCACGACCGGGCGGTGCGGTTCTACCGGCACCGGGGGTGGCGCGAGGTCGGGAGCGTGCGACCGGACTGGCTTCCCGAGCACCGGCCGGCCCTGATGCTGATGTCCCTCGGGCACTGAGCGCGCTCAGCACGGGGCTGAGCACGATCGCGGACTTCATCCCGAAGCTCGTGATCTTCTTCCTGATCCTGGTCATCGGCCTCTTCATCGCCAAGGCGATCGGCAAGGCGCTCGGTGCCCTCCTGGAGAAGGCCGGCTTCGACCGGGCGGTCGAGAGCGGCGGCCTGAAGTCCGCCCTGGAGAAGTCGAAGTTCGACGCGAGCGACATCGTGGCCAAGCTCATCCACTACACCCTGATGCTGTTCGTGCTGCAGCTCGCCTTCGGCGTCTTCGGCCCCAACCCGATCAGTGACCTGCTCACCCAGATCATCACCTTCCTGCCCAGCCTGGTGGTGGCGATCATCATCATCGTCGTCGCCGCGGCCATCGCCGCCGCCGTGAAGACCCTGGTCGAGGGCACCCTGGGCGGACTCTCCTACGGGAGGACCCTGGCCACCATCGCCTCGCTGTTCATCCTGTTCCTCGGCGTGGTCGCCGCCCTCGACCAGGTCGGCGTCGCCACGGCGGTCACCACCCCGATCCTGATCGCCATCCTCGCCACGGTGGGTGGCGTCATCGTCGTCGGCGCCGGCGGCGGTCTCATCAAGCCCATGCAGCACCGCTGGGAGTCCTACCTGACCAGGGCCGAGGACGAGGCCCCCCGCATCCGCGAGCACGCCGCCCAGGCTCCGAGCGTTCGCGAGCAGGCCCGCCAGGCCGCCGACAGGGTCCAGTCCGTTGGCCAGTCCTCCTCAACGACCTCCGGGACCGACGTCTACGACGGTCGCGCCCAGCAGTACTGAGACACCTCGGTCGATCACCACACGACCCGTGGGGGCCAGCCACGCCTGGCGCCCACGGGTCGTCGCGGGTACGCCCACGGGGTGTGGCCACGGACGGTCTAGTCTCGCCATGACGAGAGGAGGGTGGCCATGTCGAAGCAGCGAGTTCCAGATGCGGACGCCGCAGTCGTGGCAGGAGAGCCGCTGCCCTCGTCACGGGTGCCTCTCGACCGTGACCGCATCATCACCGCCGCCATCGAGTTCATCGACGAGCAGGGCCTGCCCGGTCTGACGATGCGACGGCTGGGCGACGCCCTGGGCGTCGAGGCGATGTCGCTCTACCGCTACGTTCCCGGCAAGGAGGATCTCCTCGACGCCGTCGTCGACTCCCTCGTGATGTCCATGGAGATGGACCCCGAGGTCCTGTCGGCCCCTGAGGACGGCTGGCAGGACTTCCTGCAGCGACTCGCCCACGGCGTACGCCGGGTGGCCCTCGAGCACCCCAAGGCCTTTCCCCTCGTGGCCTCGCGACCGCCGGAGGCACCCTGGCTCCGCCCACCCCTGCGAAGCATCGACTGGGTCGAGTCGTTCCTGGACGGACTCATCTCGGAGGGTTTCACCGACGACTCCGCCGTCGGTGGCTACCGGGCCTTCACCAGCTTCCTCCTCGGCCACCTCCTGCTGGAGGTCGCCACCCACGGCGCCGACGTCGGGCCGCTCGACGTCCTCGACGACGGCTCACCCGACTACACCGGCCTGGAGAACGCGCCCACGGTCCGGCGGTTGCGCTCCGCCCTCTCCGAGGACCACGCGGGCATCGAGTTCGAGGAGGCCCTGGAGAACCTGCTCGACCGGATGGCGCTGCTCCGGAGCGAGAGCAACACCGACTGATCAAGCGGTCGGCCACTGAGCACCACCGAGGACCGCTGACCCGAGCAGGCGGGCGTGTGCCAGTCTTGGCCCGTGCACGCCCGGCCTGTGATCGCGACCGTCCTCGGACTGGTGGTGACGCCATGACCTATCTCGATCCCGAGGAGACCGCGCGGGTGGTCGAGCTCTCCATGCACTTCGCCCGCGAGGGCATGACCGAGGAGCTCGTCGGCTTCCTCGACCACGGGCTGCCGTGCGACGTCCAGGACGTCGAGGGCAACACACCCCTGATGCTGGCCGCCTACCACGGCCACCCCGCCACGGTGCGGGCCCTCGTCGAGCGCGGCGCCGACGTCGACCTGCGCAACAACCGCAACCAGTCGCCCGTGGCCGGCGCCCTGTTCAAGGGCGAGGACGAGGTGGTCCGGCTACTCATCGGCGCGGGCGCCGATCTCGACGCCGGCACCCCGACGGCGCGCGACACGGCGGCGATGTTCGACCGACTCGATCTGCTGGGCTGAGGCACCGATGACGAGCGTCCTGGTGGTCGACGGCGCCAACGTCGTCGGCTCGCGTCCTGACGGGTGGTGGCGCGACCGAGCCGGCGCCGCAGCGCGGCTGCACAGTCGCCTCGCCGTCGCGGACACGTCGTACGACGAGATCGTGCTGGTGCTCGAGGGCCAGGCGAAGGGGGGTGTCCCACGGGGTCGCGACGGTCACCTGCGCACCGTCCACGCGGCCAGGGACGGCGACGCGAGCATCATCAAGGAAGCGGCCGCGGCCAGGGAGAAGAGTCAGGACGTCGTCGTGATCACCGCCGACCGGGCGCTGGCCATGCGCGTCGAGATGCTGGGCTGCCGGACCATGAGCCCGACCTGGCTGTTGGCCGTCATCGAGGGGTGAGCGGGCGTCACCAGCCCTGGCTGCGCTTGAGCCGGATCACGGCGGCGAGGTCGAGCTCGTTGTCCTCGCGCCACCGCACCAGCCGGCGCCGGTCGTGCTCACGCTGTTGGGCCGACGAGGACGACCGCTCGTGGTGCCAGCGAAGCGCGTCCTCGGCGTAGGCCACCCAGGCGATCGGTCGCGCGGACCGGATCGCCTCGAGCGCCTCGATGGCGTCCCACCCCTGGGCCAGCAGCACCGCGAAGCCCAGGGACGGACCCCGGTTGATCCCCATGTGGCAGTGGGTCAGCACCGTGCCGCCCTGGTCGAGGGCCTCCAGGGCCCACCCCACGCCGACGTCGAACCACTCGCCGGGGACCTGCTGCCCCGCATCGTCCATGCCGTGGTGGAGATAGGCGATGCCCGGGGCGGTCTCGAGCACCCAGAGCTCGTCGGTCCACTCGATGCGCGCGTCGACGACGTGGGTCACTCCGACCCTGACGAGCTCCTCGAGCTGGCTCGCAGCCAGCGCACTGTCGCGCGTGTCGAGGTCACCCCCCACGAGGAGGTGGGGGCCGACGAAGGCCGCATCGGCGGCGGCGAGGGTGGGAACGGGTCGGTGGCTCATCTCCTGGAACCTATGCCGTGCCACCGACAGTCGCCGTCAGTGACCGCCGAGAGCCACCGCGGCCTCGGCGACGACGCGCTCGAGGGTCGGGGCCGCCTCCGGCAGCACGCCCCTGTCCGTCTGCCCACCGACCGGGTCGTGGACCGGTTGGTCTCCGGTCTCCTGTCCGGCGCCGTCGTGGCTGCCCGGGTCGGCCTGGTCGGGTGGGCTCTCGCTGCTGCCGTCACCCTGGTGGTCACCGCCGGCACCGGGCGTCACGCTCGGGTCGTCACCGGGTTCGGGCTCCGCCCCGGACCAGGGACCGCCCACAGGCCCCTTCTGGGGACCCTTGGGTCCACCGACGACCGGGTCGTGGCCCTTGTCCGGCCTCTGCCCGTGATCGACATCCTTCGTCGGGGGTGTGGGTGGGGCCTTGGACGGAGCTTTGGACGGGGCCTTGAAGGGGGCCTTGAACGGGGCCATGGACGGGGCCATGGACGGGGCCTTGGACGGGGCCTTGGACGGGGCACCGCTCCCGAAGCCCTCAGATGGCATGAGATGAGCCATGAGATGGGCCCTGCCAGGAACCTCGGGGCTCGCCCTCACTGTGCAGGGCCTGCGCCGACTTCACCATGAACGCGGGGGCGGCGCTCGGACTGGCAGTCGCCGTCCTCGGGCCTCGCGGAACGGGGGTGGACGTCGTCGCCGAGCGTCGCGTACGAGGCTGGCCGGACCTCGAAAGGCGCTTGGGAGACACCTCCCGGTCGCCGCTGAGGGAGCGCGACCCCTCCGTGGCGTCTGACACCCCGCGACGTTCCGGGGACGGCCGGTGCTTGCCGGCGGTGCGAGTGTGGTCGTCCTCAGCGCCGAGAGCTCCCCGACCCTGCGCAAAGCGTGTGCGGGGCTGGGGGAAGTGGAAGGGCAGGTAGTGCTGCGAGAAGTCCGAGACCTGACTCTGCCACGGGCTGGGGAGGGTGTTGGCGGCGGCCGAGAGCCCGGTGGCGCCCACCCCCGAGATCGCGAGCACGACGGCGCCGGCCAACGCTCCCCGCTTGCGACCGGGGCGACGCCGGGGCCCCGTGCTGACGACCCGTCCCGGCACCGGCTCGACGTACGGCCCCTCACCGAACAGGGCGAGCAGGTCGGCCGAGGGCGTGGGGATCTCCGTCGGGTCGGCGAGGGGAGCGAGCAGGGTCGCGAGATCGCGCGCCACGTCGGAGTCCATCCCGGACTCGCAGAGGAGCATGTCGAGCTGTGAGGGGTTCATCCGTGCACCCCCTGGGAGACCATCAGCTCGCGGAGCCGGGCGAGCCCACGACGCTGGAGCTGCTTGACCGAGGCCACCGTCTTGTCCAGCACGCCCGCGGTCTGCTCCAGGGTGAGGTCGCCGACGATGCGCAGGGTGACCACGGCGCGCTGGTCGTCGTTGAGACGGCTCATCAGCGACATCGCCCGCTCGGCCTCGAGGGAGACCACGGCCAGGCTCTCGGCGGAGTCGATGGTGCGTTCGTCGTGCTCCGGGTCGTAGGGGAAGCTGGCCGGTCGGCGGGAGCGGCGGCGTACGTCGTCCACGGCTCGGGCGTGGGCCACCGAGAAGGCCAGGGTCCGCAGCCCGGACGCGCCTCCGGTGAGCTCAGGGAGCCGCGGGTAGATCGTGAGGAAGACCTCGCTGGTGAGTCCCTCAGGGTCCTCGACTCCACGGGCGCGGAGATAGGCCAGGACCTTGGGGGCAAGCGCGTCGTAGAGCTCGCGGAAGGCGAGCGGATCCCCCGAGGCGGCGTCGCGGACGACGTCGTCGTGGATGTCCAACCCCTGCCCCTCCTACCCGGCTCGGCTCCCCCAGCCGCCCAAGTAGCCTGCCGGCCACCAACGGGGGGTAGGGGTGGCCGACAGGCTACGTCATGGGGGGCGGGTCCGGAATCAGATCCAGGCGCCCTGTTCTCCGGACGCAGCACGTGCACTGCGCCCGTCGTCGTGGTGGTCAGCACCGATGTCGTCGCCCAGGGGGTTGTGCTCACGCTCGTGACGACGGTCGGCGTACGAGTCGACCATCAGTCCCCCCGGTTGAGCTGTCGCTAGCTGGTCCGAGGGGGTAATCGTCGGAACAGCGCCCGGGTTCCGCCTCTTTCGGAGATTTCTCCGACGGATTCCACCGGGAGGGAGGAGATCAGCGGTTGAACCGCTTGTCGCGCTCCTCGGCGTAGAGGTCCGCCTTGTTCTGGTAGTGCATCACCACGTCGCTGAAGACCTTCCAGTCGACGTCGCGCGAACGGACGACGACCCAACGGTCCATGTAGTGCGCGAAGGCGATCTCGCCGTCGCTGACCCGGATGTCGACGTTGGGGTCCTCGAGGTCGAACTCATCGACCCGACCGTCCCTGCGGATCTGGATGGAGGAGCCCTTGACCGTGATGCGCTGGGGGATCTTCGACTGCATCATCGCCCACAGGACCACCAGGAGCACGGCGGCGACCGCGGCGACGATCACGGTCAAGAGGCTGCGCTCGGTGATCGTGAGCGTGATGCCCACCACGAGCGCTGCCCCGGCGATCAGCGCCGCCACTCGCATGACGGCCCGAGCCGGGTCCGGCGCCACGAAGACGTAGTTGGTCGTGGCTGCCTTGCGGTCCCTCTTCGAATCCATCCTCGCGCCTCCCGCGACGCCGCCCTGCAGTTGCCCGGAGAGTTCCGGGAGCACTCCGAGAGTGCCATGGCCAGTGACTAGCTACCTCGAGAATAGGTCAACATCGCGCGCGATCCGGACACATGCCAAAAAACGTTCAAATCCGTGCAGGTCCTCAGGTGACACCACGCCACGGGGAGCGGGGGCGCCCGTCAGGCGTCGGGGTAGAGGTTCTGCAGCCGGACCTGCCCGCGCGAGGCGAGCTTGCCGGTCTCGTCGATGGTCGTCTCGACCAACCAGACCTGCTGGGACCGGCCGCGGTGCAGCGGCGTCGCGACCGAGGTGAACCCACCCTCGCTGATCGCCCGGTAGAAGTCGGTGTTGTTGTTGACCCCGACGACCCGCCCCTTGTCCCCGAGCCACACCGAGGCGCCCATGCTGGCGAGGGTCTCCACCACGCTGCAGTGAGCACCGCCGTGCACGATGCCGTGGGGCTGGTGCAGGTGGGGGCCGGCCGCCCAGGTCGCGACGACCTTCTCCCCGGTGAGCTCGACGAACTCGAGCCCGAGGTAGCCGACGAACTCTCCGCCGATGTCGGCGGCCGATCCCGGGATCATCACCTCGGGAGCGGTCTGCGGCGTGGCCTCGCTGGCGGTGCTCTCATCCATGACGACAGTCTCCCAGCGGCCGGGACCTCCCGGTCCCCGGGGTTGTCCGACCCGGGAGCCGGGGGCTACGCAGGACCGGCGCCGGAGTCGATCTGCTGGGCGAGGTACTGCGGCGTGCCGACCCGCTCGAGCGCGTCCACCTGACCCTCGAACCAGTCGGCGTGACGCTCCTCGTCGCGCACCATCTCCTCGAAGACCGCACCCGTGCCGTGATCGCCGAGGTCGTGGCACTCCTGCGCCGCGGCGTTGAACTGCGCCACAGCAGCGCGCTCGCTCTCGAGGGCGAGGCGGAGCATCTCCTCGGGGGTCTCCCCCACCTGGATGTTGCTCAACCGCTGCACGTTCGGGTGGCCGTCGAAGAGCAGGATGCGGTTGATGATCGCGTCGGCGTCCTTCATCTCGTCGATCGACAGGTCGTAGAAGACCTTGCCGAGACGGGGAAGGCCCCAGTTGTCGAGCATGCGCGCATGCAGGAAGTAGGTGTTGGTGACGGTGAGCTCGAAGGTGAGCGCGTCATTGAGGAGCTCAACGACTCGTGGGCTAACCGGTTGCAACGTCGACCTCCAGGGCGGGTGTGGATACGGCCCCATGCTGGCACACCACGCGACGGACGGAGAAGATGCAGCTGCCGCACTGCTGGCCGGCACCCGTCGCCTTGCAGACCTGGGCGACGGTACGCGCGCCCGCCTCGATGGCCCGGGCGACCTCTCGGTCACCGACCACGGCGCAGTGGCAGAAGATCACGGCCCGCCTCCAAGCATGAGTGAGTAGGTAAGGCTTGCCTTAGTGTGCCACGGCGGGAGCGGACTGGCCAGATGAGGTGGATCACGCGTTGGGCGGGGGTCGGACGTCCTCCACCCACATCCGTGCGATAACTTTACCGAACGGACGGTATAGTTACGGTCATGCGTCCCAGCAACCGCCACGCCATCGTCGCGGCCGCCCACCGGGTGGCGGCCCGCCAGGGAGGCGCCGACTTCTCCTTCGAGGCCACCGCCGCCGAGGCAGGTCTCACCAAGGCCGGCGTCATCTACCACTTCCCCTCACGTGAGGAGCTGGTGCTGGCGGTGGTGGAGTACGTCGCGCACACCTGGGAGCAGGCGATGCTCACGGCGCTCGGCCGCCCCTTCGACGAGGCGACTCCGGCCCAGCGCATCCGCGCCTACGTCGAGGTGGCCGCCGGTGACGACGTGTCCCTCGGCGACTTCGCGGTCTACTCCGACGCGGTCTGCCGTCCGGCCCACGTCGGACCCTGGAACGCGGTCTTCACGCGCTGGTTCGACCTGGCGGGAGCCGCTCCCGAGGATCGCGCGCGGCTGACCACTGCCCGCTTCGCGGCCGACGGTCTCTGGGTGGCGAAGGCCACCGAGGCGCTGCCCCCCGTCGCCGAGGAGTACGACGCACTGGTGACCCACCTGCTCTCGCTCACCGAGGAGGAGAAGCCATGAACAAGTGGCTGATGCTGGCCGTCGCCATCGTCTCCGAGGTCGTCGGGACACTCTCCCTGCGCGCCGCCCTGGACCACCCCGCCTGGTTCGTCGCGGTCGCCGCCGGCTACGTCGTGGCCTTCGGGCTGCTGAGTGCCGTCCTTGCCGGTGGCATGCCAGTCGGAGTGGCCTACGGCATCTGGGCGGCGAGCGGCGTCGCCCTGACCGCCGTGATCGCGACGATCGTCTTCCACGACCCGTTCACCGTGCGGATCGGCTTGGGCATCGCCCTGGTCGTGCTCGGCGTGCTCCTCGTGGAGTCGGGTTCGCACGCGCCTTCCCGCACACCCGCGGACGTGACGTCATGACGTGGCTGTTCCTGGGTGCGGCCATCCTCCTCGAGGTGGGTGGCACGCTCGCGCTGAGGCAGTCGGAGGGGATGCGCAAGCGGGCCTGGGCCGGGCTCACCGTGCTCACCTACGTCGTCTCGACCTACCTGCTGTGGCTCACCCTCGACTCGGGGATGGCCGTCGGCGTCGCCTACGGCATCTGGGCCGCGACCGGCGTCGGCCTGACAGCGCTGGCCGGCCGGGTCCTCTTCCAGGATCCGCTCACCCCGAGGATGATGCTCGGCCTGGCCGCCATCGCCGGCGGAGTGCTGCTGATCGAGCTCGGCGCCCACTAGTCGGTCCTCGACCTTCCCACTCCGCGAGGGCATGGGTAACGTGCCCCGGGACGTGTCGTCTCGGGCCCTCGGAGGTCAGCCATGTCCACTCGCACCGAGCACCAGTCCGTCGCCGACCAGGAACCGCGCTGGCGACTCCTGGGCCCCGGACTCGTGGTCGCCGCGACCGGGGTAGGCGCCGCCGACCTCGTCGCGACCCTCGTCGCAGGCAGCAAGTACGGCTACGCCCTGCTGTGGGCGGCCGTGCTGGGTTGCCTGATGAAGATCGTCCTCGTCGAGGGTGCGGGCCGCTACAGCCTGGCCACCGGGCGCACGATCTTCGAGGGCTGGTCGAGCCTGGGCCGGTGGACGCACTTCTACTTCGGTCCCTACATCGTCGTCTGGGGCTTCGTCTACGGCGCCGCGGCCATGGCGGGGACCGGTCTTGCGCTCACTGCGCTCTTCCCGGTCCTGGGGGTCAAGGCGTGGGGCATCATCTCCGGCCTCACCGGGCTGGCACTGGTGTGGTCGGGACGCTACGGCGTCTTCGAGAAGGTGCTCGGCGCCATGGTGCTGCTGATGTTCGTCTCGATGGTGGGAGCTGCGGCCGTCACCCTGCCGAACATTCCTGAGCTGGCCAGCGGCCTGGTCCCCACGATCCCCGAGGGCGCGATCCTCAACGTCCTCAGCGTCTCCGGCGGTGTCGGTGGCACGATCACGTTGGCGGCGTACGGGTACTGGCTGCGGGAGAAGGGCTGGACGACGCCGCGCCACATGCGGGTGATGCGGATCGACAACTCGGTGGCCTATCTGGTGACCGGGCTCTTCGTGGTGGCCACGTTGATCGTCGGCGCCGAGCTGCTCTACTCGGCGAAGATCGCCATCTCGACCGGTGACAAGGGGCTGCTCGACCTGTCCACCGTGCTTGAGGACCGCTACGGAACCGCAGCCGGGACGGTCTTCCTCGTCGGCTTCTGGGCGGCGGCGATGAGCTCCCTGGTCGGGGTCTGGAACGGCGTCAGCCTGATGTTCGCCGACTTCGTCGGCCACGTCCGCGGGCTCGGCGCCGACAACCACGACAGCAGGGCCGGGGGGAGGTACTACAAGGCCTACGTGCTGTGGCTGACGCTGCCGCCGATCGCGCTGATCTTCATGGGCCAACCGGTCTACCTGATCCTCGCCTACGGGGTCCTCGGCGCCTTCTTCATGCCGTTCCTCGCAGTGACCCTCCTCTGGATCCTCAACACCGACCGGGTCCCGCGGGAGTGGCGCAACAAGCTCCCGGCCAACATCGCCCTCGTCCTGTGCGCCCTCGCCTTCGGTGCGCTGGCGGTGAACGAGATCCGCAAGGCGTTCCTGGCACTCTGACTCCCGGTGGCTGGGAACCACGGAAGTGGCGCCACCTGCACGTGCGGCATCGCGCCACTTTGCCGGCGACCTCACCGGTTCAAGACGCACGCGACGTGGTCTACGTCGCCCTCGACGGCTCCGAGACCGGCAGCCCTGAGGCTTGGTGCGCAAGGACTATCAGTTCGCTCTCACCGGACGCGGCACCAGGCTCGCCACCAGGAGGGCGCGAGCCAACTGATAGTCCCCCGGCCCGCCGACCCCCAGCGCCAGCACCAGCACCAGCACCAGCCGAGCGGGCTGTCGGCCACGCGGCTCGGACCTCTCCTGCCGCACTCCGAGGTCAGGCGTCGACGACGATCACGTGCAGGTGACGCGGACCGTGGACGCCCTCGACGCGGTTGAGCTCGATGTCGCTCGTGGCGGAGGGGCCGCTGATCCAGGTGAGCGGGCGCTGAGGGTCGAGCAGCGCCACGGCGTCGGGCACGTCGGCCACCACCTGGTCGGCCCGCACGATGCACACGTGACGGTCGGGGACGAGCGTGATGGCTCGACGCCCCTGGCCCGGACGGTGGTCGAGCACGATGGTGCCGGTCTCGGCGATGCCGACGGTGGCCTCGGTGACGACGGCGTCGAGGGCGTCCAGCTCCATCGAGCTGAGGCCGGCGTCCACCGTGGCTCCGGGGACCTCGACGCCGAGGCCGGGGGGTACGACGACCGAGCACCCCTCCACCGCCACCTGGACGCGCGCGGCCAGATCGGCGGCGGAGCACCGCTCGACGACCGCACGGTAGTCAGCGACCCGCTCCACGAAGAGGTCGACCGAGCCCGGCGTGGTCGCCGGTGGCGGGGCGTCGTACGCGACAGCAGGTGCGGTGGCGGTGGCGGCGCGGACCCGGGCCAGGATCTCCTCGCGTGCGGTCACGGGCTCAGCCACGACGTCCTCCGTCGGTGCGCTTCCACCAGGCTCGGAACGACTCGGCCGGGCCACGTGGCACGTCGCGGGCACCGGTCCAGGGCACCGCGAGAGGGAACCTCCGGGCGGCACCGGTGCCGACGCGCACGAGCCGCTCGGCGAGTCCGAGCCGACGGGAGGACGCGAACGTCGCGGCGACGCCCTTCATGGCCACGGACTCGGGCTTCGGTGGCAGCTGACCGCGGTGGGCGTCGACGACCTGCGCGCGGAGGTCGACCAGGATGCTGGGGATGTCGATCTTGACCGGGCACACCTCGTAGCAGGCACCGCACAGTGACGAGGCGTACGGCAGCGAGTCGGTCTGGGCGTCCTCCCCCACCCCCTTCATCAGCGGGTTGAGGATCGCGCCGATCGGGCCGGGATAGACCGAGCCGTAGGCGTGCCCGCCGACCCGCTCGTAGACCGGGCACACGTTGAGGCACGCCGAGCAGCGGATGCAGCGCAGCGCCGAGCGGCCGACCTCGTCGGCGAGAGCCCGGGTGCGCCCGTTGTCGAGGAGTACGACGTGCACCTCCTGAGGCCCGTCGCCGGGGGTCACACCGGTCCACGTGGAGGTGTAGGGGTTCATCCGCTCACCGGTCGACGAGCGCGGCAGCAGGCGCAGGAAGACGTCGAGGTCGGCGAACGTCGGCACGACCTTCTCGATGCCGACGACCGAGACGAGGATGTCCGGCAGGGTCAGGCACATCCGACCGTTGCCCTCGGACTCGACCACCACCAGCGTGCCGGTCTCGGCGACCGCGAAGTTCGCCCCCGAGACGGCCATCCTGGCCCGTAGGAACTTCTCCCGGAGATGCAGTCGGGCGGCGGCAGCGAGCTCGGCGGGCTCGTCGGTCAGGTCCTCGGGCGCGGGACGACCGGCGGAGGCCATCCGGTCCAGGAAGATGCGGCGGATCTCCGCACGGTTGCGGTGGATGGCCGGCACGAGAATGTGCGAGGGCAGGTCGTCGCCGAGCTGGACGATCAGCTCGGCCAGGTCGGTCTCCCACGCCGCGATCCCCTCGAGGGCCAGCGCCTCGTTGAGCCCGATCTCCTGGGTGACCATCGACTTGACCTTGACGATCTCCTCGACGTCGTTCGCCTTGGCGACCTCGGCCACGATGCGGTTGGCCTCCTCGGCGTCGCGCGCCCAGTGCACGACCGCCCCCTGCTCGGTGAGCGCCGCCTCGAGCTGGACCAGGTGGTGCTCGAGGTCGGCCAGGGTCTTGTCCTTGATGGCGGCCCCGGCCGTGCGCAGGTCCTCCCAGTCCGCGACCTCGGCGACGACCCGGGCGCGCTTGTCCCGGATGGTGCCGGTGGCGTGGGCCAGGTTGTGCCGCAGCTGGGTGTCGGCCAGTGCCTCGCGGGCCGCGACCGGGAAGACGGGCATCCCGACGAAGGTCGCGGTCATCGGGCCACCGCCGCACTCTCGGTGGCGGCCAGGATCTCGGCGAGGTGCATCGTCCGGACCCCTGACCGTTGCCGCGACAACAAGCCACCGACGTGCATCAGGCAGGAGTTGTCGCCGGCGACCAGGATCTCGGCCCCGGTCTCCCGGACGTGACGTGCCTTGTCGGACCCCATGGCGATGGAGGTGTCGGCGTTCTTCATGGCGAAGGTGCCACCGAACCCGCAGCACTCCTCCGCTGCCGGCAGGTCGACCAGTCGCAGCCCGCGCACCTGCTCGAGCAGCAGCCGGGGACGGTCACCGACCCCGAGCATGCGCAGCGAGTGGCAGGTCGGGTGGTAGGTCACGGTGTGCGGGAACGAGGCGCCGACGTCGGTCACGCCGAGCTGGTCGACGAGGAACTCGGTCAGCTCGAAGACCCGCGGTGCCGTCCGCTCGACCGCTTCGACCAGCGAGGCGTCGCCCGACCGGCGCGCCACGATCTGGTGCTGGTGCCTGGCCGACCCCGCGCAGGACCCGGACGGGGTGACGATCGCGTCGTACCCGCTGAACGCGTCCACGAAGGAGCGCAGCGCCGGCACCGCCTCGTCGAGGTAGCCGGTGTTCACCATCGGCTGCCCGCAGCAGGTCTGCTGGGTCGGGAACTCGACGTCCACCCCGAGGCGGCGCAGCAACGTCACCATCGCCTTGCCGGTGTCGGGGAAGAGTGCGTCGTTGATGCAGGTGACCTGCAGTGCTACTCGCATGTGCTCAGCTCCCCAGACCCGGCTCCGCCGCCGACTCTACGGCGTGCACCCCATCCAACTGCATCTCCAGGCGCCCCCAATCGGTGGCCGCGTCGGGTTCGAACCACCTCAGGTGCTGAGTACGCCGCAGCAACGCTCGCATGTCACCGAGGGTGTCGAGCCCCACGCCGAGCGCGCGCGCCTGCACGAGGACGTTGCCCAGCGCCGCCGCCTCCTTGGGGCCGGCCACGACCGGAAGGCCGCAGGCGTCGGCGGTCAGCTGGCAGAGCAGCTCGTTCTCCGACCCACCTCCGACGACGTGCACACGGTCGGGGGTCAGGCCGGCCAGCATCGACGCCGTCGGCGGACGAGGTGTCCCGCTGGTCTGGTGGACCGCAAGCGCAACGACCAGAGGTACTGCTCGGTGGCGGTCGACGACGAGCTGGGTGGCCGACTGGCGGTGGAGCACCTCGTCGACCGAGGGCATCGCCGGATCGCCTTCGTCGGCGGGCCGCTGGACCTCGGTCAGATCCGCGACCGGCTCGCCGGCGCGCGGCGGGCCTGGTCCGACGCGGGGCGTCCCGCCTCGGACCTCACCGTCATCGCGACGGCGGCGCTCAACGCCTCCGAGGGCCGCGGCGCCGGTGAGCGCCTGGCCGGCCTGCCGACCTCGCGTCGGCCGACCGCGGCGTTCTGTGCCAACGACCTGGTGGCCCTGGGCCTGCTCCAGCAGGTCATCGGCTCCGGCGGGTCGGTGCCGGGAGACCTCGACTGGTGGTCTTCGAGCCCGAGCTCATCGCCCGGGCCTCCACGGCGACCTGAATCTCCTGCTAATCCCCCAAAGGGGATGAATTGGGCACACCATGGCGGGAAGGCGCGCGGAGGCCTATGCTCCTCTCGCGGCCAAGAAAGTGGCCAGCGCGAACGGCAGCGCTACAGGGGCTGGCTCGGGAGCCTGCATCCCCACCTCATCGAGGGAACTCCCCATTGATCGTGTACGGCGAGCGCATCAGGGTCGATCCTGACGTCACCACACCGGCCACTGCCAAGGCCGAGACGGCCGGCGAGAGTGCCGTCGCGTGCCCACGGGACGAGGCCGAGGGCGACGTGTCACCTGAGCCGTGGCGGCCCCCCTCACCGCGGACCGCACACAGAACCTGAGCCCCGGGGCGGAGTGTCGCTCAGCCGCCCTGTCAGCGGAGGCGGGCGGAGGCGGGTGTGGTCGCCGTCCTGCGCACGAGGTCCGCGGCCAGCCGTTCCAGCTGCGAGACACCAGCGGCCACCCCGGTCGCGACGTCGTCGAGGGCACTGGACTCCGGGAGCAGCCCACCCTCGGCACTCAGCTCGATGTCCGTGCAGAGCCCGGCGAGCTGGAGGAGCCCGACGTTGGCCGCGCCGCCGCGCAGCCCGTGTGCAAGCTGGCTCAGCCCACCGTGGTCCCCACGCTCCAGGGCAGCTGTCATCTCGGTGACCGCATCTCGGGCGCGCCCCTCGAACCGGTTGACGATCCGCAGCACGAGGGCGAGGTCGGCATCGCCGTCCTCGAGCATGTCGCTGAGGCGACTTCGGTCGAGCACCCGGAGGCGGCCGCCCGGGGGTCCGTCCGGGGGTCCGTCCGGCTCGTCGCAGGACGCCAGGACCGGCGTCGCCCCCGGGGTCGGGGGGTCGGTCCTGTCCTCGGAGTCCGGGATCCAGCGCGCGAGCGTCCTCGCGAGGAGGGCGCGGTCGACCGGCTTGAGCAGGAAGTCGTCCATCCCGGCGTTCAGGCAGCGTTGGCGCTCCTCGGAGCCGGCAGCTGCGGTCATGGCGATGATGGGGATCCGCGGCCCGACCGACTGCATGGACCGGATCGCGTGCGTGGCGTCGTACCCGTTCATCACGGGCATCTGGCAGTCCATCAGGATGGCGTCGAACCCCTTCGGCTC
The DNA here is from genome assembly GCA_963843775.1 of uncultured Actinomycetota bacterium. Lineage (GTDB taxonomy): Bacteria > Actinomycetota > Actinomycetes > Propionibacteriales > Nocardioidaceae > Marmoricola. The sequence continues at coordinate 133,637 of CAWJLT010000016.1, forward strand.
CTCGGCGAAGGTAGCCACGCCGGCGGCCCCGTTGTCGGCCACCACGACGGTGTAGCCGATCCGCCTCAGGACCCCCTCGGCCACCATCTGGTTCACCGGGTTGTCCTCCACGACCAGGATCCTGCCCAGGGTGACCGTCCCGGACGGGTCGACGACCGGCTCGGTCCGGTCCTGGTCCGGGTCGAAGCGGCCACCGAGCGTGGCCAGCGTGTCGAGCAGCTGCGAGGCCAGCACCGGCTTGCTCAGGAACATGTCGATGCCCGCGTCGCTGAGGAAGTTGTCGCTGGGCTCCATCGCCGAGGACAACAGCGCCAGCCGGGTGCGGTCGTGCCGCGACTCCGCGCGGATGATGCGGGCCAGCTGCTCGCCGTCGGCCCCCGGCATCATGTAGTCGAGCAGCACGACGTCGTAGGACGCCTCGCGTCGGGTCGCTGCGTCCAGCTCGACCAGCGCCTCGTACGCCGAGACCACCGCGGTCACGTCCACGTGCCAGGCGGTCAGCTTCTCGGTCAGGATGAATCGGTTCGTCTCGTTGTCGTCCACGATCAGCACCCGGAGACCGGAGACCGCACCCTCGCGTTCGTCGTCACGCCCTGGGCCGTCCTGCGCCGGCGCCGCCAGCGCCACGGTGAACCAGAAGGTGCTGCCGACCCCGGGCTGGCTGACGACGCCGATCTCCCCGCCCATGGCCGTGACGATCCGCTTGCTGATCGCGAGACCGAGACCCGTGCCGCCGTACTCACGCGTGGTGGAGCTGTCGGCCTGCGAGAAGGGCTTGAACAGCCGGTCCTCGACGTCGGGCGCGATGCCGACACCGGTGTCGGTGACCTCCACTCGCACGACGGTGCCGTCGGGGCCGTGCCCGCCGGTGGCGCGGACGACGACCTCCCCGGCCGAGGTGAACTTGATGGCGTTCGCCGCCAGGTTGGTGATGACCTGGCCGAACCGGACCGGGTCACCGCGCACCTGCTCCGGCATGTCGGCGGCGCTGGAGACCAGGAGCTCGAGGTGCTTGGTGCGCGCCTGGTCGGCCACCAGTCCGACACTCTGCTCGATGATGGTCCGGGGGTCGAAGTCGACCTCCTCCAGCTCGAGCCGACCAGCCTCGATCTTGGACAGGTCGAGGATGTCGTTGATCAGGGCGAGCAGCGTCCGGCCCGCCTGGTCGACGCCCGCCGCCAGCCGCTGCTGGTGGGGGGTGAGCTCGGTGGATCCCAGCAGCTCGCTCAGGCCGATGACGCCGTTGAGCGGGGTCCGGATCTCATGGCTCATGGTGGCCAGGAACTCAGACTTCGCCCGGGAGGCGTGCAGGGCCTGGTCCCGGGCGGTGGCCAGCTCCTCGGCGGCCCATTCACGCTGTGCCACCGAGGCCAGCATGGTGATCATCTGGCGCAGGAGCATCACGTCGGAGGGACGCAGCGACGTCCGGCGCGTGTCGCACACGAGCACGCACGCCAGCCGGTCACCGACCGCGACCGCTCCGCCGAGCAGCAGGGTGCCCGTCGGCCCCAGCTGCTGGATGACCCCGCGCTCGCGGCCGATGCGCTCGGCCAGCCCACGAGCAGCAGCACGCAGCTCCTCGCTCGCCGGCTCCCACTCCACGTCCAGGTGCACCAGGTCGTCACCGCCCGGGTGCTCCGGCGTACTGATCACCACGACCGGCCACTCGATGTAGGGCCGGATCGTGGCGTCCGCGGACTGGAGCACGTCCTCCAGGCGCTGGGCCTCGTTGGCCGCCCCGGCAATCGCACCGAGGAAGGCCAGGCCGTTCTCGTTCTCCTTGCTCTCGGTGACGTCCTGGGAGGTCCCGGCCAGCCTGACCGGAGCGCCGGCCTCGTCCCGGTAGGCCACGGCGCGGGTGCGCATCCAGCGCAGCTCCCCGACGTCCGGCGCGAACCGGTAGTCGTAGGTGACCGGGTCGTCGCCTTCCTGACCGGCCAGCGCCAGGGCGATGGATTCCTGGACGTGCGCCACGTCGTCGACGTAGACGCGGTCGAAGAAGTTGTCGATCGAGGGCCTGAACGCCTCGGGGTCGAGTCCGTAGATGTGGAACATCTCGTCGGACCACCAGACGATGTCCGTGGGCAGGTCCCAGTCCCAGTTGGCGATGCTGGCGATGTGCTGCGCCTCTTCGAACAGCTTCTCGCGGCGTTCCAGCTCCACGAGCCGCTGGTGCTGGAGGGAGTGTTCACTGGCGCGGTGCAGCCACCCGCGGTGCACCCCGTCATCGTCGATCAGGGGCGCGTGGCTCACCAGGGCCCAGACGTGGGTCCCGTCGGGCCGCTGGAACTGGCAGTCGAGGTCGTTCCCGTCGCGACCGGTGTCCCGGAGCTGGTCCAGGTGCCTGCGGAGGTCCTGGCGGCCGGCCTCGTCCATCGCGTCGAACGCCGAGAATCCCACGATCGAGGCGTGGTCGAGGCCGAGCATCTCGGCCATCCGTTCGTTGGCGAACACGGTGCGCCCGTCCTCGTCCCACACCCACAGACCGTCGGGGCAGGCACGTACGACCCAGTCCCCCAGACACGACCGCGTCAGGGGGACCGAAGGCGGGCGTTCCGGACTCACACCCTGATACTGCCTCGAATACGCGGCCGAGGCGGGCATATCACGCGAAATGCCCGATTCGAGGTGGCAGGCGCCTCCCCGCGGGGGCCGCTGCGTCAGTCCCGGCGCTTCAGCGCCCGGTCGACGGCAGCCGAGTCCAGGATCTCGCGCACGGCCATCGCGGCGCAACCGACCACTCCCGACCGGTCCCCGTGCGTGACCGGGGCGATCACCAGCTCACGGGTGGCCAGGGCCGAGGCATGGGAGTACAGCGTCTCGCGCAGGCCGGCCACGAAGATGTCGTAGGCCTGCGCCAGGTCGCCCCCGACCACGACGGCCTCGGGGTTGAGCAGGTTGACCGCGGAGGCGACCACCTCGCCGACCCGGCGACCGGCTTCGCGCACGAGATGACGGGCCTCGGGATCACCCTGACCGGCGAGCCGCACGAGGTCACGCACGTGGGTGATCTCGTGCCCACCCTCGACGGCCGTCTGGACGAGAGCCCAGCCAGCCGCCACCGTCTCCAGGCAGCCGGTGTCGCCGCAGCGGCAGGCGAGACCCCGCGCCGCGGGGATCTTGGTGTGGCCGATCTCGCCGGCCGCCCCGAGGGCCCCACGGAGCAGCTGACCGCCGGTCACGATGCCGACACCGATACCGGTCGAGGCCTTGATGAAGACGAGGTCCCGGTGATGCTCCAGGTGGCCCCGACGCTCCGAGAGGGCCATCACGTCCGCGTCGTTCTCCACGAAGACGGGGGCTCCGGTCAGCTCGCGCAGGAACGGGGCCAGCTCCACACCGTTCCACCCGGCCATGATCGGCGAGTCGAGACTCGCCCCACGGGCAAGGTCCACCGTGCCGGGGATCGACAGGCCCACCGCCCGCACCTCCCCGGCGGGTCGCCCCACCCGGTGCATCAGGTCGGTCAGGCCGGACACCACCTGCGGCATCAGCTTTCCGGCGGAGGACCCCACCTCCTGGTCCAGGTCAGACGCAGCCAGCACGTTGCCCTCGAGGTCACAGACGGCCAGCTGGGTGCGGCTGCGGCCGATCGCCCCGGCGAGCACGACGCCCGCATCCTGGTTGAACCGGAGGCGCACCGGCGGCCGACCACCCACTGCGGGCCCGCGATCACCGTCGACGCCCTCGACCACCAGGCCCGACTCGAGCAGCAGGCCGATCCGGGCCGAGACCGCGGTGCGCGAGAGCCCGGTGACGCGCCCGACCTCGCTCCGGGTGGTCGCGCGGCCGTCACGGATGAGCGAGAAGACCTGGCCGGCCGTGGCTGGCCCCTCCCCGACTGGCATGCCTGTCATTCAACCACTCACCGTTCCTCGGACACGCCCGCTGTTCACCATTTTGTATTCCGAAAGACATAATAGTGTCTTGCGTGTACGCATATCTACGCCTACGGTGAGGGCTCACCCCCAGTCCTTTCGAGGGAACCTGATGTCTGAACTTCCCGGCCCCGCGCTTCCCGGCCCCGTCCCCGCCGCCGACTTCGTCGTCTTCGGCGGCACCGGTGACCTCGCCGCCCGCAAGCTGCTCCCCGCCCTCTACCTCCGCGACCGGGACGGCCAGCTGCCCCCGGAGACGCGCATCATCGCCCTGTCCCGAGCGGGTCTCGACGACGACGGCTACCGCGACAAGATCCGTGGCGAGCTGTCCCGCTTCGTGCGGACCGGTGAGCTCGACGACGCAGTCGTCGAGCGGTTCGTCGGCCGCCTGTCCCACGTCAGCATCGACATCGAGCAGGAGGATGGCTGGTCCACCCTCGTGGAGAAGCTCGACGACCACGAGCGGGTCCGTGTCTTCTACCTCGCCATCGGGCCGAGCCTCTTCGGCCCGGTCAGCCAGCGCCTGGCCGACCACGGCCTGGTCACACCGACCTCCCGGTTGGTCCTGGAGAAGCCCATCGGTCACGACCTGGCGTCGGCACTCACGATCAACGACGCGGTCGGTGCGGTGTTCGAGGAGCGTCAGATCTTCCGCATCGACCACTACCTCGGCAAGGAGAGCGTGCAGAACCTGCTGGTGACGCGGTTCGCCAACACGTTCCTCGAGCCGCTCTGGAACGCGAACTGCATCGACCACGTGCAGATCACCGCCTCGGAGACGATCGGCGTCGGCACCCGCGGCGGCTACTACGACGCGTCGGGCGCCCTGCGCGACATGATCCAGAACCACCTGCTCCAGCTCCTGTGCCTGGTCGCGATGGAGCCGCCGACCTACGTCGGCAAGGAGAACGTCCGCGACGAGAAGCTCAAGGTGCTCCAGGCCCTCAAGCCGATCGTCGGCGAGGAGGTGGACCGCGCCGTGGTCGCCGGTCAGTACTCCCCCGGTCTCGTCGACGGCGAGCCCGTGCCGTCGTACCGCACCGAGACCGAGCGTCCGGACTCGACCACGGAGACCTTCGTGGCCATCAAGGCCGAGGTCCAGAACTGGCGCTGGGCCGGTGTCCCCTTCTACCTGCGAACCGGCAAGCGGATGGAGCGCCGGACCTCGGAGATCGTGATCCAGTTCAAGGCGGTCCCGCACCCGATGTTCCCGGGCAGCGAGGGCACCAGCGAGCCCAACCGACTCGTCATCCAGCTCCAGCCGGACGAGGGCATGAAGCTGCACATGACGGCCAAGGAGCCCGGACCGGGTGGCATCCGACTGCGTCCGGTCTCGCTCGACCTCAGCTACGCCCAGACCTTCCAGCGGCACTCGCCCGACGCCTACGAGCGCCTGCTCATGGACGTCGTGCGCGGCAACCCCACGCTGTTCATGCGCCGCGACGAGGTCGAGGCCGCCTGGACCTGGGTCGAGCCGATCCTCGACCGCTGGGCACGACCTGACCACCGCCCTCGCCCCTACCCGTCCGGCACCAACGGCCCCAGCGCCGCCACCACTCTTCTCGAGCGCGACAGCCGCTCCTGGCCCGAATGAGGTTCTGATGACCCGACGCAACCCCCAGATGAACCAGGTCGTCGCCGAGGTGACGGCGCGCATCACCGAGCGCAGCGCCACCGAGCGCACCGCCTACCTGCACCGTCTCGATCAGGCCGCCGAGCGTGGCCCCGCCCGCGGCCGGCTCGCCTGCGCCAACCTCGCGCACGGCTTCGCCGCGTCGGGCCCGGTCGACCGGGCCGCCCTGCGCGGCACGGTCAAGCCCAACGTCGCCATCGTCTCGGCCTACAACGACATGCTCTCGGCCCACCAGCCGTTCGAGTCGTTCCCCGCCCAGCTGAAGAAGGCCGTGATCCGCTCCGGCGGCATCGCCCAGTTCGCCGGCGGCGTGCCCGCCATGTGCGACGGCATCACCCAGGGACGCGACGGCATGCAGCTCTCGCTGTTCAGCCGCGACGTGATCGCGATGTCCACGGCGATCGCGCTCTCCCACGACATGTTCGACGCCGCGCTGATGCTCGGCGTGTGCGACAAGATCGTCCCCGGGATGCTGATCGGCGCCCTTTCCTTCGGCCACCTGCCGACCGTCTTCGTGCCCGCGGGTCCGATGACCTCGGGTCTGCCCAACGACGAGAAGGCCGCCGTCCGCCAGCGGTACGCCGCCGGCGAGATCGGCCGCGAGGAGCTGCTGGAGGCCGAGTCGGCGTCGTACCACTCGGCCGGCACGTGCACCTTCTACGGCACCGCCAACTCCAACCAGATGCTGATGGAGGTCATGGGCCTGCACCTGCCGGGGGCGAGCTTCGTCAACCCCGGCACCCCGTTGCGTGCCGCCCTGACCGACGCGGCCGCCGCCCGTGCGACCGCGCTCACCACCTGGGGCGAGCGCTACACCCCGGTCGGCCACATCGTCGACGAGAAGGCGATCGTCAACGGCTGCGTCGCCCTCCTCGCCACCGGCGGGTCCTCCAACCACACGCTCCACCTCGTGGCCATCGCGCGGGCGGCCGGGATCACCCTGACCTGGGACGACCTGTCCGACCTCTCGGCCGTCGTACCCCTGATGGCGCGGGTGTACCCCAACGGCAAGGCCGACGTGAACCACTTCCACGCCGCCGGCGGGCTGGGCTTCACCGTGCACTCGCTGCTCAAGGCCGGGCTCCTCCACGACGACGTCCAGACCGTCGCAGGCCACGGCCTGTGGCGCTACACCACCGAGGCCAGTCTCACCGGCTCGGAGCTGACGTGGGAGGAGGGCACCAAGCACAGCCTCGACCTCGACGTGCTCCGCGGCGCCGACGACCCGTTCTCCGCGGACGGCGGGCTGCACATGCTCGACGGCAACCTGGGGCGCGCCGTCATCAAGACCTCCGCGGTGAACCCCGAGCACCGGCAGGTGAAGGCCCCGGCCCGCGTCTTCGACGACCAGGCCGACTTCCTCGCCGCCTTCGAGGCCGGCACCCTCGAGGGCGACTTCATCGCCGTCCTCCGCTTCCAGGGCCCGGCCGCCAACGGGATGCCCGAGCTGCACAAGCTGACTCCCGCCCTCGGCGTGCTCCAGGACCGCGGCCAGCGCGTCGCCCTGGTGACCGACGGCCGCATGTCCGGCGCGTCCGGCAAGGTGCCGGCGGCCATCCACCTCACCCCGGAGGCCTCGGTCGGGGGCCCGCTCGCGCGGGTCCAGGACGGCGACCTCATCACCCTCGACGCGGACTCCGGCCTGCTCGACCTGCACGTCTCCTCCTACGACCTGGACCAGCGCGACCGCGCCGAGGCCGACGACTCCCGGGTCTTCGGGACCGGCCGCGAGCTCTTCCACGCCTTCCGCAGCACCGTCGGCCCCGCTGACGAGGGTGCCAGCGTCTTCCCGTCGCCCCACCACCTCAAGGAGAACCTCGATGGCTGAGCCGTCCGCGTCCCTGATCGACCGGGTGCCCGTGATCCCGGTGGTCGTCCTGCACGACGTCACCCACGCGATCCCGGTCGCCGAGGCGCTCGTCGAGGGCGGCGTACCCGTCATCGAGCTGACCCTGCGCACTCCGGCGGCCCTGGCCTGCATCGAGCAGATCGCCACGCACGTGCCGGAGATCCTGATCGGTGCCGGCACCGTGCTGGCTCCCGAGCACGCCAAGGACGCCCAGTCCGCGGGCGCGCAGTTCCTGGTCTCCCCCGGTACGACGGACATGCTCGCCGCCGCCATGCGGGACACCGGGCTGCCCCACCTCCCGGGTGCCTCGACCGTCTCGGAGGTGCTGCGCCTGCTCGAGCTCGGCTACACGGAGATGAAGCTCTTCCCGGCGGAGCTGTCCGGTGGGGTCGGCTTCCTGAAGGCGATCGGCGCCCCCGTCCCCCAGGCACGGTTCTGCCCGACCGGCGGGATCACCGAGGCCACGGCCGCGTCGTACCTCGCCCTGCCGAACGTCGGGTGCGTCGGCGGCACCTGGCTGACCCCGGCCGACGCGCTGCAGGAGCGCGACTGGAGCCGGATCACCCGGCTGGCCAGCTACTCGACCTACGCCCCTGCCTGACCTTGCAGGCAGCGGTGGCTCGGCTCCCGGCTCACGTCATACGAACTGGTCGGTGTGGCCACCAGCTCGTATGACCTCGTGCGAGACGTCATACGAACCGGTGGCTCGGGCGACCAGGACGTATGACGTCCGGGTCCGGTGCTGTTAAGGCACCATCCAGCTGAGCACCGGCGTGGTCTGCAGGCCGACGATGAGGCACATCAGGACCAGCAGCAACAGGCTCCAGCCGATCACCTTGCGGAAGATCTCGCCCTCCTGGCCGGCCATTCCGACAGCCGCGGCAGCGATCGCGAGGTTCTGCGGGCTCACCATCTTCCCGAGCACGCCGCCTGAGGAGTTGGCGGCTGCCATCAGGACCGGGTCGAGGCCCGCCTTGGCCGCGGCCTGCACCTGGAGGGCGCCGAACAGCGAGTTCGAGGACGTGTCCGACCCCGTCACCGCGACCCCGATCCAACCCAGGATCGGGGAGATGATCGCGAAGGCCGCACCGGTGCCCGCCAGCCACACACCCAGCGAGGCGGTCTGCCCGGACAGGTTCATCACGTAGGCCAGGGCCAGCACTGCCATCACGGTGATGATGGCCGACCGCAGCTCGACATAGGTCGCACCGTAGGTCTTGAGGGCACGGCCAGGCTTGACCTTCAAGATCACCATGCTGATCAGGCCGGCGATGACCAGCAGCGTCCCCGCTGCGGGCAGCCAGTTGAACTTGAACAGCGTGGGCACCGGGTCGCCTGCGGCGTTGGCGACGTCCAGGCCCGGCCACTCGAAGACGTGGGTGAAGGGCTCCTTGGCCAGGAAGTCGACGACGGCCGGGATGTTGGTGATCGAGAAGATCACGATGATCACGAGGTACGGCGCGTAGGCGCGCAGCACCTCGGACCGGTGGTCGACCTTCGGCCCGGAAGCACCTTCGCCTCCACCGACGCCGGTCGCCGTGCCCACGCCTGCTGCGGATGACTTCCTCGAGCGTGCCGGGGCGCTCTCGCGGGAGTCGACCCTGGTCTCGACAGCCCGCTCGGCGGTGAGCACCTCGGCCGGCTGCCAGACGCGCACCAACAGCACCAGGGAGCCCGCTGCCAGCAGCGAGGCCACGATGTCGGTCAGCTGGACGGAGATGTAGTTGGCCGTCACGAACTGGGCGATGGCGAAGACCGTGCCACTGAGCAGGGCCGGGATCCAGGTCTGGCGTACTCCGCGCCGGCCGTCGACGATGAACACCAGGATGAGCGGCACCACGAGCGCGAGGATCGGCGTCTGGCGTCCGACCATCGAGCCGAGCGTGTGCAGCGCGTTGGCGTCGGACAGCCGGGGGTCGTCACTCACGCCTGCGGCGATCGGCGCCAGCGTGACGATCGGGATCGCCAGCGCACCGAACGCGACCGGTGCCGTGTTGGCGACGAGCGCGACGGTGGCAGCCTTGACGGGCTTGAAGCCCAACGACATCAGCATGACGACCGAGATCGCGACCGGTGTGCCGAAACCGGCGAGCGCCTCGAGCAGGGCACCGAAGCAGAAGGCGATGATGATCGCCTGGATCCGCTGGTCGGAGCTGACCTTCTCGAAGGATCGTCGCAGCACCTCGAAGTGCCCCGAGGCCACGGTGAGGTTGTAGATCCAGACCGCGTTGATCACGATCCACAGGATCGGGAAGAAGCCGAAGAGGGCACCGTCGATGGCGGCGCTGATCCCCTGCCCGACCGGCATCCCGAACAGGACGACAGCCACCACGAGAGCCACCAGCAACGACACCACGCCGGAGACCCAGGCACGTATCTTCAGCCCACCGAGCATGAGGAACAGCACGGCGAGCGGTAGGAGCGCGCACAGGGCGCTCAGGGCGAGCGAGTCGGCGACGGCTCGCGGATCTTGCTGGAACATCAGTACTCCCGGGGTTGAGGGATGGGCGGTGCAGGGATGAACGCCGTGGCTGGTGCGCCCTGGATCGAGGCGTCGAGAACCTCGATGGTGTGCGCCATCCCCATGGGGTGACCGGAACGCTCGATGGCGGAGGTGACCTGCATCAGGCAGCCGGGATTGGCCGTGACCAGCACCTGAGCACCGGTCGCGACGATGTTGGCCGCCTTCCGGTCGCCGAGCTCCTGCGCCGGCTCCGGGTTGAGGATGTTGTAGACGCCGGCCGAGCCGCAGCACAGCTCACCCTCGGCGATCTCCTTCAGCTCCAGCCCGGGGATCGCGTCGAGCAGACGCCGGGGCTGGGCCCGCACTCCCTGGGCGTGGGCCAGGTGGCAGGCGTCGTGGTAGGCGACGGTCATCTCCAACGGGTGGCGCGGGGCGACCGGTCCGAGCTCGTCGAGGATCTCCGAGACGTCCCGGACCTTCTCGGCGAAGGCCTTCGCGCGCCCGGCGTACGACGGGTCGTCGGCCAGCAGGGCGGCGTACTCCTTCATCGAGGACCCGCAGCCGGCGGCGTTGACGACGACGTACTCGACCCCGCTGGACTCGAAGGAGTCGATGAGCCGTCGCGCATAGTCCTGCGCCTCGGTCTCCCGGCCGTTGTGCACCGACAGCGCACCGCAGCACCCCTGCGCCGCCGGGGTGACGACGTCACATCCCTCGGCCCGCAGGACCCGGGCCGTGGCCGCGTTCACCCCGGGGAAGAACGCCCCCTGGACGCAGCCGGTGAGCAGCCCGACGACCGCGCGACGGGTGCCGGTCGCGGCGATGTAGGGCGGCAGCGGCTGGGGCTTGCCGATCCGCGGTGCCAGTCGCTCCATGGCCGCCAGCTGCGGCGCCATCCGGTCGAGGAGACCGGTGCGTCGGAGCGCGCGGTCCAGGCCACTGGCCTGGAGCAACCGCAGCGGTCCTCGCAGCAGCCGCAGGCGCTTGGGGTGCGGGAAGATGGAGAAGATCAGTCCACGCAGGGCCCGGTCCTTGGCGGGGCGATCGTAGTTCCGCTCGACCTGGGCCCGTGTCTGCTCGATCAGGGTGTCGTACTGGACGCCCGACGGGCAGGCGGTCACACAGGCCATGCAGCCCAGGCACGCGTCCCAGTGGGAGACCATCGAGTCCGACATCGGCTCGCCCTCGAGACCCTCCTTCATCAGGTAGATCCGACCGCGGGGCGAGTCCATCTCCTCCCCCCACAAGACGTAGGTGGGACACGTCGGCAGGCAGAAGCCGCAGTGCACGCAGTCGCCGATCAGCGCCGCGTCCGGCGGGTGGTGGGCGTCGAACGCCCCGCCCGGTGCGGGCATCCCGAGGTCGACGGGCTCGATGACGCCACCCATCTCGCCCAGGGCGCCGCCTGTGTTCTCGGTGGTGCTCATCAGATTCCTCCCACGAAACGGCCCGGCGCCAGCCGGTGGTCAGGGTCGAACTGGTCCTTCACGCGCTGCATCAGGTCGAGTGCGGGGATCGGACCCCAGACGTCGACCGCGGCCTTGACCGCAGCCGGCGCATCGAGGACCACGGCACTGCCACCCACGCGGGTGCAGGTCCCGCGCAGCCGGTCGACCGCGGCCCGGGCCTCGTCGGCAGTGACACCGGCAGGCAGGGCGGCGTACACGACGCCGGCACCCGCTGAGCCGCGGACGTGCGCACCGATCTCGGCGGCCACCGTGAGCACCTCGGCGAGTCCGGACAACGAGAAGGTCAGCTTCAGGGCGGTGGCCCGCTCGTCGCCACGGGCAACGACGTCCCAGGGGTACGCCGCACCGCCCGCGGGTGCCTCCTCGGACTCGGTGGCGCTCCCACCGAACAGGTTCCGGACCGTCGCCGCCCGCCCGGCGACGCCGTCCGCCCGCCCCTCGAGCAGCACGTGGACGGCTCCGCCCCCGGCCCCTCGGGGCCACTCGACCTCGATCGCAGCAGGAACGGCCTGGGCGTGCAGGACGCTCTGGACCGCGGCCTGGGCCCTCGCCGGGTCGGCCACGGACAGGCTCACCCACGAGCGCGCGGGAGGCTCGGGGTGCAGCCGGAACGTCGCGTCGGTGATCACCGCGAGCGTGCCGAACGACCCGATCACCAGCTTGCCGAGGTCGTAGCCGGCGACGTTCTTCACCACGCGCCCACCGGCCTTGGCCACCACGCCGTCCGCACGGACGACGGTGACGCCGATCAGGAGGTCGCGGGCGCTGCCGGCGGCGATGCGACGCGGTCCGCTGGTGTTGGTGGCCAGCAGACCGCCGATGGTGGAACCGGCGACGGTCTCGTCCAGCGCGAGCTGCTGGCCGCCCTGGCCGACGACGCTCTGGACCTCGGAGAGCAGGGCACCGGCCTGTGCGGCCACGATCAGGTCACCGGCCGCGTGGTCGAGCACCTGGTCGAGCCCGCTGACGTCGAGGAGCACGTCGGCGCTGCGCGGCGGGCGCCCCCACGAGAGCTTCGTGCCCTGGCCGCGCGGCACCACCGTGAGCCGGTGGGCCGCCGCCGCCCGCAGCACCTCCGCGACCTGCGCGGTGTCACCGGGCCGGGCGACCAGGCCGGGGTCGACGCCGTCGACCTGGTCCTCGGGAGTCGCGTCGGCCACAGCGTCGCACGCGGAGGCGATCGCCTCGCGCGCCGTCTGGTTCAGGGTCGTGGCACTCATCAGAAGACCTCCGCGAGTCCGGCGTCCTGGAGCGGGTGGGCGCCCTTGTGTCGTCCGGGGACCTCGCCGCACAGGCGCGGCGTCGGGAACACCTTGCCAGGGTTGGAGATGTTCTGCGGGTCGAAGGCGCAGCGGACCAGCTGCATGGTGTCGAGGTCCTCGTCGGTGTACATCCGCGGCATGTACTTCGACTTGTCCATGCCCACCCCGTGCTCGCCGGTGATGGAGCCACCGTGCTCGATGCAGAGGTCGAGGATGGCCCCGCTGACCTTCTCCGCGGCCTCACCGGCACCCTTGATGGAGTCGTCGAAGAGCACCAGCGGGTGCAGGTTGCCGTCGCCCGCGTGGAAGACGTTGGCGACGCGGACGCCCGAGTCGCCGGACAGCTCGGCGATCGCCTTGAGCACCTCCGGCAGCGCGGTCCGCGGGATGACGCCGTCCTGGACGATGTAGTCGGGGCTGATGCGCCCGACCGCGGCGAACGCGGACTTGCGGCCCTTCCAGATCAGGGCCCGCTCGGCCGGGTCGGTGGCGAGCCGCTGCTCGAAGGCACCGTTCTCGTGACACAGCCGCTCGACGTCGGCGTACTCCTGCTCGACCTCGGTCGCGGCGCCGTCGAGCTCGATGACCAGGACCGCGCCCGCGCCGTCCGGGTAGTTGCAGCTCACCGCTGCCTCTGCAGCCTCGATCGCGAGCGCGTCCATCATCTCGATGGCTGCGGGGACGATGCCGGCCGCGATGATGGCCGAGGTCGCGGCTCCCGCCTGGTCGGTGGACTCGAAGCCCACGAGGATCGTGCGCACCTCCTCGGGCAGCCGGACCAGCCGGACCGTGACGGAGGTGACGATCCCCAGGGTGCCCTCGGAGCCCACGACCGCGCCGAGCAGGTCGTAGCCGGGGCTGTCGGGCGCGTCGCCGCCCAGCGCCACCGTCGCGCCCTGCGGGGTCACGAAGTCGGCACCGAGGACGTGGTTGGTGGTGAAGCCGTACTTCAGGCAGTGCGCCCCGCCGGAGTTCTCGGCCACGTTTCCGCCGATCGAGCAGATCTGCTGGCTCGAGGGGTCGGGCGCGTAGTAGTAGCCGTGCGGGGTCGCGGCCCTCGTGACGTCGAGGTTGATGACGCCCGGCTCGACGACAGCACGCTGGTCGTCGGGGCGTACGTCGGTGATGGCCCGCATCCTGGAGGTCACGATCAGCACTCCCTCGGCGTGCGGCAGCGCGCCACCCGAGAGTCCGGTGCCCGAGCCGCGGGCCACGAAGGGCACGTCGTTGGCAGCGCAGGCGGTGACGACCGTCGCCAGCTGTGCGGCGTCCTCGGGGATCACCACCAGCGCCGGCATCACCCGGTAGTGCGCCAGACCGTCGCACTCGTAGGTGCGCAGCCGGGAGATCTCGGTGACGATGCCCTCGGGCGGCAGGTGCCGCTTGACGGCTTCGAGCACGGCGGTGATCCGGGCGCCGACCCCCGGGCCTGCTTCCGGGCCTGCTTCCGGGCCTGCTTCCGGGCCTGCTCCGGGACTCGTCGTGACAGTGCTGGCCATCTCGTCGCCTCAGTCGGTCTGGGCCGTGAGCCCGGCGCTCTCGATGCCGGCCACCGCCGCTGCCTCGTCGTTGTCGGAGGTGTCCCCGGTGACCCCGACGGCACCCAGCAGGTCACCGTCGGCGTTGCGGACCAGAACTCCGCCCGGCACCGGGATCAGCGAGCCACCCACGGCCGAGGTGACGGCGGCGATGAAGAACGGCTGCTGCTCGGCGCGGCCCATGATCGAGCGGGAGCCCATCCCGAGGGAGAGGGCGCCGTGCGCCTTGCCGAAGCCGATCTCGAAGCGCTTCATCGAGGAGCCGTCCTCGCGCTCGACGGCGACCACGTGGCCACCGGGGTCGAGGACGACGACCGTCAGGGGCTTGAAGCCGGCTGAGGCCGCGTGGGCGCGGGCGCCGGTGATGATCGTGCGGGCGGTGTCGAGGTCCATCAGTGTGCGTTCCTCTCGATTGTCTTCTTCTGGGCACGGTGACGGTGCAGGATCGGCTCGGTGTAGCCACTGGGCTGCTCGAGGCCCTCGAACACCAGCGCCCGGGCCGCCTGGAAGGCGTCGCCGTCGAAGTCCGGCGCCATCGGGGTGTAGGAGGAGTCGCCGGCGTTCTGCTCGTCGACGACCTTGGCCATCCGGCGCAGCGTCTCGTCGACCTGCTCCGCGCTGACCACCTCGTGGTGCAGCCAGTTGGCGACGTGCTGCGCCGAGATCCGGCAGGTGGCGCGGTCCTCCATCAGGTTCTCGCCGGTGATGTCGGGAACCTTGGAGCAGCCGATCCCGGCGTCGACCCAGCGGACGACGTACCCCAGCAGGCTCTGGAGGTTGTTCTGGATCTCGTCCTGACGGTCCTCCTCGGACCAGTCGGCCGGGTCGCCGAGCGGCACCTGCAGCAGGTCGGCCCGGTCACGACGTCGACCTCCGGCCGCGAGCTCCTCCTGGCGCGCGTGCACGTCGACCTGGTGGTAGTGCAGCGCGTGCACGGTGGCCGCGGTGGGAGAGGGCACCCAGGCACAGCTCGCCCCGGCCTGCGGGTGGCCGATCTTGGCCTCCAGCATGGCGGCGAGGCTGTCCGGGGCGGCCCACATGCCCTTGCCGATCTGGGCGCGACCGAGCAGGCCGCACTCGAGCCCGATGTCGACGTTGAGGTCCTCGTAGGCCCCGATCCAGGTCTCGCCCTTCATGGCGTTCTTGCGCACCATCGGGCCGGCCTGCATGGAGGTGTGGATCTCGTCGCCCGTGCGGTCCAGGAAGCCGGTGTTGATGAACGCGACCCGCTCACGGGCCTGGTTGATGCAGGCCTTGAGGTTGAGCGTCGTACGCCGCTCCTCGTCCATGATGCCGACCTTGATCGTCAGGCGCGGAAGGCCGAGCAGCTCCTCGACCCGTCCGAACAGCTCGACGGCGAAGGCCACCTCGTCGGGGCCGTGCATCTTGGGCTTCACGACGTACATCGAGCCGGTGCGCGAGTTGGCCAGCTCCGAGTCGCCCCGCACGTCACCGAGGCTGCCGAGCGCGGTCATGATCGCGTCCAGGATCCCCTCGGGAACCTCGTTGCCGTCACGGTCGAGCACCGCGTCGGTGGTCATCAGGTGACCGACCTGGCGGATGAAGAGCAGCGAGCGACCCCGCAGCGTGACGTCGGTGCCCGACGTCGTGGAGTAGGTCCGGTCGGGGTTCATCGACCGGGTGAAGGTCTTCCCGGCCTTGGTGACCTCCTCGGCCAGCGTGCCGTCGTTGAGTCGCTTCCAGTTGCGGTAGCCGAGCACCTTGTCCTCGGCGTCGACGGCCGCGACCGAGTCCTCGAGGTCCATGATCGTGGAGACGGCCGACTCCAGCAGGAGGTCCTTGACGCCGGCGGCGTCGGTGGAGCCGATCGAGTCCTCGTGGTCGACCTGGATCTCGACGTGCAGGCCGTGGTGGACCAGGAGCACCGCCTCGGGCGCCTCCTTCGACCCGCGGTAGCCGACGAGCTGGTCGGTCGCGGCCAGCCGGACCACGTCGTCCTTGACGGTCACGGCGAGACCCTCGTCGTCCACGGCGTACGACGTCGCGTCGGCGTGCGACCCCGAGGCCAGCGCGAAGTGCGCGTCGAGGAAGGCGCGGCCACGGGCGATGACCTCGTCACCGCGCACCTTGTTGTAACCGTCCCCGGGAGCGAGGTCACCGTCGTGCGGGACGACGTCGGTGCCGTAGAGCGCGTCGTAGAGCGATCCCCACCGGGCGTTGACGGCGTTGGTCGCGAAGCGGGCGTTGAGCAGGGGGACGACGAGCTGCGGCCCGGCGATGCGAGCCACCTCGTCGTCGACGTTCGCCGTGGTGGTGGCCACCTCGTCCGGCTCGTCGAGCAGGTAGCCGATCTCCCGCAGGAACGCGGTGTAGGCGTCGGGGTCGGGCCGGCCGGGGTGCTCACGGTGCCAGCCGTCGAGGAGCGACTGGAGCTCCTCACGGCGGGCGAGCAGCTCACGGTTGCGGGGGGCGAGGTCGTGGACGAGGGCGTCGACACCGGCCCAGAAGGCCTGCGACTCGACCCCCGAACCGGGCAGAGCCTCCTCCTCCACGAAGCGGTGAAGGCGGTCGTCGACGCTGAGTCCCCCGAGCTGAACGCGCTGTTCCATGTCACTCCCTTGTGTTGATGGTGTCTCTGTTTTCCGTATCGTGGAAACAGTGGTGACGCCGGTCACTGACCCTTCCGGGCCATGGCGCTCATGTCAAGAGCCGCTACCATCGACTGGTTCCGAGATGCGGAACGCCAGGGTGAAAGAGGCGCCTGATGAACGACGTACCCGAAAGCACGGAGGCGAAGCGTCCCCGCGCGGGCGGGGTGCAGTCGATCGAGCGAGCGTTCTCGGTGCTCGAGCTGCTCGCCGCGGACGGCGGCTCGATGACACTGTCCGCGCTGGCCCGCGGATCCGGCCTGCCGCCCGCCACCCTGCACCGCCTGGCCGCCACGCTCGTCGACCTCGGCTACCTCCGGCAGGAGGCGTCCAGGCGCTACACCCTCGGGCCCCGCCTGGCCCTGCTGAGCGACGGGGCCACGGCCCAGCTCAGCTCCACCGCACTTCCCCACCTGGGCCATCTCGTCGACCAGATCGGCGAGACGGCCAACCTGGCCATGCTGGACGGCGACCTGGTGGCCTACGTCGCACAGGTGCCCGGCCGGCACTCGATGCGCATGTTCACCGAGGTCGGCCGCCGGGTCCAGCCGCACTGCACCGCCGTGGGCAAGGCCCTGCTCGCCGCGACGCGCACCGACGACCAGATCCGGGCCCTGCTCGGACGGACCGGCCTCCCCCGCCACACCGCCCACACGGTCGTCGACGCGGACGTATTCCTGGATCAGATCGCCCTGGTCCGCAGCCTGGGCTACGCCATGGACGAGGGCGAGCAGGAGGTCGGGGTCCGCTGCTTCGCCGTCCACGTCACCGGGTCCAGCCTCCCGCTCGCTGTCTCGGTCTCCGGACCCGCCCCGCGCATGACCGACGATCTGGTCGCGGACGCCGTACCCGTTCTCCGGGAGGCGGCCCGACGACTCGGCGAGGAGCTGTCCTGACCGCCCGAGACATCGCCCGGGCGCGGACTCCGGCAATAGATGCAGTTCGTCCCATATGACAGGTATCGTCACTTTCGCAGCCACCATCGGTGACGGGGGGTCGTGATGACTGCACCATGGGTGACCGAGCACTCGCTCCTGCCCCAGCGACGACCGTCGCCGGGCGAGCGGGACCTCGCGGAGAGCACCGAGCGCTACCGCTCGCTCTTCCTCTACAACCCGCACGCCACGTTCTCCCTGGACCTCCGGGGCCGCTACGCCGACGCCAACCTCGCGGCGGAGCGACTCTGCGGCTACTCCCTCGCTGAGCTCCTGCGGATGGAGTTCACCTCCGTGGTCCACCCCGACGACCTCGCCATGGTCCAGCGCATGTTCGACGACGTCGTCAACCTGCGCACACGACAGCTCGAGGCCAGGATCGTGCACCGGCACGGACACATCATCGAGGTCGGCCTGACCGCCCTGCCGATCGTCGTCTGCGGCGAGGTGGTGGGCGTCCACGGAGTGGCCGAGGACGTGACCGAGCGCAACGAGATGCGCCGCGAGCTCGAGCGCACCAGGTCTGTCGCCGAGCAGGCCAGCGTGACCAAGTCGCTGTTCCTGGCCAACATGAGCCACGAGGTACGCACCCCGCTCACCAGCGTCCTCGCCGCCACGGAGATGCTCGCCGACTGCGACCTCGGCCCCGAGGAGGACCACCTCGTGGAGATCATCGACCGTTCCGGCGAGCGGCTGCTACGGCTGGTGAACGACCTCCTGGACTTCTCGCGGCTCGAGGCCGGGACGATGGAGGTGCAGGACACCGCCCTCAGCCTGCTCCACATCGCCGAGGAAGCCGCCGAGTGGACGAGGCCGCGGGCCGAGAAGGCGCGCCTCGGTTTCGAGGTGAGCCTCGATCCGGACCTCCCCGCACAGGTCTCCGGCGACGCGATGCGGATCTCGCAGGTGCTCACCCACCTGCTCGAGAACGCCGTGAAGTTCACCGGGTCGGGGCAGGTGCGCCTCTCCCTCGACGTCGTCGAGAAGCGTCGGGAGACCGTGGAGGTGCGCTTCCTGGTCGAGGACACCGGCATCGGCATCTCGGGTGACCAGGTGGGTTCGCTGTTCCAGTCCTTCACCCAGGTCGACCCCTCCAGCACACGGGCGTACGACGGCGCAGGACTCGGCCTGGCCATCTGCCAGGAGCTCGTGACCCTGATGAACGGATCCATCTGGGCCGAGAGCACCCCGGGCGCCGGCAGCTCGTTCTGGTTCACGCTGCCGCTCGAGGTCATCGAGAAGGCCTGACCCCGGACCCGCGAGGGTCTCGGACGATCCCCGGCCGACCCGCCCGCGTCATACGACCTGGTCGCCATGGCCGCCCACTCGGATGACCTCCCGCGGGACGTCATCCGAACTGGCTGTCAGAGCGACCAGGAGGTATGACGTCCGGGCGCGCGGGGGGCCGTCCGATCCTGGCCTGAGAGGGGTCCCAGTCGGGCACCCGCGGAAGCGGCTAGGCGGGCGCCTCGGCCAGCGCGTCGGTGAGCAACGCGACCAGAGCCTCGAGCTGCACGTCGACCGACGACGAGATCTCCTCGTCGGAGCCGTCGAGCGCACGAGCGGCCAGGCCGGCCTTGCTGTCGATGAGCTCGGCGATCCTGGTGTCGATCGTCTGCGAGGCGATGATGCGCCAGGCCGTGACCGGCTCCGCCTGACCGATGCGGTGGATGCGGTCGATGGCCTGGGTCTGCTCGGCGTCGGTCCACGACAGCTCGGCCAGGACCATGTTGGAGGCGACCTGCAGGTTCAGGCCCACACCCGCCGCGGTCAGGGAGCAGACGACGACCGCGACCTCGGGGTCGTTCAGGAAGGCGTCGATGTTCTTCTCGCGCGACTTCGGCGTCTGGTCGCCGCGGATCGAGGAGTAGCGGATGCCTCGCTTGGCGAACGTCTCCTCCGCGATGTCCATGACGTCGACGTGCTTGGCGAAGAAGACGACCTTGCCGACGTTGCGCGCCAGCTGCGCGGTGTAGTCGGCGGCCAGACCGGCCTTCGCCTGCCCGATGCGCCGCATCATGCTGAACACGTTCTCGCCGGTCTTGGTGGTGGTCGTGTCGTCGCGCTCCCACACGGCGACGCGGCGTACGAGCTCGTGGTCGATGCCGTCCACGACGGCGCCCGAGGTGCGGGTCTCGAGGGCGCTGCGGTAACGGTGCACCAGACGCCGGGCCAGCTCGCGCTCGGCCTCGCGGATGGAGCGACCCGCCTCGTCGTCGAGCTCGACCGGGAGGTCGGCGATGCGTCGGGCAGGGATGTCCGCGGCCACGTCCACCTTGCGGCGACGCACGATGCCGAGGTTGACCACGGCCCGGCGTGCCGCGGGGTAGAACCCGGGGTCGGCGGGCGTCTGGCCGGTGTCCTCGAGCGCCTCCATCAGCTGTCCGAGCGGCTTCTTCTCGTCGATCCAGCCCAGGAACTGCCAGATGGCCTTGAAGTCCTCGATGTCGTTGATCAACGGCGTGCCGGTGAGCGCCATCATCAGCGGACGGCCGACGCGGGAGCGGACCTTCTCCGCCAGCTGCAGCACGTGCTGGCTGCGCTGGGAGGAGCGGTTCTTGATGAAGTGCGCCTCGTCGACCACCATGCCGCGGAACCCGTGGGCGCCCAGCCAGCCGATGTGCCGGTCGAGCACCTCGTAGTTGACGATCACGATGTCGGCGAAACCGTCGATGCTGTGCCCGTCTCCGTGGATCACGGTCGCCGTGCGCTTCGGCGTCCACAGCCCGGCCTCGCGGGCCCAGTTGGTCTTCACGACGTTGGGCACGACGACGAGCAGCGGGAAGGCGTTCGCGGCCTGGGCCGCGAGCAGCGCCTGGGCCGTCTTGCCCAGGCCGGGCTCGTCGGCGAGCAGGAAGGTCCGGTGCCCCTGGGCGGCGGAGGCCACCAGCTGGGCCTGGTGGGGCATCAGCTCGAGTCCTCCCGGTGCCCGCAGGGACCCGGGGTCGGGCAGCTTCATGCAGGCCGTCGCGCCGCTGGAGGCGCGCTCGAAGGAGGTCAGCAGCGGGCCGAGCAGCTCCCAGGTGGCGAGCTGTCGCGGGGTGGACACGCGGGGGGCGGCGTTGGAGAAGTCGGGGGCGAGGAACGGGTTCGCCAGCTGGCGCGAGAGCACGGACTGCGGGACGACCCGTCGTTCGGCGGGCGCCACGTCAACGGGGTCTGCGGGGGCCTTCTCCTCGGGTCCCACGTCGAGGCCGGCCGTCTTGCGCATGTCGCGCTTGAGGGACTTGGCCGAGTCGGAGACCTCGGCGTCCTCCGCGAGCACGAAGAGGAGGGAGGTGTCACGCGCGGCGGTCTTCGCGAGGATCGTCGCGATGCCGTCCAGCCGCTTGAGCTCCTCGGCCCGGCTGGCCTCGCTGCTCGTCGTGTCGGCCTTGAGGCGGGCGCGCTCCTCGCGCATCAGCAGGGCGACCACCTGGAACTTGGTCCGGACCGACGGCGTCACGGGGCCTCGCTGGGCCGCCGCCTCGACCTCGCGCACCGCCCGGGCGAGCACGGGGATGATGCCGTCGTTGTCGAGAACGCGCGCGCGTTGGCGACTGCGCGGGGCAGTACGGCGAGCGCTCGGTTGGCGCGTGCCTCGTCGAGCCAAGGAACTCCTCCTCTGGAGTACCCGACGCGCCCACCGCTGTGGATGCAGGACATCCCTACGCAGTGCCGCGGCCGGGGCCGATCGGTCAACAGGCGACGCGGAGCCGGACGGCTGCCCAGATGACTGCTCCGCGACGCGATCGCGTCCCACGGACCTGAAACAGGTCGATGCGTAGGGCTGAAGGCCCGCCCGCAGTGTGGAACGTTGAGGACGATCGTAGCCCCTCGACCACCGGAAGAGGACACCAACGCCTTCCCTGGGCCCGTCAGCCGGCCGCACCCAGGCGGGTCAGGTGAATCGGGCCGACGATCCCGTCAGCGCATGTCTGTCCGCTTTCCAGCATTTCCGGCACTCATCTGCGCGACACTGGGGTCAGCCCGCCTCCCACGGGTCCCCTAGGAGCTGGCATGGCCAGGCGCATCCCCACCCCGACCGAGCTGGGCTGGGCGAGCGCAGAGCAACCGGGTGGCGTGCGGCTGATGCGTGCGGCCGCGCTCTTCCCGGTCGTCGTGATCGTTCTCGTCATCGCGTCCCTGGAGGGGAAGACGGTGATGGGCGGCCCACTCGTCATCGGTCTGGGCCTGGCCTCGTTCGCCACCCTCCTGACGTTCACCACTGCCTTCTCCCGGTTCGCCTCCTGGGTCATGCTGGTGATACCGCTCCTCGATCTCGGCGCGGTCAGCACCTTCCACCTCATCCCCGGGGCAGATGCCGTCGGCGTACTCGCGGCCGTGCCGGGCATGTGGCTCGGGGGGATCTTTCGTTGGCGCGGCGTCGCGGTCGTCGCGGTCGCCAGCACCGTGGGGTTCGCCGTGCTCGGACAGGTCGGGAACGGGACCTGGCTCGGTGCCGGGTCGCACGCGGCGTCGCTCGTCCTGGTGACCACCCTGTCCTCGGTGCTCATCGTGTTCGTCGTCGAGCTCACCACGAGCCAGATGCTCAGGCTCCAGGAGCAGGGAGCGCTGCTCAGTGAGTCCGCCGAGGTCGCGAACCACCAACGGCAGCACGTAGGCGCGATCGTCGGCGCGGTGGACGTGGGCCTCGGGATGGTCGGGACCGACGGAACCTACATCTCGATGAACCCGCGTCACCGCGAGCTCCTGGGTCTTGTCTTTCCCGGGGGGCACAGTGGCTTCGTGGGCCAGATGGGCTACGTGTACGCCGCGGACAACACCACACCCCTCGGGCGGGACGATCTACCCAGCGTGCGCGCCGCCAGGGGTGAGTCCTTCTCGGACATCACGCTGTGGATCGGGAAGGAGCCGGCCGATCGACGCGCCGTCGCTGCTTCCGCCAGGCAGATCCGCGACGAGGGCGGGACCTGCACCGGCGCGGTCCTCGCCTTCCACGACATCACCGACCTGATGCTGGCGCTGAGGGTCAAGGGTGACTTCGTCGCACGCGTCTCGCACGAGCTGCGGACGCCACTCACCTCGATCATGGGCTACCTCGAGCTCATGGAGGAGTTCGCGGACGACCTGCCGCCAGAGGTGGTGGACTACCTCGGCATAGCGAGCCGCAACGCCGACCGCCTTCTCCGCCTCGTCTCGGACCTGTTGAGCGCCGGCTCCAGCGGACGCTCCACGGTCCAGCTCCTGCTGGAGCCCTTCGACCTCGCGGCCCTGGTCCACCGGAGCGTCGAGGACCTCTCGCACACGATCCACGGCGCCGGACTCGACCTGGTCCTCGACATCGAACCGATCCTCGACGTCGTGGCCGACTCCGGTCGGCTGACGCAGGTGTTCGACCACCTGTTGTCGAACGCCATCAAGTACAACCATCACGGAGGAACGGTCGCCGTCACCCTCGCCAGGCGTGGCAGCGACGCCTACCTCTGCGTGAGCGACACGGGAATCGGCATCTCCGAGGTCGACCAGACTGCTCTGTTCACCAAGTTCTTCCGGGCCCGAACGGTCTCCGAGCGCGAGATCCAGGGCGTCGGTCTCGGACTGGTGATCAGCAAGGCCATCGTGGAGGCTCACGGTGGAGACATCACGGTCACGAGCCACGAGGGGCTGGGCACGTCGGTCCACGTCACGCTGCCGGGTCGGGCCGACTCGATCGGTCCTGGCATCGGTCAGCTGATGGCCGTCCGGGACTGACAGCGGCGCTTGTCAGCGGGCAGCCCTACCGTGGTCACGAGACCACTCACACGACGGAGGCAGCCATGACATCCCTCGAGAACCGCCCCAGCACCGCTCTGCTCGTCATCGACATGCAGCAGGGCGTCGTCGCGAACGCCTACGAGCGCGACCGCGTGATCGCCAACATCCAGACGTTGGTGGACAAGGCGAGAGCACAGGACGTCCCCGTGCTCTGGGTGCAGCACTCCGACGAGGAGATGCCGATCGGCTCTGACGGCTGGGCCTACGTCCCCGAGCTCGAACGGCGGGAGACCGAGCCCCTGGTGCACAAGACCTACGGCGACTCGTTCGAGGCCACGGACCTCGAGGAGCGTCTCGCCGAGCGTGGGGTCGGACGACTGGTCATCACGGGTGCCCAGACGGAGGCGTGCATCCGCTCGACCCTGCACGGCGCCCTGGTCCGGGGGTACGACGCAACGCTCGTCTCCGACGCGCACACCAGCGAGGACATGCGCGAGTGGGGTCTCCCGGTCAGCCCGGAGCAGTCGATCGCCTACACCAACATGTACTGGTCGTGGGCCGCGGCGCCGGGACGCACGGGCAACGTGACCTCGGCAGAGGAGACCGAGTTCTCGGCGGTCTGAGCACCGGACCGGCGCGTCACTCGACCCCGGGGACGATGCGCATGTCCCGGACGGCGCCGCCGTCGAGGGCCGCCAGGGCCTCCTGGTAGCCCTGGCTGTCGTGCGCCGCCCGGGCGGCATCGACCGAGTCGAACTCGATCAGCACGGTGCGGGTCCTCTCACCCGCCTCGTAGGTCTGCTCGGGAAGGCCCCGGGCGATGAACGTGCCGCCCGCACCTCGTAGGGACGGGCCCGCCAGCTCGGCGTACGCCGCCACCTTGGCCTCGTCGGTGATCTCCCGGTAGATGCTGATCCAGTAGGCAGTCATGGCGCCCATCCTGCACGACCCGGCCCTGCACGACACGGCGAGGGTGGTGGCATCCTCGTTGCTCGTGGACACCTTGCGTCGCCGAGCCGTCGACCTGCCGGACGGCACCCGGCTCGCCGTGCAGGAGGCCGGTCCGGTCGGCTCCCCGGTCCTGCTGCTCCTCTCCGGACAGGCCAACTCCCACGACTGGTGGACCGGGCTGCGGTCGGCCTTCGAGGACAGCTTCACCACCCTGACCTTCGACTACCGCGGCACCGGCGAGTCCCGCGCCGTCGAGGGTGACTGGTCGACGGCCCTGTTCGCCCAGGACGCGCAGCACGTGCTGGAGGCCTCCGGGGTCGAGGCCGCGCACGTCTACGGCACCTCGATGGGTGGACGCGTGGGGCAGATGCTCGCTGCCCGCTCCCCCCACCTCGTCGACCGGCTGGTGCTGGCGTGCACCACTCCCGGAGGGGCGGGCGCGGTCGAGCGCGGCCAGGACGTACGCCGGGCGCTCAGCCAGCCCGACCGCGCGGCGCGACGTCAGGTGCTGCTCGACCTGATGTACACGCCCGGGTGGGCCACGCGCGGGCGTCGGAGTCACCTGCTCGGCGACCCGACCATGACCCCCCGGGCGCAGACCCTGCACCTGCGCGCCAGCGCCCGGCACGACGCGTCGCAGCGGTTGGCCGAGATCGCGGCGCCGACGCTGGTCGTGCACGGGGACGCCGACCGGATGTCACCGGTCGAGAACGCCTTCCTGCTCGAGGCGGGCATCCCCGACTGCGACGTGTGGATCCACGAGGGTGGCCGGCACGGGTTCTTCGACGAGTTCGCCGGCGAGGTCTCTGCCCGGGTCCTGGAGTTCCTGGCCGCCTGACCAGGGAATGAACCGGGCCTCGTCGTTGCTGAACACAACTACCGCGGCGTGTCAGCGTTGATCTGCCTGCGACCTCCTCCTCGCCGACGAACCGAACGGATCATCTCCATGGCAGCCACAGGCCAGCGCACCGACTACCGCGTCACGTTCATCGTGCTCGCTGCCGGGGTCTCCTCGTTCTCCTTGCTGCAGTCCATGGTCAACCCGGTGCTGCCGACCATCGAGGCGGCCCTGAACACCGACCAGTCGACCGTCACCTGGGTGCTCACCGCCTACCTGCTCTCGGCCTCGGTGTTCACCCCGATCATCGGTCGCGTCGGCGACAAGGTCGGCAAGGAGCGCATGCTCGTCGTCGCGCTCGGCGCCCTGGCCGTCGGCTCGCTGCTCGCGGCGATCGCCCCGACCATCGGCGTGCTCATCGCCGCGCGGGCGATCCAGGGCGTCGGCGGCGGCGTACTCCCCCTGACCTTCGGCATCATCCGCGACGAGTTCCCCCGGGACAAGGTCGCCGGTGCGGTCGGTACGTCGGCCGCACTGCTCGCCGTCGGTGGCGGCATCGGCCTCGTGCTCGCCGGTCCGATCGTGGACGTCCTGAGCTACCACTGGCTGTTCTGGCTGCCGATGATCCTGACCCTGCTGGCCGCGGTCGCAGCCCACCTCTTCGTCCCGGAGTCCCCGGAGCGGACACCCGGCCGGATCAACGTCACCAGCGCCCTGCTGATGTCGGCCTGGCTGGTCACCCTCCTCCTGGCCGTCAGCCAGGGCCACAGCTGGGGCTGGGGCTCGTTGACCACCATCAGCCTGTTCCTGGCCACCGTGCTGATCCTGCCGATCTGGGTGTGGGCCGAGGCGCGCAGCGACAGCCCGCTGGTGGACATGAAGATGATGCGCATCCCGACCGTGTGGACCGTCAACCTGGTCGCGCTGCTCTTCGGCATGGGCATGTACTCGATGTTCGCCTTCCTCCCCCAGTTCCTGCAGACCCCCGACAGCGTCACCGGCTACGGCTTCGGCGCCTCCGTCACCGAGTCGGGGCTGCTGCTCCTGCCCCAGACCGCCGCGACCTTCCTGGCGGGTCTGTTCTCGGGCCGGCTCGCCGCCCGCTTCGGCTCCAAGGCGGTCCTGGTCGCCGGCGCCAGCCTCACCTCGCTCGCGACCCTCGGTCTGGTGCTGGCCCACGACCAGGTCTGGCAGGTCCTCGTCGAGACCACCGTCCTCGGGCTGGCCTTCGGCCTCGCCTTCGCGGCGATGTCGAACCTGATCGTCGACGCCGTCCCGCAGTCGCAGACCGGTGTGGCCAGCGGCATGAACGCCAACATCCGCACCGTCGGCGGCGCCCTGGGCAGCGCCGTGCTCGCGAGCATCATCACCGCCAACGCCCGTCCCGACGGCCTGCCGGTCGAGTCCGGCTACGCCAACGGCTTCACCCTCCTGGTCGTCACCTCGGGACTCGCCGCCCTCGTCGCGGTGCTCATTCCGGTCGTGAAGGCGCGCACCCACGCCGTCGTGATGGCACCAGTGCCGGAGCGTGGCACGGCGGACGTCGAGCGAGAGCGTGACGCATCGCTGGAGCCCTCACTGCGCTGAGGCGGTTCACCTCTGGTTCCCGCGCCAGGCGAGGAGCTCGAGGGCGGCCGCGACGTGGACGACGTTGTCCGCCAGCGGTCGCGGCAGGAGCTCGTCCGCGCGGGCCAGTCGACGGAGCACCGTGTTGCGGTGCGTGTAGAGACGCTCGGCGGCCCGCGAGGCGTTGCACTGCTCGCGGAGGTAGGTCAGCACGACGCCTCGCAGCTCAGGGTCCGCCGCCGCGAGGTCGCCGAGGTTGTCGGTGACGAAGGCCTCGGCCCCGCTGGGGTCCTGGGTGAGCAGCGCGACCAGCTGTACGTCGGAGAAGAAGGCGATCTGGCGCCCGGACTTCAGGCTGGCCAGCATCTGCTGGGCGACGACGGCGTCCAGGTGGCTGCGCCGGAACCCGGTCAGGTCGGTGCCTGAGCGACCGACGGCCACCCGGATGCGCGGGTGCCCCGAAACGGTCCCGGCAAGCGGGTCCCGGGCGGTCACGTCCACGGGCAGCCAGAGCCACAGCGTCGTGGCGCCCGCGACCACGGTGAGCCGGCGGGACGCACCGGCCGCCTTCATCAGCGCCTCGGCGACGGCCTCGAGCTCCGTGGAGCTGGTCCCCGGACCACCCCACGCCACCACGGCGGTGTGCTGTCCCGCGAACCGGTAGCCCAGCTGCGTCTCCGCCCGGCCGGCGTTGATCGGGGCGCCCTCGAGCAGGAGCGCCACCGTGGCGCGGCGCTCGGCGTGGCTGCCGCCGGTCAGCTCGTCGCGTTCGAGGTTCATCTGCGCCGACAGCGCCGCGATGGTGTCGTCGATGAAGGTGGAGATGGACAGCGACGACACGTCCAGCAGGTCGCGCAGCTCCTCCACGTCGGAGGTGAGCTGGAAGCAGATCTCCATCCAGCGACGCCAGGCGACGCTCTGCGCCGTCCGGTAGGAGTCGAGCGCATCGGCGTCGAGCCCGCGCCGGACCAGGTCCCGAGCCGTGGCCAGGGCCTCGGGAGGCAGGTCGGCCGGGACCCTTCGACCCGGTCGCTGCACGTTGGCCGTGGCCCACTGCAGCAGGTTGGCCAGGTTCGTACGACGGGTGGCGTCGGCCAGCACGGGGTCCTCCGCGATGGCGCGCACCCGCCCCCCGCTCAACGAGGCGACGTGCAGCTCCTCGAGCCACTCCGCCTGCGGGTCCAGCGCGAGGCGAGCGCCCTCGCGGAAGAGCTCCTCGCACCGCGGGGTCAGCACGGGCCACGGATCGCGCACACTTCGCACCATGATCGAATCATCATGGTGCGGTTCGTGCTGGCGCAAGCCGTGCTCGCCGACGCATCGTTGACCCGCGAACTCCTGTCCACCCGCGTCACCCGCCTGCACCCTGGAGCCCTCATGAGCACCGCCCGCCCCGAGCCCGAGCACCTCGACGTCCTCGTCGTCGGCGCCGGCATCTCCGGCATCGGCGCCGGTCGCTACCTGCGCACCGAGCACCCGTCGAAGTCCTTCGCGATGCTCGAGGCCAGAGCCGCCTCCGGCGGCACCTGGGACCTCTTCCGCTACCCGGGCATCCGGTCCGACTCCGACCTGCACACCTTCGGCTACGAGTTCGAGCCGTGGCGCGACAAGGAGTCCATCGCCTCGGCGCCGAGGATCCTCGACTACCTCCGCGAGACGGCCACCAAGAACGGCCTCGACGACCACATCCGCTACCACCACAAGGTGCTCTCGGCGAGCTGGTCCTCCGACGTGGCGCGGTGGCTGGTCGAGGTGGAGCGCACCGACACCGGTGAGCGCCTGCAGCTCACGGCGGGGTGGATCTTCTGCGCCGGTGGCTACTACCGCTACGACGAGGGCTACACCCCCCACCTGGCCGGACGTGAGCGGTTCGCCGGCCAGATCGTGCACCCGCAGCACTGGCCCGAGGACCTCGACCACGCCGGCAAGAGGGTGGTCGTGATCGGCAGTGGCGCGACCGCGGTCACCCTGGTCCCCGCGCTGGTCGACCAGGCTGAGCACGTCACGATGCTGCAGAGGACCCCCAGCTACATCATGCCGGTGCCGAAGGAGGACGCCCTGGCCAACCTGTTCCGTCGGGTGCTCGGCGAGGAGCGCGGCTACGCCCTGACGCGGCGCAAGAACATCGCCCAGCAGCGTGCGATCTGGCGGTTCTGCCAGCGCTTCCCACAGGCCGCGCGCAAGCTCATCCGCAGCGTCAACGCCAAGCAGCTGCCCGAGGGCTACCCGGTCGACGAGCACTTCAACCCGCCCTACGACCCGTGGGACCAGCGGCTGTGCGCCGTGCCCGACGGCGACCTCTTCGGGGCCATCCGCAGCGGCAAGGCCTCGGTGGTCACCGACCGCATCTCGACGTTCACCGAGACCGGTGTCCTGCTCGAGAGCGGCCAGGAGCTCGACGCCGACATCATCGTCACCGCCACCGGGCTCAACCTGCAGCTGTTCGGCGGCATGACGCTGAGCGTCGACGGTCGTCAGGTCGACCCACCCGACACCGTCGTCTACCGCGGCATGATGCTCAGCGGCGTACCCAACTTCTCGATCGCCATCGGCTACACCAACTCCTCGTGGACGCTGAAGATCGGGATGCTCTGCGAGTACTTCTGCCGGCTGCTGTCCCACATGGACGAGAACGGGTACGACACCGCCTGGGCCGTCGCCGACCCCGACATGCCCACCCGGCCGTTGCTCGACTTCGACGCCGGCTACGTCCAGCGGTCGCTCGCGGACCTGCCCAAGCAGGGGCCGGCCGCTCCGTGGCTGATGTCCATGAGCTACCACGAGGACCGCAAGGTCCTGAGCAACGGCGACGTGGTCGATGAGCACCTGCACTTCTCCGGCACCGCCGAGCGAGCCACCTCTCACCTCCGACAGGGAGCCGTTTCATGAGCACCACCAGCGTCCGCGACAAGGTCGTCGTCGTCACCGGGGCCGGCTCCGGCATCGGCCGCGCGCTCGCCGTCGAGCTCAGCGAGCGAGGTGCCCTGGTCTCGGGGTGCGACGTCGACGAGACCGGCCTGAAGGAGACCGCGACCCGGTGCCGCGCCGAGCTGCACACCGCCGTGGTCGACATGGGTGACCGCGACGCCGTGCAGGCGTACGCCGCCGAGGTCGTCTCCCACTTCGGGCAGGTCCACCAGGTCTTCAACAACGCCGGCATCGCGTTCAGCGCCCCGGTGCTCGACAGCGAGTGGTCCGACTACGAGCGGGTCCTCCGGGTGAACCTGAACGGCGTCATCCACGGCACGCAGGCCTTCCTGCCGCACCTGATCGCCTCCGGCGACGGACACGTGGTGAACGTCTCGAGCCTCAACGGCTACCTGGCCCAGCCCGGGATGTCGCACTACTGCACCGCGAAGTTCGCCGTGCGCGGCTTCACCGAGACCCTGCGCTCCGAGATGCTCCTCGAGGGGCACCCGGTCCGCGTCAGCGTCGTCCACCCGGGCGGCGTCGCGACCAGCATCTCCGACAACGCGCTGGCCCTCGCCCGCAGCGCGGGTCACGAGATCACGGCGGCGCACGAGGCCCGGACCAGGACCTACCGCGAGAAGCTGCTGAAGATGGATCCCGCCCGTGCCGCCCGCATCATCGTCGACGGCGTCGAGAAGGGCCGGGTCCGCATCCGGGTCGGCAACGACGCGGTCATGGTCGACCGTCTCGTCCGCCTGCTGCCGACGACGGCCACCCGGGTGGCCGTCTACCTCGAGCGCCAGCTCCAGAAGAGCGAACGGGTCTGAGGGCCTCAGCCCCCGGCGGCCAGGTGCTTCTCGATCGCCTCGATGATCTCGGGCCGCAACCTGGCGGCCGGGATCACCGCGTCCACCGAACCGACCTCGACCGCGCGGTGGATGTTGTGGATGCCGTCGAACTCGGCGGCCACCTCGCTGATCTTCTCGGCGCGCGTCCCTGCCCTGAGCCCGGACTGCTCGACCACGAGGCCGATCCGCTCCGACCCGCTCGCCTCGGCGATGCGGGAGTCGAGGTCACGCATGGCCGGGCTGGCGGCCGTGCGCCTGTCCACCTCACCGGTGAAGACGACGGCCGCGGCGGGCGCTCCTCCGATGACCGAGGCGAACGACCCCTCCAGGGCCAGCACGGTCATCTGCGGGTTGAGCTGCTTGGAGAAGACGACGAACGCGCCGCCGTGGTAGCGGGAGATGACGCAGAAGACGATCGGGCCGCGGAAGTTGACGATCGCTCGGCCGATCTCGGCGCCGTACTCCAGCTGCAGGTTGCGCATCGACTCCGGTGAACCGTCGAAGCCCGACAGGTTGGCCAGCACGACCAGCGGCCGGTTGCCACTGGCGGTGTTGATCGCGCGGGCGGCCTTCTTCGAGGACCGCGGGAACAGCGTTCCAGCGGTGTAGGTGTCCGGTCCGTCGGTGGGGGGGAAGCCGCCGCGGCGTACTGACCGCGACTCGATCCCCAGCAGGCAGACCGGGTAGCCGCCGACGTGGGCGTCCTGGACGACCGCGGTGTCGGCGTCGGCCATGCCGGCCCAGCGCTCGAGCGTGGCGTGGTCCTGGTCGGCGACCGCACGCATCACGGTGCGGATGTCGAAGGCCTTCTTGCGGTCCGGGTTGGTCGTGGCGGAGAAGATCTCCCCGACCGTGGTGAAGTCGCTGCCCTCCACGTCGTGCGGGTACGACGAGATGTCGCGCTCCGGGTCGTCGGTGGTGGCCGCCCGGCGCGGACCCTGCTCACCCGGCACGACGTAGGTGTGCTCGTAGTGCGCCATCAGCACCCCGAACGCGCTGGCCAGATCAGGGGCCCAGTACTGCGCCTGCCCGTTGGGGCCCATCACGCGGTCGTAGCCGCCGATGCCGTAGTTGTCCTCGGCGGAGACGCCACCGGAGAAGTCGAGCGACTGCTTGCCGGTGAGCACCATCGCACTGTCCGGGGTCATCACGAGGATGCCCTTGGTGTGCATCAGCATCGTCGCCTCGGCGTTCCAGTAGGGCTGGGCCCCGACGTTGATGCCCGCGACGACGACGTTGATCTCGCCCCCGTCCTGGGTGAACTCCACGATCCGGCGCAGCGCCTTGGCCACCCAGTCCATGTTCTCGGTCCCGGAGTCCATCGAGATCCGGGCACCGGCCGAGAGGGCGAACCACTCCACGGGCACCTGCATCCGCTCGGCCAGGTCGAGGGCCGCGATGACGCGCAGGCACTCCTGCTCGGCGACCGAGCCCAGCGCCTTCGTGGGGTCGCCGCAGAGCACGACCCGGGTGACCCCCTCCGGGTGCAGGGCGGTGGGCGTGGTCACCACAGCCGCGAGGATGCCGGCCTTGTTCAGGCCGCGCGGGCGGTCCACGGGGACCAGCTCACCCGTGTCGTCGAGGTCGTGCTCCACGAGCGATCCACCAGGACCGGTCAGGACGGCGCTGAGCTCGTAGGGGTAGACGAGCCCGCGACGGCGGGACCGGACGACCTTCGAGGCGTAGTCGTCGAGCGGCTTCAACAGCTCGGTCGGAGGATCCTCGATGGTGGAGACGACACCGGCTCCCGGCTGGGCGCCGAAGCGCACGGCCGCGGCGATGGGCTCGCTGTCCGGCATGGCCACCCGACCCTCGGCGACGACCTCCTCGATGCCGGCTCCGTCGGTCAGAGGGCTGATCTTCGTGCCCAGGGCACTCAGCCCGAGCTCGTCGACGTCGACCACCGGCCACACGTGGACCCAGACGTGGTTCATGTCCAGCTTCATCCCTGCGGCCCCGCGCGCCACCCGTGCACGACGGATGGCCTCCAGGCAGTTCTCCACGGCCCGCTCCGCGTGCGGAAGGGCGGTGACCGTGCCGGACTCGTCGCGGACCACGGACATCTGACGCACCTGGGCGAGGGCCACGAGGCGCCGGTCGGTGGGGTTCTCGCGCGCCACGCACTCGTAGAGGAGGACGTCCTCGGGCGCCTCGACCCGGGTGACGTGGAAGTTGCGGAGCCGCCACAGGTTCAGGCGACGGCCCACCATCGGGTGCACGCCGCGGGTGAGGTCGTCCTCGACGACGTCACCGTCGTCGCCGGGTCGGAACACGTAGTAGCCCACCGGACGGTCACCGCCGGAGCAGACCGCCACGCAGACTCGCCGGGCCTCCCGGGCCACGGGAAGGGCGGAGAGCAGCGTCCGGAGCCGGTCGCTCGTGTCGTCGGCCACGTCGGTGGCCTCGGCCCAGTGCAGGTAGAGGTCGACGACGGCCCCCTCACCCTCCGCGCGAGCGTCGACCTGGGCGCTCACCGTCGAGACGAGGTCACCGGACGGGTCGGCCAGCTCGGCCACGGTGCCCACGGCCGACACCAGCCGGGTGGGCCGGTCGTCCAGGGTGTAGCCCGCCACCACGACCGGGCGGGGGCCTGACTCGAGGTACTCGAGGTCGTGCAGGTCGTACTCGCGGTAGTGGCGCCGGGCCAGCACCTCGAGCATCGGCTCGCGGGCAGAGACCCCTGCCTCGAGCCGCTCGGCCAGGAAGCGCACGATCTGCTCGGGGATGGCCGCGAGGGCCTCGATCCGCCGAGCACGGTCGGCGACGTCACCCTCGGACGACAGTGCCGCGAGCTCGTCGCGGACGCCGAGGAGGATGTCGGAGCGCTCCGCGTCCACCGCCGGTTGGTCGAACCAGCGAAAACGGACGCTGCGGGCCAGGTCACCGACCACCGGGTAGCGCAGCTGGGTGATCCGTCCGAGCCGCTCCAGCACCTCCCGGGCCACGGCCGCCAGCGGTCCGGTCGGCGGGGTCTCCTCGATCCAGCAGCCCAGGACCGCGGAGGCGAGTGCGACCTCGGGGGTCGAGCGCTGCTGGGCCAGGAAGATGCGGAAGACGGCCTCCTCCATGGCGGGGCTGCGGTCCAGCTCCTCCACGCCGTAGTGCCGGAGGACGCGCATCAGGCGTTCCCGGAACTGCTCCGGGAGCCCTCCGCGTTCGACGTCGAGGCTCTGCAGGAAGGTGTGGAAGTGCTCCTTGGAGCTGTGCACCCGCAGCTCGGTGTGCCGGTCCTCGTCCACCGGCCGGTTGCGGCTCAGCTCGGCGAGGTCGGCGAAGATGGTCAGCAGCGACAGCTCGTCGGCCACCACGGACTCGTCGCCGGCCCGCAGCTGGTCGCGCACGGCGAGGTACTCCGAGAGCGCCGCGTCCTGGTCCTCCGGCGGCACGTCGTACCCCAGGACGACCGCCGTCAGGGCAGCCCTGGCGCGCGCTCCCCTGACCTCCAGCTCGGTGCCCTCCTCGGCGCTGGGCAGGTCCAGCGCCGGGCCCGCGTCCACGACGGCCTCGTCCTCGCCCTCGCCGAGCGCTTCGAGCTTGATCAGGGCGGTGCCGGTCTCGACCTGGCTCCCGGTGATGACGAGGAGCTCCTTGACCCGGGCCGCGAACGGCGCGTGCACCACCGTCTCCATCTTCATGGACTCGAGCACGACGACAGCGGCTCCGGCCTCCACCTCGGCGCCGACGCTCACCGGGGTGGCGACGACCAGTGCCGGCGCGGGCGAGCGCAGCACGCCACCCTCGTCACGGCTGACGCGGTGGGCCACGCCGTCGACCTCGACCAGCGTGGTCGGCCCGTGCGTGGCGGTGACCAGGGAGTATCTCCGCCGCCGCCCACGACCAGGCGGCGGCGTACGTCGTCGACGTGGTCCATCCGCACGTCGACGGTCTGCTCGGTGGAACCCGAGGCGACACTCACCCGGAAGCGTCCGGGGCCGGTGTTGACCGTGGAGACCTGGTAGGGCACGCCGCGCAGCTTCAGCTCGACCGGCACGCCGACCTGGTGCGAGGCGGACGGGCGGCCACCGTGGGCCGTCTCGAAGAGTCGGGCGGTCTCGATCCGCAGCCGGTCGAGGTAGGCCTCGATGGCGGCCGCCACGACGGCGATGCCGGCATGCGCGTGGGCGACGAGCCGGCCCTCGGCCCGCACCCGGTCGATCCAACCGGTGTCGGCCCAGGTGGTCCGACCCGAGCCGTCGGTGCCGTCCACGACCTCGGGCTGGGCCAGCAGGTCCAGCACGAAGCTCTTGTTGCAGGCACCGCCCTCGATGACGACGGTGGTCGAGGACATCGCGCGTCGCAACCGGGCCAGCGCCTCCTCGCGGGTGCGGCCGTAGGCGATGATCTTGGCGATCATGGAGTCGAAGTCGGGCGGGATGGTGTCGCCCTCGGCGACGCCGGTGTCGACCCGGATGCCCGGGCCGGAGGGCAGGTCGAGGTGGACGATGCGCCCCGGCGACGGGGCGAAGTCGCGATCGGGGTCCTCGGCGTTGAGGCGGGCCTCGACGGCGTGCCCGACCTCGGGCGGCTTCTCGCCCTCCAGACGGCCGCCCTGGGCCACCAGGATCTGCGCCTTGACCAGGTCGATGTCGGTGGTGACCTCGGTGATCGAGTGCTCCACCTGGAGGCGGGTGTTGACCTCGAGGAACGCGAAGGTCTGCTCACCCGGGTGGTAGAGGAACTCGACGGTGCCGGCCCCGACGTACCCCACGGCGAGGGCGAGCCGCTCGGCCGAGACCTTCAGCTCGTCGGACTGCTCGCGGCTCAGCAGCGGCGAGGAGGACTCCTCGATGACCTTCTGGTTGCGGCGCTGGATGGAGCAGTCGCGTACGCCGAGAGCCCAGGCGGTGCCGTGCGCGTCCGCGATGAGCTGCACCTCGACGTGGCGGGCACCGGTGACCAGTCGCTCGAGGAAGACGGTGCCGTTGCCGAAGGCACGCAGGGCCTCGTCGCTCGTGCGCTGGTAGGCGTCCTCGAGGTCGGCCGGCGAGGCCACCATGCGGATCCCCCGGCCACCGCCACCGGCGGTCGCCTTGAGCATGAGGGGGTAGCCGACGTCGTCGGCGGAGGCCAGCGCCTCCTCGAGGGTGTGGACGGCTCCGCGGCTCCAGGGCGCGACGGGCACCCCGACCTCCTCGGCGATCAGCTTGGAGCCGATCTTGTCCCCGAGCTGGCGCATCGCCTCGGCGCTGGGGCCGATGAAGGTGACGCCGAGCTTGTCGCACAGGTCGACGAAGGCAGGGTCCTCGGCGACGAAGCCCCAGCCGGGCCATGCGGCGTCGGCGCCGGACTCGCTGAGGGCACGCTCGAGCACGCCGAGGTCGAGGTAGGGCCGGGCCGAGGCAGGTCCCAGGTCGTAGGAGAGGTCGGCCTCGCGCACGAACATGGCGTTGGCCTCACCCGTGGTGTGCAGCGCGACTGTCTGGATCGGGCCGTCTCCGGCGGCGTTGATCTCACGGACGGCGTGGATCAGCCGCATGGCGGCTTCACCACGGTTGACGATGGCGATGCGGCTGAACGACATGGGGGACCTCCGACTCAAAAGACGAGGTTACTCTCGCGCTTTGCGCCAACGCTGTCATGCCACCGGGGTTACGGGCTAGTCACATGGTGTGCGGCGTGCTCCCGGGCCCCAGAGTTCACCACAGAGTTCACCACGGAGTTCACCACGGTGTTCACCCCGGGTTCAGCTCGCCGACCGCCTCACGAGGACTCCGGGACGGGGTGCCCGTGACGCCGCGCCGCCGGTCGAGTAGACATGTGGTCGTGACCGAAGATCCCTCCCCCTCGGAACCACGCGACGCCTCCGAGGTCGGCTCGACCGTGGCCCGTGCGGCTTGGGCCGAGGCCGCCCGCCCCGTCCTGCTGGAGGCGGCGGGTCGCTACCGGGCCACGGTGACCTACCGGAAGTTGTCTGCCTCCGTCCAGGAGACCACCGGGATCACCACGACCCAGCCGGTGGCCACGTGGATCGGCGAGGTGCTCGCACGCGTCACTGACGAGTGCCAGTCGCGCGGCGAGCCCCTGCTCTCGGCGCTGTGCGTCAGCATCCAGGGCAGCGTGGGCCAGGGGTACGCCGACGCCGTCGAGCACGCCCGCGGGGAGCGCCCCACCGACCCCGACGAGCACGCTGCCGAGGAGCGCCTGAGCTGCTACCGGCACTGGCGGGCCATCGGTCTCCCCCGCGACGGCGGCACCGCGCTGCGGACCGCTCACTTCAAGACGGTGCGCAGGGCCTCGGCCCCCAAGCCCCCCGCACCACCCAGAGCTCCGCGCAAGGCGACCGGTCGCCAGACCTCGCCCTCGGCGGCGCCCGCCCCGGAGCCCAAGCCGATCCCGCTCTGCCCCAAGTGCTTCACCCAGGTCCCGGCGTCCGGGATCTGCGACTACTGCGACTGAGGGCACCGCCGGGCGGGACCGTGGTGGGCACGAACGCTCCTGTACAGCTACCGCGCCCTTCCCCTATGGTCGATCTGACTGTCCGATCAGTCAGGCAGATGGGGGGTCGGCGTGCGAGGAGTGCCTGCTCTGGTCGCCTCCCTGGCGCTCGGCCTGGGCGCCTCCGTGCTGGCGGGCTGCTCGGGCTCAACCGACCCGGACCCCACCGCCGGTCCCACCCGCGCCACCTCCCCGGCCACTCCGGACACCCCCGTCCCGCTCCGGCTCTCGGTCCTGGTCCTCAACGTGGAGTACGGCGGCAGCCGGGCCACCGACGCGGTGATGGCCGATGTCGACGCCGACGTGGTCGGGGTCCTGGAGTCCTACGACCGGCTCCCGAAGATCGCCAAGGCGGCCGGCTACCCCTACTACGACGTCGCCCTGCAGATCATGTCGAAGTACCCGATCCTCGAGCCGTCCGGCGCGGACGGTGTCTACTCCTTCATCGAGGTCCGCCCGGGCGAGGCCGTCGCGATGATCAACACCCACCTCGACTACGTGCAGGACGGGCCCAACCGCCTCGCGCGCGGGGTGCCGGTCGAGGACGTGCTCGCCACCGAGGAGGAGGTGCGGCTCTCCTCGATCAACACCCTGCTCCCCTCGGCCACCCGCCTGCTGGGCGAGGGCTGGCCGGTGCTGCTGACCGGCGACCTCAACCAGCCCTCGCACCTGGACTGGACGGCGGCGACCGCGGGTCAGCACGGTGGGCTCGGACCGGTCGACTGGCCGGTCAGCGAAGCGCTCGTGGAGGCGGGTCTCCGCGACTCCTACCGGGAGGCGCACCCCGACCCGGTCACCCACCCCGGCAACACCTGGGGCGCGGTCGCAGGCGGCAAGGGCAGTCCCCGGCGCATCGACTACGCCTACGTCGGCGGCCCGGCCGAGGTCCTGAGCAGCAAGGTCGTCGGTGAGCGGGGAGGGGAGGGCGTCGACCGCGGCTACCCGACGTGGACCTCGGACCACCGAGGGGTCCTCACCCGCCTGCTGGTCACGCCCGCGCCCATCCCCACGACGGTCGCGTTGTCGAGCCGGCTGGTCACCGTCGGCGACGAGGTGACCGTGTCCTACCGGTTGCCGCTCGGTGTGGGCGCCGGCAAGGTCACCCTCAGCGGCCCCTCCTCCGCGTCGTACGACGTGACGGGCGCGGCCGGCACCGTCCGGGTGACGACGGCCCGGCTCGCCGCCGGGAGCTACCGGGTGGACCTGATCGACGCGAACGGACGCGTCGCGAAGAACCAGCTCCACGTGCGCCCCCGAGCAGCGCGGGTCGACCTGACCACCGACAGCTCCACCTACGGCATGGGCGAGCCGATCACCGTGCGCTGGAGCGACGGCCCGGCGAACCGGTGGGACTGGATCGGCGTCTTCCGGGCCGACGCCGACGACCCGGACAAGGACGACTTCCTCGTCTGGGGCTACACCGGCGGCCACGACGCCGGCGCCCTGCCGCCGAGCACCGAGGGCGAGCTGGTCCTGGGCACCGACCACCAG
Source organism: uncultured Actinomycetota bacterium (assembly GCA_963843775.1). Lineage (GTDB taxonomy): Bacteria > Actinomycetota > Actinomycetes > Propionibacteriales > Nocardioidaceae > Marmoricola. The sequence goes on from CAWJLT010000016.1 coordinate 172,010, forward strand.
GGCAGGACATGGCCCCTGCCGCCGGGCCGCTACACCGTCCGCTACCTGCTCACCGACCAGTACGAGAGCGTCGGGTCGAGCAGCTTCGTCGTGCGCTGAGTCGCCCCCCACGCTCGATAGTCCGAGACGCAACCGTCGTTCCAACAGCACTTCGACGACGGTTGCGTCTCGGACTACCCCACGTCTCCGGCACGAAGGCCCCCTCCGAGCAGCCAGAGGATCGTGAGGCGTTGTCCGGAAACGTCCCCTTGACAGGTAGGCCGACGCCCCGCATATTTGGTTTAGGGTTCAGACATTAAACCAATAGGAGCCACATGGACGCGCTCGACCTGGCTGTCGAGGAGGGGGCAGAGCACGCGTTCGACTTCCTGAGCGCACTGGTCAGCGCCCCCAGCGTGGTCGGCTCCGAGCAGCAGGCCCTCGAGGTCTTCGGTCGCGAGATGGAGTCGCTCGGGCTGGTCACCTCCCGACTCCCCTTCAGCAACGACCGGGTCACCGATCCTCGCGCCGGCGTCACTCCCCTGACCGTGTCGCGCAGCGAGGACCGCTTCCAGCTGCTCGCCACCACGCCGGGCGAGGGCGAGCTCACGCTCCTGCTCAACGGCCACATGGACGTCGTACCCGCGGAGACGCCCGAGCTCTGGACCACCCCTCCGTTCGAGCCGCAACGCCGGAACGGACGCATGTACGGTCGCGGCACCGCTGACATGAAGAGCGGCTTCGCCATCGGGGCGCTGGCCCTGCGTGCGCTCCAGCAGGTGCGTCCCGACCTCTTCGCCCACCGGCGACTGGGCTTCCTGGCCGTGGTCGAGGAAGAGTGCACCGGCAACGGCACCCTCCGCTCGGTCACCGACCACGGGGTGACCGCCCCCGAGGTGGTGCTCCTCGAGCCCACCGACCTCGGGCTCATGCTGGGCGGGGTCGGGGTGCTGTGGGTCGACATCGACGTGATCGCCTCCTCGTCCCACGCCCACGAGTCCCACTCTCACACCAACGCCGTGGACCTCGGCATGCGGTTGGTGGCAGCACTGCGGCAGTGGTCGGCCGAGGTCGGGGTCGCCGAGCCGGAGCCGAGCATGGACGAGGGCGCCAGCGCCTACAACGTCAACCTCGGTCGGCTCCACTCCGGCGACTGGAACTCCAGCTCGCCGGCTCTCGCGGTCTTCAGCCTGCGGGTGGGCTTCCCGCGGGAGTGGACGGTCGAGAAGGCCGAGGCGGAGGTCCGGGACCTGGTCGAGCGGACCGTCGCCGCCGATCCCGACTTCCCCGTCCCACCACGGGTCGAGTGCTCCGGCCTGCGCGCCCGGGGATACCTGCTGGACGCGGAGTCCCGGCTCGTGGCTGACCTCAGCGCGGCGCACCTCGACGCCCACGGCACCGTCCCGGAGACCTTCAGCCTCGGGAGCACCACCGACGCCCGCACCTACCTCAACGACTTCGGGATCCCGGCCGTCTGCTTCGGCGCCGTGACCGAGAACATGCACGGCATCGACGAGTTCGTGGACCTACGCAGCATCGTCGACGGAGCCCGCACCCTGGCTCGCTTCCTCCTCATGCGCTTCGGTGACGAGCAGGCCGGCCGATGACCGAGTCCGACCCCTGGGGCGGCCGCATCGTCACCCGGCACATCGCCGACGACGTGCAGGACCGGCTCGTCACCGCCGTGGCGCTCGGCGTCTACGTCCCCGGACAGCAGCTGCCCACCGAGCGGGAGCTGGCCACGATGCTCGGCGTCTCGCGCACCTCGGTGCGGGGCGCGCTCAAGGAGCTCACCGAGACCGGCTACCTCGAGGTACGCCGCGGCCGCAACGGCGGCTACTTCGTGCTGGCCGACTGGGGTCCCAGCTCGGCGGAGCACGTCCATCGCCAGCTGGTGATGAACTGGGCCGAGTTCGAGGCCCTCTTCGACGCGCGCACCCTCCTGGAGCCCCTGATCGCGCGTACGGCGGCCGAACGCTGCACCGCCGACGACACGACCGCCATCGAGGCCGCGCTCCAGGCCTATCTCGAGGCCCCCGACCACGACGCCTCCCGGCAGGCCGACTACGCCCTGCACCACGCGATCGCCTCCGCCACCCGCAACCCGATCCTGGTCGAGATGTCGGTCGACCTGCGGGCCCGGATCGGCCTCAACCTCGGGGCGGAGCCCTACACCGAGGAAGTGCGGCTCAAGGCGATCGAGCAGCACCAGCAGCTCGTCGTCGCCGTCACGAAGGGCGACGCCGACGAGGCGGCCCATCTCGCCGCCGACCACTTCACCCTCTCGGAGGGCCTGATCCGTCGACTGGTCCGGCGGGCCAAGGCCCAGGAGGAGGCGGCCGCGAGCAAGGGCACCCCGGGCCCGGACGGCGGCGGGGGCACGCGCAGATGACCTCCCGTCTGACCTTCGTCGTCCGCCGTGTCCTGCTGACCGTCCCTGCCCTGTTCGTGATGAGCCTCGTCGTCTTCCTGATCGTCCGGCTGGTCCCCGGCGACCCGGTCAAGACCATGCTCGGCTTCCGGGCCACCGAGGCCAACGTGGAGCAGGTGCGTCACCAGCTGGGCCTCGACCAGCCACTGCTCACGCAGTACCTCGACTTCATCGGCGGCATCCTCCGCGGTGACCTCGGCACCGACATCGTCAGCCACGAGTCGCTGTCCACGCTCCTCGCGCAGCGGCTGCCGGTCACCTTCGAGCTGACCGGCCTCGCGATGCTGCTGGCCGTCGCCATCGGGGTACCGCTCGGCATCCGCGCTGCCACCGGCGGCCGCTGGACCAACCGTCTGACCGAGGGATTCGTCGTCCTCGGGATCAGCATCCCCGACTTCTGGCTGGGCATCCTGCTGGTCCTGGTCTTCGCGGGGAACCTCGTCCTCCTGCCGCCGTCGGGCTTCGTGCCCTTCGGCACCGACCCGGTCGAGAACCTGCGCTACATGGTCCTGCCCGTGCTGACGTTGGCGATCGGCGAGGCGGCGTACATCCTGCGCACCACCCGCAGCGCCATGACCTCGGTGCTCGACCGGCCGTTCGTCACCTTCCTCCGCGCCAAGGGTGTCAGCACCCGGCGGATCGTCTTCGGGCACGTGCTGCGCAACGCGGCTCCCTCGATCGTGACGGTGATCGGGATCCAGGTCGGGGTGCTGCTGGGCGGGGCCATCATCGTGGAGACGCTCTTCGCGCTGCCCGGGGTCGGCCGGCTGCTCGTCACCGCGATCACCCAGCGCAACTACCCCACGGTGCAGGTGGGCGTGCTCGCCATCGCCACCATCTTCATCGTCATCTCCCTGGTCACCGACCTCGTGGTCGGCTGGCTCGACCCGCGGGTCGCGGACGGAGCCGGGACATGACCGCGACCACCACTCCGACCGTCGGACTCACCACCCGGGGGCCCTCCAAGCGCAAGCGCGGCTCGGCCAGGGGATTCCTGATCGCCGGCTCGGTGCTGCTGGGAGTCCTCGCGGTGATCGCGCTCGCGGCGCCGCTGCTCGCGCCGCACGACCCGGAGGCCGTGGTGGCCGACCAGCTGCTCGCCGGCCCCAGCGTTCAGCACCCCTTCGGCTCCGACGTCCTCGGTCGCGACGTCCTCAGCCGGGTCTTCTACGGGCTCCGGGTGAGCCTGCTGGTCTCGCTGTCGGCCGTGCTCGCGTCGACGGCCGTCGCGGTCCCGCTCGGACTGGTCGCGGGCTACTTCGGCGGGGCCACGGACACGGCGATCTCCCGCACCCTCGACATGATCCTGGTGCTGCCGGCGATGCTGCTCGCGATCACGTTCATCGCGATCCTCGGACCGGGCAGCGTCGTCGCCGCCGTCGCGATCGCAGTGATCTACCTGCCGATCCTGGCGCGGGTGATGCGCACCAGCACGCTGATCGTCACGCGCAACGAGTACGTCGTGGGGGCTCGGGCACGCGGGGCGAGCCACCTGCGGATCCTGGTCAGCCACGTCGCCCCCAACGCCCTGGGGCCGGTGATCGTCCAGGCCTCGGTGCTGGCGGCGTTCGCGCTCCAGCTCGAGGCGGGCCTGAGCTTCCTGGGGCTCGGCACCCAGCCCCCCACCCCGTCGATCGGCGGGATGCTGGCCGACGGGCGCGACGTGCTCACCCAGGCGCCGTGGGTCGAGATCTTCCCCGGCCTGGCCATCGTGGCAGCTGTCCTGGCCTTCACCCTTCTCGGCGAGGGACTGCGTCGCGCCTTCGACCCCAAGGGGGTGACCGAGTGACCACGACGAGCAGGTCGACCGGTTCCGAGCAGGCGCCCCTCACCTTCACCGACGTCTCGGTGCAGTTCGACACCGGCGACGGTGCTGCGCCGGCGGTGAGCTCCGTGTCGCTGACCATCGAGCGCGGCGAGATCTTCGGCATCGTCGGCGAGAGCGGGAGCGGCAAGAGCACGCTCGCCAACACCGTGCTCGGCCTGCTGCCGCAGTCCGCGACGGTGACCGGGAGCGTGGCCGTGAGCGGCCGCGAGGTCCTGGGTCTCTCCGAGAGCGAGCTGCGCGCCGTGCGCGGCAACGAGGTGTCCATGATCTTCCAGGACGCCTCGGCCAGCCTCGACCCCACGTGGTCCGTCGGCGACCAGATCGCCGAGACCCTTCGCGCCCACCGGAGGCTCAGCCGCCGCGAGGCGAAGAGCCGCGCCATCGCCCTGATGTCCGAGGTCGGGATCCCCGACCCGGCGGAGCGTTACTCCGACGCGATGCACCGTCTCTCCGGCGGGCAGCGCCAGCGCATCGTGATCGCCGCCGCGCTTGCGAACGACCCGCAGGTGCTGATCGCGGACGAGCCGACCACCGCCCTGGACGTCACCATCCAGGCGCAGGTGCTCACGCTGATCGAGCGGCTCCGCCGCGACCACGGGACCACCGTCCTGCTCATCACCCACGACCTGGGCGTGATCGCGAGCGTCTGCGACCGCGTCGGGGTGATGTACGCCGGGAAGCTGCTCGAGGTCGGCACGACGACCGAGCTGTTCGCACGGCCGCAGCACCCCTACACGCGTGCCCTCCTCGCTGCCTCCCCCGGGCGTGCCCCGAGAGGCGAGCGGCTGCCGGTCATCCCCGCCGAGTGGAGCGTCGAGAGCCTCCAGGCCGCCGAGGCCGGTGACCTCGGATGAGCGATCTCCTCAGCATCGAGCACGTCACCAAGGCCTTCTCGACCGGTGGCCCACCCTGGAACCGGCGCCAGGTACGCGCCCTCGACGACGTGACCCTCACGGTCCGGGCAGGCCGCACCCTCGGCCTGGTCGGCGAGTCGGGCAGCGGGAAGAGCACCCTCGGCCGGTGCATCCTCGGCCTCACCGGCGTGGACTCGGGACAGGTGGTCTTCGAGGGTCGCGACGTCGCATCCCTGTCCCGCAAGGAGATGCCCGGCTTCCGTCGTCGGGTGCAGCCGGTCTTCCAGGACCCCTACGGCAGCCTCGACCCACGCTGGCCCGTGGGCCGGAGCGTGCGGGAGTCCCTCGACAGCTTCAAGGTCGGCTCACCCGCTGACCGCGACGCGCGGGTGCTGGAGCTCTTCGAGCGCGTGGGTCTCCGACCCGCCTTCGCGACGCGGATGCCGACCCAGCTCTCCGGCGGACAGCGCCAGCGGGTCGCCATCGCGGCGGCGCTCGCGAGCGAGCCGGAGCTGATCATCGCCGACGAGCCGGTCAGCGCTCTCGACGTGAGCGTCCAGGCACAGATCCTCAACCTGTTCATGGACCTGCAGCGCGACCTCGGGGTCACCGCCGTCTTCATCACCCACGACCTCGGCGTCGTCGAGCACGTCAGCGACGAGATCGCCGTCCTCCATCACGGGGTGGTCGTCGAGACCGGTGGCGTCGACGAGGTCATGCAGACCCCGGTCCACCCCTACACGCGCGCGCTGCTCGCCGCGATCCCCCATCCCGACCCGAAGAGCCGCCCGGCGGCGTACGACCAACTCACCCCCGAGAAGTAGGAGAAACCCGCATGCCCACCGCAACTGTCAACGGCGTCACCCTGAACTATCTGCTCGAGGGTCCCGACGACGCCGAGACGATCGTGCTCATCAACGGTCTCGCCGACGACCTCGAGTCGTGGGGCTTCCAGGTCCCGGCGTTCCTCGAGGCCGGCTTCCGGGTCCTGCGCTTCGACAACCGCGGCATCGGGGCCAGTGACAAGCCGGAGGGTCCCTACACCTCGCGGATGCTGGCCGACGACGCCAAGGGCCTGGTCGACTCCCTCGGCCTCACCGACTTCCACCTGATGGGGGTCTCCATGGGCGGCATGGTCGCCCAGGAGTACGCCATCAACTACGGCTCGGACCTGCGCTCGGCCACCTTCGCCTGCACCTACGGTGTCGCCGATCCCTTCTGCCAGCAGATGTTCGGCATGTGGGCCGACCTCGCCCGGGCGGTCGACGTGAACTTCGTGATGCGCGACGTGATGCTCTGGGCCTTCACCGGCCCGTTCTTCGAGGAGCGTCCGGACGACGCGGCCGAGTTCAACGAGGGGATGGCCTCCGCAGAGCTGCCGCTCGCGCCGTACCTCTCCCAGCTGAACGTCATCCAGGAGCACGACGCCTCCGACCGGCTCTCCGGCATCGAGGTCCCGACCATGGTGCTGGCCGGGGAGGAGGACATCCTCATCCCCGTCCGCCTCTCCAAGCGGCTGCACGACGCGGTGCCCGGCTCCACCTGGTCGACCGTCCCCGGCGGGCACGCCTGCATCTGGGAGACCCCCGAGCCGTTCAACAGGGCCTTCCTCGACTTCGCCCGATCCAACTCGCGATAACCCACCAGAGAGCCGACACCATGAAGACAAACCTCAAGAGCCGAGTCCGGCTGTCCGGCCGACGGGGCCTCATCGGCGTCGCCGTCCTCACGGCCTCGCTCGTGCTGGCCGCCTGCGGGGGCGGCGCCGACTCCACCAGCAGCTCGGCTGCCGCGGGAAAGATCGTGGACGGTGGTGACCTCCGCGTCGCGCTCACCGGGGAACCCGACGTGCTCGACCCCGCCACCTCGTCGATCTACACCGGCGCCCAGGTCTACGAAGGCATCTTCTCCAAGCTGATCGACGTGGACACCAGCGGCGAGTTCGTCCCCGACCTCGCCACCGAGTGGAAGCAGGACGACCCCAAGACGTGGACCTTCACGCTGGTGGACAACGCGACCTTCCACAACGGTGAGAAGTTCACCTCTGCCGACGTCGTCTACACCTTCAAGCGGATCCTCGACCCGAAGACCGCCAGCGCCTACGCCGGGCTCTACGACCAGATCGACTCGGTCGAGGCCGGCAGCCCCACCACCGTGATCTTCCATCTCAAGCAGCCCTACGGTCCTTTCCTGAGCAACCTCGCCGCCAACGGGGAGATCGTGAACCAGAAGGCCATCGAGTCCGGCGACCCGGCCCGCAAGCCCGTGGGCACCGGCCCGTTCGAGTTCGTCGAGTGGGTGCAGGGCGACCACCTCACGGTGAAGAAGAACCCGAACTACTTCACGTCGGGCACGCCGCACGTCGACACGGTCACCTTCAAGTTCCTCGCCAACGACCAGAGCCGCATCGACGCGCTCTCTGCCGGCGAGATCGACTGGGCCGACGCCGTCCCGCTGCAGCAGGTGCCCACGCTGAGCAAGGACCCGCGCTTCACCTATGTGACCAGCACGACCGCCGGCATCCCGGACTACCTGGCCATGAACACCACGAGGGCCCCGTTCGACAACGTGAAGGTCCGCCAGGCGTTCGCGCTGGCCGTGGACCGTTCCGAGATCAAGGACGTGGCCTACCTGGGCACCGGTGAGGACGGTCTGGAGGAGGTCCCGACCGGTTCGAGCTGGTATGACGACAGCACCATCTTCGCCAGCAAGCCCGACGTCGCGAAGGCCAAGTCCCTCCTCGCCGAGGCGGGCTACGCCGATGGTCTCAAGGTGGAGTACCTCGGCCTCTCGCAGTACCCCGAGCTCCTCAAGACCGGGCAGGTCCTGCGCGAGCAGCTGAAGAAGATCGGCGTCGACATGACGATCAAGGCGGTCGAGGTCTCCGTCTGGTACGACCAGTTCAGCTCCAAGGACTACGCGCTGACCAGCGCCTACCAGGAACGGACGATCGACCCGGACAACTTCTACTCGCTCGTCATCAAGTCCGGCGGCCCGATCAACACCACCGGCTACTCCAACCCCGCGGTCGACGCGCTCATCACCAAGGCCGCCGGCAGCAACGACGAAGCCGACCGGTCGAGCATGTACCAGCAGATCCGCGGCATCGTGACCAAGGACGCGCCGCTGGTCTTCACCCACTACGAGACGATCAACTACCTGATGAACAAAGACGTCACCGGGTCCGTGATCACCCCGACGCTGAGCCTGCACCTGGAGGACGTCGGCTTCACGAAGTAGTCCCTGCTCAGACTGCCCCCTCGCGTCACCATGATCGGGACCCGGCCACTGCGGCCGGGTCCCGATCTGTCTCTGGTCTCGCCGCAGCGCCCGACCGTGACTAGGCTGACGACGTGCTGTCGTGGCGTTCGGAGAGCTCGTTGCTCTCGATCGGTTCCAAGGGCTCGGTGCTGTCCATCGGCAGCATCGGGTCCATCGCCTCGGTCGGGTCACTAGGCTCGATCGCATCGGTCGGGTCGATCGGATCGCTGATGTCGGCCATGTCGATGCTGTCGGAGCGGAGCACCTTCTCCATCCTGAGCCGGTTCAGCAACGCCTCGATCCTCAGCGAGCAGAGCAACGCCTCGATCCTGAGCCACGGCAGTGATCACTCGGTGCTGGAGCGGGCGAAGGCCGCCCGTTAAGCGCGTTCGACCCGTTGCCGTCCGCCCACCGGGGTCCACCACTCGACCACCAGCAGCGTGGCCGCCTCGTTCAGGTGGGTGAACACGATCTCGGTGATGTCGGCCCGGAACAGGTCGCCGTCCGGCCCGTCGACGACCTCGCCCGCGGCGATCGCCCGCCCGGAGATCTTCGCCTCCCCCGGCCAGTCCGCCTCGGCCCCCTCGACGGGATCGACCGTCGCGCTGTGCAGGGCGAACCGCGGGTCCCGCCGCAGGTCGGCGCCCTTGCGGGCGAGGGGCATCGACCCGAAGGTCAGCTCGCCGTCACGGAAGGTGGCCTCGATCCCGGAGATCCGCGGCGACCCGTCGGCCCGCAGCGTGGCGATCGTCTTGTGACGATGCGCATCGAACAGCGCCCGCACCCGCTGCGCGAGGTCCTGCCCCGCGCTTTCGGCCTCTGCCCAGCTCGCCATGGCGAGCACTCTTCCAGCGGAAGCCCGACTACGCACTCGTAGAACCTCGGATCGCAGAGAGGAACGGGTCGCAGCGAGGAACGGGTCGCAGAGAGGAACGAGCAACCCATCAGTCTGAGCAGCCGCAGCGATGGCTCGGCGTCGAACCGATCGACGTGTGTTTCCAGCCAGCGGTCTAGGTCCGCCGGTGAAAGCGCACGTCACCGTTGGGCATCCGGCTGGTCTCGTAGGTGTCGTCGTGGGCCCGGTGGTGGTGCCAGGAGCAGAGCAGGATCCCGTCCTCGAGGTCGGTGCGGCCGCCGTGGGCCCAGGGTCTGCCCCAGTGGTGGGCCTCGCACCAGGCGGCCGGGATGGTGCAGCCCTCACCGCGGCACTCCCGGTCGCGGATGATCATCGCCCTGCGCTGAGCCGGCTTGAAGAGTCGTGAGGAGCGACCCAGGTCGAGGACTTCCGACTTGCCTCCGAGGACGGCGGGGACGATGGCCGCGGTGCAGGCCAACCGGCGTACCTCCCCGGCACTGAGCTGATCGCTTGGTCCGAGCTCTCCGGTGCCGAGCTCCGCACGCAGGGCCTCCAGCGCGATGGTCACGATCAGCGTGGTCGCGTCTCCTCCGTGAGCCGGCAGTCGTCGCGGGTCGACCGCCTCCAGCAGTGCGCAGAACGCCTGGCCTCGCTTGCGCGCGATCGGGATCCGGTCCTCCTCGCCGATGCCGGTGCCGGCGCCGGCGCCGCGGTGGCGCGGCGAGGTGTAGGCCTCCAGATAGGTGTGCAGCCGGGTCGCGACCCCGTCGGGGAGGTGGAGGGTGATCTGGGTGATGCCGTCACCGAGGCGTTTGCTGGTCAGGCTCGTTGCTGCCCTGGCACGGCGTTCTTCCTGGGCCAGCTGTGCGGCCTCGTGCTGCTCCCCGATCTCGGGGGCCACGATGTCCAGGATGCGACGACCCAGAACCCGCAGCTCGCGTGGTCCGAAGTCCGCCGCCTTCTCCACCAGGTTGGCCTCACCCAGACCCAGCGCTTCAGCGACCTGGGTCCAGCGGCGGTCCAACGCGGTGGCCAGGACCAGGTCGCGCCGGTTCGACCCGCCATCGGTGCGAGTGTCGTGAGTGAGCAGGGCTGCGATGTCGCGGGCGCCCTCTGAGACCGCGGCATCATCGGCGCAGGCCAGCAGCCGCAGCTTCAACGCGGAGACCTGTGCCTCGATGCGCGCCAGCTCCACCAACGCCGCCCGCTTCTCTGCTGGTGCCAGGAACGTCACCGGAACCTGCACCGTCCCCACCAGCGCGGCGCCTACGGTGTCCAGGCAACCCAGCACCGGGTGGGGCGCCGCACGGTCAAAGCTGGAGCTCATTCGCCACCTCCACCGACTAAGACCCATCACTTCTGTGGTCTCACGTGTCGATGCAGCGCGCCTGTGAGCAGCGAACCTTGAGGTTCGGGCCGATCCCTCAGCATCACTATTGGATCGAACCTGCGTTCTATTATACAGGCGAAGTCCCAGCACCGGAAGGGCGCCGACGTTTCTTCATGCCAAGTATTTACAGGTGTAACTTTACGTCTGTTAAGTTACACCTACCGACCACAAGGAGCCCACCATGCCGACCGATGCCACCACCTCCGCCGCACCCGCTGCGACCCACCCCGCCCCGCCTGTGACGGATTTGCCCGCCACCGACCTGCCCATCACCGCGACCGAGGTCGTCTTCCCCGGCATCGTCGAGCCGGACGGTCTGGTGCTGCGCAACCGCGAGCTCCCCGCCCCGACCCGGGGGGAGGTCGTCGTCGCGGTCGAGGCCAGCGGCGTCTCGATGGCCGAGCAGTCGATGCGCCGCGGTCGCTACCCAGGACAGCCCACGTTCCCCTTCGTGCCCGGCTACGACCTGGTCGGCACGGTGATCGCCACCGGCCCCGAGGTCGACGGCGCCCTCGTGGGCACGCGCGTCGCGGCCATGACCAAGACCGGCGGGTGGGCCAGCCACGCCGTTCTGCTCGCGGCCGACCTGGTCGACGTACCCCCGAGCTGGACGCTGCCGAGGTGGAGACCCTGATCGTCAACGGCGTCACCGCCTGGCAGATGCTCCACCGAAGCGCCCGGGTCAGGTCCGGGGAGACCATCCTGGTGCACGGCGCCAGCGGTGGAGTGGGTACGACGCTCGTGCAGCTCGCCGTGCACGCCGGCGCCCGGGTGATCGGGACCTCGCACCCCCGACACCACGACGCGCTGCGTGCCATGGGCGTGATCCCGGTGGACTACAGCGATCCCCAGCTCCGCGACACCCTCGAGGAGCTGGCCCCGGCTGGGTTCGATGCCGCCTTCGACCATCTCGGCGGAGCCAGCCTGGACCTGTCCTGGCAGCTGTTGGCGCCCCGCGGACGGGTGGTCAGCTATGCCATCGCGACCAAGGTGCAGGGCGACGATCCGATCCTGATGCCGTTCCTGGCCACGCTCATGAAGGTGCTCACCTGGCACCTGCTGCCCAACGGCAAGCGGGCCAGCTTCTACAACCTGTGGGCGGGCCACCTGCTCCGGCGTACGGCCTTCCGGGCCCGGACCCGCGCTGACGTCGGCGCGGTGCTCGCCCTGTTGGCCGACGGCCACCTCACCCCCCAGGTCGCCGCCCGGTTCCCGCTGACCCAGGCGCGCGTGGCGATGGCGCTGGCTGAGTCGCGGACGGTCCGCGGCAAGGTGGTGCTGCTGCCATGACGACTAGGGTCGCGGACGTGAGATCCCCACCGAAGGGCGGCTCCCGCCCCCGCAACCGCCGGGGCGAAGGTGGCCAGCTGCGCGAGGACATCGTGGCCGCGGCCGCCACCCTGCTCGACGGGGCCGCGACCGAGGAGGCCGTCACGCTGCGAGCCGTCGCCCGTCAGGCCGGCATCACCGCACCCTCCATCTACTCCCACTTCCCGGGCCGGCAGGCAATCCTGCTGGCCGTGGTGCGGGAGGCGTTCGTGGACCTCACCCAGCAGCTGCACGAGGCGGCGGGAGACCATGCCGAGGCGACGGCGCGACTACTCGCTGTGTGCGACGCCTACCTCGACTACGCCGCCCGCCGACCCCAGCGCTACCGGGTGATGTTCGGCGGGGTCTGGAACGGCGCCCAGGCGGTGGCCGAGGAGTCGATCTCGGCCGCCGAGGTGGGCGAGCTCGGCCAGGAGGCCCTGGGCGTCTTCATCTCTTGCCTGCGCGAGTGTGTCGAGGCGGGCACCTCCACGAGCACCGAACCGGAGACCGATGCCGTCGCGCTGTGGCTAGGCCTGCACGGGCTCGCGCAGCAGCGCACGGTCAGCCCGGAGTTCCCGTGGCCGCGGGACATCCAGGAGCGGGTGATCAGCTTGCTCGCTCAGCTCGTCGACACCAGCCCTGGGTGAACCTCGCCCCCGTCGTACGCCGGAGGACCTGCCGCCGGAGGGGCTCCCGCAGCGGGGCCGGCGTCCGGGTCCAGCACCCGGTAGGCCAGCAGCTTGATCCGGTCGTTGACCAGGAACCAGATCAAGGCGTAGCCCCACACGAACGCGGGCAGGGGCGGACCCTACTGGTCGCGGATGGTCTCGCGCGACTGTCGGCTGTCCAGGCGCTCGAACTTGCTGGACAGCAGCGACACCAGCTTGTCCGTGGCACCGTTGACCGCCTCGTCGAGGGTGTCGGCGTGATCGGTGACGGTCACCGGGTCTCCACCCGCAGGACGGGCCTCGATCAGGCAACGGACGTCGTCGCCGCTCGTGCGGCCGGCGCTCTCGTCGCCGAGGTGGACCTCGATCCTCGTCAGGCGGTCCTCGAACCTGGTCAGCGCGACCTCGAGGTCTGCCTGGATCCTTGCGCTGAGGGCCGCGCTGCCCTCGACGTTGTGATCGGTGTTGAGCAGGATCTTCATGTGCTGTCTCCTGACTGGCTCGCTACCGAGCCCTGAACGGGTGATGCACCTCCATGGAAGTCCTTCACGTGCGAGGGGCGGAAGAGTCGGAAGTCCTTCCGTGCCCACCTCGGTAGGCACGCCGCTACGCGGAACGGCGTCGCACACGCCCCGCGACCACCGCCACGAGGACGAGCACGGTCCCGGCCACGAGCCAGCCCCCAGGCCCCGGCGCAGCGACCAGCCCGGCCAGGGTCTGCTGAACGCTCGTGGCCTGGTCGATGACCGGATCACTCGCGTCTGCACCGGACAGCACCCGCAGCTCCCACCAGCCGTAGTACCCGACGTAGGCACCCGAGAGGGCCAGCAGAAGGCCCGCTGCCCGGGGGGTCCAGGCACCCGCGCGGCGCAGGCGTCCCACCAACGTCCCCGAGGCCAGGGCAGTCGCCACCGCTACGGTGCCGACGACCAGTCCCATCCCGACCGCGTAGGCGAGGAACAGGGCGATGCCCTCGAGGACGGAACTGGCCCGGAAACCGCCCACCACGACGGCGAGGAAGGGGGCGATCGTGCAGCTCAGCGACGCCACGGCATAGCTCGCTCCGAAGCCGGCCATCGACGTGAACGATCTCGTCAACGGCCGCCCGCCCTTGCTCCGGCCCCATCGGGGCAGCGTGATGCTGCGTCCCGCAAGGAGCATGAGACCCAGGACGACCAGCGCGAGCCCCAGCACCACGGTGAACCAGGGCAGGTGCTGCTGCAGACTGGACGCGACGGGGGCGACGGCCAGCCCGAAGAGTGCGAAGACGAGGGCGAAGCCCAACGTCATGGATCCCGTCAGCCCCAGTGCGCGCGCCACCGCCCGTGTCCGAGTGGGTGGCTGGTCACCGGCGATGAGCAGCGACAGGTACGCCGGAAGCAGCGCGAAGCCACAGGGGTTCACCGCTGCCAGCATCCCGGCCCCCAGGGCGACGGCCAGCAGCCCTTGGGACACCTCAGCCGGCCAGCTGGTCGACCATCTTGGCCAGCTCGGCGTCGTCGAGACTGCCCTTGGCGACCTGCTTGCCGCTCGCGTCGAGGACCAGGTAGGTGCTCTGGGCGGTGACTCCGAAGTGGCGCCAGACCGCGCCGTCGGGGTCAGCGAGCTGCACCACGCCCGGGTCCACCTGACCGGCGAAACCGGCAATGGCCTTCGCCTCGTCGAGGCTCCCGACACCGACGACGTTGACCGCGTCACCGTGTTCGCGCGCCAGGTCGCCCACGGCAGGGACCTGCGAGCGGCAGGTCGGGCACCACGGCGCCCAGAACCAGAAGACCGTCGGCTTCCCCGCGAAGGAGCTCCCCTCGACAGCCTGACCCGACACGGTCTCGGCCGTGAAGTCGAGACTGACAGCGCCACCCCCGGCGGAGGCGACCTTCTCCGTGGACTCGGTGGTGGCAGTTCCGCAGGCGGTCAGGAAGAAGGTCATGAGGAGCGATAGGACCGCGAGGGGGCGCATGCCACCCACGGTAGGCACCAGCGCCAACTAAGACCGTGCGGTCTTTCGCTGTACGTGACTCGCTGCCAGCTAGCCGAGGATGCGGACCATCTGCACCGTGAGCACCACTGCGCCCAGAACCCTGCGGGCGGGGCTGGCACCTCGGACGACCTCGTCCAGAGCCCAGACGATCAGCGCGCCCTGTCCCACCGCGGCGAGGGCCGTGGCGCGGTCCGACCCGAGCACCCCGGTCCATCCGACGACGACGGTGACGAGCCACACCGACAAGGCGGGGTTCGGCAGCTGCGCGAGGGTCAGGCTGCCGTTCTGGTCGCGGATCCACCAGCGGAGCGACAGGGGGCGAGCCTTCTCCGACGCCGGGGTCACGGGTGCAACCACTTGCCGAGCTCCGCGTCGACGAGCAGCTCACGTGCGTCGGTGTCGCGGTCGTCAGGAACCAGGATCCTGACCTGGATGGCCGCGATGGAGCCCTCGAGCACGCTCATGTTGCGGTCGGTGACCTGGTAGGGGATGTCGGCCCCTCCCAGGAGGCCCTCGATGATGGAGATCAACGCGAGGTCGTTCGTCCGGACGAGCTCTGCCATGGTGGTCTACCTCCGGTGGACGGGACCCAGTGAGAGCGCCACGTTACCGACGCACCACCGTCCCTAGCCGTGGGGTACTCCGCGCCGTCGGAAGGCTGCGAAGCCGACGGCGGCGAGAGCCATCGCGACGCAGGTCATCACCAGGAGCGGGCCGGCCTGCACCGCACTGACCGGGGGGTTCCCGACGTGCGTGGTGGGCGACATGTCGAGCGCCCACTGGTGGAACTTCAGGCCGGGACCGAGGAAGGCGATGAACGTCGTCACGGCATAGCCGACCCAGGCGAGGCCGAACAGCCGAGGCTTCAGGCCGTAGACCGCCAGCGCCAGCCCGGCGAGCACGAGCTCGGCCGGAAGGTAGGCCAGTCCGGACCTCAGTGCGGGACCGATCGCTGCCCCGTCGCCGACCGACAGCGCCGTCGCCAGGCCCAGGACGAGCGAGGAGCCGAGCACGATGGTCAGGAGCCCGCCGAGCACCACCAGCGCGTGCGAGGCCAGCCAGCGGACCCGGGACACCGTGCCGCAGAGCCGCGCCTCCAGCCGGCCGGCGGACTCCTCGGTCCGCAACGTGCCGATCGCCTGTACGACGTACCCCGCCGCGATGACGGCCAGGTAGAGCTGGGTGGCCGCGACGAACCCGTCCAGGGGTCGACCGCCGGTGATGCCCATGGCCTCGGCCAGGGCGGGGTTGCCGGCCATCGCGTCGAGGAACTGCTGGGCGAGGGTGCCCATCATCGCCGTGAGCAGCACGCCACCGGCCAGCCAGCCGAGGGTGGCGGGCCGGTGGATCCAGACGGCGAGTCCGATCGGGTTGCGCAGCCGCGGCGCAGCACGCTCAGGGCCGGCACCACCCCGGCGCAGCGCGCTGCCCAGGTCACGCCGGGCCGCCAGTCGCAGCGCGAGGCCAGCCAGGGCGAGGCCGACCGCGAGCGGGATGGCCAGGGCCCACCACCGCTGGTCCCCGAACGGTGCTGCCTTCTCCGCCCAGCCGAGCGGGGAGAGCCAGGTGGCCCAGGTCTGGGTGACGTCGCCCACTCCTCGCAGCACGTACGACGCCGCGAGGACCATCAGGCTCCAGGTGTAGACCCCCCGACTGTAGGGGGTGAGCTGCGCCAGCAGGGCCGCGAGACCGGCGAAGACGAAGGCCAGGGCGCCGAGCGAGAGTGCGTAGAGGACAGACCCTGCGAGCGGTACGCCCGTGACCGCCAGCCCGACGGCGAACAGCATCGTGGTGGCGACGATGGTGGCGGTGGCCACCAGCAGCGCTGCCAACGTGGGTTCGTGGCGGGCGATGCGCCCACCGAGCAGCAGCTCGAGCCGGCCGGACTCCTCCTCGAGGCGGGTCGCCCGGGCGACCAGGGCGATCCCGGCCAGCGGCAGCAGGAAGGCGGCCATGAAGCCGAACTCGTCCTGGATCACACCGCCCAGGGAGTCGATGCCCTCGACCTTCCCGTTGATGGCCACCAGGGCGCTGCCCGAGGTGACGGCCTCGGCGTAGGAGTGGATCTTGGCCGGAGTGTCGTAGAGCGCAGCGATGCTGGCCGCGGTGCCGATCATGCTGGCGCCGAGCACCAGCACCCACATCAGGGCTCTGCGCCGCTGGATGAGCGCGACGATGCGCACCATCGTGCGCAGACCGCGTGGTCGGTCCGGGGCAGGCAGAGGGCGATCGCTCATCGAGCGGCCTCCGCGCGACTTCCACCGGCCGCCGCCTCGTCCGGGTCGAGGGTCTGTCCGTAGTTCTGCAGGAACAGGGCGTCGAGACTGGGGGGCGTGACCGTGAGCGTGTGGATTCCAGCCGCGTGGACCTGCCCGATGGCCACGTCGAGGTGGTCGGGGTCGACGGTGAAGCGGGAATCCGTGAACCCGTCCAGCCGCTCGATCTGGTGGTCGGCGACCCCGTCGGCCTCGGTCAGACCGCCGGGCTCGGCCACGGTGACCGCGTGGACGGCGGTCCGGGTATGTCGGCGAAGGTCGGCCAGCGTGCCGCTGGTGACGGTGCGGCCCCGACGGATGATGGTCACCCGGTCCGCCAGCGCTTCGACCTCACCCATGATGTGACTGGACAGCAGCACGGTGACGCCGTCCTCGCGCCGGTCGCGGACGCAGTGCTGGAAGGCCTGCTCCATGATCGGGTCGAGGCCCGAGGTCGGCTCGTCGAGCACCAGCAGGTCCACGCGAGCGGCAAGAGCGGCGATGAGGACCACCTTCTGCCGGTTGCCCTTGGAGTAGTCCCGGACCCGCTTGGTGGGGTCGAGGTCGAACCGGTCGACGAGGTCGGCGCGACGCTTCTCGTCCACGCCACCGTGGGTGGAGCCCAGGATGTCGAGGCATTGGCCGCCTGTCAGTCCCGGCCAGAGGGCCACGTCACCGGCCACGTAGGCCAACCGGGCGTGCAGGCGAGGCGCATCGTGCCAGGGGTCGCCGCCGAACAGGTCGACGTGGCCCGACGTGGCTCTCATGAGGCCGAGCAGCACGCGGATGGTGGTGGACTTGCCGGCGCCGTTGGGCCCGAGGAAGCCGTGCACCTCACCCGGCCGCACGGTGAGGTCGAGCCCGTCGAGGGCTCGCGCCCTGCCGAAAACCTTCGTGAGCCCCTCGGTGTGGATCACGGGTGCGGCGTCGGTCATGGGAGCGCCTCCTTCGCGGGGGCCGTGAACGCGCCCCCCAGGTAGACGGAGGTGACGTTCCTGGCCCATCGGTCGAGACCGGCGGGCGTCAGGGGGTCGTCACCGATGGCGGCAGCGATCTGGTTGCGCAGCAGGATCACGGCGAGGTCGTTGACCAGCAGGAACGCCGCCAGGGCCGCGGGGTCCTCGCTGGGTGTGGCGAACCCCCTCTCGACCATGACGTCCAGCAGTCGACGGGTGGCGGCGTACCAGCGGCCGAAGAGGGCTGCCCCCGCCGGGTCTTCGGTGAGCAGCAGCCGGCGCAGGTACGCCGGCAGCGGGGATCCGGGGGGGAACGCCCGGGCGAACGCCTCGGCGACCGACGTCGTGGCCTCGCCGTCGGTCAGCATCACGGCGAGATCCTGACCGTCGAGCTCGACGAAGACGGCATCGAAGGACGCAGCCGCGTGGGCGTCCACGGCGGCACGCAAGCCGTCCTTGCTCCCGAAGTGGTGGACCACCAGCCCCGGCGACACCCCGGAGGCAGCGGCGATCTCCCGCACTGTCACCGCATCGTGCCCGCGCTCGGAGAACAGCCGGAGTGCGGCGTTGCGGATCGTCGCTCGGGCGGTCAGGTCGGGCTCGCCAGCAGTTGAACTCACATTCAGGATACTAAACGTTTGTTCAGTCGCAGCAAAGGGCCCTGCCGGCTGACCCCCACCGCGAACGGGTCACCACGAGTCGAACGGACGCCTCCCGGGCCACCTGTGCCGGCACCTGACCCAGCAAGGCCCCTACCAGTCCTTTGTTCCGAAGCACAACCCGGGTCACCCGCTGCGGGCAGGCGGCCAGAGGCGCACCGCCTCGAGGGCCAGGTAGAGGTGCACGGCGTCGCAGGGCACGTGCAGGTCGCGTCCGGTCAGCTCGGTCACCTTCGCCAGGCGGTACCGGACCGTGTTGGGGTGGCAGTGCAGTCGCTGCGCAGCCTCGGCGGTCGAACCGTGCGCGTCGTACCAGGCGCGCAGGGTGCCGATCAGCAGGTCGCGCTCCCCGTCGCGCTGCTCGAGCACCGGACCCAGCACCTGGTGGGCCAGCCCGAGGGCGAGGTCAGGGGTCGCTGCGACCAGCGCGGCGACGCGAGCGTCGTCGTACCGCATCACGGCGTTCTCCCCCGGAGTCGCGGTGCCCCGGGCGAGCCGGGCCTGGTTCACCGCCAGTGGGGTGTCCACGACTCCCTCGAAGGTTTCGCTGATGCCGACGCGACCGACGGTGAGCGAGGTGAGGTAGCCCATCAGGTGATCCAGCCGCTGGGTGTGGGGCAGTACGACGAGCCCCACCTCGCCGTCGGCCTCCGAGCGCCAGGCCGAGCGGACGCCGAAGGAGGCCAGCGCGCGCTCCGCGGTGGCGGGGGCACCCTCGTGCTCGACGGGCCAGGAGTCCGACGCGACGACGACGAAGCGCCCGACCTGGGGGAGCCTGAGCGCGTCGGCGACGTCGGCGAAGCTCTGACCGGCGGTGCCGGTCCCGCTGAACAGGGACGCGAGGGCCGCCTCCCGGAGACGCGCGTCCTGGAGCAGGTGCTCGGTCTCCACGTCGCGATAGGCGGTCGCGAGCTCCTGGCAGTAGACATCCACCGCGCTCCACAGCGCCGACGCGGAGTCGAGGAGGGCCCGACTGGTGCTGGCGTCCTCGCCGCACAGCCGCAGCAGCCGGTCCCAGATGTACAGCGCGGTCAGGCGGTAGGCGTGCAGCACCATCGTCAGCGGCACCCGGGCCTGCGCCCGCCTGCGGCCCGTACGGCGGGGCGCGGCCAGGTGACTGGTCTCGTTGATCATCACGCTCTGGAGGAGGCCGACGATGTTGGGACTCACGGCGTCGACGAGTTCCTGGTAGGTCAGCGCCTCGACGTAGCGGGGCTCCTCCCGCCTGATGATGCGTGCGGTCTCGCGCGCGATGTCGTCGAGGTCGTCGAGCAGCTGCTCGCAGGCAGCGGTGATCGAGGGGTCGATCCGTGCCGTGGTGGTGACCACCGAGATCCCTCCCTTTTGTGGCGGCGCACAAACAAAGGCGCCCGATGTGAGTGTGGTCACTATGGACGAGGGGTAGCCCTTCGCACAACATGGACGCACCCATCAACGCCCTGGACCGGAGCCCCCTGCTTGAACCTGGCTGAGAACCTCGAACGAACCGCCCGTGCTCGCGGGCGGTTCGCCGCGCTGAGCCTCGGGGGCGAGGTGACCAGCTTCGGCGAGGTCGACCGCTGGAGCCGGCGCGTGGCCGGCTTCCTCGCCGGCAACGGGGTCCGGGCCGGCGACCGGGTGGGTCTGGTCCTGCCGGACGTGCTGGAGTTCGCCGCCCTCTACTACGGGATCCTCCGGCTCGGGGCCGTCGTGGTCCCGATGAGCCCGTCCCTCTCGGAGCAGGACATGCACCACCGCCTCCGGGACTCGGGAGCTCGCGCCCTCGTTGCCAGCGCGACGACCCGTGAGCCCGTCCGGTCCGCCGCCGGGTCGCTGGGGGTCGCCGTGTGGTTGCTCGGCCCCGGCGGGCTCGCGGACCTGGTGGGTGATGCCGCGCCGGTCGACCTCGCCGAGCCGAGGTCCGCGGACGACGTCGCGGTCATCGTCTACACGGCCGGCACGACCCGGGAGCCCCGGGGGGCCGCGATCACGCACGGCAACCTGCTGCGCAGCTGCGAGGCCGTCGTGAACGACCTGCTCCACCTGACCTCCGAGGACGTCGTCCTGATCGGATGGCCCCTGTCCCACTCCTTCGGGCAGAGCGCCGGGCTCAACGCCGCCGTGCGCGCCGGGGCGTGCCTGGTCCTGCTGGCCCAGCTGAACCCGGAGGCGGCCCTGGAAACAGTCCGCGACCGGTGGGTCACGGTGATGGAGGGATCGCCCACGCTGTACGAGGGGATGCTGCACCTTGTGCCACAGCGCGACCACGTCCTGCCGCGGGACCAGTCGCGGCTGCGGGTGTGTGTCTCAGCGGGCGCAGCCATGCCGGTGAAGGTGCTCGTCGGGTTCGAGGAGGCGTTCCACTGCCTGGTGCTCGAGGGGTACACGCTCGCCGAGACGTCACCCGTCGCCTGCTTCAACCGGGTGGACCGCCGACGTGTCGGCTCGATCGGCGTTCCGCTGAACGGGGCCGAGCTGCGCGTGGTGGACGTCCTGGGCTCCGAGGTGGCGGACGGGGAGTCGGGAGAGCTCGTCGTCCGCGGCCCCCACGTGATGAGCGGATATTGGGGGCGCCCCGACGAGACGGCCGCGGCCGTCGTCGACGGCTGGCTGCGCACCGGTGACGTGGGTGTCAAGGACGAGGACGGCTTCTTCTACGTCGTCGACCGCGTCCAGGAGATGGTCGTCCCAGCCGCAACCGCGGTCCCCCCGCAAGAGAACCTCAACCGCGCGATTCGTCTGGAGACCCGAGCATGAGTGACACGTCCACTGCCGGCAACCCCGTCCTGGAGGTCCGCGACCTCGTCGTGACCTACGGCGGTGCCGTCCAGGCGCTGAGAGGCGTCAGCCTCACCGTCGAGGAGGGCGCCGTGGTGGCGCTGCTCGGCAGCAACGGCGCCGGCAAGAGCACCCTGCTCCGGGCGCTCTCCGGCACCCTGCGCCTGCATCGCGGCCGGGTCGAGCGCGGCGAGATCCTGTACCGCGGCGAGAACCTCAAGGGCCGTGACCCCGCCCGCTGCGTCGCCAGCGGCCTGGTCCAGGTCCCGGAGGGGCGCCGCATCTTCACCCGGCTCACGGTGGAGGAGAACCTCAGGGCAGGCGGACTCGCGGTCCGGGAACGCGGCCGACGATCCGACGACTACGACCGCATCTACGACATGTTCCCGGTCCTCGCGGACCGGCGCACACAGCGAGCCGGGCTGTTGTCCGGGGGTGAGCAGCAGATGCTCGCCATGGGACGGGGCCTGATGTCCCGGCCCCACCTCCTCCTCCTGGACGAGCCCTCCCTCGGGCTCGCGCCCCGCATCATCGGCCAGATCGGCGAGGTGATCCGTGAGATCAATCGCCAGGGCACCTCGGTCCTGCTCGTCGAGCAGAACGCCACCATGGCGCTCAGAGCCGCCGACACCGCGGTCGTCCTCGACGTCGGCCGCGTGTCGCTGTCGGGGTCGGCCGACGAGCTGGCCCAGTCTGATGCCGTCCAGCGCCTCTACCTCGGCCACGGCACCGACGAGGCGGCCGCGAGACCCGTGGCCACGGCCGACAGACCGAAGAAGCTGACGAGGTGGTCGGAGTGAGTACCAGCAGCTCGGTCGACCTCCGTCCGGACGTCGCGACGCTGACCGTCGAGGACGTCACGGTCAAGTTCGGCGCCGTGACCGCGCTCTCGGAGGTGTCGTTCACGGTGCGACCGGGGACGGTGCACGCGATCATCGGCCCGAACGGCGCCGGGAAGTCGACGATGTTCAACGTGCTGTCGGGCGTCTACCGCGCCACGGCGGGCGAGGTGCGCCTCGGCGACACGGTGCTCAACGGCCTGCGACCCCACCAGATCGCGCGACTGGGTGTCTCCCGGGCCTTCCAGAACATCGCACTGTCCGGCACCCAGAACGTGGCGGAGAACCTGATGCTCGGGCGGCACGCCCTGACCCATGCCGGCTTCATCTCGTCGGGTCTGAAGCTGCCCTCGGCGACCCGGGAGAGTCGACGGCACCGCGCCCGCGTCCGGGAGATCGCGGAGTTCCTCGAGCTCGGCGACAAGCTCGACCTCCCCGTGGGCGTCCTGTCGTACGGCGACCAGAAGCGGGTCGAGGTGGCGCGGGCCCTGTGCACCGAGCCGCGGCTGCTTCTCCTCGACGAGCCCGTGGCCGGCATGAACTCCGAGGAGACCGAGCGGATGGCGCGAGCCGTTCTCGAGATCCGCGACGCCCTCGGCATCTCCATCGTGCTGGTCGAGCACGACATGGGCATGGTGATGAGCATCGCGGACCGGGTGACCGTCCTCGACTTCGGCCGTCTCATCGCCGACGGCACCCCGGAGGAGACCCAGGCAGACCCGGAGGTGATCCGCGCCTACCTCGGTTCCGGGGACGACGAGGATCCCGTAGAAGACGCGAATGCCGGCCCGGACCAGAACCACGAGGAGAGCTCGTCATGACCCAGTTCCTGTCGCTCCTGCTGAACGGGCTCTCGCTCGGTGCGGTCTACGCACTGATCGCGCTCGGCTTCGTCATCATCTTCAAGGCCAGCGAGGTCCCCAGCTTCATGCAGGGCTCACTGCTGCTGCTCGGCGCCTACCTGATAGCCCGGCTCCACGACACGCTCGGCTTCTGGGGAGCGCTCGTCGTCGGTATCGGTGGCGCCGCCATCGCTGCGATGCTCGTCGAGCGGCTGCTCATCAACCGACTAAGAGGCGCGCCCGTCATCAGTCTGGCGATCCTCACGATCGGCGTCGACCTGATCATCGTCACCGAGCTGACCCGGCGGATCGGCTCCGACATCCTCAACCTCGGTCACCCCTGGGGAGGCGGCGTCATCAAGCTCGGTGGCGTCGGCATCACCGAGAACCGGGCCCTCGCCATCGTCGTGGCCGCCGTGATCATCTCGGCCTTCTTCGTGACCTTCAAGTACTCCAACTGGGGCATCTCCATGCGCGCAGCGGCCGAGGACGGCGAAGCTGCGGCGCTGATGGGCATCCGGATGGGTCGGGTCACCATGGTCGCCTGGATGCTCGCGGGGATGCTCGCGGCGGTCGCCGGCCTCTTCGCCGTCGGCGCACCGACACCGGGCGTGACACCCGCGGTGGCCCTGGTCGCCCTGAGCGCCCTGCCTGCGGCGATCCTCGGAGGGCTCGACTCGACGGGTGGGGCCCTGGTGGGCGGTGTGCTGATCGGACTCGCCGAGGCCATGGCTGCGGGCTACCAGGACCAGATCGCCTTCCTCGGGCGGGGCTTCGGCGACGTGGTGCCCTACGTCGTCATGGTCGCTGTGCTGCTGGTGAGACCGTCCGGACTGTTCGGCACCCGGGAGATGACCCGTGTCTGAGACCACCACCCTGGCCGAGCGGGGAGCCCCAGACGAGGCACCCGCACCTGTCCTGCGAACCCGTGGCCCCCTGATCAAGTGGGGGCTCCTGCTCGCCGGGCTCGTGCTGCTGCTCGTGCTGCCGATCTATGTGGAGGAGTTCTGGCTGCGGACCGGCTTCGCGGTCTTCGGCGCGATCATCGGGGCGCTCGGGCTCAACCTCCTGGTCGGCACCACCGGCCAGCTCTCCCTCGCGCACGCCTTCTTCCTCGCGGTCGGGGCCGTGACCTACACGTTCGTGTCGGGCGCCCCGGGCGGCACCGCCAACGCCTACAGCGGGTTGGAGTGGCCGCCGATCGTGGGCATGGTCCTGGGGGTGGTCGCCGCCGGGATCGCGGGGCTCGCCTTCAGCCCCATCGCCGCCCGGTTGAACGGGATCTACCTCGGCATCGCCTCGCTCGGCCTGGTCTTCATCGGCGAGCACGTGCTCAACACCTGGACCAGTGTGACCGGCGGCTTCAACGGCCGCCTGGTTCCCGACTTCACCCTCTTCGGCTTCAGCTTCGGCGGGAGCGACTCGCCGTACTTCGAGGTCCTCGGGGTGCCCTTCGGGCAGGCCGAGCGGCTCTGGTACCTCGGCCTCGTGCTGTGCATCGGCGCCGCCTGGTTCGCCTCGAACCTCGTGCGCTCACGACCAGGTCGCGCGCTGCAGACCCTGCGCGACAGCGAGGTCGCGGCGTCGGTGATGGGGGTCAACGTCCGTGACTACAAGGCGAAGGCGTTCATGGTCTCGTCCATGTATGCCGGCCTGGCGGGTGTGCTCTACGCGCTGTCGATCGGCTCGGTCGCCCCGGACTCGTTCGGCCTGACCCTCTCGGTGCAGTTCCTCGCGATGATCGTCCTGGGCGGCCTGGGGTCGGTGACGGGGTCGATCCTGGGCGCGATCTTCGTCAGCTCGCTCCCCCTGGTCTTCCAGCAGTACGCCGGCGTGCTGCCGTTCATCGTGAATCCCGGCGAGTCCGGGATCGTGGCGAGCCAGGCCGCCGCCTTCCTGTACGGCGGAGCGATCGTGCTCGTCGTCCTCTTCGAGCCCGGCGGACTCGCCGGCCTCGCACGCCGATTCAGGCGTCACGACCGTGCACCGGCTGCTGCGTCCGCAGCAGGCCCAGGTGCCGAGCAGGACCGGATCACCACGACCGAAGGTGCCGATCCGTCAACCGAAGGAGACAAGGAATGAAGAAGCACACGAAGCGAGGTGCAGTCGCGCTCGTCTCGGTCGCCCTGGTGCTGACCGGGTCGGCCTGCGGCAGCAAGGGATCCAGCGCGAAGGAGTCCACCCAGGACGGGGTCAAGACCTCCCGCGGGATCGACGGCACGACCATCACCCTGGGTGCCCTGACTGACCTGACCGGCGTCTTCGCGGCACTCGGCAAGGACATCACCAACGCCCAGTCGCTCTACTGGAAGAACCAGAACGCAGGCGACAAGGTCTGCGGCAAGTTCACGGTGAAAGAGACCGTGAAGGACCACGGGTACGACACGCAGCGCGGCATCCAGCTCTACAGCTCGATCCACAACAACGTGCTGGCGATCGAGCAGACGATCGGCTCGCCGATCAACACCGGCCTGCTGCCGCAGTTCGACAAGGACAAGATGGTCAACATCCCCGCCGCCTGGGCGCAGTCCCTCACCGAGAGCCCCGAGATCGCGATCGTCGGTGCGACCTACGAGGTGGAGATGATCAACGTCCTCGACTACCTGCTCTCGAAGGGCCAGATCAAGGAGGGCGACAAGATCGGTCACATCTACTTCGAGGGTGAGTACGGCGCGGGTGGCCTGAACGGCTCGAAGTACTTCGCCAAGCAGCACGGCATGACGGTCGTCGAGCGTCAGATCCAGTCGAGCGACGCGGACATGACCGCCCAGGTCTCCAAGCTGAAGGCCGAGGGGGTCAAGGCGATCGCGCTCACCGTGGCGCCGGGCCAGACCGCGTCCGTCGCTGGTGTCGCCGCCGCCCAGGGCCTGGACGTCCCGATCGTGGGCAACAACCCGGTCTTCGCCCCGGCGCTCCTCAAGGGCCCCGCAGGACCGGCCCTGAAGAAGAACCTGTACGTCGCCTCTCCCGTGGCGCCGTTCGACAAGCTGCCTGACCTGCTCAAGTCCTACCAGGCCGCCTACCCCGGTGACCCGACGCTGGGTGTCGTCTTCGGCACCGCCGCAGCGGACGTCATGCGCCAGATCCTGGACAAGGCGTGCGAGAACAAGGACCTGACCCCGGAAGGCGTCTCCAAGGCCAAGGACGAGCTGGGCACCGTGGACACGGGCGCCCTGGCGGTTCCGCTGACCTTCAAGACCGGACAGTCCCCCAGCGACGCGAGCTACATCTTCCGCGCCGCGGACGTGCCCGGTGGTGCGAAGTCCGTCTCCGACAAGTTCGTCGGTGACGACGTCGCTGGGTTCATGAGCGGCAACTGAGCCTCAGCACCAGGACGAAGGCCCGGACCGTCTCGGTCCGGGCCTTCGTGCGTCCGGAGGAGGAACGTCCTTCCGCGGGCAGCGCGCGCTGCGTTGCGTCCTGTTCGATGTGACAGATGCACCGATCGGGCGTGCTTGAGACAGGGCGGAGGGCTGGTCAGGCAAGCAGCTCATCGGTGGCTGCGTCGGGCCGGCCGCCGAAGAACTTCTCCAACACATCGCCGAAGAGTCGTTCATCGGGTGCTGCTCGCGCGAACAGTGTCATCGAGGAGCGCAGCTTCATCGCGTCCGTGGAGCCGAGCACCTGCTCGGCCGAGGCGTCCTCGATGGCGAGGACGGCCTCGCAGCACTGCCGGAGCCGGGGTCCGAGCACCGGATGGCCCAGGTAGTCGCTGGCTTCCTCGAGCCCGGAGATGGCGTAGTGGCGGGCGGTGGCGCTGCGGCCGAGGCCCTGGACCTGCGGGAAGACGAACCACATCCAGTGGCTCGTCTTTCGCCCCTCGCGGAGCTCGGCGAGGGCCTGCGCGAAGATCTCACGGTCGTTCTGGGCCAGCACGAAGCGTTGAACATTCGGTCCGTTCACGACGATTCCTCTGTCGTCGGGGGGCCGAGCGCCTCACTGAGGCTCGCTCTTCGGGACAGCAGCTCTGCGCCGCGTTCGTAGTCCGCGTCGCACTCGTGGGTGAGTACGCCGACGAGCTCGCCGGCGGTGTCGGCGTACCAGACGGTGAAGGCATCCCCTGGGTGCTCGACGACCCTGGTCTCCTCGAAGCCGTCTCCCCAGGCGGAGTACTTCAGCGTGTGTTCACCGATCTCGCTCCAGAATCCAGGCGGGTCCGACCACTGCCCCGATGTGCCGGTGCCTCCCGGACCTTGGGCTGCGGCGTTGTTTCCGGCCAGCTGACCCATCGCGATCGCATCACCCCAGTGCTCCACGCTCAGGACTCGGCCGAGCACGGCGTGCTGGGCGCAGGCAATGTCACCCGCGGCCCATATATGTGGGTTGCTGGTCCGCAGCTCCGCGTCGACGTCGAGGTGACCGTCATCCATCAGCAGCCCGGACTGGCTGAGGAAGGCTTGTGACTGGCTCACTCCCACCGCGGCCAGGACCAGGTCTGCCTCGATGACGGAGCCGTCCCCAAGACGCACCGTCGCAGGCCGTTCGACATCCTCGACCTCGACTCCCGCACGCAGCTCCACTCCAGCCGCTCCAAGCCACTCGGCGATCCGAGCCCCGACCCAGCCGCCGAGCCGTGCTGCCTGAGGTGCGGGCTCCGGTGTGACCAGGGTCGTCCGCAGACCGCGGCCGGCAAACGAGGCTGCCGCCTCGCAGCCGATGAAGCCCGACCCCACGACGACCACGGAGCGTGCGACCTCCACCGCGTCGAGGAGCCGTCGGGCGTGCTCGAGGCTGCGCAGGGTGAAGACCCGCGCACCCGGATCCGCCCCAGGAAGGGCGTTCGGCTGGGACCCGGTGGCCAGGATCAGCCGTTCGTAGGCGAGCTCCTGACCCTCAGAGGTGCGCACCCGTCGCCGGTCGGTGTCCAGCATCTCGACGCGCGTGCCCAGCCGAAGGTCGATCTGCTCCCAGACCGAGTCATCCTCGAGGATCGGGGAGCCCTCGGCCGGCTCCTCCCCCGCGAGCACGGCCTTGGACAGCGGCGGCCGCTCGTACGGCTCGTCCAGGTCGGACGACACCAGACAGATCGGGCCTGGGCCACCGGCTTTGACGTACGCCGCGGCCGCGTGCACGCCTGCGGGTCCGCTGCCGATGACCAGGAGACCGAACGGCTGAGTGGGGGTGGAGTCCATGACTCCTCTCGTACCCCGCGATCGCATACTCAGCGCGAGCTGATCCGCACCGACCACCGCGGACCTGGCGGATGGCACCGGGCCACCCGCCCAGATCACCTCGCCGAGCTGGAGGCACCTACGCGGGGTGTGAGCACGTACTTCTACGCCTCGCAACGGGATCCCGTGCCGGCAGCGTGGCCGTGCGGGAGTACCGATCGGAGAGCTCTGGTCGGTCGGCTATCGGTAGACCTCCCCGGGTCACTGGGTGACGGTGGATTCCATCAGGTAGCCGTCCAGGACCCCTTGGAGGCTGATGCGGTCCGCGGGAGAGGCGTCACGCAGAATGACCTCGACCTGCAGTCCGCGCAGGCCACTGCCGCCGCCCGAGGCAGTCACCGAGCCGCGGAGCCCGGCCTCGTCGAGCAGGCTTCGGACCACCTGCTCGACGGCGTCCTGGCGCAGGCTGGGCTTGAAGATCTTGCCGACGGCGGTGAGGGGCACCTGGGGCACGACGTGCACCTCTCGCGGCCAGGCGGGGCGCTCGCTGATCTCCGTCTCGGCGAAGTCGCGCAGCTCGTCCGCGGAGACGTGGCTTCCTGGTTTCAGCTCCACGTAGACGACCGGCAGCTCACCGGCGTAGGCGTCAGGTTGCCCCACGGCGGCCGCCAGCACCACGTCGGGATGGCGTTGCAGCGCGCTCTCGATCATCTGCGGGTCGATGTTGTGACCGCTGCGGATGATCAGGTCCTTGGAGCGGCCCTCGAGGACCAGGCGGCCCTCGTGGTCGAGGCGGCCCAGGTCGCCGGTGATCAGACGTCCGTCCTGGAACGTACCCGCCCCCTGCACTGGGTCGCGGTAGCCGGGCGAGACCGTGGGACCGCCGATCGTGACCACGCCGAGCTCGCCCTGGTCACAGGCATCTCCCAGCCCGCCGTCCTCGCCCAGGCGCCGGCACTCGATGTGCGTGTAGGGGAAGCGAAGGCCCACCGAACCGGCGCCGCCGCTGCCGCGGACCGGGTTGCACGAGATCAGTCCCGAGGCCTCGGTCATGCCGTAGATCTCCTTCACCGGCAGCCCGGTCATCTCCTCGAACCGCTCACGCACCGCCGGCGGCAGTGGCGAGGCGCCGGTGAGGGCCATCCGCAGCCGGTGCAGATCCGCGCCGTCGGTCGGGACCTCGGCGAGGGCACCGAGTGAGGTCGGGACACCGCCGGCGACCGTGACGCCGTACTTCTCGCACACACGCCAGTACCGCTTGACCATCACCGGGTTGCGCAGGCCGCCGGGTGAGAGGAGCAGCAGCTCGGAGCCGCTGAGGAAGGTGCTGATGCCCATCAGGATCGTGCCGGCGACGTGGAACATCGGCAGAGTGCCGGTGACGACGTCGTCGGGACGGAGGTCGAGAAGGGCCGCGCAACCGTATGCCGCCACGAGCTGGCCCCGGTGGGTGTGCGCGGCCAGCTTGGGCACCCCGGTCGTGCCGCCGGTGTGGAAGTAGGCCGCGACCTCGTCGCCGGTCTCGGGTGGCGGAGCAAGCAGCCGGTCGCCGGGCTGCTCTGCGATCGCGGTCAGCTCGACGACGCCCTCGACACCGGGGGTGCCCGGAGGGGCCACCCGCACCAGGGTCAGCCCGGGCACACGACGCTGCAGCTCGACCGCCTTCTCCCAGATGTCCAGGACGGGGTGCGGACCGAGCGCGACCAGGATCGTGGCTCCGCTTTCCTCCAACAGGGACTGGAGGTCGTCGGGCTGGAGCAGGAAGTTCATCGGTACGGCGTACCCGGCGGTCTCGGCGCCCCAGAGCACGGCGTGGGTCTCGACCAGCGTCGGCAGGAGGTACGCGACGCCGGGACGCTCACCGCCGAGGCTGGTGAACAGGTTCGCGGTGCGGGTCACCAGACCCAGCAGCTCCACGAAGGAGACCCGCCGAGGTTCTTCGTCGTCCTCGCCGGTCATCACCATCGTCAGCGCAGTGCGATCCCCGTGCTCTGCGGCCACCCCCACCAGCACGTCGTAGACCGATCGCTGCGGGATCCGCTCGTGGAGCGGGACCTCGGTCTCGAACCGCTCGATGTCGGCGAGGGTGGTCAGGGGATGCTCGAGCCAGGCCGTCATGGGACTCCTTCGTCGGCCGAGGCGGCGAACCCGCTTCCGTTCGGTCTATCGCTCTCCTGAGTGCGCGTCAACCACGGAAGACCGCGTCGGTACGACGAGGGTCGCATGACCCACCGGATGTCACAGGTGGAGCGTGGTGGTGCCGGTGGCCACGACCACACCGTGCGTGCGGCTGTGCAAGCTGACGCCGGCGATGTCCGCCCCCGCTGACCCGAACATGTCGGAGAAGAGGTGTCGGGAGGTGTCGGTAACGCACAGTGCAGAGAAGCCGTCGTCTCCGGCCAGCACCACGGTGGTCCACACCCCTCGGTGTTCACTGATCGCCGTCTCGGCACGCTCCAAGGCCCTTCGGTGCTCGGCGCCTGCGCCGTCTTCTTGTGCCGAGCGACATTGGGAGGCGGCTTCGGTGCTCGCCTTCGGGGTCATGGCGTGCGGTCGCGCGGTCCAGCTGGCGAACGCGGCGTCGCCACCTGTGATCGCCGGTACTGCGACAACCCCTGCGGCGGTGGCAGCGAGCACACCGCCAGCGAGCACCGTGCGCTGAACCAGCACCCGACGGCGGCGCCGGACCGGGCGGGCCGCACCCACGGATCGCCTTGCGGGACGGAGTTGACCCGAGCGTCGACCGCCGCGCAGCGTGCCTTGACAGTTGCAGGCGGCGGAACACCGCGCTCATCGCGGCACAGCAGGTGCGGTCAAGGTCCTCGACTAATGTGGCCCGATCGGCCTCGACGACGCAGGAGTGATGGCGCATGGAGCGTTTGTGGACGTTCGACCGGCTGGCCGTCACGATGCGCCGGGTCGACTTCCTCGACCCCGCGCTGGTGGGCCAGCCTGACGTACGCGAGCGCGGTGTACGCGTTGAGATCAAGCCTGCGCGGGCGCAGGCCCGGGGGTCTGTCTACGCCTCTGACCTCGTCGCGCTGGACCAGGCCCTGTGCAGGTTCGACTTCCTTGAATCGGGACCGGGGAAGGCCGATCGGATGCACTGGCACCCAGGGATGTCTGAGGGTGAGCCAGGTGAACGGGCGTTCGAGGTCGGTATGCCAGGCGACCCGCGAGGCTGGTTGACCTCGTTCCTCCGCAGCGGGCTCTATGACTTCTTGAGCCGGGGCGGCCACGACTTCACGCCGTACGTCGACGACCTCACCGAGATCGGGGACACCGTCGACGAGATCGGGCGAGCGCTCGATGAGGGGCTCGCGTGGGCACGGAAGGCTTGGCCGGACGTTGAGCACGACGAGCGAGGGATGGCGGTGGCGGCTGGATGAGTGCGGCCCTGAGCGTCGTTCGATGAGGCTTCCAGTCGGGCACGGGGCCGGTAGCGGATGGTGGTGGCGTCACCTGACCGCGTGCTGCTGATCGGTCCTCGGCGTGATTTCCAGCGACCTTGTCGCGCCACCGGGGACGAAAGCGCATCCCGTCGCCGAGCCAGCGCCGCAGGTCAGCGCCTGGATTCGTAGTGGGACAGGATCACCCCGTCCGGGAAGGTTCTCGTCTCCACGAGCCGCAGGTTCACCCAGGCGTCCAGCGCGCTGAAGAAGGGCGTGCCGCCGCCGACCAGCACCGGGTGCGTGACGACCTGGTACTCGTCGATCAGGCCGGCCCGCATCGCCGCGCCCGCGAGGCAGGCGCCGCCGATTTCCATCGGAGCACCGTCCTCGGCCTTCAGCCGGGTGATCTCGGCCACGGCGTCGCCGGTGACCAGGCGCGCGTTCCCGCTGACCTCGTCGAGGGTCGTGGAGAACACCACCTTCGGCGTCTTCTGCCAGACATGGGCGAACTCGACCTCCACGGGCGTCGCGTCCGGCTGCTGGTCGGCGGTCGGCCAGTGCGCGCTCATCAGTTCCCACAGCTTGCGGCCGTACAGCGAGACACCGATCTCGCGGGCTCGGTCGTTGAACCACTGGTGCAGCTCGGGACCGGGCACGCCCCAGCCGATGTCGTCGCCGGGCGCGGCGATGTAGCCGTCAAGGCTCGCGTTCATCGAGTAGATCAGTTTCCGCACGGCGTCAGCCTTTCAGTCAGCTGTGTGGGTCTCCTCTGCACAGACCGCGCCGACAGCGGGAACTCATCGGTGCGCGATCGGCCCCGGCCGTCGGCATTGTGCACGTGACGGCAACGGCATTTGTGGTGGAAGGACTCATCGTGCCGCAGTTCACCCTGTCCTGGCGATCGGTGTCGTTCTAGGTTGGACAGCATGAGCAGCGTCCTCGAGCGCCTGACGGAGGCGCAGAACTTGCACGACCCAAGACGCTTCGCGTCGTACTTCGCCGACGACTACCACAGCGACCAGCCCGCGCACCCCGGCCGAAGCTTCTCCGGCCGGGCCCAGGTCCTGGAGAACTGGACCTCGGTCTTCGCCGGGGTCCCGGACTTCCGGGCCGAGCTCGTGGCATCGTGCCGCAGCGGCGAGGTCGAGTGGGGCGAGGTCGACTGGTCCGGCCACCACGTCGACGGTTCGCCCTTCGCCATGCGCGGAGTCATCATCGCCACGATCCGCGACGACCGGATCGAGGCAGGGCGGCTGTACGTCGAGTCCGTGGAGCACAGTGGCCCTGACATAGACGCGGCGGTCGACGAGCTGTACCGACCACCCGACGAGGAGAGCTGACATGGACCGCGGCTCGGCGGTTGCCGATGCCTGTACCGCGGACGCACCACGCGACAAAGGGGTCGTCTGATGCCGGATCTCGCCGACTTCGCACACCTGGTGCCGCTCGACCACGGTCTGTGCTGCGTCGTCACCCGGCGCCTCGACCTGACGCCACACGCCTCCGTCGTCAACGCGGGGATCGTGCGCCACCCCTCCACCGGTCTCGAGTCCGTCTCCTTCGTCTCGGTCAGCACCACCCGCAAGCTGATCAACCTTCGACTGGACCCCACCATCGTCGTGGTGATCCGTGCCGGCTGGCAGTGGGTCTCGGTGGAGGGGCGAGCCTCGCTGGTGGGACCTGACGATCCCGAGCCCGGCGTGGACGACGAGAGGCTGCGTCTCCTGCGCCGAGAGATCTTCACTGCAGCAGGAGGCGAGCACGACAACTGGGAGGAGTTCGACGTGACCATGCAACGAGAGCGACGTACGGCGGTGTTCGTGGCCCCGACGCGGGTCGTCTCACAGCTGCGATGAAGGACGGCACACCGTGAGGCTCGAGCAGCTGTACCGGCTGCGCTTCCGGTACTCCGATAGCTGGGGGGTCGGTCTCGAGGGCGGGTGGGAACAGCTTCTCTTCCTGGCAGAGGGTCGCTGCGAGGGCTACCTCGACGGCCGCTTCCGAGGCGTGAACTATCCCCAGCGTCGTACGACGGCCGGTCCGTTCGTCCCCGACCTTCGTGCCGTCATCGAGACGGACGACGGGGCGAGCGTCATGTTCGAGTGTCACGGATATGGCCGCACCCACCCCGTCGGACGACGGCAGGTCGTCGGCTCGGTCACGCACCTCAGCGACAGCTGGCGATACCGACGCCTCAACGACGTCGTGTGCGTGTGCGTGGGTGAGGTCCGCGCCATGGGGGGTGCGGAGCAGGAGAGTCCCGAGCTGGTGCTCGACGTGGCCGAGCTCGTCTGGGAACCGATCGCTGACTGACGACGCCCGATCCGTCGGCCGGATGGTCCGACTCTCGGCGCGGCGATGGCGGCGCCCGAAGTCCCGATGCGAACCCCCGCACGAGCGGGGCCGTGGCGCCGTGGTGAGCAGCACACCCGCGACCGGCACCCCACTCGCGGTGGGATGGACCAGGTCGTGACACCGATTCGTGCAACCCCCGTGGTGCGGGATGCCGAGCGCGACCATCTGGGTGACCCGGTCGGTGGCCGGTGCCTGCCGTGCAGGAGCAGCGCCAGCGGACCTTCGTCGGAGTCGACGTAGCGAATCGGCTGTCCCCCGGCCGATGCCTCGCAACACTCGATCGTCATGACCTGATGTAGGTCGCCTTCAGCGGGCGCCGGACGTAGAAAACGCCCTGCGCTCGCCGAGGTGTGTATCTCCGGCGTACCGTGTCGCTCAGCCTCAATGAGGGTGGGGAGTCGACCGCCACCTCGACCGAGGAGGGTCATGAACTCGTCCACCGCTGAGTCGCCGGTCTCCGAGCCGCGCGGGGTGAATCCCATTCTCGAGCGAATCGTCGAGGCCCGGCTGACCTACGACCCGGTGCTCGAGGAAGTCACCCGCCTGGCCGCTGGAGCCGAGGCGTCGCAAGCGCAGAGGCGCGTCAGTGGCCTGCCACGAGTGACGCGTACGACGCTCCTGTGGGCGTTGGCGCAAAGCGACGCTGGTGTGCTCGAAGCGCTGCACGCCAACGGGGTCCGGCCCCAACAGCTTGGCCAGCTGCTCGGGCTGACGGGTGTGATCGAGCCGCTCAGCGGCAGCTTCGACGTCGCCACCGACCTCGACGCTGCTCTGCGCGGCCTTTCCCAGCAGAGAGCCAAGCAGCTGATCGGCTGTCGTGTCCTTGCGCAGGTCCTGGTCCGGTCGGTCATCCAGAGTGAAGAGGGCGTGCTGGGCGACAGGCTGCGTCGGATCGGCGTTGATCCAAAGGCCCTGTTGAGATCACTGCAGTCCCCCCGTTCCACCAAGACGTCCGCAGAGAGACGGCCTGCTCGAACGGCCACCCCCGGGCTGGTGCGCGACGTGACATCGGAGGCCTTCGGCATCGCGATGCCCGTCGGCGCCACCGTGTTGCCGG
The DNA here is from genome assembly GCA_963843775.1 of uncultured Actinomycetota bacterium. GTDB lineage: Bacteria > Actinomycetota > Actinomycetes > Propionibacteriales > Nocardioidaceae > Marmoricola. The sequence continues at coordinate 206,792 of CAWJLT010000016.1, forward strand.
CGTACTTTCCTCGCGACGTGGACGACGAGCTCGTCGCTGCGCTCGCCTCTCGCCCGCCCGCCGTCCTGGTGACGGCGCCGGCGATGAGCGGAGCGGCGCGAACGGTCTACGAGGCATTGAGGCGTGCGTGCCCGGACGAGGTGCTGCTGCTGGCAGAAGAGCTCGCCTCGAGCGACGACGGCTTCGACCCCGAGCTGTTGCTGCCCAGCGGCGCGACGGTCGTCTGGGTGCCGAACCTCGGTCGCCTGGCACGAGCGGACCCCGACCTCGGGGACTGGTTCACCCGGAGGCGCGACGCCGTGCAGGCCACCGTCGTCACCGTCGTACGCCCGGGGGACGAATGGCTGGTCCAGCAGGTCGGCCTCGACGGTGGCGCGATCACGGTGCAGATGAGTGGGCAGCTGACTCCGGGAGAGCAGGACAACGCGCGCCGGGTGTTCGGCCGCGAGATGTCCACGATCAGCGACGTGGTCCGCGCTTCGCTCCCACGTCGGGCAGGACAGGCGGCGTACCTCGCCGACTCCTACGACGCCTTCGGCCGACTCACCACCGAGAATGACGCTCTCGACATCACGCCCGATGTGCAGATGCTCGCCTCGCTGGTGGCGTCACATCAGGTGCAGCCGCCGTTGTCGATCGGCCTGTTCGGGCCTTGGGGCTCGGGCAAGAGTTTCCTGATGCACCAGGTCAAGCTCGGCGCCGTCGATCTGGCGAAGAGGTCACGGGAGCTAGGACCGGAAGAGTCCAGTGCCTACTGCCCGAAGCTCGTCACGGTCGATTTCAACGCGTGGCAGTACGTGCACGGCGTCGATCTGTGGGCCAGCCTGGTCAGCCGGGTCTTCGAGGGGATCCGGGACCAGCTGGACAGCACCGAGGCCTATCAGAAGCTGTGGCAGGAGATCCGCGAGCGCAGCAGCGACGTGGCCTCCGCACAGCAGGAGCTCGAAGCCGCCGAGACGGAGCTGCGTTCCAGTTCCTCCGCCGCAGACGAGCGTCCCGTCGCGACCGTCGCGGCCGATGATCCCGTTCTCGAGGCAAGCGCGGCGATCCTGAAGAAGACGATCGACCTCGACCCCGCCACCACCCAGATCAGCACGTTGCGCAGCGAGGTGAAAGACCTGGGCACCGTGTTCGGGAAGTTCGCCAAGGGGTGGCGCGGTGCCGGCTTGCTACGCCGTTCCGCTTCTGTCGTGTTCCTCGCCGTGGCCATCCTGCTGGCGACCTGGTTCGTGACCGGGGGCCTGAAGACCCAGAAGGACGTGGCGGCGCTGGTGGCCGCGGCCGTCTCGCTGCTGACGGCTGTCAACGCCCTGATCAAGCCGGCTCGTCTCGCGCTCAGTGCCGGGGTCGAGATCCTGGATGCTGACCGGCGTCGGTACGACGACGCGCGTCGCCGCCGCGACGAGGCCGCGGATGCGCTCGCTGCTGCACGCAGTCATGGGCCTGCCGCGCTCTACGGCTACGTGAGCGATCGCAGTGTCGCCGCCGACTACCGCCAGCACCTGGGGATGGGGCCGATGATCCGCGAGGACCTGGCCCGGCTCGCGGCGCTGGCGGCGCCGAAGGGCGGGACCCCGACCATCGACCGAATCGTCATCTTCATCGACGACCTCGACCGGTGCCCGGCCAAGGACGTCGTCCGCGTCCTGGAAGCAGTCAACCTGCTCTTCGCCCACCCCCTGTTCGTGGTGGTGGTCGCGGTCGACTCGCGCTGGTTGATCGAGTCCCTCAAGAGCGAGTTCAGCCAGGTCTTCACCCAGGACGACGCCGCGGCGCCGACACCTCAGAACTACCTGGAGAAGATCATCCAGATCCCGTTCTGGCTGCAGCCGGTGCACAAGGACGCCTTCGGCCGGTTGGTGACCAGCCTGGTCGGGAAGGTCGACGACGAGCCATCGGCGTACGACGCGACCCCGGACTCGTCGCCGCGTGAGCGACCCATGGATGAGTCGGACGCACGCGTCTCGGACCGCATCCGCGGAGGTGGACTCGTCGCCGTTCCACGACCCGTCCCCGTTTCACGGCCCTCCGCCGGGACCCCAGCCCGAACCGGTGGTGGTCGACGTGCCCGACCCCGTCGAGCAGCCCCTCGTGGAGGTGGACCTCGACCCGATAGCGCTGCGGATCACGGCCCGGGAGCGCGACTACCTCCGAGGGTTCCACGCCCTCGTCACCACGCCCCGGGCGACCAAGCGGTTCTTGAACACCTACCAGCTGCTCAGGGCCGGGATCCGCGACGTCGACGACTACCTGGCCACCAAGGAGTACCGCGCAGTGCTCCTGCTGCTTGCCCTGGTCACCGGCACCGGGCTCGTCAACCAGGCGATGGTCGAAGAGCTGCGCGGGATGCAGGAGCAGACTTTCGCGGACTTCCTGGCCCCGTTGGCCGACGACGAGCACTGGGGGCCTGTTCGACCCGCCTGCGCGGACCTGGCTGTGGACGTGCTGACCCCGGCGGTCATCGAGAAGTGGTGTGCCCTGGTCGCCCGCTACTCCTTCCACCCCGTCGGGCGCTGACCCGATCGGCCCGGGTGAGCAGCTCCACCGCCGCCTTGGACGCGCCGTAGGCACCACCGATCGGAGCCGGCGAGGTCCTCGGATTCCTGCCACGCCCACCGCCACCGAACGGGCCCTCTCCGAATCTGTGAGACCCATATGTATGGAGGTCTCCGACATCGACTAGGCGTGCGTCTTGGCTCCACGAGCGCACGGCAGAGCGAAGCGCGTCTCACCGACAGCATCACCGTCAAAACTGTTTGGCGAGGTGAAGGTTCTGGGTGGATGCGAACGCCCTGGGTGCTCGCCGAATCTATCGCCAGCACCCTGACCTGCCGGTGGAGCCAAGAGGACAACTGTCGGCCCCCTCCAGGGCGCTGCTTGTCCTCAACCCGGTGCGGTCACCCCGCGAACACCGGCGGACGGCCAGCCCAGAACACCACAAGTGTGACGACAGCGAGGATGCCGAGGACAAGTGTCTTCGTCGGAGACGGCTTCCGGGCCACCAAGCCGAACACGATGGCGGTCGCGACGGCGATGATGCCGACGACGATCAGGTACTGCCCGAAGCTGTGCTGCCTCGTGTCGTTGCCGGTGAAGTCCCCGAATGTGCCGATCGCGGTGAGGACAGCCGCGATCCCGGCCCCGATTGCCGCAAACATCGGCCGGCCCGTGCGGGTCTCGTCGTCCATGGTGCGTGTGGTCATGACGTGCTCCTCTTGGTCGTGGCCTTGTCGCCGCCTTGAGGGTGCCCGCCGGAACGGTCGGCCAGAAGTCGTTGATGTCCTGGGCGACCCGGGTGGACTGCCCGGCGGAACCGGGACACGAACCGGTGACACGGAGGCATGACGTCGGCACCCTCCTTGGCAGCCTCCATGCGGACGGCCAAGGCGGCACGATCCTCCCTGTCTCGGCTCGCACGATGCCAGGGGGGTGCCTGACTGCTCACGCGTGGAGAAGCGACCCTGGTACGTCGGGGAGACCTGGGACGCACGCCGGCCCCCGCCCGAACTCTGGGCGAACTCTGGGCGAACTGACGCAGCATTGACCACGCCGTCCCTTGCCCCTCGAGGTGAAGGCAGGAGGACGGAGATCGCCAATGGCGTCGGTAGACCGCCCGCACCCCAGGTGGGACGCTACTAGGCATGGCGCGGGTGCTGTTCACCTCGTGCCCGGCGTACGGGCACGTTCTACCCATGCTGCCTTTGCTGAGGGCGGCGACCCGTGCAGGTCATGATGTGCGCCTTGCCACCGGCCCCGATCTGATCGATCCCTTGGCGACACGAGGGCTCGACGTCCACCCCGTCGGACCGACGTGGGCTGAGGCGTGGTCAGCCAACCAGGCTGTCTGGGCTGAACCGGCACTGTCCGAGGAACACAGGATGATGGGCGGGGTGGTGGCGCTCTTCGGCAAGCCGGCGCTCGCCAGGCTTGCCGATCTGGTCGTGATGGCGCGGGAGTGGCGCCCCGATCTCATCGTCCACGAAGTACTGGAGACGGCGGGGCCCTTGCTGGCCCGAGAGCTCAACGTGCCGGGGGTGGTTCACGGCATCGGCCCCATGTTCGCGTTCTACGCCCAGCTCATCGGCCACGTGGGCGGGGCGATGGGCGAGCCTGAGCTGTGGACGCAGGTCTCCTCCGAGCAAGTCCTCGACCTTTGCCCGCCCTCGTTGCGGCCCGACGACCCACCGCCGTGGCAGATCGCGACCCCGCTGCGGCCCAGTGCCGGCGAGCCTGGCCAGGTGCCAGATCGGGTGGCCGCCGTTCTCGCGGCCGAAAGTCCGATCGCCTATTTCACCCTCGGCACGGTCAAGAACACTGATGCCGCCGACTTCAAGGTCGGGCTCGCCGCCTTGGCCGGATACGACGGCGTCGTCATCGCCACGACAGGGCGTCGGCTCGATCCCGGGGAGCTCGGACCAGTACCGGCCAACGCCCTGGTCGAAGTGTTCATCCCACAAGCAGCCCTTCTCGGACGGGCCGACCTGCTGGTCTCCCACAGCGGATCCGGGACGATGCTGGGCGGCCTCGTACACGGCGTCCCACAGGTCGCCGTCCCGCGTGGAACTGATCAGCCTCAGAACGCTGCCCTCGTGGCCCGCGCCGGCGCCGGCCTGGTCGTCGCCCCGGAGGACTATGCGGTCGACACGATTCGCGCCGCAGTCGGGGAGGTGACCGGCAACCCGGAATACGGAGCAGCGGCCGAGCGCCTGCGCGACGAGATCACCACCATGCCCGATGCCGACGCTGTGTGGAGGGAGATCTGATATCTGGGTAGCCCCCCCTTGAACAGCGGTGCGTTCAACCTTCGGCGGCGCTCGATGCGTCTATCTGATGGAGAATGAGTCAACGTCTCGGAGTGCGGACGGGGAGGCGTCATGGTGGTTCGGGGCCCCGCAGACGTCGCTGCGTTCGCCGAGTTCGTCGCCGCGCGGTCGGGCAGTCTCTTCGGCACGGCGTACCTCGTGATGGGTGACTACCAGCTGGCACAGGATCTCGTGCAGGAGTCTCTGACCAAGGCCTACGTGGCGTGGCCGCAGATCCGGGACGTGACGAGTGCTGAGGCGTACACCCGCAGGATCATCGTGACCACGTCGATCTCGTGGCGCCGCCGGCGCTCCTTCCACGAGTTGCCGACCGAGGTGTTGCCGGACGGCGGCGTCGTCGACCCCACCGACCATGGCGAGTCGCAGGAGGACCTGTGGAGGGAGCTGAGGCTGGTCCCACCGAGGCAGCGTGCCGCCGTCGTGCTGCGGTTCTGCGAGGACCTGTCGGAGGCACAGACCGCGGAGCTGATGGGCTGCTCGGTCGGGGCGGTCAAGAAGCACGTGTCGTTGGGGCTGGCCAAGCTCCGTGACCGGATGGGCCCGAGGTTCACCCCGCCCGCACCTCCTTCCTACGAACAGTCGGCCGTGATCTCATGAGCGCATCCCTTCGCACGTTGAACCTGAGGGTTCGGGCGGTGCCCACACCCGTCATCGATGCTGCCACCCTGATCGGGCGGGGCGAGGCTCGGCTGCGCCGACGTCGGCTCACGGCCGTCCTCGGCAGTGTGGCCGCCGTGGTCATCGTGATCGCGCTCGCCCTCGCTGTCGGGTCTGGGCTGAACGGCCCGATCAAGCCCACCAACGGGCCAGTGGACCGACCCACCTCCTCCCCAGAGCCGCCGCTTCCGGGACCGGTCCGCCAGCTCGTCTACGGCGATGCGCAGCTCTTCGCCCACACGACCGGCAGCATCCATCTCGGAGACAGCTCCGTCGTGACCGAGGACGGGTTCGTGCACCTCGATGTGACCGATGCCGGGTTCGTCTACACCCGTGAGGGGGGTGCGTGGTTCAGCGACGGCGGCGCACCCGTCCGGATCGGCTCGCACCTGTGCGGAGCCGCCCCGAACGGCGAGTTCGCGCACTACGCCCAGCGGAGCGTGATGTCGGCGAATGCCGGCTCGCTGGCGGCTTGGTTCGACTGCACCCGTCCCGCGCGCCCGACCCTCGTGGTCTACGACACGGCCTCCCGCATCGAGGTGGCCCGCCAAGTGGTCGACTACTGCCGCAGGTCGTGCGAGCTCGTGGACGTCACGGCTGACTACGTGTACTTCGACCGGGGGATCTTCAAGGGAGCCCCCGAGCCGGAGTACAGGTTCGACCTGAGGACCCATCAGCTTCGCGCCGCGAGTCCTCAGTCGTACGCCGCAGATCTGAGCAGCCACCCCCGGGGGCTGGTCGTCGGCGACACCTGGCAGACCGGCACCGCTACCAGCGGGACGGGGCAGGTCTTCAGGGTGGTCGGCTCAGCGCTGGTGCCGTTGGGGGGACCGCGCGACAGCGAGCAGACCCTCACTCGCGCCTTCGACACGGCGACCCGTCATGCGCTACGGCTCCGGCTCCGGCCGGACTACCGCGGGGACCCCGACGAAGGCTTCGTTCTCTTCGAGTGGCTCGACGACGACACCGTGGCCCTCGCCGCCACCGGCAACGACAACGGACTCGGAAACATCCTGACCTGCCACCTGTCCGAGGCTCGCTGTGACCTCACCGTGAAGCGACGAGCAAGCACAGAGGGCCTTGAGGCGCCGTACCGCATCGTCCCGAACCTGCCCCTGCCCGGATGAGATCCCGCGTCTTGCACAGACTTGCCGACTCAATCAGAAACACCAACGGCCGCACATTGGGCTGTCGAAGTCCCCGGCGTTGATCTGCTGCCGTCGAGGCAGCAGGGGCTCTCCATGATCTCCGCCAGCGCCGACCCGCGGTTCATCGCCCCCTCCGGACGAGTCAGCCGAGCGCTCTGAGCGTCCGCAGACCCCGTTGGGTCAGCGCCCTGCTGGGCGGCGGCAGATTCCAGTGGCGCAGACGCTCTCCGATGTGACCGCGGCGTGCTTCGGACTTCTCGTAGACCGACGTCGCGAACACTCGGCGGAGTGTCGCAGCTGTATCGGTCGACTGGGCACGCTGTGGCGGGGCCTCCTCCAGTCTTTTGACAGGTTGCCCTGGATGTCAGTCGAGGAGCCGGCCGGGCTCGTCGACCACGCCTTCGTCCAGGTAGGCCGAGTTGAACCAGACGGCGCCGGCTGGGATGACGGTGTCGTTCTTGAGATCGAGATCATGACCCGCGGTCCCTCGCAGGCCGATCACCCGGTAGGAGTCGGGGTCGAGCAGCAGCTCCCACCGGTCGCCGGGGCGGCCGAGTGATGAGTCACCGTGGTAGGTGATGGACAGCACCGACCTGCCGAACAGGTCAGCCGGCGCGTCGCGGTCGACGCTGACACCCGGGATTGTCGCCAGGGCGCGGTAGAGCCGGGCGATGCTCTCGGGGGGAAGGACTGTGTCCGAGGTCAGTGCGGTGGTCACCTCGTCGAAGTCGCGGGCGGCGCGCGTGCTCGCGTGCGAGGTGTAGAGCGGATCCCTGGTGAGCATGTCGAGCACGCCCTGCGGTGTGGCCGGCAGCTCGCGGGCCAGGTCGTACCACTGGAGCGGGGTGCCGAGGGGGTTCTTGACGATCGGGTGCACGTCGATCTTTCCGTTCGGCCTGCGCTCGGCGTACTCGCTCCCGTCGACGCGGCTCCAGTAGTCCCAAGGATGGGTGTCGGGCTGACCGGTCTCTGGGTCGGCCTCGAGCGTTCGATGGTAGATCCACTGGTCCGCTCGTGGCGTCGGCACGGGTGCGGCCGTCATCACATGGTCTGCCGCGCGGTGAAGGACGACCGCGGCTGAGGGTGGCGCGCTCGGTCCCACGCTGAGCGCACACACTGTCGCGGTGGCGGCAAGGACGACCCCGCCGGCCGCGACGGCGGAGAGCCGCCGCGGGAGACGCTGGCGTGGTCGCGTCGCCCCTGCGAGCACTCGACGACGGACGGCGGATGGCGCCGCCGCCGGAGCCGAGCCGCGGAACTCTCGCAGGAGCGTCAGTTCGTCCATGATGGTTCCTCCGTGGTGGCTACGAGTGTGGTGAAGCTTGGATCGTGGGCCAGGCTGTGCCGGACTCGATCGCGGGCACGGTTCAAGCGGGAACGCACCGTGCCCACGGGGATGTCGAGCGCCTCGGCGACCTCGGCGTAGGTGAGGTCGGCCCAGGCCACCAGGAGCAGCACATGGCGGTCCGCCACGGACAGCTTGGTGAGCGCGGAGGCCAGCGCCGGACCGGCCGATGAGGCGACGACGCGCGCGTCGGCCGACTCCTGCCACGAGTCAGAGACCGGGTCGTTGTGCAGGCGCACGACCGCCCGCAGCCCACGCACCTCGGCGCGGCGATGCTTGCCGATCAGGTTGGCTGCGATGCCGAACAGCCAGGGCCGTGCGGAACCACGGGCTGAGTCGAACCGCTCGCGGTGACGAAAGGCCGCAGTGAACGTTTCCGCTGTGAGGTCGTCCGCAAGATCGCTGCCGAGTCGCCGAAGCGCGAACCGGTGGACGTCGTCGGCGTACCGGTCGTAGATCACGGCAAAAGCCGCAGGATCCTCGCCAGACCGGGCAAGAGCCTCCGCGTCGCTAGGCCCTGCTTGGTCGAATCGGGTCACATTGTCCCGGACGATCGCCCGGCCTCCTGTCTCTACTTACCCGAAGGGCGCAGATGGGTTCGCGGCCTCCTCATGCCCCGTCTGCCCGCTGCGTCGGTCCTGGTGCTCGGCGGTGCCGACACGCGGCGGTGAGACCACTTTTTCGCCACCCTGACCCGCTATCACGCTGCGCGCTCCATTGGGGAGGTTCACGCACCTTTGCCCGACGTGTGGGCATCTGGTCTAGTCGTTGGCCTTGGCAACCTTTGCAAGGGCTGAGGGATTGTTCATGCTGCCCGTACTCCCCGGGGTCAGGCTTTTCCCCGCAGCGCCTACTCGAGGCGGAGGGACTTCACCAGCAGGAGCACTGCATGAGCGCACGAACCCTCACCCGCATCGGCACCGCCCTCGCCAGCGTCGCCGTCTCCACCCTCGCACTCACCGGCACCGCCCACGCCGCCGCCGCGACCATCATGGTCCCTGGCGACTTCAACCCTGCCTACTCCGACACCCGCCCCACCGGTCACTATGAGGTCCAGGGCACCGGCCTCCACATCTGGACCGAGGGCAACACCGGTACCGACAAGGTCGCCGAGTACGTCGACACCAACACCCCGCTCGCCGCCACTGGTGAGCCGTCGCTGAGCTACACGCCCACCAGCGGCACCATCCCCCCAGGCTTCCAGCTCATCGTCGACTTCGACGGCAACGGCACCAACGACGGCATCCTCATCGGAGAGACCGTCTACAACGGCTCCTGGTGGCTCAACAACGCTGCTGACGGGGCCGTGAAGGCGAACGCCCCGCACGTCGGCGGCGGGTACGGCAGCCCCTACTACGGCACCCTCGACGAGTGGCGGGCCAACTTCCCCAACGCCGTCGTCAAGGCGTTCGGGTTCTCTCTCGGCTCCGGCGTCAAGGGCGACGGCGTCATCAACTCGATCGACTTCGCCGGCACCACCTACACCTTCGGCAAGCCGGTCGTGCTCACGAGCAAGGACCAGTGCAAGAACAACGGTTGGAAGACCAGCACCGCCCCGGTGTACAAGAACCAGGGTGACTGCGTCAGCCACTTCGCCTCCGGCAAGTAGCCGCAGCCGGTCTCTGTTCTGCCTCATGGGCCGCTCCGGGGACTGTCACATGAGCATGAGCCGTGGCGGCCGCCAGCAGAGCAGCGACGCTTGGGGCGATGACCTCCACCGTAGGTCGCCTCTGCCGAGCCCCTGGGTTCCACGCAGGGACGTTCAGCCGGTGGACATCGGCGCCAGGGACAGCGTCGTCGACATCGGGGGACTCAGCGACCGCAGCGGTCCACACGCTCCCAGGGCCAGTCGGTGGCGAGCCACTGCGCGACGGCCTCGGCGAGTGGTGAGTCGAGGCTCGATCTGTCGGCCCGCACCCAGGACTGCACCGTCACGTCCCAGTCCTCGGAGGCGGAGGGGTACAGGTAGACGCAGCCGATGACGTCGTGGTCGCCTGCGTCGAGGACGGTGAAGGTGTAGCCGGCGCCCCGCGTGAAGTCGTCGGCGTGGCGGCACAGGTCGGAGAGGTTCTCCTCGAGCGTCATGCCTCTCGTTGGTGGCCAGCTGCCGTCGGGGTAGCCCGGAGTCGAGCGGATGTGCTCGATGCTCGACATCCAGGCGGCATGGTCGGCCTGGTTGTGCTGCGGCCCCAGCGGTTCGAGGTGGAACTGGTGGGTCGCGAGTGAGGTCGGCGGATCGAAGTCGACCGGCACGAACGCGTCCGAGGTCATGACCGGAACCGTACTGGCTTGCCCAGGACTCCGGCACCCGAGTTCCTGCCGGCGGCATGCTGCCGCGGGCCGTAGGCTGGCGCGCTCGTGGTGTTGCCGGTCGGATCCCTCACGATCGCTCAGCCTCCTGGGGCACAGCGCCGACGTGGAAATGATCGCTGTACATCGACTCGTGAGAGAAGGAAGCGTATGTGCCGAGTGCTCGCCTACATCGGGCCGGAAACACCTCTGGAGAGCCTGCTGCTCACGCCGGAGAACAGTCTGATCAACCAGTCCCTCGACCCGGAGCGTCACCCGGAGCTTCAGCTGGCGGGATGGGGATTCGCGGCCTGGGGCGAGCATCTGCTCACACCGGAGAGGCCCTTCATCTACCGCCGGCCGATGGCTGCCTTCTACGACGACAACGCCGACCGCATCATTCCCAGCCTCCAGGCCAGCACGATGCTTGCTCATGTTCGAGCAGCCGCCTACAACTCGAAGACGGTTCTGGCCGACGAGAACTGCCACCCCTTCTCCTTCGAAGAGACCCCTTGGATCATTGCCCAGAACGGTGACCTGCCGAACTGGCAGCTCCTGCAGCGGGAGCTGCTGCAGCACTGCGAGGACAGGTACTTGAAGCAGATGCGGGGCACGACCGACACGGAGTTCCTCTACGTGCTTCTGCTCTCCCTGATGGAGGGCGACAGCGACGAGGAGGTCCAACGGGCGATCGAGGAGATGCTCAGTCTCATCGCCCAGGCGATGAAGGATCTCGACCTCGCAGGCCTGACCAAGCTGAAGATGGCCCTGGTGTCGCCGAACCGAATCATCGGGGTCAACGTCGGCCTCGGACACCAGGGCGAGACCGACCCGGTCGGGGACTGGAGAGAGCTACGACAATCCGGCCCGGGCACGAGCGACTTCGCTCTCTCGATGCTCCTGGAGCCGATGTACCTGCAGCTGGGTAGCAACTTCGAGCACGACGAGACGACCTATGACTTCGAGGTGTGCTCCGAGGAGGAGGCGACGGCCGCCATCTTCGCCTCCGAGCCCCTGACAGACAGCGACGACGGTTGGTCGCACCTCGAGTTCGGCGAGATCGTCTTCATCGAGAACCTGGGCAAGCACGTCACCCAAACCGTCAAGAGGTTGAAGGTATAGGCGCGCTGGACGTCAGGGCCTGGTCCGGACAGGGCCTGAGGTCGTGCACCCCGCGGCACCACCGAAGTGAAGATGCCGCTGCTGGCGTCACTGGAGCCCTCGCGGTGGACTGATGCGCCGTTGGGCTGATCTTCGATCGACGCATCCATTCGAAGACGGACCGCACGCCTACACGGACGGCGAGCGCGGACTCACGGTGTTCCCGCCCCACTGCTCGGGTGCGACGTCGCTCAACGTCTGGTTGAGCACCCACTGGTGCCCGAACGGATCATCGATGGTGGCCTGTCGCTCGCCGTACTCCCAGTCGTAGGGCGGCTCGACGACTCGCGCCCCTAGGGTCACCGCAGCCTCGATCACGCTTGCGAGGTCGGCGACTTTCAGCATGACTTGATGGGATCGTTCCCGCTCTGGCGTTCGCCGTCCTGGACGAACCTCCGCCACGACCAGCTCGGCCGCAGGCCCGTCCGGGAGGCCGAGTTGCGAGCGATGCCCTTCGCCGATTCGGACGTGTTCCACGAAACCGAACACTTCGCCGTACCACGCGACGGCAGCTCGGACGTCGGCCACGGTGAGGACCGGAGTCACTCGAGCGTGGGGCGCCGACCGGTTCGTGAGCACCCGGTCAGACTAGATCGTGATGGTCTCCCAGCACAGTCGCCGTCGAGGAGCTGTCCTGCCGGAGCTCGGAGAGGGTGCACCGCGCCTCCGCGGGTGAGTCGGTGGCGCCGACGTGGTCATCAGGCAGCGGCGCAGCGCGTCCGACAGGTGCAGCTGCAACATCTACGGGCCGCGCGAGGGCGATCGACCTTGCTCCTCCTGCCTCATCGGACGGGCCACCGCACGACCGCGCGACACCCGCGGTCTCAGTGGACCTCGGCTCCGAGGGCGAGGTCGAAGCCGGCACCGTTGCGTGCCAGCCCCATGAGAAGGAGTCCGGCCTGCTCGAGGATCGAGGCGGCCTGCAGTCCTCCCACGTCGAGGGTCCGCAGCTCCAAGCTGTCCAGGAACGCCGCGACGGTGGCCTTCGCCTCGCCGCTGTCGCCGGCGATGAACGCGTCCAACGGCGTCCCCTTCGCAAGGACATGGCCGAAGATCGTGTTCAGCGCCTTGACGATGTGGGCGCCTTCGGGGGCGACTGCGGCGATCTCCTCAGCAGCCGAGCTGGGGGTCACGAGGCCGGTGGCGTCGTCGTTGAACGGGTTGGAGATGTCGATGAGGATCTTGCCGGCCAGGGCATCGCCGTAGTTGGCGACCGCGTCGACCACGCCGGTGTACAGGACGGCCACGATGACGATGTCACCCGTCGGCCTCGCGCCGAACGTGCCGACGGTGGCTCCGGCGCCGATCTGCTCTGCGAGCGCCTGCGCCGTAGCGGTGTTGCGGCTCAAGAGCTCGACGGTATGGCCGTGGTTCACCGCACGGGTGCCGATGGCCTTGGCCATGTTGCCTGAGCCGATGATGCTGATGGTGGTCATGTTGGTGCCCCTCTGTGATGTGTGGCGGGCGCGCCCCTCGTGGAGGCACTCCCTCGCTCTGACGTAGGCCTCAACCGGAGGGGCCCCTCATTCTATTCCGGAGGGGTGCCTCGACTTGGCAGGCGTTCGGCCCGGCAGAGTTGCCGAGCGCTCCCTCCGCTCCTGATGGGCAGAAGCGGAGGTCCCCCTCAGCACCATCGGTAGACTGACGAGGTGAGCCTGGGCGACGCCGAGCAGATGCGGAGACCTCTGCGTCGCGACGCCCGAGAGAGTCGCGACAAGCTCGTGGTGGCGGCCCAAGCTGAGTTCGCGACCAACGGCGTGGACGCGTCCCTGGAGAAGATCGCACGCGACGCGGGCGTTTCCATCGGAACCCTCTACCGCCACTTCCCCGCGCGGCTCGACCTGCTCATGGCCGCATTGCGACCCCGGCTCCAGGAGTTCGTCGACGGGGCCGACCTGGCCCTGAGGCTGGACGACCCGTGGGAGGGGTTCGTCGCGTACTTGGAGAACCTGTTCGCCGTCCAGGCGGGCGATCGAGGATTCAACGACTTCCTCTCGCGCCGCTTCCCCGGCAACGACGAGACCGAGCTCATCCATGACGCGATGTGCCAACAGATCGAGACCGTCCTCGCCCGTGCCCAGCGGGCAGGCAAGGCTCGCCCGGACATCACCCAGGCCGACATCGTCAACCTCATCTGGTCCAACGGGCGGATCATCGATGCCACCAGCGCCAAGGCACCTACGGCCTGGCGTCGTCAGCTCCACCTCATGCTCGACGCCTACCGGGCCGAGCGAGCGCACGCGATCCCCGAGCCGCCCATGACCGACGCTCAGCTCTACGACGCCATGGTCCATCTCAGTCAGACGAAGTAGGGCCCGGCGCCCCTACGTCGAGTCCACTCCCCCGCGGTCAACAAGGCAGGGTGCGGTCAGTAGCCAGGTTCGGTCCGGGCGTAGCGCTGCCTCGATGAGCGACGCCGCGACAGCACGCCGAGCAGTGCCCAGTCCCGCCAAGCCGCCGTGCCGTGCGGTCGCGGATCGGCCGAAAGAATGAGAGATCACCCCCACCAGTGGCCAAGAAGATCGAGCCAGCAGACCGATGGCACCGCGCAGACATTCAGTCATCGTGGCTTGGACAACCCGAGGAGAGGGAAGAGACCTTGAACCCCACGACCAAGACCCCGACCAAGTCCACGACTGAGCTGCACGATCCCCCCGCGCCGGTCAGAGCGAACCTCGCCGCAGCCTGGGCCAGCTTCATGTTCTTCTACATCTACGTCGACTACCTGCACCTGTACAAGCCCGGCGTCATCGACGACATCATGGCCGGCGTCGTCTTCGAGTTCGACATCAGCCAGACCTTCGTAGTCATTTCGCTCATGCTCGTGGGGATCCCGACCCTCATGATCCTGCTCTCCATGACCCTGCCCGCCCGTGCGAACCGCACGCTCAACCTCGTCGTGGCATCGCTCTACATCCCCGTCTCGGTGTTCAACGTGGTCGGCGAGTCCTGGACGTACTTCTACGGCCTCGGCGTCGTGCTCGAGGTGATCGTCCTCGCCTACATCCTCCGCTCCGCCTGGACCTGGCCCCGCACGGCGTCGTAGGAGGGTGGCGACCCCTCGGCCGAAAGGACGAGAAGTGGCTCATGCTTGTGCCCCGTACGACGAGCGTCACCGCTCCCTAGGCTGGAGAGGTGTTCGCCGCCTTCATCCGCTCGATCCTTGCCGAGCCTCGTGCCCCGGACCCGCCAGCGCGGGTGTGGTGGGACTGGGCCCTGGTCGGCGCCTTGCTGGTCACGGCCGCGGCCGAGGCGATCTTCCGCCCCGACGTACCGGCGCGGCCCCTGGCCACCGTGGTCGCGTTCCTGGTGATCCCGGTCCTGCTCTGGCGGCGTACCCATCCACTCCTGGCGACAGCGGTCGGCTTCGGCGGCGCGATGGTGCTGCACATCCCGATGATCCTCGACGACGTCGCCGATGTGGGCCTCCACTCCATGCTCGTCGTCCTGCTGTTGCCTTACGCCTTGTACCGCTGGGCTTCCGGCCCCGAGGCACTGGTCGGTACGGCGATCATCGCCGTACCGTCCGGCCTGGGTCTCGCGACCAGCGAGACCCTCGGTGACGTGATCGGTGGCACCACCGTGCTGGTCGCGGCGTTCGCCCTCGGGGCCGCGATGCGCTACCGCGCGGTTGCGCGCCGGCACGAGGTGCAGCAGGTCCGGACACTCGAGCGCGGTGAGTTCGCGCGCGAGCTGCACGACACCGTCGCGCACCACGTGTCGGCCATCGCGATCCAGGCCCAGGCGGGGCGGGTGGTGGCAGCCACCGACCCGGCTTCGGCGGTCGAGGCGCTGGCAGTGATCGAGGCAGAGGCGTCGCGGACCTTGTACGAGATGCGCACGATGGTCCGGGTGCTCCGCGACGGCGAGGCGGCCGACTACGCACCGCAGCGGGGCATCCGCGATCTGGGCGAGCTGACCCGGATGAGCCCCGTCGTGCAGGTGCACTGCGGCGGCGACCTCGCTGGCCTGCCGCAACCGGTGGAGGTGGCGGTCTACCGGATCTGTCAGGAGTCGGTCACCAACGCGATCCGCCATTCGCTGAACGCCACGGCGGTCACTGTGGGGGTCACAGGCGATGTCGGCGTCGTACGGTTGCGTGTGCACGACGACGGAGAAGCAGCGCGCCCCGCGACCACCGTGGGCTACGGCCTGCTCGGTATGGCAGAACGAGCCAAGCTGCTCGGCGGCGCCTGTCAGGCCGGGCCGGACCCGGCCGGCGGCTGGACCGTCGAGGCGACTCTCCCGCGGGAGGTGCCGCGATGACCATCCGGGTGGTGGTCGCCGACGACCAGCTCCTGGTCCGCACCGGGCTCACCATGATCCTCAACGCGCAGCCCAGCATCGAGGTCGTCGGCGAGGCAACGGACGGTCACGAGGCAGTCGCCGTGGCACGCGAGCTGCGTCCCGACGTCTGCCTCTTCGACATCCGGATGCCCGGCATCGACGGCGTCGAGGCCACCCGCCAGCTCGCTGGCCCGGGCGTCGAGAACCCCCTGGCCATCGTGGTCATCACGACCTTCGATCTCGACGAGTACGTCCATGGCGCCCTCAAGGCCGGCGCTCGAGGCTTCCTCCTCAAGGACGCCGGGCCTGAGCTGCTGGTTCAGGCGATCCACGCAGCCGCGAACGGCGACGCGCTCATCTCACCCGACATCACTCGCCGCCTGCTCACCACGCTGGCTGGCCTGGAGCGAGCCTCCCCACCGACCCAGCCGATCGCGCCGCTCACCGAACGCGAGGAAGAAGTGCTGCTCACCGTCGCCTGCGGCCGCACCAACGCCGAGATCGCCGACGAGCTGCACATCACCCTGAGCACGGTGAAGACCCATGTCGGCGCGCTGATGAACAAGCTCGGCGCCCGCAACCGCGTCGAGGTCGCGATGTGGGCCTACGAGACCAGGCGCGTCAAGGGGTAGGGCCGGCCGACCTCCGATCGCGTCTACAAAGTTCGCGTGCCTGGTCGCGGCGGACGACGCACCTTGACCTCAATCGCTGTGCCGGGCCTGGGATGACGCGTGACCGAGGGGTGCTGCCGTCGTGCGCGTTCGGGCGTTCGGGCGTTCGTCTGTGAGGCCGCGTAGCGTGCGGAGCCGACCTCGTTCAGGACGGCCACCAGGCACGGCTCGGGCAGAGCGGATCGCTCACCCATGGAGGAGTCCGATGCCCGAGCTGATCGCCACCCACGAAGTCGACGACGTTGCCCACTGGCTGTCGTCTCCCAAGCGGGAAGAGGTCTTCGGTTCTGTCGCGAGCAACATCACCACCTTCGCCGACTCTGGTAGGCCCGACCACGTCGGTCTCAGCTTGGAGGTAGCGGACATGGCGGCGTTCGGGGCCGTGATGCAGAGCGTGGACGGCGAAGCGGCGATGGCGTCAAGGTGCTGGCCTGAGGCATTCCGGTCAGCTGACCGGGAGCGCCGCCCCGGGCCTTGGAATGAGGTTCCAGTGGACGCCGTGACGGTGCCAGACTGCTATCCATGGCGGCGACACGCACACCCGGGGCAGGAGCGCGCCGGGCGGAGGTGCTGGCGGCGCTCTCGATATCCATCGACCTGGGGCTCGGGCTCCCGATGGAGCATGTGTTGCGGTCGTCCTTGCTGGCGTCGTTGCTCGCCGACGAGCTGGAACTCTCCGACGAGCAGCGCGCCACCGTCTACTACACGAACCTGGTGCTGTGGATTGGCTGCCATGCGGACTCGCACGAGTTCAGCCGGTGGTTCGGTGACGACCTCGCCATGCGGCGGGACAGCTATGAGGTCGACTGGTCCGGTGTGCGCTACATGCGCTTCCTGCTGCAGCGCACTGGTGCACAGCTATCCATGGCGCGACGTACCCAGTTGCTGTTCACCCTCATGCTGGCGCCGCGGGCGCGTATGGCCGCGTTGATCCACTCACACTGCTTGTCCGCGGGGTTGATGGCCCACCACGTGGGTCTGGATCGCACGGTCTCCGAAGCCGTGGGGTCCGCCTTCGAGCGCTGGGACGGCTCAGGACTCCCGGAGGGGCGCCGTCACGACCAGATCCCCCTGGCGACCAGGATCGTCCAGCTGGCCGAGACGTGCGAGGTGCACCTGCGGAAGCGGGGCGCCTCGGGTGCGCTGGCGATGACTAGAGAGCGCAGCGGTGGCCAGTTCGACCCATCGCTGGTGCGGGCACTGGCGAGGTGCCGGGACCAGATCAACACGCTGCCCGATCAAGACGCGTGGACGAAGGCTCTGGAGCTCGCTCCGGACCGCGACGTGATTCTGCGCGGTGCCGACCTGGATGCGTTGCTCGGTGCCATCGGCGACTTCGCCGATCTCAAGTGCCCCTTCACCGTCGGACACTCGCGAGCAGTAGCGGAGCTGGGCGCTGCTGCCGCGACGCGATGGGGGCTGCCGTCCACCGACGTGGACGTCGTACGTCGAGCGGCGATGGTGCACGACCTCGGGCGGATGGGCGTGCCGAACTCGGTCTGGGAGAGCGCCGCGCCGCTGTCGGACTCCGACCGGGAGAGGATCCGGCTCTATCCGTATTTGACGGGGCGGATCCTGAACCGTGTGCGGGGCCTGGAACAGGTGACCGCCGTCGCCGAGGCGCACCGCGAGCGTCTCGACGGCTCGGGCTATCCCCAGGGCCTGAGTGGTGCTTCGCTGTCGATCGCTCAACGCATTCTCGCGGCCGCTGACAGCTATCGAGGCTCACTGGAGCAACGGCCCCACCGTCCTGCTCTCGCGCCGGAGGCCGCAGCGAACCGGCTGCGTCGCGAGGCCGCCGCCAGTCGACTCGATCCCGGCGCAGTCGAGGCCGTCCTCTCGGTCGCGGGCCACAACCCCGGCCGGCGTACGTCGGGCCCGGCGGGGCTCACCGCCCGCGAGATGGAGGTGCTGGGGCTGCTTTCGCAAGGCCTCACCAGCACCGAGATCGCTCGCCGCTTGGTCATCAGCCCCAAGACGGTGCGCAACCACCTCGAGCACGTCTACCTCAAGGCCAGGGTCACCAACCGCACCGGAGCCATGCTCTTCGCGCTGGAGCGAGGCATTGCCGGCCCAGTCGAAGATGGGGCAGCTGCCCCATGACCAGGCACTCCTGACCCAGCACGATCGGGGTAACGAAGGGAGTTGCAGATGAAGACGAAGTCAGTGATCAGCCTCAGCACCGGACTGGAGGACGCCGAGAAGGTCACCGTGGCATTTCTCGTCGCCGTCGGATCTGCCGAGACCGACCGCCCCACCTTGATGTTCCTCACCAAGGAAGCCGTACGCCTCGTCATTGGCGATGTCGCCCGGGGCACCGGGTGTGAGGGATGTCCTCCCTTGGAGGACTTGATGCGCAGGTACGCCGAAGCCGGGGGACGCTTTCTTGTCTGCCCGATCTGCTTCGACGCCAAGCACCTCGACAAGGGTGACCTCGCGAGCAACGCCGAGCTCGGTGGCACCGTGCCGATGTGGGGGTGGATCGGAGATGAGCCAGCCAACACCTTCAGCTACTGACCGCACGATCGGGACCGACCTCGCCCATGCGATCGCCAGGCAAGATGCCACGGCGCTCCGCAGCCTGATCTCGACACCGGTGACCTTTCGGGCGGTCACGCCGCGGAGGTTCTGGGACGCCGAGACCGCCGTCGACGTAGCCGACGTCATCCTCGGCGTCTGGTTCGGACCTGACAAGCACGTCGCCGACATCAGCGCGGTGTCCACCGACAGAGTGGGCGACGTGGAGAAGGTGAGCTATCGGCTCAGGGTCGACCTCGAGTCGGGTCCGTCGGTCATCGAACAGGTCGTCTACTACACCGAGGAGGGCGGCCAGATCGTCGACCTGCGGCTCGTATGCAGCGGTTTCCGACCGGTCCGAACCGCGCGGATGGTGGGCGTCACCAGCACCTGACTCACACACGAATCAGCTCTGGATCCGATCACAGCGGCACTGACTCGTGAGGGCCTGACGATTCGACTTCAGCACTCGCGCCCACCTGGGTGCGATGGCTGCCGTGTGGCGTGGGTCCGATCCGATGCCTGAGGTTGCTGAATCGCTGCGTGACAGGGGAGATTCCGCTGATCGATCTAGTCGACTCGACCGGTCCCGTTTCGTTCTGGCTATTGCTCACCAGCCCCGCACCCGCAACTCTGGGGCATGGACCGAGGATTCGTCGTGCTTCCTGACCAGGGCCGCCTGCTTGACCTGGGCACCTTCCAAGCCGTCGTGCTGGCGGACGGCAGCGACACGTCGGGCGACCTGGCGGTGTTGCAGACCCAGAACGAACCTCCGGGTTTCGGCCCTCCGCTCCATCGTCATCGCGACGCTGCCGAAGCGTTCTTCGTCCTCGAGGGCGAGTACCTGATGTTCCTCGACGGCGAGCAGCAGCGCTGTCCGCCTGGCACTTTCGTCTACGTTCCACGCGATGTGCCGCACACGTTCAAGGTGTCCTCCGCTGTTCCGGGCAAGAAGCTCAATGTCTTCACGCCGGCCGCGATGGTCGGCTTTTTCGAGGATCTGGCTACCGCCGAGGCGTCCGGGACCGCGACACCCGCCGGCTTGGACGAGATTGCGACCAGGAACGGGATGGAGGTCCTCGGGGCTGTGCCCGACGGCTATCTCTGAAGGCACGCGGCCGGCCACACAGCCGCGACCCACTGGGCCTCGGCCAAGCGGCTGCCCGAGGCCGGTGTCACCCACAGCGACCAGCGCGTCGTTCGTGCCGGGAACGTACTGCCCGCTGCCGGAGCAACCGCAGGCATCGACCCGGCGGTGACCCCTGCTCGGACTCAGCCACGGACCAGCGGTGGCCCAGACCGTCCAGCCGTCCCTTGAGTACGACCCCCACTCCCCCTACGACGCCGTCTCCCCGACGAAGGCGCCCGCCGACATTGGCGAGCTCACACAGGGCGCGCCGGGCACTTCCTCGGCGTCGCCAGCGACCTCCTCGCGGGTTGGACATGGAGCACCTCACGCAACGACCCGGTGCGCGGCCAGGCCGCGCTCGACGCTGGTACGACGAGGCACTCAGAGCTCCGACGCCAGCCCCGGGGCGAGCACTGAACTCAGGCGGTGGAATGCGCACCTCCCCGCTGCGTGGTGTCCTCGACGGTTCCGGCGTGCCTGGGATGAACCGTGCGGTCAGGCGCCGTCCTCGATCAGGGTCGAGGGCGGTAGCCAGTCGGCACCGAGGAGTTGGGCAAGGGCGGTGAGGCCGGTGGTGTCGCTTCCCACCGTGTCGGAGGCGGCGGCGATGCGCTCCACCATCACCTTGCCCACCTTCTCCTCGACGGTGTCCTCGGCGTACGCGATGTGCCACGGCGAGACCTGGTGGTCGCGGTGGGTGCGGCCGGTCACCTGCCGTCCGGCGATGCCCGAGAAGCGGGCCTGGTGGAAGACGCCGACCCGGGGTTCGGAGCTCGCTCGGCGGCCCTCGCTGAGGGTCTCGCCGGCGTGAAGGCTGATCGAGGAGACCGTGGTGAAGACGCAGACCTTCGCTTGCCCGGTCTGGAACCTGATCCGCTCAGCCTCGAGGTCGAATCGGCCGCGGCCGAAGATCGTGGCGACTTCGATGCCGGAGTCACGCAGCCGATCGGCGATGGGGTCGGCCGCGGTCGCGACGAACTCGACCGAGCACGCCACCTGTCGCTCCGCCTGGACTTGCTGGGCGATCCAGGCGACCGTCGTGTCGACGCGGAGCAGGCCGGCCTTCTGCCGGAAGCGCACCAGCGCGGCGCGGCCCTTTGCGATATTGCGGCCACGCCGGGCGATGTCCATCTCACGACAGAACTCTCCCCACTCGGCTTCGTACGCCGTGCGCTCCGCCGGCGTGAGCGCCACCGGCATTCCGGAGATCTGCACCGGTCCCCACGGTGCGGCGCGGTGCAGCATTGCCGGTGGCCGCTCCTCGTCGAGCCAGCTGCGAACCAGCTTCAGATCCGCGGCGCGCCGGGCCGGATCGGTGGTCCACGTCGCGCCGTAGCGTCCCTGCTCCACCCCCACGCCGTGACGGCCGAGCGCGGTGGCGAACGCGGCCCCGGGCTGCGTGGCAGAGGTCCACTCGTGCATCGGCTCGCCGAGCACTTGCGCGTAGGCCGGAGCGAGATACGGCAGTTCGAGCGGCGTGTGTCCGGGCGTCGCGGTCGTCGCGATGACGAACGGCGCCTTGTCGTGCGGCCGCCCGTGACCCGAGATCCGCGCCCAGAGCTTCCATCGTTTCGTCGTCGTACGTCGCAGCGCGTGGGCCTCGTCGGCGATGATCACATCCCACGTGTGGTCCTTGACCTTCTCCAGTCGGTCCCAGGTGATCACGACCCATTCGAGACCGCCGTCGCCCAGCGCCGCGATGGTGCGGCACCAGTGGCCGATCGTGATCGCGGCGGGTCGGTCGGCAACGACGAGCACTCGTCGCGCAGCGCGGACGTCGCCCACTGCCGTCGCTCCGAGGACGGCGGCGATCGTCTTGCCC
This sequence comes from uncultured Actinomycetota bacterium, assembly GCA_963843775.1. Lineage (GTDB taxonomy): Bacteria > Actinomycetota > Actinomycetes > Propionibacteriales > Nocardioidaceae > Marmoricola. The sequence continues at coordinate 228,641 of CAWJLT010000016.1, forward strand.
ACCCCGGGCTCGTCGGCCAGCAGGAACTGCCGTCCACCCGCCGTGGCGCGCGCCGCGATCGCATCAGCCGCTTCGAACTGGATCCTTCGGGGCTCGAGCGCGTCGGTCGGTTCGGGGTTGGGCGTCGGATGGTCGGGGTTGAGGGAGTTCTCGATGAACCGCCCGAGGGTGTACGGGCCCGGAGCGTAGGGCGCGAGGTGCGCGGGCAAAGTGCGCCCGACATACAGGTAGGTCTTGACGGCCGGGTGCCAGGTGGCGCCGTCGACCTGAGTCGCGTAGGGCACGTCGAGCACCCACAGCCGCTCACCCGGCCCGGCGGCCGGCAACGGCCGCGGGGGCTGCCGCGTCCCGCTCGGGCGCGAGGACCCGCCGCGTCGACGAGCACCGGATCGTCGAGGACTGGCCACCCCTGGACGCTATCGGGGCCTCAACCACGAACAGAACCGGCTCGCCCACGACCCCCGCGGTAGATGTAGGCGCTACCTCCAGGCTCGTGCTGACCCTGGGGTTGCGCCACACCGTGCAGGCACCAACCTGCCCGGGATCCACCGCCCTACAGGCGGTGAGGAGACTCAGGTAGTGCCTGCGTCAGGCGTCGATGGAGGCGCGCTGGTCCGGGGCGCCGGAGATCTGGATCTTGCGCGGCTTGGCCTTCTCCGCCACGGGCACGACGAGTCGCAGCACGCCGTTCTCGTACCCCGCCTCGATCCGATCCAGGTCCAGGTTGTCGCCCAGGACGAGTTGACGGCTGAACCGACCCCGCGGGCGCTCGGAGGCAAGCATCTCCCAGTCCCCGTTGCGCGAGACCCGCTCCGCACTCACGGTGAGGACGTTGCGCTCCACGTCGAGATCGACGCTCTCCGGGCTGACACCGGGCACGTCCTGGCCTTGGAGACCCAGGTGATGCGACTGCGGGCCGCGAACGCGCGACTGCGAAAGGACCTGGCCACCAACCCAGAGCGGTGAACAGTCATATGTCCCAGCTCCGTGGTTCGGACGCAAGGCCGGCGGTAGATCAGGGCGTGGCGGATCTCGTCTGCTCCTGACGGCATCGTCAGGTGCGACCGAGCGCGCGTACTCACGGGGACGGCGCCGGGCCTGTGGAGCTGCGGATCCGGAGCTCAGGTTCGAGGACGATCTCGCGACTGGGGACCTGCCTGTCCCCACTGCGCGCCAGGATGCGTTCGATCGCTTGCCGGGCCATCTCCTGCGGGACCTGTTGGACGCTGGTCAGGTCGACCTCGGGGCTGCGTGCGAGGGCGCTGTCGTCGAATCCGACGATGGACAGGTCCCTGGGTATGTCGATGCCGTGTTGCGTCAGCACGCTCATGGCTGCCGCTGCAACGTCGTCGTTGAAGGCAATCAACGCGCTCGGAAGCCGGTGGCCGGACTCGATCAACGCGCGCGCTGCCCTCTGGCCGTCGAGCTGGTCCTCGCCGGCGCAGAGCACGACGTCGGTCTGAGCCTCGAGCTGATGTTCGCGCATCGCCTGGACGTAGGCGTCGCGTCGCGCGACGGCCAGCAGGCCGGTGCCTCCCTGGAGGTGAGCGATGCGGCGGTGGCCGAGATCGACGAGGTGTCGCACGGCGAGGGCGAGTCCGTGCTCGTCGGAGGTGCGCACGACGTCGACTTCGGGATGGTCGACGTGCCAGCCGATCACGACCAGCGGGATCTGGCCCGCCATCACTGGCTCCTCGGTCGGCGAGCCGAGCATGATCAGCGCGTCGAAGCGGAAGTCTTGCAGCGAGCTGAGGGCCTGCTTCTCGTCACGACTGTCGGTCAGGGCGCTGAGCAGGAGATCCCCCAGTCCACGACCGGATGACCGTAGGGGCGCTCGAACAGGTCCTGATGGTGACGATCGGAGAGCGCGTTCGCCTTCCGAAGCAGACGGTGCTGCTCCCTCATCGTGTGTTGATTCGGGTGGGTGTGCAGATGCGAAGGTCAGTAGCTCCAGGCGGGTGAGTACTCGGGTGCCGGAGAGTGTGTCACCCGGCGCGCGTCGTGACCGTCGGGCCGCACGGTGTAGATGTCGACGTTGCCGTCGTCCAGGTTCTCCTGTGCGTAGGCCAGGCGACGGCCGGTGGGTGACCACGTCGCGGCGTAGCTCGTCGTTCTGGAGCCGATGTTGTGGGTGACCAGCCGGGTCGCCCGGGTGCAGGCAGCGACCTTGGCACACGAAGCCGGTAGCAGGGCGACGTCTCCCTGGGTCGCGTTTCCTCCGCCGTGGGTCTCGAAGGAGACCAGTCCCGCCGTGCGGCCGGACCGAGCGGGAGAGACCGAGGGGCGGTCAGCGTTCAGGTCCCAGGGGGTCAGCTGGCGGACGTGGGTGGAGTCGGCGCGCATCCGGAAGATCGCGAAGCGGAGCACCCCGTTGATGTATTGGTCACGGGTGAAGACCATGTAGCGGCCGTCAGGGGAGAAGTGCACGGTGTTGTCCTCGTAGTCCCCCGGGACGGACAGCAGCCTCAGGTCGCTGCCGTCGAGCCGCTCCGTGTACTGCCAGGCGGAGACGGCGTCCCCGGTGTCGGGGTCGAACGGGCCGACCACTCGGGTGAAGGTGAGGCGACGTCCGTCGGGTGTCCAGGCGGGACCTTGGTCGCTGAAGCACGGGTCCTCGCAGCCGGTCTCGACGAAGTGGACGGGGCCGCCTCGGACCGCCACGATGCCGATCCGTACGGTCCCGTCAGGGGCTTCGCGTTGGAAGATGACCCGTGTGCCGTCGGGTGAGCGCACTGGCTCGGCATCGTGGAGTCTCGGCGCGGGTCGGGTCAGCTGACGTTGATGGCTACCGTCGGTGCCACCGGCGACGAGTGCCGCGGAGTCGCGGTCGCGGTCGTAACGGACCCAGACCAGCGGTCCACGCCCCGGCCGACCACCCTGGTGCCCGTTGCCGGCACCGGCGGAGTCATGGGCTGACCGTGAGGGCGCGTGTGAGGTCGCGGCTGAGGCTGTGGTGCCGGTCGTCCAGGTGAGGCAGCACAGTGCGATGGCACTGATGATGCTGGGCTTCGCACTACGAACGCGGGCGAGCAGGGGCATGACGGTGTCCGTTCCTGGTGTGGGCGATGGGTGGATTCAGCTCGCGGGACTGGCCGCCTGTTCCTGCTGGTGGTCGCGGCCTACGTGGTAGCGGCCTGGTCCGAGGTGCGCAGGCGTGACCTGGAGCAGGGCCAGACCCACCATGGATAGCCCGACGGCTTCGGCCGCGGCACCGATGACTTCTCCCCACGAGCCTCCGAGGACGTGCGCCCCCGGCCAGACCAGCACGAGGACCGCTGCCCACCGGGGTACGGCGCGAGCACGGAGCAGGGCGAGGCCGAGCAGGAAGGTACCGATGAGGTTGCCGACGACGAAGGTGAGCGCGACGCCGATGTAGACGCCCTGGTTCTGCATCAGGTCCTGAACCTCGATGTTGTCCGGACTTGCTCCACCGTGCGAGGCCAGGGCGATCGTGGCGTAGCCCTGGAAGAGCAGCGCGAAGTAGCAGATGTAGCCGGCGATCATCAGCACACCACCGACAAGACCCACTCGCGCCGCCCTCACCCGCACCAGGCTCATCGCCCCCAACACGGCCGGCACGAGGAGCAGGCAGCCGACCATCGCGGCGAAGGTGAACCACTTGTCCGCCACCGGGTGCGCGGCCGAGATGAGCAGCGCGCCCCGCGGTGTCGTGTCGTCCAGACCCGGCTCGCTGGTGACGATGCCACCAGCTGTTGGCGATGACGAACATCCACGGCGCCAGGATCAGGGCGAGCCCCTGGCTGAGGCGTCGAGTCCGTTCTGTTCGCGGTTCGTGGCTGAGGTCGTTCACGCTGGGCTCCTTCATGCCTGCTGAATGTCCGGGACAGGTGATAGGCGACGCCCGGGCCTGGCTATTGCGGTCAGCCTCGCCCCGGACGGAACTGGCTCGCATCGGGCGTCGCACCTCAGATCTGCGGGCGTGCCCCTTAGTCGTCTGCAATCCGCCGGGGCCTGGGTGGCGACAACAACGGGGTGAGGCGGGAGACTGTTGTCGTGGTGCCGGTGCGGCAGTGGCCGATTCTCGCGGGACGTCTCTCCGAGCAGGCGCGGTTCAAGGACCTGCTTGACGGGGCCGTCGAAGGGCGTCCGAGCGCTGTTCTGCTGCACGGTGAGACTGGGGTCGGGAAGACCGCTCTCGTTCGGGGCGTTGCGGACGCCGCTGTCCGCGATGGGTTCCAGGTGCTGTGGGGAAGTTGCCTTCGCTTCGACGCCAGCAACGCATTGCTGTTGCCGCTGACCATGGCGCTTGAACGATGGCTGCGTGACGCCGGGCACGAGGTACAGGAGTCGGTACGGTCCGTCGTACCCGAGCTGGGCGCCCTGCTCCCGAGGTTCGGGCCGGCTGCCGGAGGGACGACGGACGCTGCGCCGATGATGATCGTCGACGCGTTGATCGACTACGTGCTCACACTCGGACCAACACTTCTCGTTGTCGACGACGTCCAGTGGGCCGACGCGACGTCGTTGAGCTGCCTGTCGTATCTCATCGCAGGCTTCTCCCGCCAGCGGTTGGTCGTGATCACCATCTTCCGCGACGAGGACGTACCCAGGGATGACCGGGTCCGGGTGTGGGCCGCCGACATGCGACGGTTGCCCGCGGTCGACGTGATCTCGCTGGGACGGCTCAACCGGGAAGCCACGAAGACACAGGTCACCACGCTGATGGGTATCGGAGTCTCCGAGAGACTCATCGACGAGGTCTACGTACGCTCGGGAGGCAATGCCTACCTGACCGAACTCTTGGTATCCGGGGTCGATCCAGACAGCGACGAGCTGCACGACCCGCTATCGGCCGCGCTGCACGACGCCCTGCTCGCCAGGTGTGAGCGGCTCACTCCCGCCGCTCGGGCGCTGGTGAATGTGCTCGCGGTGGGCGGACGCCCCTCGGAACTGCCGGTCCTGGGTGAGGTGTTGTCGGTGGCGGATGCACCAGGATCGCTTCCGGCGGTTCTGCGCGAGGCAGTGGAGGCAGGAGTCGTCCTCAGGGAGGGACCTGTGGTCTGGCTCCGCCATCCCCTGCTCGCCGAACTCCTGGCGGAGTCGGCGCTCGACGAGGAGGTAGCGCCGATCCATGCGGCCTGGGCGAGCGTTCTCTCGCGGGCGTCGTACGAGGGATTCGACGAGATCCGGCGACTCACTTCTCTGGCGCTCCACTGCGACGCATCAGGTGATCACGGGTCCGCCTTCGCCGCAAGCATGGCCGCGGCGGACCTGGCCGCGGAACACGGGTCGACTGGCGACGTCGCGCGGAACCTGGTCCGCGCCACCAGGCTCTGGCAGGCAGGCTCCCCCGACCCGGGCGACACTTCGATGAGACTCACCCTGCTCGAGCGCGCGGTGGTTGCCTGCAACGCATCCGACCGGGGCCAGGCGGCACAGGCGCTCGTCGAGGAGGCCCTGACGCTCGTCAACGAGAGCGACGACCCGCTGCGTGCCAGCCGTTTGCTCATGCATGCCGCCGACATCGCCTGGGAGACAGGCGCACGAGACGCCCCTCCGGTCGACATCGTCACCCGTGCCGTCCAGCTCGCCAGCACCGCGCCCTACAGCAGAGAGCATGCCGAGGCGCTCAGCATGCTCAGCAACGGACTGCGCTGGTCGGGGCAGTGGCAGCAGGCCGCGTCGCAGGCCGAGGAGGCCGTGAGGGTCGCGCGCCGTTCAGCGTCGCCGCAGGCCATCGCCAAGGCGCTCGACTCCCACGCGTGGACGCGGAGCTCCCCCGCGGTGGCTGACGCCGAGACGCACGAGGCCCTGGCCTCTGCGCTCGAGTCCGGCGACGACGCAGCGATCAGCTATGCCTACGGCGCGCGCGCCCTCCTGCTGCGCCACCTTGGGCGCCACAATGAGCTGGCCGACGTCCTGCGTCGATCACTGGAGCAGGCACTCGCACACGACCGCGGGACAGCGGAGAGCGCCATGCTGGTCGGCAGCCTCCTGGTCAGCGGAGACCTGAGAGCCGCTGCCACCGTGCTGCGCCAAGGTCTCAGCCTCGGAGGCATGGCCAGCTGGGCGACACGGCTACGCCTGCATGGTGCTGTCCTCGCCGCCCGCCGCGGCGACCTCCGAGTTGCTCGGATGCACCGCGCCCGCGCCTACGAGCTGATGCCGGCTCTCGAGCAGCGCCTCGGCGGCTACGCAGTGCCCAGCCTTGCCGAAGTCCTCGTCGCCGAGTCGCAACCGGCCGCCGCACTCGAACTGGCCCATCGCGTCCTCAGCGACCACGCGGTGGACCCAGGTTCCGTGCGTGAAGCAGTGCTGTGGGGCGCTCGGGCAGCCGCCGACCTCGCCGAACTGGGCCAGGACACCCGCGACCCCCGCCTCGTGAATGACGCCCGACAGGGTCTCGCCGACCTGCTGGAAGCCGGATCCGCGGCGCCGGTGCCGGCCATCACAGCGAGCCACGAGGCCGAACCGATATCTCTGGCCCTCGAGGCACTTGTCGAAGCTGAGCGAAGGCGTGCCGCTGGCGAAAGGAACCTGGCGGCAGCCTGGCGTCTTGCCGGCGATCTGTGTGGTTCAGCTGGCCTGACCTGGGAGGAGCAATTGGCTCGATGGCGACTCGGAGCAGAACAAGTCCGCATGCGGCAGCACGGCAACGAAACAGCCGCGTCCCTTCGGGCCGCCCACCGCTTCGCCGTTGCCCAGGACGCCGCCCCGCTGCGTGAGCGAGTAGAACGAGCAGCAGAGCTGGGACGCATCCCCCTCAACGAACCCGCACGCCAGGTCGACCACTCAACTCGTCCCACCGCCTTCGCCGACCTGACCAACCGGGAGGCCGAAGTGCTGGTGCTCCTGGTCGCCAGCAGAACCAACACCGAGATCGCCGCCGCGCTGTTCATCAGCGCCAAGACGGTCAGTGTCCACGTGTCGAACCTCCTGCGAAAGACGTCGACTACTTCCAGGCAGGAGCTGGCCGCACTGGCGACCCGGCTGGGCTGGCCCGAGCACACGCCCCGCAATACCGGGCGCGATTGAGCCGGATCGACCCTGAACGCAGTGCGCGAAGCTCAATTCCTACCAGGCTTCGCGCCCGAGGAGATCCCTACTCGCAACGGCTGCACACCGGGTGGCGGTACTGGTGAACGGAATGCTCCGTCGCCGTGGTCCTGTCGTTCCGTTGAGTGGTGGCGCCAGGTTCGGTGACGCCACATGCCGTCACGGTGCCAAACACGATCATGGCCAGTGCAACGCTGACGATGAAGCGGCGGTTGGTGTTCATGGTGTCCTCCGATGCCACGGGCCCGCCCGTCCCGTTGACGAGGTCTGGCCCTTCCTCTCAGCCTCGGTCCGGGCGAGACAACCTCACATCGGGCGTTCATCCTCAGATCTGACGCCACACGCCTTAGCCGAGTCCGCGCGACGACCAACGGCCCGTGACACGCAGGACTCACTCGCCCGCAGCAGGTTGTCACCGACAAGAGAGCCTCACTGAAGGCTGCGCACGAGGTTCGAGCCGTGGGAGTACAGCGGCTCGAACCATCAGACGCTGGCGAATGCCGGTGTCGACAGATCCTGCTCCCACCGTCCGACGCTCAGGTCTGCGTCGTCAGCCCTCCGTCGATCACGAAGTCGGAGCCGGTGATGTTGCCGGCGACACGGTCGCTGGCCAGCATCACCGTCAAGGCGGCGATCTCATCGGGACGGGTGAAGCGCCCGGTGACGGACTGGCCGGCGGCGTCCCGGGCGACGGCCTCTGGATCCCGCCCCGTCGCGCGTCCGACGGCGGCGGCGACGCCGACGTCTCCGAGCCAGAGGTCGGTGGCGACCGGCCCAGGGCTGACGGTGTTGAGACGTACGCCGCGGGGGCCGACCTCCTTGGACAGTGCCTTGGAGAAGTTGGTGAGGGCTGCCTTGGCCGCCCCGTAGTCGATGACCCCGGGGTCGGGAAGGAACGCGTTGACCGAGCTGATCGTCACGATCGCTCCGTGCCCCGCGGTCAGCATCGCCGGAAGGGCAGCCCTGGTGGTGCGCACCGGGGCCAGCAGGTTGAGGGTGAGGGACTGCCACCACTGCTCGTCGGTCACCATCAAGAAGCCGTTGACCCGGGGCGAGACTTGGCCGACGTTGTTGATCAGGATGTCCAGGCCCCCGCGGTCCAGGGTGGCGGCGACCAGATCGGCCGGCCCGGTCGCCGTCGCCAGGTCCACGGGGACGGCATGGACGCTCCCCTGGTCGACGAGCGCGTCCAACTCGTCGCTGGAAGCACGCGCGCCCGCCACGACGTACACGCCCTCGGCCACCAGAGCCCGGGTGATGGCCAGCCCGATGCCCTTGCTCGCACCGGTGACGACCGCTGTCGTGCCCTCGAGGCCCAGGTCCATGGCGATGCCTCAAAGACCCTTGCTCTTCAACCAGTCGAGGACCGCGTCGGCGACGTCCTTCCAGCCGCTGTCCACCGTGAGCGAGTGGCCGCGGCCCTCGAACTGGCGAAGCTCCGTCACGGCGGTGGAGGCGCGGTACTGCTTCAGCGTCGACCTGGTCACCACGTCGGGCACCGTGTGGTCCTCGGTCCCCGAGATCAGCAGGAGCGGCCCACGGTCCGCGTTGTCGGTGTCGACCTCCGCCTCTGAGTGGAGCGCGAAGTTGGCGGCGGCCGCCTGGAACAGGGGTCGCGCGGGGGACGGGATCGTCCACTTCTCGAAGAGCGCGTCGGACTCTTCTTCAGAAACCGCGTTGCCGAACCCGTAGCGGAACTGCTTCTTGGTCAGCGACACGGCCTTGTGCAGGTTTGCGGGGTTGCCGAGCGCCGGCAGTCCCGCACGGAGCTGCGCGAGCGGCAGCGGCAGCACGCCCTTGATCTGCGCGGGGTCGATCGCCACGCCCGCCGCACCAACACCCTGACCGAGCAGCTTCTCGGCGATCAATCCTCCGAACGAGTGACCGACGATCACGGGGGGTGTGTCGAGCGCCTCGATCAGCCCGGCGTAGTGCGCGGTCGCCTCATCGATGCTGGTGTTCGCGACGACCTCTGGTCTCTCCCGCGCCTCGGCAACGGTCGCCGGCTCGTTCGGCCACCCGGGAGCCACGGGCTCGTACCCGACCTCGCGGAAGTGGTCGATCCAGGGTTCCCAGCTGGTGGCGTGCAGCCACAGACCGTGGATGAAGACCACGGGGGTTCCGGATTCGGTCATGACATCTCCTTCAGCAGGGGTGGGGTTCGGTCAGTTCGTGGCGCGTGCGGCCGCGGTGATGACGCCGGCCACCGAGCCCGGCCGGGAGACCATCGACAGGTGCGAGGCCTTCACGCGGGTCACGTGGGAGCCGGCGCGGTCGGCCATGATCTGCTGCTCGGCCGGAGGCAGGACATGGTCGAGGGTGCCCACGAGTGCCCAGCTGGGGATCGTCTGCCAGGCCGGCTGCCCGGACGGGGTACCGAGCGCGCTGAGTGTGACCGGGCGCTGGGTCGCGGCCAGCACGGCGGCCCTGCGTGGACCGAGGTCGTTGGCGAAGGCGGAACGGAAGACGCTCGGGAGGACATAGGCGTCGAAGTCGCCCGCGGGGGCACCGGGGTACGGCACCAGCTTGAACACGGTGCTCGGGTCAGCGACGGCCAGTGCTGACCCGGGCTCGGCGCCGGCCAGCTGGACGACGGACTCTCCCTGGTCGGGGATGAAGGCGTTGACGTAGACGAGCGCCGTGACGTGTGCGTTGCCCAGCGCCGCGTTCGTGATCACCGCTCCGCCGTAGGAGTGCCCCACCAGCACCACCGGCCCCTGGATCGTGTGCAGGACGGCGGAGATGTACGCCGCGTCGCCGGCAAGGGAACGCAGCGGGTTCGGCGGGACGGCGACGGTGTAACCCTCCCGCTGCAGCCGTCGTACGACGCCATCCCAGCTCGAGCTGTCGGCCCACGCGCCGTGCACCAGGACGATCGTCGGCTTGAGGGCGGGCTCGTGAGGACCGCTCCGCCCCGCATCAGCAGGTGCGGTCACCGTCAGCAGCGCCAGCAGTGAGAGGAAGGCGACGAACACACCCCACGTAGCGGGCTTCCGGTGGGCGATCTTGGAACGCTGTCCGGACATGGGTCCTCGGCTCTCTCGTCGTCTGCTGTCTGCATCTCGTGCGCGCTGCCAGCACGACCAAACAACGTGGGCGACGAAGGTGTCCAAGACCCAGATCGTCGCGATCAATAACCGCACTGGTCGAGACCAGCACGTGCCGCTAGCGTGAGACCGAGAAAGGCACGCGATGGACCTTGACCTGCGACTGGTGAGGTACTTCGTGACGGTCGCCGACGAGCTGCACTTCGGTCGGGCCGCGACGAAGCTCTACATCAGCCAACCGGCGCTCTCCAAGCAGATCCGCAAGCTCGAGAGCGATGTCGGGAGTCAGCTCCTGGTGCGCGACAGTCGGCACGTCGCCCTCACCCCACGAGGCGAGCGCTTCCTCGTCGACGCACGCCATCTCCTCGCCCTCGCCGAGCGAATGCGTCAGGTCCCGGACAGCAACTCCCTTCGCATCGCGCACATCTTCGAGCTCGACACCAGCCGACTCGTGGCGGACGACTTCTCCCGAGAGTTCGACTCGGTGCAGCTGGTCGAACGCTCCATGGACAGCGCCCGGCAGCTCGAGGCCCTCATGACCGAGCGGCTCGACGTGGCCATCATGCGGGTCACCTCGCGGATGCTGGCCGAGCATCCGACCGGATGGCACCGACGTCTGATCCGGCTCGAACCGATGCTGCTCGTCGGCCGAGCCGGTGACCCGCCCAAGGCGTCAGCGTCCCTCCACGAGCGTCGCGTGGAAGTGTTCGCCGACCCCGAGGGCTCCGGCCTCTACAACGCACACGGGGAGTTCCTCGCGGCGTTCGAGCGTCAGACCCGGGTGGCCCTGCACTGGCTCGGCAACCCAGGCACCTTCCAGCACTGCCTCGCGGCGGTGCGCCGGGCACGGCACCCAGCCTTCACCCTCGAGTTCGAGAGCTATGCCCACCGGTATGCCGAGGCCGCCATACCGGTGAGCCGGCCCGCAGAGCTCCAGCCGGTCTACCCGTGGTGGGTTGCTTGGCGCGACGAGAACCCGTCCGAGCTGGCGATGGCATTCGTCCGGACTGCTCTGGAGACCTCGCAGCGACGTGACTGGCTCCGACCGGGCAACCGCAACCGTGCCCCTCTGTGGCTGCCGTCGGACGATCCCGGTCTCCTTGAGCAATTGCCCACCTGAGGCTGGGAAGCACGCACACCGGCACATCAGGGCTCCAGTCTCGGATGGGCGTCGGTCACAACGGATCGCCGCAACGGCGCGTCTACTTCCCGAGCTCCTCGGACTGCGCCCAGCTCCGCGAGCTCGTTCACTCGGGTTGGCTGAACCCCGTCATGTCGTACCGCGAAACCTCGAGATCGCGCTCCAGCTCGCGCAGGGCTTCGATGGTCTTCCCGTGTCTCCAGAAGGCGGGGGCGGCCGGCGGGAACACGAGCGGTGAGGTGGTCACGGCGGTGACCGTGGAGCACCGCTTGGTCAGCCCTGTGAGCTCGATGTCAGGCATGACGGCTTCCGGACTCGTTCTTGGCCCGGTCGGGCCACGGACCCAGCAGCCGTACGGCGAGCCGGGCGTGCGCAGTCGCGAAAACCTGCGCGAGGAGCAGCACGAGCGGGATGAGCACCAGGCCGACCGCGGTCATGGTCAGCGCTGCACCCATCGTGTCGACGGTGAACGCCCCGAGGTTGGTGAGGCCGTACTCGCTGTGCGGGTCGGTGATCGCCCAGTACCAGAGCGGCATCGACACGTACGACGCGGCGAGTCCCGCTGCCGTGACCACCACGAGTCCTCCCGCGAGACCGACGACGGACGTGATCCCCAGCCAGGCGACGTCCCGCCAGGTCTGCGGGTCCGAGCTGAGGTTCTTCACCAACGGGATGAACCCGCTGGCTGTCGGTCGCCGATACACCGCTCGCACTTGCTGATGGCGCTGCCATCCTGCGAGACCGCGGTCGACCCGCGTGGTCCAGCGGGCGACGTACACGAAGCCGATCCACACCAGGACTCCGACCACGAAGAGCAGCAGGGAAGCGGTCGCCGCCACGCCTGAGACCAGGATGCTGAACTCGGCGACGCTCCAGACCAGCACGGCACCGGAGTAGGCGACGTCGCGAATTGCCGATTTCGTCCACGCGCGGATGCCTCGGCGGGTGGTCACCGCGACCGATTCGAGCTCGATCGACGTCATGGCCTTGCTCCTTCGTGGTGACGAGCAGCCACGTCGGCGAGCACCCGGTGCACGCGGCTCAGCGCGGTGGCCTCGTGCTCGGACCAGGCGGTCACAACGAAGTCGGGCAGCGGGGCGAGCATGCGAGCGCGCTCGTCCTCGTCGGCAGCGGCGAGCATCATCGCCAGCACGGGGAGCTCGTCGGCCGGGGGAATCTTGGCGCGGCTGCGCGCCATGCTGTCCCGCTGCTCCTCCGCGGTGACGTGCACGGCCAGCAGGGGTACGACGGACCGGTCCTCCACCTCCAGGTGCGCGAGGACCAGCTCGCTGAGCGTGGACATCGCCGCCGCCCGTCGAGACCTCGAGAGCCCACGATCACGGACCACGTCGACGAGTGGGTCCATCTCGGTGTGCTCGGCCTCGAGAAGGGCGAGCAAGCGGGTGGCCCCCGGTGCACGTGACACCAGGAGGGGCCAGTGGAACTCGTCCTCCTCCTGGTGGTGACGAAGCAGATGGTCGGTGACCAGCCGCACCTGGTCCTCGACGACGACCTCCTCCTCGGGCGTCATCGGCCCACCGGCCAGGCCGGCCGCAAGACGCGGCAGCTCGTTGCGGAGAAGGGAGTGGGTCAGGATGAAGCCGATCAGCTCGGCACGTTCGGTGGTGTCTGTCACGGTGACTCCTTCGTAGGTTCTGGCGCCACCCTGCGGGAGCCGACTTGCCGGACTGTTGCCGTACACCGCTCAAGACTTTCCGCTGTCTGAGCGCCGCGACCTGGCGGCATACTGCGCTCATGGGCTCTGACCTGTTGCTGTGCGTGCTCGGGTCGTTCCGGCTCGTGCGCGACGGGCAGGAGATCGATGTGGGTGGAGCGCGGCAGCGCGAGGTGTTGGCGCGCCTGGCCGTCGCTGGTGGGAGGCCGGTCTCGGCCGAGGCCCTGCTCGTCGACGTGTGGGGGCCGGTGGCCGGGGACTCTGCCGCGGCGTCGTTGCATGTCAGCGTCTCGAAGCTGCGACGCGCGATCGACCCGGACCGGGAGGCGCGGGCGTCCTCCCCCCTGGTCAGCACCACCGGTGGGTACGCGTTGGTCATCGACACCGACGCGGCCGAGGTCGAGGGGCGTGCGCGTCGGGCCTCGGACCTGCTCGCTGCCGGCGAGGCGACGGCGGCGTATGCCGAGCTCGCGGACGCGCGCGCGTCGTGGCGTGGAGAGCCCTACGAGGGGGTCGGCGAGCACTCGTGGCTGGTCCTTGAGCGCCGTCGCTGCGAGGAGCTGCGCCTCTACGTCGCGGAGTTGCTCGCCGAGACCTGTCTGCGACTAGGACGCGACGCAGCCGGGGTCGTGGTCGACCTGACCGCTCTTGCGGGGCGCCATCCCGCTCACGAGCGGCTCGCCGTGCTGCTGGCCACCGCGCTCTACCGGCAGCAGCGGCAGGACGATGCGCTGGGCGTGCTGCGGGTGACTCGCGATCACCTCCGCGACGAGTCAGGGCTCGACCCCGGCGCAGACTTCCAACAGACCGAAAAACTCATCCTGGCCCACCAGACGGACCCCTACGCTGCGACCCTCCGGTCCACGGACGAGACCGGTCCGCGGCCGTTGTACAGCCTGCCGGGCAGCTATCCGTTGGTCGGACGCGGCCGCCCACGGGCGGTGCTCGACGCCGCAGCCCAGGCTGCCGAGTCCGGCCGTGCCACCACGGTCGTCCTCGTCGGCGAGGCCGGCATCGGCAAGACAAGGCTTGCGCGCAGCACGGCCGATGGTCTCGTCTCACGCGGCTGGCGGGCTGTGTGGACCCACGGGACAGAGGAGGACGGCGCGCCGGCGCTCTGGCCGTGGATGTCGATCGTCCGAAAGCTCGGCCACGTCGTCCCGCTGGCTCCCGAGCTCGAGGCCCTCATCGGCAGCGGTAGTGGCAGTTCCGGACCGGGTACGGAGCCTGCCGCGGACCGGTGGCGGCAGACCCAACGCATCGGCGAGCTGCTCGAGGAGGCTGCACTCGACGCTCCGTTGGTCGTGGTGTTCGACGACCTGCACTGGGCTGACGCCGCCTCGCAGGCGCTGCTTGTCGAGCTGACCGCGCGATCGGCGGAGTCCCGGCTCCTCGTCCTGGTCGCCAGCCGCGCCACCGGGTCCACGGCGACCCTGGCGCGGCTGGCCCGACTCGGTGCGATCCGGCTCGACCTCGATGGACTGACCGAGTCCGACGTACAGGCGCTGGCGGCCGGTGCCGGGCTCGAGGTCGACCCACCGGCGCTGCGTGAGCGCACCGGCGGCAATCCGTTCCTCCTCCAGGAGACGCTCGCCTTCGCGGCCGAGTCCGGCGCCTCACCGCTGGAGGTCATCCCCTCCTCCGTCGCCGACGTCCTCGGTGCCCGGATGGCGCGACTTGCGCCTCCTGGCGAGGACATGCTCCTCGTCGCGTCCGTGCTCGGGTCCGTCATCGAACCCGCCACCGTCGCGAGGCTCGCAGGGCTCGACCCGGAGGAGGTCGACGACGGGCTCGACGCCGCACTGGCCGCGGACCTGTTGCGAGCAGACGACGATGGCGAGATCCGCTTCCGGCACGACCTGGTCCGGGAGACCGCCTACGCCCGCCTCGGTGCCGTACGTCGGTCGCGACTGCATGCGCGCGCACTCCCGCTGCTCATGAAGGCCGGACGGCTCAACCCAGCTCAGCTCGCTGTGCACGCTCTCGATGCCGGGCCGACCCACGCCGGCGAGGCGGTGCGCTGGTCGATGGCGGCCGCCACCGAGGCCACCTCCCGGCATGCCCCCGACTCGGCGCTGCACTGGTGGCGAGCGGCATCCGACGCCGACCGGAACGCGGCCCTTCCCGACCCCGTACGCCGGGTGACGGTGCTGCTCGGACTCGTGAGAGCGCAGCTCGACGCGGGTGACGCGGTCGGTGCGATCGAGACCCGCTCCGAAGCTGTCGGTGCCGCCTCGGAGGTAGGCGATCCCGCCCTGGTCATCCAGGCACTGACCGCGCTGGACGGTCCGCTGGTGTGGCTGCCCCGCCCGATGGGTCGGGTCAACCGCGCCATGGTGCAGCTCCTAGAACACGCACTCTCTCCAACACCGCGGCCGTCATCGGCCGAACGCTGCATGCTGCTGGCCACCCTGGCCATCGAGCTCTACGCCCCGGGGGAGGAGGCGCGCTGCGATGACCTGACGGCCGAGGCGCTACACCTCGCCGAGCGCCTCGGGGACACACGGAAGCTGGCCTTTGCGTTGAACGCCCGCATCGCCGCCACGGCCTTTCCAGGTCGCGAGCAGGAGCGTGCCGAGGTCGCCGACCGGCTGGTGGAGCTGGGGCGCGCTTCGGAGCTGGCCAGCTTCGAGCTCGCGGGACACCAGCTCGCGAGCCGGTTGCGCCTGCAGCTCTTCGAGGTGAGGGTCGCCGATGCGCATGCCGCCCGCGCCCGGGGACTGGCCGATCAGCTCCGGCTGCCGCTTCCGGCTATGCAACAGCGACTCTGGGAATGCTCACGGCGAGCGCTCGCCGGGGACGCGGAGGCCGCGCTGCGCCTGCTCGACGAGGCGGCAGACGAGGACTGGCCCTGGTGGGGTCGCGAGGCGATGTTCGCCGCTGTCCGCCTGACGCTGCACCTGCGTTCGGGGGCGTTCACCGGTGCCGCTGCCCTCATCGACCTCGCGGCGCAGGTGCGGCCACGGATGGCCGCGGACGCCAAGGCGGTGGTCTCGTCCCGAGACGGTGGTGGCTCCGAGATGTCGGTCGACCTGCCCGCACGCGACTGGGCCTGGCTGTCGAATGGCTGCATCCACGCGCAGGCCGCACTCGCGCTCGGTGACCACGACGCGATGGGAGCGACGTACGACCTGTTGCTGCCGGGGTCCGGGATGATCGCCTCGACGGGCTCGTTCGATGCCGGACCTGTCGATGGCTACCTGGCCGACCTGGCTGCGGCGCTCGGCCGCTCGGAGGACGAGCGGCGACACCGCGACCTGCTCACCCGCCTCTCCACCCGTGAGGGGCTCCCCACCTAGCTCTGTCGGGGTGGCGTTCAGACGCCGGCAAGGTCTCGGTCGCTCCGGCAAGCGGGTCGTAAGTGGCCGCCACGAAGGTTGCGGCATGACCTCAACCAGCTCGGACGCAGCAATCTCGTCGGGCCAGGTCGAGCGCCCGCCCGCGAGTCGGTTCGGGAGGACCGGGTGGAGCGTGATGCCCTTCCTGTGCCTTCACCACCCTGGCCTTCGTCGCGCACTACCTGCAGTTCGATCCCTCGAGCCACTTCGAGGAACAGCGAGCCGTCTACCTGCGGCGCGAGGTGATGCGGGGCCTGCACATCTGCGGCGCCACGGTCAGTGGGCTGGTCGGACTTGGCAGGGCCCGCACGGCGTGCACGGGCATCGTCGCCTCGCTCGGCTTCACGACCATGGGGGTCTGCTGGCTCACGTGCACACAGGGACCGGGTTCCTGATGATCAGGCTCTGCACGGCAACGGCCTGGCTCTGCTGGGTGCCGGGCCTGCTGATCGCCCTGTGGATCACCCGAGCTCGGCCTGCACCATCCGCACACGAAGCGAAGGACATGTCATGACGACCTACAAGATCACGACCACCTCCGAGGCGGTCCGCATCCCGAGCTGGAGCAAGAGCACAGTGCTGAAGGTGTGGGCTGCCGCCGCGATCCCCATGGCGATCCTCGCCTGGGTGGTCGCCCCCCTGATGGCGCACGCATTCTCCGGCCCCACTGCACTTCCGCGGGCACTCATCCTGAGCCTCACCGCCGGGTTGATCTGGCAGTTCCTCCTGGTTCTCATCGTGGTACGCCGGGAACAGGGCACACTGCGCTGGCCCGTTGTCAGGGCGGCCCTCTGGCTCAGCACCCCCGTCAGCACCCGAACGGGCAAGCCCAACAAGCTGCTCTGGTGGCTGGTGGTGCCGTTGATGCTGATGCTCGCCCTCGAGGAGATGCTGCCGGCGATTCCCTCGCCGGTCTCGAGGGACGCATCGGCGTTCTTCGGCTCCGACGCCGGACAGACGTGGATGTCAGGCAACTGGGTCTGGTTCGTGATCTTGGTCGTCCAGTTCAGCTTCAACACCGCCTTCGGCGAAGAGCTGTTCTTCCGGGGACTGCTGCTGCCCCGCATGGGCGCGTTCGGTCGCGGCGACTGGGTGGCCAACGGCGTCCTCTTCGCCTGCTACCACCTGCACGAACCATGGGTGATCCCGCAGACGCTCCTTGTCGACACGTTCGCTGAAGCACTGCCGTCACGTCGCTGGCGCAGCTCGCTCATGGGGATCGTGGTCCACAGCGGCCAGACGGTCTTCTTCTTCATGGTCGCGCTCGTACTCGTCGTGCGCTGACCCGCCACCGACCCAGAAGGGACCTGCCATGCACCCGCACACACGAACCTCCGCTGACGACGCGCCCGAAACCGGGACCCCGCGAAGGGTCCGGCGACCGATCACCGTGCTGCTCGTGGTGGCCATCAGCCTCACCCTTGCGGCGCAGTCCATCAGCCTGATCAACGGATGGAGTGTCTTCCCTGCCAAAATCCTCGAGCTGGTCGTGCTGTTCGGAGGTGCCTGCCTGCTCAGCGCACGCATCGGAGGGCGCAGCGAGGTACGCCGGCTCCTCGGCGGGCTCACTCGCTGGCGGATCGGCGTACCCACCGCCGGCCTGGTGCTGGCCGCGCTGCCGGTGCTCACCGTGGGGGTGGCTGCCCTCACCGGGTCCCTGCAGGAACCGAAGAGCGGCTGGGTGCAGCTGCTCCTGCTCTACCTGCTCTTCCTGGTCTTCGGGGCGCTCACGGCGAACCTGTGGGAGGAGACCGTGTGGGCCGGCTTCGTCCAGGGACCGCTGATGGCACGGCACGGCCTGCTCGTCGGCTCCGTGCTCACCGCGGTGCCGTTCTTCGTGATCCATCTGCCGCTGGCCTTCGAGACCAAGGGCTGGCCCGGCACCTCGTGGAGCGACGCCCTGCTCACCTGGGCCTTCCTCCTGGTCAGCGCACCATTCCTGCGCTACCTGATCGGGATGATCTTGGTCGACACCGGCGGCAGCCTGTTGGCGGCGGGGCTGCTGCACGCCTCGTTCAACGCCTCTGGCGCGCTGCCGGTCCTCGTCGGTGGTTGGCAGTACGTACCCGCGATGATCGCCCTCACCCTCGTCTGTGCCGTCCACCGTCGACTGCGCACCAGCCCCGACGGGCGCCGCAAGGTCACGCAACGCACAGCCGAAGAGCTTGGGTCCCCTCCGGGCCGAGAGCTCCGCTGACCCACCATGGCCCGTCGACACGTCCGGGAACGCTGAGCACCGGGTGAGATCCCGCCGCACCGATGTGGGTTCCCCCGCCATCGCTTGCCTCGTCGTACGCCGATGGGTCACGGCATCAAGGAATCGCTGATCGTGGGCTGCGATGCGTCACCTCAGTGCATGTGCATGTGGCCACCGCCGCCGGCCACGCGGGCGGCGGGCATCCGGAGCAGGGCGAAGACCGCGAAGACGGCCCCCATGGCGGCGGCACCGATGAACCCGGCTGAGAACGCGTGGGCTGCTCCCGTCGCGGTGACCAGTGAGCCGGCGCTGCTGGCGACCGCCGACAGGACGGCGACCCCGAGCGCGGCGCCGATCTCGTGGCCGGTCATCAGGAATCCCGAGGCGACTCCGGCGTGGGAGGCGGGGATGCCGGCCATGGAGGTCACCGATACGGGGACGAACACCATGCCGACACCGAGCCCCAGCGCGGACAGCCCGGGAAGGACATCGGTCGCGAAGTACGCGTCGCTGCCAGCGGTGGACAGCCACACCGAGGAGGCCGCGGTGATCAGCAGCCCCACGGCCGCGATGGCGCGCGGTGAGACGTGGGCCAGCATGTGCTTGGCGACCAGCGTTCCGGCCGTGATGGCGAACGCGAACGGCAGGAACCCCATCCCGGTCTCCAGGGCAGAGAAGCCGAGCGTCGTCTGGACGAAGATCGAGGTCAGGAAGACGGTACCGACCAGGATGCCGGTGACACCGAGCATCACCGTGGTGCCTGAGACGAGCGCCTGGAGCTTCCAGATGTGCGGCGGGAAAAGCGGCTTGGTCGCGTGCTGCTCGAGCTTGATAAACGCGCCCAGCAGGACCGCGGAGATGGCCAGCGAGCCCACGGTCTGGACCGAAGCCCAGCCGTGGGTCTCGGTGCCGCTGATCCCGTAGATCAAGGTGGCCAGGCCGCCGACGACGGCCGCGGCTCCGGGAAGGTCGAAGTCGCGCACACTGGGTCGCACAGTCGTGTCGTCGGCAATGGTGCGACTCCCGGCCAGCAGGGCGAGGACACCGACGGGGACGTTGATCCAGAAGATGGCCTGCCAGCCGACCCAGGTGGTCAGCGCGCCGCCGAGGAGGACGCCAGCTGCGACACCGAGGCTGCCGACGGCGCCCCACATGGCGAGCGCCGTCTTGCGCTGGGCGCCGGCGTAGGTGGTCATGATCAGCGAGAGCGCAGAGGGGGTCAGCAGCGCGGCGCTGAGTCCTTGAACGGCACGAGCCGCGATGAGCTGGCTGCCGCTGTCGACGAACCCGCTCACCAGGGAGGCGACAGTGAACAGGCTCAGCCCGGTCAGGAACACACGGCGCCGTGAGATCAGGTCGGCGACGCGGCCGCCCAGGAGCAGGCCGCCGCCCGACATCATCAGGTAGGCGGTGACCAGCCAGGCGAGCCGGCTGCCCTGAAGGTCCAGCGCGATGCCGATGGAGGGCAGGGCGGTGTTGACCACTGAGATGTCGAGGACAACCAGGATCTGCGCGGCCAGGGCGACGGCCAGCAGAGCCCAGGACTTCCGGGGGCCACTGTCCTCGCGGGCTGCTTCGTCATGGGCTGCGGGGTGGTGGCTGGTGTGTGACATCGGAGCTCCTCGGGTTGGGTTGGGGCTGGGTCGGTCGGGGGCGTTGCCGGTTGCGTGTGGGGTCATTTCTGCTCCATGGGGGTGCCGGTGCGGACCGCGGAGAGCACCTCGGTGACGGCTCGGACCGACTGCGCAGCGGGCGCCGTGTCCACGACGAGTCCGGCGTGCGTGGAGCGCACCGTGCGGTGGACGCGGTTGGTCGAGAGCTCCGCCAGCAGGTCCTGGGCTCCACCCCAACCGGCGCCGCTCAGCGACTCGGAGGTGGTGAGCACCGCCAGTGGACGGTCGCCCAGGGTGGTCAGTGCCTGAGCCTGGGCGAAGACGCGGGGAGCAACGGAGATCTCGTCTCGCCCGTTCCGGGCGGCCTTCGCCGTCGACGTCAGAGCCTGGACCTGGGCACCCGCCGGGGCAGGCAGGTCCGGGGCGGGGAACAGCCGGGACACACCGAGACGGGCCAGCGTGGGCAACAGCGCGAGCCCGCGGCGCATGACGGCGTACTGACCGGGGTAGGCGGCGACCTTGGTGAGCTGGTAGGGGCTGGAGCTGTCCAGAAGGACCATGCCGGCGACCTGCTCGGGGTACCGGTGGGCGTAGGTCATGGCGTAGGTGCCGCCGGTCGAGTGTCCGACCAGCACGAAGGGACCTGTCTCCCCGGCGACGGCGAGCAGGGTGTGCAGGTCCTTGGCAGCTGCGACGCCGTCCTGAGGGTGGGTGGTGGCTTCGCTCCAGCCCTGTCCGGGGCGGTCGTAGGCGCAGACACGGGTGGTCTGGTCGACTGGGCCGGCGATCCTGGCCCAGGTGGCGGAGTTCCCGCCCAGGCCGTTGAACAGAACGACGGTGGGGCCGCCGTTGCCGTGGCAGTCCAGGTGCATCCGGTGGCCGTTGACCTCGTAGCTGTCTCCGGTGGCGGGGTAGGTGCCCTGGTCGCTGCGCTCCGCGATGTTCTCGTAGGTGGTGCCCACGGACGCGACTCCCAGGACGACCACGACGGGGATGAGCATCCAACGTCCGGAGCCGGTCACGGACCGACGGACCTGGACGAAGATCCACCCCGCCATCGCCGCCACGACCGGCGGCCACACCCAGCTCAGCCGGGTCATGGCGTCATATCCGGGGGTGAACACCACCAGCGCGACGCCGGTGGCCCCCATGACGGCTGCTGGGACGAACGCCCAGCGCTGCCGCCGGGTGGTACGACGGCTGGTGAGCGCCGCGATCAGCGCCCAACCGAACCCGAAGCCCGTGAGCACCGAGCCGGTGATGACGCTCTCGGTGTCGCCGGCAAAGACGACCAGGCTGAGCACGACAGCGGCTGCGGCGCCGGCGGCGAGGGAGCCTGCGATGATGCGGCCCACTGGGCCGGTCTTCGGCCCGGTGGACGCTGCAGCGGTGTCGTCCCGGCGGCTGACGGGGTGGATGTCGACGCTCATGATGGTCTCGCTCTCACAGAAGTGGTTTCTGCTGTCGAGCGTGGACGGAGATGGGTTTGCTCACCCCGGTCAGATGGCCGGGATTGCCAGGTGCAGCCTCTGGGAAACGGGCTGCCGACCGCTGCCAGCCCGGCCAGATGCCGCATCGTTGGACTCACAGGGCTAGGCCGGGACCGGCACCGGTTGCCACGGGGGATCTGCGGGGCGCACTGTCGCTGACATGGGCGAGTACGACGTGGTGGTCATAGGAGGAGGAGCGGCCGGGCTCTCGGCTGCGCTCGTACTCGCCAGAGCGCGCCGCAGCGTGGCTGTGATCGATGCCGGTGAACCACGCAACGCCCCCGCCGCGCACATGCACGGCTACCTGTCCCGTGACGGCATGCCACCGCGTGACCTCCTCGCCGCAGGGCGTGCCGAGGTGACGGCCTACGGCGCCGAGCTGGTCACCGGCACCGTGTCCGCCGTGTCGGGGACGACCGAGTCAGGGTTCCAGGTTCTCCTTGAGAACGGGGACCAAGTGATCGCCCGGCGGCTGGTCGTCGCCACGGGTCTGCGCGATGAGCTACCGGACGTCGCCGGGTTGTGGGCGCGGTGGGGGCGCGACGTGCTGCACTGCCCGTACTGCCATGGCTACGAGGTACGTGACCAGCCGCTCGGTGTGCTGGGCGGGTCAGGCGAGTCGGTCGCCCATGCGCTGCTCATCGCCCAGTGGTCCGCCGATGTCGTGTACTTCGCTCACACGACCAGCCTCAGCGAAGCGCAGCGCGAACAGCTGGGCGCGCGAGGGGTCAGAGTGGTCGAAGGCCCCGTGGTGCGGCTCGTGGTGGAGGACGACGAGCTGTGTGGTCTCGAGGTGGCGGACGGCCTGGTGGTGGAGCGGTCGGCGGTGTTCGTGCGGCCACGGTTCGTGCCGAACTCCGAGCTGTTGGTCGACCTGGGCTGTGTCGTCGACGCCGAGGGGTGGGTCACCACGGACAGCACGGGGGGTACGAGCGTGCCCGGGGTGTGGGTGGCCGGGAACGCGGGGAACCCGCGCGCTCAGGTCATCACCGCCGCTGGCGAAGGGTCAACGGCCGCCATTGCCCTCAACACCGACCTGGTCGATGAGGACGTCGCGCAGCATGTACGCCGGCACCGCCTGGAAGCATCGCTCGCGGGTGGCGCCTAGGCGAGCTCGAGCTGGGCGAGCTCACCGCGCGAGGAGACGCCGGTCTTTGCGAAGACATTGCGCAGGTGGAACGCGACCGTGCGCGGCGACACCCAGCACTGCGCGGCCGCAGCCTTGTTCGACAGGCCCAGACTGACCAGTTCGGCGACCTTCAGCTCCATCGGGGTCAGGTTCAGCGCTGTCGACGGGTCCCGTTTGCGGGCCGACTCCCCGGACGCGCGAAGCTCTTGGCCCGCCCGCTCCGCGAGCGGGCCGGCATGCAGATCCTCGAACGTCTCGAGTGCTGCTCGGAGGTGACTGCGTGCGTCCACCCGTTGCTGTTGTCGGCGCAGGAATTCGCCGTACGCCAGCTGGACCCGAGCTCGATCGTAGGGACGATTGGCGGCAGCATGATGGGTGAGCGAGATCTCGAACCACTCGATGACCCGGCTCCTACCGGCCGCGTCATCGCCATCGGACGAGATGGCGCGGCCGAAAGCTGCTGCTGCGTGTGCCCACCGAAGGTCGGTGCCGGCCGCGAACCCCTCAAGATCCTCCACCCAGGCGAGGGCTTGGGAACGGTCGCCGCTTCGGGCGGCAGCATCGATGCGGTCCTGGGCGGACATCAGCATCAGGGCCGGGAGGTGAAGCGGAGATGACGCCGACGCCATCTGGCGGAACTGGTGCAGGGCACCGTCTGTGTCACCCAGGAACAGTGCCCGGACGCCCTTGGCCCACCGGGTCAGGTCGTCGACTGGCTGGGCCAGGATGCCCACGGGTGGGTGAGCCTCCACCAGGGCCCCCATGGACCTCAGTCGTTCGTCGTAGTCAGGTCGACCCTCGAGGGCGGCAAGCAGCGTCAGCCACGCGCGCGGGGCGGCCGTGGCTGCAGGCTGCCCGACACTGAGACCGAGTGCGACGGCCTCCTCCGAGGAGTTCCGGAGCGCAGCCCACTGGCCGCCGACATAGTGGCTGAACGGGACGCGCTGGAGGGCATACAGCACGGCCATCCCGTCCCCGTTCTCCCGGGCGGTGGAGAGCATCAGGGCGTAGAAGTGGCGGTGCGAGGCGTCGTCGCCCAGGTGCAGGGCTGCGTTCGCCAGGTTCCCGAGCAGATCGAGGTCGGCGAGGGTGTCGGCCGCCGCGAGGGCGATCGCTTGAGCGGCGTGAAGCTCATCGAGTGCGGAGGCGCGGTCTCCAGCGATGTCGTGCCGGGTGCTGACCAAGAGGTGCTTGAGGCATCGTGTGCGAGGCGTGTCCTGCTGTGAGACAGCGACGTTGATGGCCTCGGCAGGGAGCCTTGCCCCGCTGTCAATGCCGTGGCTGCGGGCGACAGCGGCAGCTACAGCCATCTCCAGCGCTCGCACCTGATCGTGCACCGCCACCAGCTCAGCGGCCCGGGTGAAGATCCGGTGAGCATCCGCCGCCGAGCCGAGATTCACCGCGATGCGCCCGCGGAGCCGGTCGATGTCCGCCAGGAGCAGCGGTTCTCGTGAGCGCTCACGGGCTGCTGACAGGAGCCGGGACGAGCTGGCGACCTGCCCGGACGCCCAAGCAGTGCGAGCGGCGGCGAAGGTCAGCGCGGCACGTTGCTGCGCCTCCCCGCTCAGTGCAGCCGCCCGTTCGTAGGCGGTCATCGCGGCGGCGTAGCCTCCACGACGCTCCGCACGCGCACCGACGCGCTCGAGAGCGGCAACGACGGCTGGGTCTGGCCCCGAGGCGGCTTCGGCGCGATGCCACGCCTCGCGGTCGGAGTCTCCGAGACCGGCCAAAGCGTCGGCCAGCGCCTGGTGGGCGGCTCGGCGTTGCTCTCCGGTGGCGGCCTGGTAGACCGCGGAGCGGACAAGTGGGTGACGCACCCTCACCGTGTCGTTCTCGGCGATGAGAAGGCCGGAGGAGACCGCGGCCTCGAGCGCCTGCTCACCGGCACCGAGTGTCGAGGCGGCACGACGTACGACGGCGAGCTCCCCGGTATCGTCCGCGGCCGCCATCAGCAGTAGCGACTGCACCGGCGGCGGCAGCATCCGGCTGCGTTCGAGGAAGGCCTGTTCGACACGGGTGGTCAGGTGCAGCTGGGCCGGCAGCGTCGATGACCCGCCGAGCTGCTGGGGGCTGAGCTCGGTCGGCAGCTCGATCAACGCCAACGGGTTCCCACCGCTCTCTGCGATGAGCCTGTCGGAGACCTCCGGCGACGGAGCGGCTCCGAGACGCTGTTCCAGCAGCTCACGAGCAGCAGCCGGAGCGACCCCGGACAGCAGCATCTCGGGGACGCCGTCGGCACGGAATGGTGTCGCTGCACCGTCGCGGGCCGAGAAGACCATGAGCAGGCGATCAGCGCCGAGCCTGCGGGCGCAGAACAGCAGCGCACCGGCGGTCGCGGAGTCGAGCCAGTGGGCGTCCTCCACGATGGCCAGCACGAAGTTCTCCTCGGCGGCCGCGGTCAGCATCGACAACGTCGCCACCGCGACGAGGAACGCCTCGACGGACGGCCCGTCCTCTTCACCGAACGCGACACCGAGCGCCCGGGCCTGCGGGCCTGGGAGGTCCTCACGCAGCCGCATCACCGGGAGCAGCAGCCGGTGGAGGGCCGCGAACGCCAGAGGCGCTTCCACCTCGAGCCCCTGGGTCCGCAGCACCAGAGCCTCACCCGCGCCGGCGACCAGCTCCTCCAGGAGGGCCGACTTGCCGACGCCCGGTTCACCCCGGACGACCAGACTGCCTGAGGATCCGTGACGAGCCTGCTCGAGAAGCCCGGCCAGGTGCGCGGTCTCGAGGTCACGGCCGACTAGCACGTTGTGACCGTACTACTGGGCGGATCGAGCGGGTGCAGGGCAAACCCTCCGGGCCGCCTCACATCGGGTCGCTCCTCTTCGAAGGCGTCGAGGAGCTCGACGCCGTCGGTCCCAGGGACGCACTGGACCTGGGCTCCGACCACCAGCAACCCCGGTCGACTCGATCATCTCCATCGCCAGGCGACCAACCGCAACGTCACCCGGTGGCGCGACGAGCAGATGGTCCTGCGCCTACGCGTGGCCGCTCAGCCGACGGTCACCTGGAAGGGGTTGGAGCTCGCGTCGGTGTGACCGGCCAGGCCGACGACCCGGGCGGTGTAGCTGCCGGCCACCTTCGGGAAGACCCTCGAGGTGAACGTGCCGCTGGTGGTGCTGGTGGATGACCCTGCGGCTGCGGGGACTCCGGTGCTGGTCGGGGTGAAGTAGAGCCTGACGCTCACTCGGGCTCCCGGCTCGGTGGTTGCGCCGTAGGCGAGGTTCACGGTCCCGGTCAGGGTGTAGCCCGTGGTCGCCCGGATGCCGGTCAGGCTCAGCGACGGGGACCAGTTGCCGGCCGTGACCGCGCCGAGGGCGACCGAGTCCGCGGGCAGTCCGGCAGCACCTGCGTAGACCACCGACATGGCACCCGAGACCTTGAGCGGCACGACGACGGCGTAGGTGCCGTCGGCCAGGGTCCTGCCGGAGCCCACGACCGTGGCGATCGTGGAGCCGGTCCGGGTCACATTGACGGTGATGGTGGCGCCCGGCACCCCGGTGAGGGCACCGGTGGTCTTGGTGAGCCTTCCGGTGACCCGTACCGCGGCGCCGTAGCCGACGTCGGTCTTGTCCGCCGCGGCGGTCAGGTCGGTGGTGGGCGTGCCCACGGTCACCGCACCTAGACCCACACTGGTGGCGTCCCAGCCGCTGGAGGCGTTCACGGCGGCCGACAGGGTGCCCGAGCGGGTCGGCTTGAGCACGGCGGTGAAGCCTCCGCCGCTGGTGGTCCGGGCCGTGGCCAGGACCTGCGACTTCACCAGGGTGCCTTCGGTCCAGCTCAGCTTGAGCGGGACCGTGGCGCCGCTGACGCCGATCGTGGTTCCACCCACCTGGCGGGTGAGCGTGCCGGTGACGGTCACCGGGTCGCCGTAGTAGATGTCGCCGGTGTCCACGGCACCGGTGAGCGCCACCGTGCACCGGGCAGGGACGGCGCTGAGCCCGGCCGAGGTCGAGGCGGCGTAGACGGTGCCGACGTTGGTCTTGGCGGCGTAGGTCGTGGTGGCGGTGGCGGTCCCGTTGAGCGAGGCCAGACCCGTCATGGTCGAGGTCGCGCTGCCTGCCGTGGCCGGGGTTGTCATGGCCGTCGTCTGGCGGGTGAAGGTCACCGGGAGCCCCCGGATCGGCAGACCGGTGGCCTGGTCGAGCGCCTGGGCCGCCACCGGGAAGCTCGCCGAGGTGCACACCGAGGCCGGGCCGGTCTGCTGGCCGTCCACCCGGGTGACCAGCGTGACCGGCCGCGCCGTCCCGGTGGCGAGAGTGAGCGGGCTGGTCACGGTCTTGGTCGCCCCGGTCGAGTCGGTGACCACCACGGTCACCGTGGTCGAGCCACTGGCGGTGGCCGGGCAGCTCACCGTGGTCTGCGCGGCGGCGGGATCGGTGAACACGCAGTCGGCGCGGAGTGCCTTCCACGCCACCGTGGTCACGGTGCGGCCCGGGGGCAGCACGGGCGAGACCTCGACCTGGGTGACCAGTCCGGGGACCGCTGGGTTGTTGACCCCGATCGTGGCGCCGAGCACGGTCGGCGTGCCGGCCGAGCCTCCACCGGTGCCGTCGCCTCCCCCGACCAGGAAGCGCGAGTCGGCGGCATTCCAGTGGGTGTCGAGGTAGGTGCCGGGGTCGGGAAAGGTGGAGAAGTAGTCGTCGGAGCCACAGTCGAGCAGGTACTCCCGCTCGGGCGGGCAGACCTGAACCATCGCGTGGCCACCGTCGTAGTAGCACATGGTGTCGCTCTCGTCCCAACAGTGCAGGCTCGCCGTGCTGTGGGCCGCGCTCCGGTTGACCGCGCCCAGGGTGTGCACGACCTCGTGCGCCTCGACCGAGTGCTGTCCGGATCCGTTTCCGTAGCCCCAGCAGCCGGAGTCGATCCGCGCGTACTGCGGAGCGGCCCCGTTGTTGGAGTTGGCCTGGCTCTCGCGGTCGTCGACATAGAGGTTGGCGATGCCGCACAGCACGGTGGCGTCGGTCCACATCATGTACTTGCGGGTGGGGGCGTTGAAGCCCAGAGCCTGCAACGCGTTGATCGAGGAGCCGAAGCTGGCCAGTGCCCCGGCCGGGACGGTGACGTTGAGGATCTTCGCCTCGCAGGTGCCGCCTCCCCCGGGCTCGGTGACGTAGCGCAGGTTGCGCACTCCCCCGGTCAGGGCGGCCGAGCGGTTCACCACGTCGTCGGTGCCGGCGGCCCAGAGCTTGAAGTTCGGGAGCAGGGAGCTGAACCGGTTGGCCTTGCCGGCCTCCACGACGTACATCGCCTGGGTGCGGTACCCGCTGGCTCCGTCACCTTCGCAGGCCACGGCCGGGGTGGTCGCGTTGGTCTCCGCGGCCATCGGCGCGCCGAGCTCCTGGGCCGCCTGGTAGGCCTGCAGACCCGCGCCGTCACGGTCCTTCAGCTCGGCGGTGCTGACCGGCTCGGTCACGTCCACACCAGGCGGCGCCTCGTCGGAGTGGGCGCACATCAGGGGGCCGGGCATCCCGGTCATCGCCACGCCGCCGGGCCCGCAGGCCGGCCTGAGGTCGAGGTGACCGGTCACGCCCACGAGCACGGGCAGGGACACGGCGATCGCGGCCGCCAGGGCGAGGGCACCACGTGCGGCGTTGGTGGCACCGCGGTGCCGAGGTGTGTGCGACCGACTGCTCATGCTGTGCCTCCATGGCATCGCGTCGCCGATCCGTCGGCGACCGCGTCGAACGCCGACGCCCTGTGAGATTACGGCAAATCGGTCATATCCGGGCACTGAAAGCCGACCACCCGCGCAGTGGGCGGCCCAGTCCCCAGCCCAGTCCGTGAGCCAGCCCGCGAGCCCCTTTGATGACCAGCAGTGCGGCGTCGCAGATCACCTTCACCACGTCTGCATCTCTGGCGCCCTGGACGAGGGGGCAGGGCATGCGCGGAGCAGCAACCGCTGGGGCGACCTCGACGTCTGTCCTGCGCAGCACCTCGATGATCGGCTCGAACCCCAGGGGCTTGCCGCCGACGACCGCGCAAGGCCGCTCGCCGACGTAGGGCACGACTACTCGCCCAGCACTCTCACAACCCCGGACCACCAGACGGGTACCGGTCGACAGCTCTGAAGCTCGGGCTGGCAGTCACAGGCCTGACGTCCATGGTTCCGACAGAGATCGGCGGCCAGACGACGAGTGCCATGGCGCATTCTCAGCGGCGCTTGACGCCCACGGTCGGGCAGCAGACGAGGACTCGGTGCGGATGACGCCGGCTGATCGCTCACGGCCCCCCAACTCACCCGACGGTCATGCCCGACTTCGCGATCGGGCCGAGCCGACACCCGCTGCACCGAGGCCGATGGCACTGATGTCCGCCGACGCCGTCGGGTGCAGAACCCAAGGGGTGCGCAGAATCGGACCACCGTGGAGGTCACGACCTAGCGTCGCTTCTCCGCTTGGAGCCGCCATGGCTCGTGCTCATGTGAGAGCCAGACGGCCTCGGGGTCGAGTGCGCGGATCAGCCGCTGACCGTCGGTGCGCGGCTCGTCGAGCTCGGCGAAGAACACCGCGGTGTCGCCGGCGATGACGACCGGGCGGTCCCCCGTCTCGACGACGACTACCTGCGAGCCTCGGGTGTGACCCGCCGCCGGGACGAGCCGGAGTCCTGGCAGCAGCTCGAGCTCGCCGTCGACGGGCACGTACTTCACTCCGGGCGCCTCGACCCACTCGAGGATCGTGTAGTCGTCCAGCGTCTGCGCGTCGTCGAGCTCGTGGCGCTGGACGTAGATCGGCTTCCCGGCGAAGAGGTGGTTCCCGCCGCAGTGGTCGAAGTGCAGGTGCGTGTTGACCACGACATCGATGCTGGCCAGATCGAAGTCCGCCTGCGTGCTCAGTGGAGTCAGGCGTGGATCCATGTCGGCCACCGCCGGGTGCAGGTGCGTCAGGCCGGTGTCCACGAGCACGCGCGCGTCGGGATGGTCGATCACGTGCACGTAGACCGGCATCCGCTGGCCCGCGGCCAGCAAGTCGGCCACGAGCACCGGGGTGACGCGCGCGGTCGCGCCGTCACACCCTGCGCTGTCGTCGTGGCCCATGGGCCCGAACGTAGCCATGCTTGCTCGATTCCGTCGAGGGTGGTGCCCGCTTGGTGCAGCGGACGTCATGAGGACTCTGGCACCGGGCAGGAGTCATCGGTCCCTGGACGTGACCCTGCGACCCCCGGTGCAGCCGCCACGGCACAACCCGTCGTCGCGGGTGCGAGACGATCACCGGGTGAGCCCCTCGATCCGACCGCCCCACTCGATCGTGCTGCTCGTGGGACGCGAGGACTACACCGCGCCGACGTCGTTCGGCGGCGCGACCTCCATCGCCACGACCGACTGCATCGCCGTGGCCACGCTCAGCCCGGTCGACGGGCCGACCTTCGTCTCGGTCGCACCCTCCGTTGACCAGCCGGGGCTCGTGATGCTGGGTGAATACACGATCGAGTCGGAGGGGCTGGTCTCGGTGCGTGACGTCTTCCACCGCGAGCACGACGCCATGGGGGTCGAGGCGGGGTACGTCGAGGTGCGGGTGCTCGCCAACCACGCTGACGAGCCGGACGAGGTGGTGTTCGTCGTACGACCCGGCGGTTGGTGATCGTGAGGTGGTGGCGAAGGCGCATCCGCTTGTCCTCTGAACCCAAGTCTTCCGCCACGGACGAGCACGTGTTCGCGAAGCCGCGACCGGCGCAGCGAGCCATTTCTAGGCACGGCATACCGCGAATGCCCCTAGTCCGTGCCGGCCAGCGTCCGCACCTCGCGCAACTCCGGGTCCCAGCGCCGAAGCGCACTGAGCGACACCTCGACCGAGGTGTGGCCGATCGCATCCAGTGCGCGTGGGAGGTCGGTCCGCGGCAACCGGCGAGCCAGCGTCAGGTGCGGCAACCAACCGGGGTGCTGGTGGCCGACGGTGGCGGCACGCAGATCGAGGACCGCTTGGGTGACCTCGTCGGCCACGTCGAGCGTGCGCACCAACGTGACGACTGATC
Organism: uncultured Actinomycetota bacterium; assembly: GCA_963843775.1. Lineage (GTDB taxonomy): Bacteria > Actinomycetota > Actinomycetes > Propionibacteriales > Nocardioidaceae > Marmoricola. The sequence continues at coordinate 259,262 of CAWJLT010000016.1, forward strand.
CGCCGAACACAGCGATTCCAGAGGTCAGGACGTGGATGGGAAGCAGATCACTCATCAGGTCAACGGCACGTTCCTCGTCGACGGACGTGATCGAGGCGAGGGCGATCACGGTCAGGTGCGGGGTGTTGGTGGCACCGACGTGGTCGAGCATCGACCGGAGGCCGGCGTCGCGCAGGGCCTGCCAGTCCGCGCGGATCGCTGCTTCGCCTGCAGGGTCGGCAACCAGCTCGAGTGAGTGGAGACGGGGCATGAGGGGAAGGTAGCCCCCTGCTGGACGGCCCGCGATCGGTAGTGGGGAAGGCGGGAGCCACAGGCCCCCGCGGGTGAACGCACGTGCGCCACTCTCGACGCGCAGACTCTCGGTGGCCTTGTCGAACGGGCGCCGAGACTTCGCCACGATCCGGGCAATCTTGTGCTTGCAGTCGAACCAGGCAGCCTGGGCCCCTGACTCTCGGTGCTTCACGCCTTGGGTTCGTTGTCGCGGCGCTTCTGCGGAAGCGCAGACCACCAGCGGTCGTTGACCGTTCGGCGACGGCGCGTGGGCTAGGGGGTGGCCGCTTGTCACCTCCTGCGTCGCACCGCCGCCTATCGGCTACCGCGGCGGACCTCGGCCAGCCGGCTCAGCCGGTGCGCGGGGCCGGCGCCATCAGGACCGGTACGGGTGCCGATCGCAGGATCTTGGACGCCCGGGACCCGAGGAAGAGCCGGGCGGCGGGGGCCACCGAGCTCGGCCCGACTACCAGCACGTCGCCGTCGCCCCAGGGGACATCGCAGATCGCCTTGTTCCACGAGACACCTTCGCCGATCACGAGCGAAGCTGCGAGCCGTTCACCCAGGGTGGCATCAAGCGCGTCCACCTGGGCCTCGAGTCGGGCCCGCGTGTGCTTCGCCCACTCATCGACGACGAGCTCATCGGCAGACTCCTCGAGGGTCCCGTAGAACCTCTTGGGCGGTCGGACGACGAAGGTGACAACCCGGAGGTCCGCGCCGACCGAGTCGGCAAGCCGCGCGCCCACGGTGGCCAGGTACGCGGCGCCCGATGAGCCTCCGTAGGCGATGCTCACCCGACGCACGCGTGAGGTCGGCCCCGCGCGGAACCCCCGTGGGGCGAGGAAGACCGGCAGCGACGCCGTGTGGACCAGCCGATCAGTGATGCTGCCCAGCGAGATCCGGCCGAGGGACCCCTTGCTCGACGAGCCCAGGACCAGGACGGACGCGTCCGTCTCCTTGGCCAGCTCGAGCAGTCCTGCGGGGATGGACGCTGCCTGACGGACCTCGAAGGTCGCCTCGACATCCTGCGGGAGACTGGCTCTGGCTCGGTCGAGGACCGACTGGCCCCATTCGGTGAGCGGGCCAAGGTAGTCACCGTCGATGCGCTCGTGTGCTCCCCCGGCGTGCGGGGTCGCGATCACGACCGCGACAACCAGCGGCTCACCCGTGGAGCGCGCCAGCACACCGGCAAGCTCCAGTCCCGAGGTGCCGCTGTCCTGCGCGGTGTATCCGACGACGATGGTCACTGACTCACGCCGGCATCGCGAGCGAGTTGGCCTCGATGTGCGTCACTGGCACGCCGTGCTGAGCGGCCCGGTCCACGACCTCGAACCGCTGCCAGATCGACTCCGAGGCGGGCAGTGTCACCACGACGATCTGATCGGGACGGAAGTCCTTCACTGCTGCCTCCAGCGCGCGCAGCGGGCGATAGTCTCCCAAGCTCCCAGAGGCGTCGAGCTGGTCGGCGGCCAGGGCCGCGAGCGTGCGGTCCAGCCGATCCTGAGCAGCCTGGACCGTGGCATCGTGCACGGAGACAGCGCCGTGCGTCCAGGCGACGCCCGTTTCCACCGGGCTGGCCGGTACGCAGACGTGGTAGGTCGCCGTGCCGGTGGCGTCGATGCGCTTGAGCTCGCCAAGAAGCTCGTCGGCCTCCAGGGTCTGGTTGGCCAGCACGAGCACGCGATGCGCCTTGCCGGTCTGCGCGTAGACGGCCTGCTCCGGCAGTCGGCCGATTCGGGCCTTGTTGATGAAGAAGAGAACGATGACGACGCCCCACGACAACAGGCTCAGCACCAGCTGGATCCGCACGTCCTTGGTCAGGGCCATCTGCACCAGGACGAAGACGATGCCCAGGGCGGTGACGATCGAGAGGCCGGGGAAGAGCCACATCTTCACCTTGATCGTCGAGATGTCGGCTCGGTAGCGCAGCACGATCTGGGAGACGGCGATCAGCAGATAGACGAACAGAATGATGGCGCCTGAGGAGTTGAGCAGGAAGGAGAACACCTTGTCCGGCGAGATGGCGGCCATGATCACCGCGAGGAAGCCGACGACCGAGGAGGAGAGGATGGCGACCATCGGTACGCCGCGGGAGTTGACCGACACCATCGCCGCGGGCGCCTCACGCCGGGCCGCGAGGACGAAAAGCATCCGAGAGGACGTGTAGAGGCCGGCATTGAGGCAGGACAGGACCGCGGTGAGCACGACGGCGTTCATGACCTGGTCGGCGTAGGGGATTCCCATCTGCTTGAACGCCGCGACATACGGCGAGGCCGCGAGGTCGGTGGAGTTCCACGGGAGGATGACCGAGAGCAGGAAGATCGAGCCGACGAAGAAGATCGCGATGCGGGTGATGACCGAGTTGGCGGCCTTGGAGACAGCGCGCTCGGGGTCGTCGGACTCAGCGGCAGCGATGGTCGCGATTTCCGCACCGACCATCGAGAAGATGACGGTGACGATGCCGGCGGTGATGGCCGTCCCACCCTTGGGCAGGAATCCCCCGTGTGAGGTGAGGTTGCTGAAGTCCAGGCTGGCATTGGGCCAGATCCCGAAGACGAAGAGCGCGCCGCAGATGAGGAAGATGATGATGGCGCCGACCTTGATGCCCGCGAACCAGAACTCGAACTCGCCGAAGGACGACACGGAGATCAGGTTGGTCCCCGTCATCAGCAGCATCAGGATCAGACTGAGCAGCCAGGTCGACACGTCCGGCAGCCAGAAATTGATGACCTTCGCGCCGGCGACGGCCTCGAACCCGACGACGATGACCCAGAAGTACCAGTACAGCCAGCCGACCGAGAAACCGGCCCAGTCGCCCAGGGCCGCTCGGGAGTAGTCGGCGAACGACCCCGTCGAGGGGTTGGCCACGGCCATCTCGGCGAGCATCCGCATGACCAGGATGATGAAGACGCCGCACAGGGCGTAGGTGAGGAACGCTCCGGGTCCGGTGTTCTGGATGACCGTCCCGGACCCGACGAACAGTCCGGCTCCGATGACACCACCCATCGCGATCATCGTCAGCTGACGCTGGTTGAGCGCCTTCTTCAGCTCAGGTCCGGCGCCCGCCATGTCAGGCGTCCTGTCGTGCGAGGCATGACCCGGTCATTGGTTCGGAGTGAGACATGGACGGTCCTCCCAGTTGCTTCGACGGAGCGGCACTGCACAGAAACACCTTCAGCAAACGTATCGACGCCTGGGACACCTGTCCATCGCTCGCATTCAAGGGCATTTCCTAGCTGCCGCCGCACTTCACACGCGCCGGGCAACCCTCGGAGGCGTCGTCAAGCGACGAGTTCCCGCGCGGACGGGCCGTTCAGGACTGAGGGAGTGGGCCGGACCCGCAGGAGCCACAGGTCGCTGAGGACCCCGCAGCCCGCGACCCCTCATGGAACTCTGCATCGAACCGTGAAACAGCCGCAGGGGTCGCCTCGAACTCGACGAACTCGACGAACTCGACGAGCCACCTTCGGGCGTTGAGCGCGATCGGGGACCAGATGAACGCACGTGCTCGCGACTCGTCCCCGGAGGCGTTCAGCTCACGTCAGGCGGCCTTCTTGGCGTCGACCTGGTGAAAGCGCTCGAAGATCAGCTCCAACTCGGTTTCCGGGATGCCGCGGCCGCTGTCGGTGACTGCGAACTGAACGAACTCCCCCGCCGGCTCGGCGGAGATCTCAACGGTCTCAACGGGGGATGAGAACTTGACTGCGTTGCCGATCAGGTTGACCAGGGCCTGCATCAAGCGGTCCCCATCACAGCGGGTCCGGCCGATGGCTGTGGTGACCAGCAGGTCTACCCCTGATTGAGCGGCTAGGACACGAAGCTCGGCGACCGCCGTATCCACCAAGGAACGGACCTCGACATCGGCGAGGCGCATGGGGAAAGAGTTCGCCTCGATTCGCTCGACATCGATGATGTCGCTGATCAGTCGGGACAGTCGCTCACACCCGCGCAGGGCGGTGACCACCATGCTTCCGGCGAGTGGGGGCAGGTCGCCGGTGTCCCCGTCGTTGAGCAGCTCCAGAAGCACCGCGGATCGAGGTGAGCGGTGTTCGGAGCTCGTGGCTGACAGCCGTGACGAACTCGCTCTTCATCCGCGACATCGCCAAGCGTTCCGTGGTGTCACGGGGGCGTGGCGTGCCGCTGGAGGCGGGACGCTTAGGCCACGGCAGTACGGCCGTGAGACTCAGCCGGGCGTGATGGTGGTGTGGAAGTTGGCGGCCTTCGCCGATTGCGAAACGACGATGACGGGTGCAGGCACGGGCTTGCCGGACCCGGCCGACACCCATCCCTGGTAGGGCGTCGTGCGGCCCGTGACGACCGTGACGCCGAGTGCGCCGCGATCCTCGAGGCGTGTGGCGGCACGCTGGGCGTTCCTGACCTGCTTGAGCGCCTTCTTCACCTTCCGCTTCTTGGCCTTCTTTTTGGCAGCCGAGGCGTGGGCGCGCACGGCGGCACGCAGCGCGGCTTCGGCCTTCGCGAGCCTGCTCGTCGCGGTGACGAACTTGGTGGCCGCCTGCGCGGACGCACCGCGGCGGACGCTGGTGGTGACCAACTGGGCGGTGCTGCCGTTCGGCATGGTGAGCTGCGCGACCGTCCGGTAGCTCTCGATGCGCTTCACCGTCACCTTGGTGCCGGGCACGAGGTGCCAGAGCTGCTGACGCTGCTGGGTCTGCGTCCCTGGCGTGGTGGTGTCGTCGACGGTTATCGCCCCGGTGGCGCGGGAGTAGGTGACGTCACGGCGCGCCAGCACCCCTTGGCAGTGCGGCGTCTGGACGACGTAGCGGTCCCTCGCCGGCGTGCGTGTGCCGTACAGGAGCTTGGCATAGCTGGACACGGTGCAGCTGTTGTCGCCGACCATCAGCACGTTCTTCGCCTCCGGCGCACGGAACCACCATCGGCGCGCATCCGTGTAGCCGATCGAACCCGGCTCGGTGATGATGGGCGAGCCGTTCGCGTAGAGGGTGACCGACCCGTGGTCGGTGTTGCCGTGGATCTGGCGGCCAGGCCCGAAGCGCAGGGAGAAGTACGACGGGTCATCCTCGGTCGCCCACGACGAGCGGCCGAACGCCCAGCCGTTCTGCACCCACGCGTAGCTCAGCGCCAAGCCCGGGACCGGTCCGGGGCCCTTGTCGGTGGGGTAGGTGTCGCCGATGGGCGCCAGCAGTCCGTCGGGCTTCGTGGCGTGCGCGATGAACGCGTAGTTCTTGGTCAGGCGTGACGTGAGTCCTGGCAACGGCGGTAGCCCACACGCAGCCATCGCCCTCTCGGCCGCCCGCCAGCGGTAGTAGGTGTACTGCGCGTAGGCGGTGGATTGCTCGTTGGTGGCGCCCTCGTCGTCGATCGACACCGGCAGGATCTTGCTGAGGCGCTGACGAGCGAACTCGATCCAGTCGTCGCGATCCAGCACACATCCGGCGACCACGATGGACTGGTCCTGGTCGAGCCCGTGGTTGTAGAGGCCCGCCCAGTTGGCGGACAGGAAGCCGACCGTGCCCTCCATGGCCTCGGAGATCCAGGGCTGCGGGTCACGCTCGTAGAGGCAGGACAGGAACTGCAGCCGACGCGAGCTCTGCTGCAGCACCGGACGGTCGGGCGTGGAGGCGTTCATCGGCTGGTCGTTGACGTAGTCGCGCGCATACGCCATGGCGAGCTCGAGGTCGGCCTCGTTCCCGGTGCGGTCGTAGTTGTCGATCAGCGGGCCGGCCCAACCGAGGGTGTCGAGCCACATCCGCCAGGTGAGTGACTGGTAGGGATCGAGTGTCCAGTCCACGTCGCCGCCGACCGCCACCTGGTAGCGCTCGAACGGCGGCCCCGTGTAGTAGCCCGCCCGGATGTCGTCGAGGGTGTTGTGCGGGCTGAGCCCGCTCCAGGAGTGGTCGCACAACGATGCCGACGGCTCGGGCCTGGGCGTGGGCGCAGCCTCGGCGCGAGGCGCCACGAGGATCGATGCCAGCATGGCCAGGGCCAGCAGCACCCACCCGGTGGCAGCGCCGTTCTTGGACGTGGTCGCGGACAATCGATCCCCCTCGTCATGGGCGGGACGCGCGCGCCGTTGACGAAAGGGGCGACGTCCGAGTGCCGTCAATGAGGCCGCGCAGGCTTTCGTCAGCCGGGCGCGCCGCTCGGTTGAAGTATCTCTCAGTGGCTTTGGTTCTTGGGGGTTTTGACAGAACCGTCGCGGCAGGTCTCAGTGCGGGAAGAAGGCGTCGTGTCCGTAGAAGACGATGTTCCGAGGAAGGTCCAGTCGTCCCGGCTCCACGGTCCCGCCAACAGTCGAGCGAGCCTGGTCGGAAGCCGGTAGAGATCACGCCATTGCGAACAGCTAGATGGTGCTAGTACGATTAGCACTATGCGATGGAGCATCGACCACTTGTCGACGCAGCGCCTGCAGGACCAGGTGGCTGCGTGTGTTGTGCGCGGTGTGCACAGTGGGGAGCTCGCAGTCGGCGAACAGCTCCCACCCGCGACCGAGTTGGCGGCGGCGATGTCGGTAGACCGGAACACAGTCTTGGCCGCCTACCGACAGCTCCGCGAGGCGGGCGTCCTCGAGTTTCGCCGCGGGCGCGCTGCTCGCATCGCAGGGACCGTGAGGGCTGGCGACCTCGCGCCGGTCCGCGAAGCCGTCCAGTCGGTCGTCGAGCTCGCTCGTCGGTACGGACTGGATTCTGAAGATGTCATCAGCCTGATCAAGGAGATGCGATGAACACCACTGTCTACTCCGGGCGGGAGACCAACTGGTCCAGCGTCGTCATCAGCGGCCTCCTGCTGATCGCCTTGATCGGCATGGCCCTCCCCTCCGGCTCTTCTCCGAGCACCGGTGTGGTGATCCTGCTGCTGGCCCTCGTCGGCTTTCTGGTCGAGGTGCTGACTGCTTCGGAAGTCCGGGCCACGTGCGGCCCGCAAGGTGTGGCTGTCCACTGGGGGTTCGCCGGCTGGCCGCGAGCGCGGTACGCGCTGGACGAGATCCAGGACTTCTCGGTCGTCGCGATCCCCTGGTGGGCCGTGACCTACGGATTCTGGTGGACGCCCACGCGGACGGCGTGCACCGTACGAAGCGGTCCCGCGCTGCGGCTCCGGCTGCTCAGTGGTCGCACCGTCACCGTCACTGTTCCCGATCCGCACGCGGCGTTGGCAGCGCTGCGTGCACATCGCCTCGACCCGACCTAGCGGCCGCGATGTCGCGCCTGCCGACTATTGGCAGGCGCGATGGGCTGGACGAGTGCCGCTTGCTGGCGGTGACATGACGCGGGTCCAACGGCCGGCGGCTCACGCGTTCAGCAAGTATGCGCGGACGTGCCGGAAGCCGATGGGTTCGGGGGGTGCGCTGATCGATGGGGACATTGTGGGCACGTGTCCGGGCTGGAACCTCGTGTTGCGGCCGGTCTTGGGAGAGTTCAGGTTTCGCGGAGACGGGTGAGGTGGCGCGCGATGCCGTCCAGGTGACAACCTGCTCACGGTGCCAGAGTGCTGAACCGAGCACGACGCCCACCGGAGATCCAGGCGGGTGACGGCGCCACCCCCACCCCGAACGAGGAGAGCCTTGATCTACATCACCGTAAAGAAGAAGCTCAAGCCCGGCACCGCGGACGCCTACCTCGCGGCGAGCCAGGCCTACACCGACGCGACCCGCGCCGAGCCGGGCAACAAGTGGTACGAGCACTACCGCAGTGTCGACGACCCCGACACGATCCTGACGATCGAGGCCTTCGACGACGCTGCGGCTGGCGAGGCGCACGTCAACTCGGAACACTTCCAGCAAGGGGTCGACGGCGACGCGAAGCAGTACATCGCCGAGCGCCCCGACATCCTCTACATCGACGCCGCGGACCGCGACGGCTGGGACAAGATGTCGGAGTTCTGAGCTGATCGATGGGCGTGTGGGTGAGCGGGATCCCGCTCGCCACGCTCTCCCCGCGACCGCGTGCCGGTCTAGGCGTCGGTGTTGGCCGGAAGCGACCGGCGCTGTCTGATCCTCCTATGACAACGCGCTGGCCGAGTCGGTGATCGGGCTCTACAAGACCGAGCTGATCAAGCCGAGGCGGCCGCGGAAGGGCCTCGACGACCTCGAGATCGCCACCGCGGAATGGGTCGACTGGTATCCGCCGCCGGCCCTTCGAGTACTGCGACGACCTCACACCGGTCGAAGCAGAGCGGGCTCACTACGCTCACCACCAGACCCCGACACCAGTCGGAGTCTCAAACTAGAAAGTGGTGTGTCTCCGGACTCGCCGGGGCGGTTCACCCCCTCCGATGAGGTTCCGTGCGGGACCTTCACAAGCTCACGCGGCACTGGGTGTGGCACACGAACCCCTTGGGGGAGCGTGGGATTCACAGACGCTGGGGCCGCCGAGGGGAGCGCCTCGGCCCAAGCCCTACGCCCGCCGCGAACCCTGGGAGTTCAACCCGTGCCTCTCCCGCGAGTTTGGCGGCGATCTTGGGCATGCCGTCAAGCATGGGGACTGTTGAGTCCTGCGCTTGAGCTGGTCGTCGTCGAAGTCGCGGTCCTTACTGGGCAGCGGGCGCGGTTAGCTCGGGCACGCTGTTCGGCTCGGTGGTGATGGCCTAGGCCACTGCACTGAGTCGGAGACCGTGTGTACGGCAGTAGTCGCGGAGCCTGGTGAACGCCTCGTCGGGTGTGCCGCCGTGGATCTGCGCGAGGGCTCGACCTTCTCACGACCCGCGACGACGTGAGCCGCGACGCCGCCTTCGAACTCCTGGTCCGGTCTTCCTCAGAGGCCCACTGCAAGGTGCGCGAGACCGCCGCCGAGATCATCTCTCCACACAAAGGCGATTGACCTGAGCCACCCGCGCATGGCTGGAGGACATCCTCGGGAAGCTACAGGGGGCCGGTCGGCTTACCCCCAGATCGACCGGCCGGCATGGCTGCGCTTTCTGCGCACCCTCGACCATGACCGCACCCCACGGGCCACCGTCCAAGAGGATCGTGCGGCTTTCCACCGCCATCGAGCTCGGCCGCGAGCGGTTGGATCAGGACGGGTCGTCGACGCAAATCCACCGGAACTGTGGTGGCCGCGGGTTCACCGCTCTGGGTTGGTGGCCAGGTCCTTTCGCAGTCGCGCGTTCGCGGCCCGCAGTCGCATCACCTGGGTCTCCAACGCCAGGACGTGCCCGATGCCGGCCAGGTTGAGGCCTTCGGCCAGGAGCTCTCGGATCCGGGTCAGTCGATCGAGGTCATCGGGGCTGTAGAGCCTGGTGCCTCCACTCGTGCGGTCGGGCTCGATCAATCCGTGACGTTCGTACACCCGCAGGTTCTGGATCTCCATCGAGACCATCTCCGCTGCGACGGAGATAGCGAAGACGCCGATGCTTCTGGTTGCAGCCACGATTCTCCTCGCGAGGTCTTGCCTCATCATGATTCCGGCGCTATAACAAATCTGAATCGAACAGTACAGGTTCTGAGCGGACGCGACCAGGACCGCAACGAGATCAGGAGGACATCATGTTGCTTCGCACGACAGACCCGTTCCGTGACTTCGACCGGCTGACCCAGCAGCTGCTGGGCACCACCAACCGCCCCGTCGTGATGCCGATGGACGCCTGGCGCGAAGGTGACTCCTTCGTCATCGAGCTCGACCTGCCCGGTGTCAGCCCGGAGAGCGTCGATCTCGACGTGGAGCGCAACGTCCTCACCGTGAGTGCGGAGCGGGTCTCGCGCAACGGGGACTGGGAGATGCTTGCCTCCGAGCGCCCGCGGGGTCGGTTCAGCCGTCAACTCGTCCTGGGCGACAACCTGGACCTGGATCGGATCGAGGCGGGGTACGAGAACGGCGTGCTGCGACTCGTCGTGCCCGTGGCGGAGAAGGCCAAGCCGCGCAAGATCCAGATCTCCGGCGCCCCGGACCAGCGCGCCTCCATCGACGCCTGACGAGGCCCCGACCCTGCGCCAGGACCTTCCAGCGGCTTACGCAGCCCGCTGGGAGGTCCTGACGCATGCCTACCCAAGTCATTTCGGCTCCCTGTGTTGCCAAGAGGCCGAAGGGAAGCCGTTGACCTCTAGTGGATCTCTACAGTGCCCCCCGGACCCGTGTCGGTTGCTCGTTCGGCGTCGGCGGTTGACTGACGGTAGATGGCATCGGAGATTTTGCGCTTGAGGCAACGGATCGCCTCCAGCGGCTTCTTGCCGTCGGCTCGTCTGCGTCGGTGGCAGCTCCGGCCTTCGACGCCGAGGCGGAGTTGGTTGATCGCCGCGACGTGGATCATGTGCTCACGTCGGACAGTATCCTGGCCGCGACCACGAGACCGATGCCGAACGGCACGCCAGGTCCAGTGTCGCGACCGGACCTGCCGATGAGTTCAAATGACAGCAACGGTCCACACGGCATTCCCGAACTTCACCAGACGGAGTGGACATGTCAGAAAGCCGCACCAGCACCAGCGATCGCGGGCTGGAGTTCGACGGCGTCAAGATCGGCCGTCCTGCGACCGGTGGGCTGATCGACGCTGGTTACACGTCACTGGCGGACCTTCCCGAAGATCTGGCAGACCTCCGCGACCTGCACGGTGTCGGCCCCCGAGCGATCAGCCTGCTGCAGGAGGCACGTGGTCGATAGCGTGTTGTCAGTGCAGGCATCCGACGCAGTCACACCGCGCCTGTGGACTCGAAGGCGACTGCACATCGACGAGATGAGTGCCCGAGACCCGCACATCTATGCGGGCCATCGATCCGGCGCCACGTCACCCCCCGCGCGCACACCGACCATGATCTTTGAGTCCTCCGTCGGTCGTCTTGACCGGGCTCCGCCGGAGATCTGGACCAGTTGGCTGCTTCGACGAGCAAGTCCGGTCGGCCCATCTCGATGTACCGCCACCTGGCACGACCTGGCTCACGACCCAGGGTTCAAGACCATCGACGAGTCGTTCGCATCCGTCTGGCGACAGCGCACACCAGTGGCCCCATCGGCGGCGTCGCCCTCGAAATCCGTGCCCTTCGACACGATTGACGCGAACGTCTCCCGCGCTCCCCTGGTTGATGACGCGCCGTCTCCCCTGCCTTGACTTCTCCCTCTTCCCCAACCTCCCACTCCGCCGCATAGTGGTCTCATGAACATCCTCGCCGCCGTGCTGGCCCGCCTCGGCCGCCGGTCCACCGCCGCTCCCCCCGCGACTCTGCCAGCTGCGCCACCCACCTCCGCCGACCTCAACCGCCAGTGGCACAAGGACCGGGCCAAGGCGCGTCGAGGCGACCAACCCTGGAGTGCGGGCCGGCAGGACCAAGGGCAGCCCGGTCAGTCGTGGGGCGGCATCGGCGGTGACGGTATCGGCGGCTAGCTTCTTCTAGTCGATGGGTATTCCCCTGCCGAATTCCTCACCTCGGCGCCGGTGAGGTCGACGAGATGACCATCGATTCGTTCGGTTGACTGACCGGCCACCCTTCTCGGGCACGTGTGGGGGCTTGTGCCCGACTTGGGAAAGCGGGTGGCGCCCGGGCTTGCGGTTAAAAGCCGAGTCGCTCCCGGGCCTCATCGAGCCAGTCGACGTACGCGTGCCACCCCCACCTGGTCGCCGTGTCGCGTGCTGCGGTGGCGTACTGGCTGGCCGCCTCCCGGTCGCCCGTCGTCGCGGCCGCGAGGGCGAGGTAGCCGCTCACCGGGCCGAAGGAGGCCGCGGCGCCCGCGAGGCTGATCCTGTCGGCGTACGGGGCGAGCGCCGCACGGCTGCGTCTTGCGAGCGCCACGTCGGCGACCGCCGCGGCCGCCTCCGCCTCCATGCACCAGTCCGTGACCTGCGACCACTGCGCGGGATCCTGCTCGGTGACACGGGAATTGGGCAGCAGTCGGCGCAGGTCGTCCAGGAGACCCGCGCGGGCGAGCATTTGGTGCACCGGTGCATCGATCTGGCCCGAGTCCTCGAAGGCGGAGAGCATCGGGCCCACCGTCTGCCCGACCGTGCCGTCCCAGAGCGAGGCGATCATCGCGGCCGCGGGCGCATGGATCTCAGCCATCGGCAACGCCACCTCGCGGGACGTGGTCTCCAGACCGGCAAGGTGCTCCTCCACCCCCGCCCGGTCCCCGCTCATCGCGGCCATGGTCATCTGAAGCCAGTGCACGGTGAACATCACGTAGGGCAGCCGCTCCCGTCGGGCGATCGCGACGGCGGCCGCGCTGTGCTGCTCCCACCCGTCCTTGAGGCCCAGCTCCAGCTCGTCGATGCCCAGGGTGACGAGGAGGACGGCCTCGGCTGCCGGGTCGCCGGCCTCGCGTGCCGCCACCAGGCCCTCCTCGCTCCAGCCCCTCCGCTCCATCAGGTGCTGTGGCGCCCAGGTCGCCATCCACGCGGTCCGCATCGCCCACCAGGTCAGCTCCGGGTCGGCGATGCGGCGCGCCAGGGCCAGGCCGGTGTCGATCAGCGCGCGGCGCTCGGCCGAGGACTCGGCGACGTAGTAGAGCTCGACGGCCAGCGACAGCTGGAGGCGGCAGCGGGTGGCCGGGTCGTCGTCCGGTGCGTGGGCCAGGCCCCACCGCAGGTCGTCCACGATGTCCTCCATCACCACCTGGAAGTCGTGCGGGATCCACACGCAGTAGCGGCTCAGGGTGCTCGCCGCTGCGCCCACCAGGGCCGGGGAGCTCAGTGCGCGGCCGAGCTCGGTCGCCTCGCTCGCGGCTTCCTCGACCTGGGTCCAGCGGCCGGCGTACGCCGCATCGGTGGCCAGCTCCAGCAACAGGTCGTAGCGCTCCCGGTCGACCCCGTCGGCGGCCCGCCGGTGGGCCTCGACGGCGGCTGCCCGGAGCTGCATGGCATCGGTGTGGGCCCACACCGATCGCGCCTGCGCAGCGGCCGCGCGCGCGGCGCGCCAGGCTCGGTCGGAGTTGCTGGTGCCGGCGCGCAGCCAGTGCTGGGCGAGCTCGGCCGTCAGCTCCGGGTCCGGTACCAGCCGACGCACGACCGGATCGGACTCGAGTGCCCGCGCCACACGCCCGTGCCGGCGCGCCCTGCGGTGCTCGGACTCGAAGAGGTACACCGCGTCGCGCGTCAGCGCGTGCGCAAACGCCGACAGCCCGGACTCCGCGTCCACGACCAGGTCGGCGACCCTGGCCGCATCCAGGTCGTCGGCCACGTCGTCGAGGTCCAACCCGTTGGCCGCCGCGACCACCTCGGGGCGGAACCGCTGCCCGGTGACGGCGGCGGTCATCAGCGTCTCGCGGGCACGCTCGGGCAGCAGCGAGAGCCGCCGCGCCACGACCTCTCGTACAGTCGGCGGGACGCGGTCGGGATCACCCTGCCCCAGTCGCGCGAGCTCGACCAGGAAGAACGGGTTGCCGCCGGAGCGGGCGTGCCAGGCGTCGAGCAACGAGTCCGGCAGCGGACGCCCGGCTAGGCCGGTCAGAAGGGCCGAGGTTCCGGCACGTTCGAGCCCGGTGACGTCCAGGCGCGCCGCGTGCCTGCGGGCGAACGCCTCGCCGACCAGTGCGAGGGCGCCGGTGGGCTCAGGCTGTGCCCGTCGGGTGCCGACCACGCAGAGCCCGGCCTCCGCGGGCGCGGAGGCGAACAAGTGGGCCAGGGTCCTCAAAGTTGCCTCGTCGGCCCAGTGCAGGTCCTCCAGCAGGAGCAGCAACGGGTGCGTCGCCGTGAGGACACGGCGCACGATGCCGTCCCACCGGGCGAAGGCCAGCTGCGCCGGGGTGGCCTGCGACCCGGGCGGGGTCGCGTCCGGTCCGGCGTCGCTCACCCCGAGCGCCTCGAGGACCGCGCGCCAGGGCCACAACGGCGGGGCCCCGTCATCCTGGGAGCAGCGCCCCCACGCCACCACGAACCCCCGTTCACGCGCCTCGGTGGCCAGGTCGGTGACCAGTCGGGTCTTGCCGATGCCGGGTTCGCCGACCACCTGCGCGCACGCGAAACCGCCACCGGCGGCCCGCTCGAGCAGGGCCGACAGCACCGCGCGCTCCGCGTGACGGCCGACGGTCGGATCGTCGCGTACGCCCTCGGCGCCGGCCGGGGCCACAGGCACCGCGACGCGGACCGGGATGGGGGGCGGTGTGGGAGGCGGCGACGCGACGACCGGGGCGGCTAGCGTCTGCTCGATCCCCGGATCCTGCCGCAGGACCGCGGCCTCCAGCGCCCGGAGGCGCGACCCGGGATCGACGCCGAGCTCCTCGACCAGCGTGGCTCGCACGGTCCGTAGCGCCTCGAAGGCGTCGGCCTGCCGGCCGGCCCGGAAGAGGGCCAGCGCGTGGGTCGCCCACAATGCCTCATCCATCGGGTTGCGGGCGGTAGCGGACTCGGTGGTGGCCAGCACGCCGGCGTGGTCGCCGACGGCCAGCAGCCCGAGCAGCCTGGCCTCCTCCGCCGTGGCCCGCAACCGCTCGAGGGAGGACCGCGCCGCCGCCACGTCCGGGTGCTCGGGCAGGTCGGCGTACGGCTCGCCACCCCAGGTCGCAAGCACGTCGTCGAGCCGGTCGACCGCCCCCGTCACCTCGTCACGCGACGGCCATCCCGCGGTGGGCCCGACCTCGAACTGCGACGCCAGGGGCGCGAGCAACCGACCGACGGCGCCTACGTCGTCCGCGAAGGCGTGGGCATCGACGGCCCGGGCCAGCGTCCGCAGCACGTAGCCGTGGTCGGTCGTCTCGATGACCGAGGCCGACCCGCGGGACGGACGGTCCGGCTCGAGCGCGTTCCTCAGGCCGGACAGATACGCGTGCAGCGAACCTTGGGCGGTGCGGGGCGGTTCGCCGCCCCACACCAGGTCGGCCAGGGTGTCGAGGGGAACCGGTCGTCCCGGCGTCAGGGCGAGGGCGGCGACGATCGACCGCGGCTTGCGTGAGCCGAGCTCCACCTCCGCGCCGTCCATGTCGATGACCCGGCATGCGCCCAGGACACAGATCCGCACGGCGACACCCTAGCCCCCGCTCAGTCCACCAGAAGCGGAATCCGTGCCTCGATCTCTGGCTCCTCGGACACGGTGTCCCGGCCCTCGGCGTCGAGGTGCGGGAGCACCCGATCGAGCCAGGCGGGAGCCCACCAGTTGCGCTCCCCCAGCAGGCTCATCGTGGCGGGCACCAGCACCATCCGGACCACGGTGGCGTCGAGGAGGATCGCCACCCCGAGCCCGAAGCCGAGCATCTTGACCAGGGTGCTGGCCTCGGTGGCGACGCCGAGGAAGACCAGCACCATGATCGCGGCCGCGGCACTGATCACCCCACTGGTGGCGGCGAGCCCGCGGGCCACGCTCCCCCGCGCGTCGCCCGTGCGCTCGTAGTCCTCGCGGATCCGGGCGAGCAGGAACACCTCGTAGTCCATCGAGAGGCCGAAGAGGATGGCGAACATCAGGATCGGCATCCAGCTCGACATCGGCATCGTGTGGTCGACGCCGAGCAGGTCGAGTCCCCAGCCCCACTGGAAGGTCGCGGTCACCACGCCGTAGGCGGCACCCACGCTGATGAGGTTCATCACGACGGCCTTCACGGCGATGACGGGCGAGCGGAACATCAGGATCAGCATCAGCGCCGACACCGACACCACGAAGCCGACGACCAACCAGATCTTCTCGCCCAGGACCGAGGAGAAGTCGGCGAACATCGCGTTCGATCCGGCCAGCTCCACTCCGTCGGGCAGCACGCCGCGCAGGGATTCCACCTGGCCCGGAGTACGGGCGTCGGTGTCGGCGAACGTCGACTCGGCGTTGACCACGGCCACGCCGCCGTCGGGCGAGACGGCGGGGTCGGTCACACCGACGAGGTCGACGCGGGCCCGCAGGTCGGCGACCACCTCGGCCAGCTGCGCATCGCCGACGCGGGAACGATCGGCCACGACGACGTACGGCGTGGGGGCGCCCGGCCCGAAGGCGTCGCTCAGCAGGTCGTAGCTCTGGCGTCCCTGCATCGAGGTGGGGTCGTCGCTGCCGCTCTGCGGCCAGGTCCGCATCTCCAGCACCGGTGCAGCCAGCAGCAGCATGACCGTGACAGCGGCCAGCGCCCAGGCGAGCGGGCGTGCGGCCACCATGTGGGCCCACCGCTCCGACCGGGAACCGCGGGGACGGGGACGAGCCGGGCGACCTTGTCGGACCCGTCGGGGCAGCAGGCGTCGGTGCAGCAGTCCGCACAGGGCAGGGACCAGGACCAGGGTGCTCACCACGACGGCCAGCACGGTGACGGCGGTGGCGATGCCGAACGCCGAGTACGTGGCCAGTCCGGCCAGGCGCAGCCCGAGCAGGGAGGTCAGCACCGTGAGGCCGGCCAGCACGACCGAACGACCGGCTGTGAGGGCGGTCCGCTCGGCGGCGTCGACGACGGACAGGCCGTCGGCGAGGTGGTCGCGGAGGCGGGTCAGCAGGAGCAGGGCGTAGTCGATGCCCACCCCGAGGCCGACCATCGAGGCCACGATCGGAGCGCTCGGGCTGACCGACATGAGGCCGCAGAGCACCGTGATGCCGGCGGATCCCGCCGCGACGCCGGCCACCGCGACGAGCACCGGGAGGCCGGCGGCCACCACGGAGCCGAACATCACCAGCAGGATCACCAAGGCGCCGATGATGCCGACCATCTCGCCGGCACCCTCCATGGGCGCCTGGGCAGTGGCGGGCAGCTCGCCGCCGAGGACCACCTGCAACCCGGATGCCCGGGTCGACGCGACGGCCGCCTCCAGCGGCTCGACGTGCCCCATGAGGTCGCGGTGCGTGACGGGGACGTCGTACCTCACCGTGAGAAGGGCGGTGGCCCCCTCCGAGGAGACGCGCGGCGGGTCGACGGCCAGCACGTGGGGCAGCGCGCCCAGCCGCTCGTCGAGATCGGTCAGCTCGTCCGGGGGCACAGACGCACCGCGCCGGTCGTGGACCACGACCTGCGCGCTCGCGTTGCCGGCCTCGGGCAGGTGGGCGCGGAGCAGGTCCACCCCGCGCTGGGAGGGGGTGCCGGGAGCGTCCCAGTCCTCCTGGGCCGGGGCTCCGACTGCCGTGGCGAGGGCGAAGGCAGCGGCGGCCCCCACCACCCAGAGCAGGAGTGCGCGCCACGGGCGGGCGGCGCAGAAGCGGGCCATCGGCCCCAGCAAGCGGTTCATCTCAGGTCCTCACATGTGCAGGTCGGGTGGATCGATGCACCGACACTGACGAGCCGGGCTTGCGCGGGGCTTGCGACGGCGTGCGGGAGCGTCACCAGTGCGGCACAGGTGCGGCCCAAGTCCCGGCGCCGACGCTGGGGGCATGACTCAGATCTGCCTCCCCGGTCAGGCCCACGTGGCCGACGGACCGCACGACCAGACCGGCATGTACCTCATGCACCACGCGTTCCGTCGCGACCTCGACCGGTTCCGCGACGCCGTACGCGTGACGCCCGTCGAGGACCACGACACCTGGCGGGCGCTCGCCCGGCGGTGGGAGCGACTCGCCGAGGTCCTGCACCACCACCACACGGTCGAGGACGACCACATCTGGCCGCTCGTACGACGCCGGGTCGGGGAGCGTCACGAGCCCGGCGGGCTGGAGGTGCTCCGGGCGATGGCCGCCGAGCACGAGCTCCTCGACCCGGCGCTGGACGCGTGCGGTCGAGGGCTCGCCAAGATGGCGGCGGCCCCCACTGAGGACCAGCGCAAAGCGCTCGACGTCCACGTCTCGACGACGCGCACCCTGCTGCTCGACCACCTGCGGCACGAGGAGACCCAGGCCCTGCCGCTCCTTCAACGCACCCTGACCATCGCGGACTTCGCGGCCACCGAGGCGGCGGCCCAGAAGGGCTACCCCGCCCGCATCGTGCCGTTCGTGCTGCCGTGGGTCGCCGACGGCGTACCTCCCGACGTGATCCAACGGATGTTCGGCGAGTCCGGTCGGGTCTACCGCCTGGCGCTGCGGCTGTTCCGTCCGCGCTACGTCCGCGCCGAGCGGCGCGCCTTCGCCCACCTCGGCGCCTGATCAACCCACCCCACGAGAGGAAGCGCCATGACCACCCAGCTCACCCGAACCGCCACCGGCCTACCCGCCACGACGACCGTCTCACTCCTGCTCACCGGCGCCATGGGCGCGTTGGTCGTCGTCGACCTGGTCGGCGGGCTGTGGGCCGCGCTGACCGGCGTCAACAGCTGGGGCGACGCCTGGGGCGGCCACGCCCTGCTCGCCGCCCCGCTCCCGATGATCGTCGGCCAGGTCGTCACGACGTGGCTGTCGGTCCGTGGCCGGAGCCGACGCGCGGCCGTGCCGGCGGGACTGTTGGCGGTGGCGTGCCTCGTCAGCCTGGCGTCCGGGTTCTTCGACGGGGGCCTCGGCAACACCGCCCTCGACCCAGGCATGTCCGTCTACCAGGTCTTCCTGCTCGCCGTCACCGGCACGGTCGGGGCACTCGCCGCGATCCGTGCCCACCAGCTCGTCACCACTCACCATCCGAACAAGGAGAACGCGTCATGACCCAGGTCCACTCCCCCGCATTCGGGGTGACCACCTCTACCCGGCGTGGCCGCCCTCGCTGGCCCCTCCTCGCCACCGCCGCCGGCCTGGCCGGCGTCACGGCGACCCTTGCGCTCGACGGCCGCACCGTCGACCAGGGCGCGACCCTGGACCACCAACTCTTCGTCGACCTCGACCCGATGACGTTACGCCTGAGCATGGTCCTCGGCTACCTGACCGTCGTGCTGCTGCTCGTGCTCGCCGCGACGTGGCGGCGACGGGTCGAACCGCTCCTGCCGGACTCCACCGCGGCCCACCTGGTTCCGCTGGGGCTGGTGTCGTCGGCGGCCGGGCTGACGTACGGGTACGGCTGGAAGGGCGCTCTGGGCAACTACCTGCCCGGGTCGTTCGAGCCGGCTGCGTTCGACGACACCGGTCTGTACGTCTACTACGTGCTGAACGACTTCGGCTCGTTCATCGGGTGGCTCGGCGTGGTCGTCGCGGCCGGTGCGATCGCCGTGATGGGGCTGCGCGAGCGTTCCGTCCCACGCTGGCTCGGTGTCGTGGCTGTGCTGCCGGTGCTCCAGACGACCCTGATGGTCGCCGGACTGGGCGTGCCCGGCGTTCCGGCCCTGCTCGGGCCGGTCTGGCTCGCCGTGACGGGCCTGGGCCTCTACCTCGGCAGGAGCGCGGTCGTCACCTGGCGTGATGCCCGCCCGACCGTCGCCGGTACATGGGCCCGTGGACCATCATGAGACGCGTGACACGAGATCGCGAAGACAGGCGCGGGCGTGTTCGTCCAGGCCTGGCCCGCGAAGGCTCGTCGGCCGGGTGCGACGCGCGGCCCCGGTGCTAGCGCCACCCGTGTTGGCAGCAACCGTAGGCATCGTCTTCGTCAGCTCGTCGTCGATGAGGTGGTTCGCCCAACTGAGACGTCCCACGACACAGGTGCCGCTACCGGTGTCATCGGTATCGGGGGCTTCGACTACGGGTCGATGGGGGTCATCCTGCATCGCGCGAGTCACCCAGGACACCCTGCTGCGCAACCGCACCTATGCGGTGCTTGTCGGCAACGAGGCATGGAACGGCCTGTTGTTCGGCACGCGCAGCACGGGGCCGGCTTCTGGGGAATGACGGCGTTCGTGCCCGCGGTGCTTGTCCTGCAGCAGCGGGCACACGGTGACCCCTCGGCGCGGGCCGAGCGAAGTCAGACACCTGTGGCCCAGAGGGCTGGACAAACTTGGCGCGCGCGACCGCGCCGCGAGGTGTGGCGGAGGCGTAGAAGCAGACCACGGTGGGGTCGGCGAACTCGCGTCCGAAGCACCATCCGACCACGCTGCCTGCACCGAGCACGCCGGCGGTGGCGTAAGTCTGGATCGGACCGCCGAGGTATCCGATCCAACCGACGCCGGGGAGCATGACCTGGGCCTTCAAGCTGGCCGGGTCATTGCCGCCTGCTCGGCCGCGGCGAGGCCGCCGCGTGCCCTCGCGGCGGGTACGAGCGTAGGGACGAGGACAACACCTGAGCGCCGCAGCTTGAGTGCCTCTACGGCGTACGCACGCTCATCAGACCGTCTCCCTGCTAGCCGTGTCCGCCGCGGATCGGGGGGCATGGTCGGCGGCATGGACCACGGCGAAGAACGCCCGCTCCCGGTCGATGCCGTGGGGGTCGAGCTTGCCGACGATCGCTTGGACGTGGATGACGCTGACCTGGTCGTGGTCGACGCAGTTCTTCCTCGGCCTCGCGAACGGGCATCTTGTCGGCTCTGGTGGCTTCTCTGCTCCGATGCCGTTGCCTGACAGGAACTGTTGCACGGCGATGAGCCGATTCCACCAGAAAGACGCTGCCTCTGGGCCGTCGACTTGTGCCGCATTCGATCAGAATCTCCCGAGGATCAGGTCGGCCCATATGCCTGACGGCGTCGACACTGACCGCCCGCACTGCCAAACTGAGAGGTGCGAAGGGAGAGCGCCGTGGGTGATCTCAAACCTTTCCGCCTAACGCTGTTGCTCGTTGTCGTTGCGTGTCTTCTACTGCCGGCGTGTTCTGGCGGTAAGTCTCCCGAGCAGACATTCTCGTCCCCTGATCGCGAGAGAATCGTCGCGGCTATCGCGGGCTACACCGACGTCATCGCCGATTTCGACCAGTTGCGCGCAGTGATGGTCGCCACCGACGACCGCATTGTGTTTGAGCGGTACTACGGGACCGATCAGGACGCTTATTGGGGTGTGCAGTCCGTAACCAAGACCGTGGTCTCGACGTTGGTCGGGATCGCTCTTCATGAGGGGCTCATCGGCAGCCTCGACGACACCCTTGCGAGACTGCTTCCCAAATATGCCAGCGTCATGTCTCCGGCAGTGGCGCGCACGAGCTTACGTCAGCTTCTCACCATGACGGCTGGGTTCCCCAGTGGAGACGAGGCGGCGGGGCCAGCCTTCATCAAGTCCGAAGACTGGGTGCGCGAAATCCTGACTCACCCGGAGTCGCCGCCCGGGACCCACTTCGTCTACTCCAACGGCAACTCGCACCTGCTCGCTGCGATCCTGGAGGAGGCGACCGGAACCTCGGCGTTGAACTTTGCCCGGTCGCGACTCTTCGGGCCGCTCGGCATCGATACGCGAGCCGCATTTCGGGGCGCAGAGACGCACGGACCACTGGCGAAGTACTGGGCAGCGTACGAGCACGCCGGGTTCGCCTGGCCCGTGGACCCGCAGGGAGTCAGTCAGGGGTGGTGGGGCATCAAGCTTCGACCGCGGGACATGGTGAAACTCGGCCAGCTCTTCCTAAACGGCGGGCGCTGGGGTGAGCAGCAAGTGGTGCCGGAAGGCTGGGTCGATGACGCCACGACCCAACAGGTTGCCGCCGATGGACTCGGCGACGGCTACGGATACCAGTGGTGGACAGCCACCCTTGATGGTGACCAGGTATTCGAGGCTCTGGGGTACGGCGGTCAAGTCATCCAAGTGGTCCCGGGCCGCAACGTCGTCGTGGTCACCGCCACCGAAGTGCGCCCAAGCGACGCCACGAGCCATGGGATCGACCTCAACCTGCTGCTCAACGTCATCCAGGACGACATCGTCTCCCAGCTCCCCGACGACTGAGCTTGCGGGCTGTTCGTTTCGTGACCGGCCTGCGGCCGCGACTCACTCGGTCTCCGGAACCGGACAACGGTGACCGCGCGCGTCATTCCGCTGGTCGTCGGTGCCAAGCACAGGCTAACCACCGCAAAGGCTCGGTAGGTCGGGGACGGCATCGCCGACGCGCGCTGTGGATTCAACGGCCGTTGCTCGGGGCCAAGAGGTGCGGGATCCGCAAACCGAGCGCTGGGCAGTGATGCTGGTTGCTCGACCACGTGACGCGTGCCGCTCAGTCGACGGTGACCGCCTTGACACCCTCGCCAGGCTTCGCCTCCAACGACGAAGCTGGAGGATCGGCGGCCGTCAGTGCGTCTCCAGCGTCCGGGCCGACGAGAAGTCGGGGCGGTATCAGCCCTTCCCGGCAAGGCTGCGGTCGGCTCCGGAGTGATCCGGCACCGACGCCCCTTCCGTCGTCCGGCGAGGCCGGGGGAGTTGGATTCCGTCCGACGATGGCGACGGCCCCGGGGGTCCTACGGAGGGACGTTGGTTGGCAGATGGTCTCTGCGCCGGGCATCAGATACACGATGTTGATACCGGTCTGAGCAACTCGGATGGGGTCCGACCCAGCCAGCTTTCATCAACGGGGGATGTTCGAGCACAGCAGAGAGCCCGTGGGCAAGGACCCGCGCTCGTCACCTACACCGACGTCACGAGGGTCGATGAAGCGCCAGGCCGCCGAAGGCAGGACCGTGACGCGAGCATTCCTGGCGGGAAAGGGGTTTCGTGGTCAACACCATCGACACCGAGGGCAACCTGATCGGGCTTTGGAAATCCCTGAGCCTCCCCTGCAAAAGACCGCAATCCCGCGCTCTCCCCCAAGCCACTCCCGCTGTGACGATCCGCAGCCACACCGCCCCTTGGAAGATCGAACAGGCCGGGCTGGGGCCGCTCACCGTTCGGGCGAGACGGCACTACGAGCGGCCCGACCGTCGCGGTGGATCGGTCTCCATTTCACAGGTTCTCGAAGTGTGACCCGCCGTGATCCCTATCGAGATCGCTCAGCTGCCAGGTTCTCCCGGGAAGCCGTCATCGATGCACAGGATGTTGCTCTCGCTGTCCTTGAACCAGGCGGCCTTGCCCATGTCCCCCATCGACGCGACGTGGTTATCCCAGCTCACTTCAGGCATGTCATAGTGCTCGAAAACGACCCCCTTCTCGCTCAGGTCACGCACGACGGAGTCCACGTCGGAGACGTGCCACTGGGCGATGGTGTGGCCTGCCTGACCCGCGAACTCGGTCTGGTAGACGCTGAACGCAGACCCGCCTGCCGTGCGATACAGCAACATGATGCCTTCCATCTCCTGGAAGGGCGTAAGGCCGAGCTTGTCAGCGTAGAACTCGCGCGCGCGCGCCAGGTCCGCGGCCGGGATGTTGGCGGTGACAGTTCCCATTTCCAGCATGGCTTACCCTCCTCGACGGGGAGGCTCACCGGCCTGGCACCCGGAACCGTGGGGCGGCCTCACTGACTACTGCAGTAACGGCTTCTACTCTTCCGCGCCGCGGTCCAGCACGCAAGACCTTGCGGCGTCATCGGAGCCGGCTCAACGGTCGAGCCCGCTCGTCCCACCGGTGATCCCGCACGGGCACGCTCCGCGTGACGATTGGCCTCTGAAACGTCCGCTCATTCTCGTTCACCAATCATCTTGCTGGTTCGACCAGCGTCACACCCCCGCGATCGACCGTAGTTCCGTGCCCGGCCGTCGGTCGAGCATTTACATGCTGTAGCCGATCTCGAGGCATTCTGCAGCAGTGGTCCTTGCAGGCGTCTCGAGGAACCGGCGGGCAGGGTTGGGCGGCCGCCTGGCCCTGCTCGCGGGCACCGCCTCGCGGCTTTGATGAGGTCGACGACTACGCCGGGGTGGCTCATCATTGCCACCTGTGAGCTGTTGACGCTCACAATCTTCCGCGGGGAATCCGAAACGCGCCGCAAGTTTCTCTGTAAACACAGCCGTGTAATTCGATAAGTACAAGTTTGTAATTCGCGATCTTCGCTTTCCAGATCCCTGTAACGGGTGTGACCCTTGGTACTCGTGTGAACGACTTCCCCCTCTCATGGAGCGCCTTCTCTTGCGATTCAGCCGTGCCCGCTACGTCATGTTGTGCCAGCGATCCCTGGTCACGGCTGCCGTCCTCGCTGTCGGTGTGTCCGCCGCCGGGGTCGAGACCCTCGACGTCGTTCCGCAGCCAGGCAACGTCGCCAGCGTCAGGGAGATGGCTCCCACTGGGGTCCCGCAACAGGTTGCGCTGGCCGAGCCCGTCGAGGGGCCGGCGAAGACCGAGGTCGACGCGGCCCCGGTGACCCCGCAGGTCCGCGAGGTCCGGGTGACCGGCATCTCCGACAAGACGCCCGGTGCTGCCGTGGACCGCGGTGCGGGCCGACGGACCAACCAGGCACCCGCAACGACACCCAGTCGGACACCGGACACGAAGGGTCTGGTGGCGCTCTCGGACCCGCAACTCGTGCGCGGCTACGCGACGGTCGGGGTCACCTGGAAGCACGGCGTCGAGTACGCCGAGGACCACCTCGCGGTGCAGGTGCGTACCGAGAAGAACGGCACTTGGTCGGACTGGATGGACGTGGCGTACCACGACGAGCACGGGCCGGACGGCGGGTCGACCGAGGATGAGGCCAGGGACGATCGTCCCGGCACCGACGCCCTGATCATCGGGGACGTGGACCGCGTGCAGATGCGTGCCGAGACCGCGGACGGGACCACGCCGCCCGACCTGACGCTTGCCGTCATCGACCCGGGCACCGGGACGATGACAAGGGCAGCTCCTGCCATCGACACCTCGAAGCTACCCGACCCAGCCGGCCCTGAGGATCCAGCGTCCGGCGGCGACCCGCAGGCCACCGGTGCCGGTGAGGCCCAGGACACCGTGGCCCTGAGTGCCATGAAGGTCGCCGCGAAGCCGTACATCTACTCGCGTGCACAGTGGGGTGCCAACGAGCGGCTGCGCGACCAGTCGGCGCCGGCCTACGGCACCGTCAAGGCCGGGTTCATCCACCACACGGTCAACGCGAACACCTATACCTCGGCCCAGGTGCCGGCGCTGCTGAGAGGGATCTACGCCTACCACACGCAGTCCCGCGGGTGGCGCGACATCGGCTACAACTACCTCGTCGACCGGTTCGGCCGCATCTGGGAAGGCCGCTACGGCGGTGTCGGCAGTCCGGTCGTGGGGGCCCATACGTTGGGTTACAACGAGGTGTCCTTCGCGATGTCTGCGATCGGGAACTACGACATCGCCGCGCCGCCGCAGGCGGTTCTGAGTGCCTACGCCCGGTTGTTCGCCTGGAAGCTCTCCCTCTACAACATCCCGGCCAACGCACCGCGCGTCTACGTGAAGAACCGGTGGCTGCAGGCCATCAACGGCCACCGGGACGTCGGCCAGACCGCCTGCCCTGGCCGCTACCTATACGCGAAGCTCCCCTACGTCCGGACGCTGGCGCGAAGCGTCCAGAACGGCGCCCAGCGCGCGCGGGACACCGCGATCACGGCGCGATGGAAGGCGATAGGCGGCTACCGGTCGGTCCTCGGCGGGCCCAGAGCCGCGGAGCACTCCGTGGCGGGCGGCCACGTGCGCCGCTTCCAGAAGGGTCGCATCTACGCGAAGTACGGCGTCGGCGCGTTCGAGCTGCACGGGAAGGTGCTCAAGGCCTACCTACGCCGCGGCGCCGCGGCCTCGCGGCTCGGCTTCCCCCGCTCGGCGCCGACCCGGTTCAAGCGGGGCACCCTCGCCCGCTTCGAGCACGGGGTTCTCAAGGTGTTCCGGTCTGGGCGGGTGAAGGTCGTCGTCCGCACGTAGGGGGCTCCAGTGGAGGCATTGATCGTTGACCGGCTGGCGGCCAGGAGCACTGACCGTGCATGGAATTCGCCTCCGGTGCGTGGAGTTCCCAGCCGCGGTCGGGCCATCGCTTCGCGCGCAGCGCGGCGCGGTGAACACCGGTCCCCTTGATCGCCCAGCCCGCAACATCGTGTGATCGTTGGCGAACTCCACCAGATCGGCATAGCCCGCGGCTGTCCGTCGACGTTCAACTCGTCGAGGACACCACCAGTCGCAGCATCGACCACGGCCGCGGAGTGATATGGACGTGGGTGTTGACGCCGATGACGCCAGGCGGTCAAGCTCCTGATCAGGCCAGCGCCTCCAACCGGGCCGGGACCAGCAACTACGAGCGGACAAGTCGCACCAAGGCAGAATCGCCAGTCACACCAAGGGTCACACCCGCGGCCACTAACCACAGCCCAGCACCATCAGGCTGCGAAGGCGATCCTCACAGTCACTCCCCCGCCTATCGGCGCGAAGGTGACTGGACCACCCAAGAGCCGAAGAATCCGCAGGCCTTGGCGGGGAGAGGCCCGGTAGGAAACAGAGGTGACGGGCACATCGGTGTTGGGCCATCCGGTCGCACTTGCTCATCGGCGCAGCGTCGTTCCCCAGATCACTTGGTGGTACGGCGAGTTTGACGAGGCAGGCGGTTTTGAGGAGACCGCCCACACGACGTAGAGCAGGTTCTTTGAGATGGTGGTTCCGATGTAGTCACCGGGGAAGTACCCGCCTGCTTGGGCCGCGTACTTCAGCTCCGAGACCGGGCCGATCGGTGTGGGCGCGCCGAACACTCGGCCACCGTCGGTCGAGACCACGAGCTGCTGCTGGACGAAACCACCGTCCTGCTCGGGATGCCGCCGCTGGCCGTAGCTGATGTACACCTTTGAACCACGCGCGGAAACGTCGACATTCACATTCTGGACGCCTGAAACGTCACCCCGGGAGGCGCGTACAGGTGAGGACCATTGCGTTCCGTCGTCCGAGAACGACTCGTAGACCGGGTCCGTGTCGTCCACGCCACCCAGCCACACCACGTGCATCCGGCCGCTGACGGCGTCGATGTCGGCGCCGAACAGGCAGCAGCGCACGTCGTCGGCATAGCCACCCCCGAGGTTGGTCACCTCCGTCCCGGTCGACCACGTGCGGCCACCGTCGGTGGAGACGGTCGCGACGATCGGGCCACTGGCATCGATGGGCGCCGACACAAGCGCCTTGCGCCTCGGCGCCAGCTGCGTGCGCGGCACGCTCTCGGGCGCACCCCCGGGCACCAGGTCCGGCGACCGACCCCCCGCGCCGAAGTCGTAGAACGTGTCGACGATCGAGCCGTCGGCGCGAACCATCGGCTGGGAGTTCTGGGTGCCGTGGTCTGGAGGCGTCACGTAGGACGTACGGCTCCACGTGGCCCCCTTGTCATCCGACCAGCGCACTACCTGAGGCGACCCCAGGTATTGGTTCTGCGCCTCGTCGGCGAAGCGGAAGGGTGTCCAGAACTGGTAGACGCGCCCACGGTGAGGGCTTTTCGCGCCGTTGTCAACGACCAGCCAGTTCTTGTCATCGCTGTACTTGCAGCTGTTGCTGTGGTGCACCACCGAGGGCCTGCTCCAAGTCACACCGCCGTCGGTGGAACGAACCACCACCACCGCAGTCCGGCAGCCGGGGATGTCGACGGCAAGGATCGAGAGGTACGCCGTCCCTTCGGGACCGAAGGCGACCACCGGATCCGAGGCCCTGGAGAAGCTGCCTCCGTTCGCTGACGTGACGCCACGTACCGGCTGGTGGTGCCAGTGCCGACCTGCGTCCTTCGTCCAAGCGACGCTGATCGAGACGGCACCACCGTCCTCGTACCTCGAGTCGTGGGCCGCCGCGACGGCGTTACGCTCGTTCCTCGGGTTCACCGCAACGTCGGGCTCGACAACGGTGTCCGGCTCCGAGCCCGGCCGGGAGGGCACGTCCTGCGTGGTCACCACACCATCGTGCAGCACCGTGACTCCATGACCGGCCCCCACGGCTGGCGCGGCCATGCCAGCCATTGCGACGGTTGCTGCAGCGATCCCGAGGATCCGACGACGGTTCATGCCTATCACTCCCATGGTGCCCCGACCTCCCGAACTGGAACCGGGTCTTCATTTGAGCACCGGTCAGGCCGGGACGACAGCCCCGGAGTAGACCGCTGAGCTCGATCATGAACCTGGCCCATGAGCACTACCTTGGAACCGATGGGGGCAACGTCGTGCCACGTGGCGTGCGTGCCCGACAACGGGCCGTTGGTGGTCCTTCGGTGCAAGCCTCGTCGTCGACGAGATGGCGGGGGGAATCGCAGCTGTGCACCACGGTCCTCACGCTGGTCGGCTGCTCTTCCGCGGGCTCCTCCGGGAAGCCACCGGAGTCGAGGGCACACTCGACGCCGTCCACCAGTGCATCGACTCAGCCTTCGTGCCCGAACCCCGAAGGTGCAGCCTGCCTGGGGGCCTTGAACGCTGCGACGGCGTACACGACCCAGGTCTTCACACCGCAGCTCACCTACCAGGTTCCAACCGACGGCTGGTTCAACTACGAGGACACACCCGGAAACTTCCTGCTCGTCCCTCCGGGGGACGACCTCCCGGGCGTGAATGCCGGCACCTCCGACTTCATCGGCGTCTACACCGCGGTGGTCCCGGCCCGGATCACAGACCCGGACGGCTGCGTCATCGAGCCACTCGCTGGCTCGTGGACACCAGCAAGGATGGCGTCGTGGTTCAAGAAGCGTCCGAACCTCACCACGAGCCGGGCACTACCGGTGTCCATCGGTGGGCTTCACGGCGCCGTAGTGGACCTGCGCACGAAGCCTGGGACGAAGCTCGACTCCTGCACGGATCAGGGACACCGGATCAAACTCGCTGGGTTGTTCACCGGGCAGTCCCCGTCATCGCTCGTCCATGCGGTCATCCCGGGCATGACGATGCGCCTGATCATGCTCGCCGCGGCCGGGAAGGTACTGCTGGTGGAACTCGACGACATCGACGACGCTCCAGTGGGGTTGACGACCCTCACCGCCGTGGCGAGACGGCTCGAGTTCCACCGCTCCTGATCCCCGACCCGTCTGCTCGCTCGAGCGACAGAAAGCGGTACATCTACCCGAGCGTCCCGGTGGCGGAGAGCTTCAGGACGGGCACTGAGGAAGTCGGTCACGTCAGCTCAGGTGGCCACCTCGCCGCGTGTACTGCGCACTCCTGGTGGCCAGCGGTCCCAGAACGCTGGAGGCCATGTCGGAACCTGAGGTTGTCAGCCTGGCTCTGCCAGGCCGCCTGTGCGGTCAGTCTCCAGGCACTGCGATGCTGGGAGCCGCATTGATGATCGACAGGAGCGTCTCGTGAGCCATCCTCACCCCGAACTGCAGTCCCCAAGACCGCTGCCTGCCCGGGGCCTGCGCATCGTGGGTCTTGGCGGCCTCGGCGAGATCGGTCGCAACATGACGGTCTTCGAGCACGAGGGTTCGCTGCTCGTCGTGGATTGTGGCGTGCTTTTCCCCGAGGAGCAGCATCCCGGGGTGGACGTGATCCTTCCCGACTTCACCTGGATCCGCGATCGCCTCGACAAGGTGGCGGGACTGGTCCTGACCCACGGCCACGAGGACCACATCGGCGGTGTCCCGTACCTGCTCAAGGAGCGCCCCGACATCCCGGTCATCGGTTCTCGGCTCACGCTGGCCCTGATCAAGGAGAAGCTCAAGGAGCACCGGATCACCCCCGTCCTGCGTGAGGTGGCAGAGGGCGATCGCATCGACCTGGGCGCCTTCGACTGCGAGTTCCTGGCCGTCAACCACTCCATCCCGGACGGGTTGGCGGTCGCGATCCGCACGCAGGCCGGACTGGTCCTGCACACCGGTGACTTCAAGATGGACCAGTTCCCCCTCGACCGACGTATCACTGACCTGCGCGGGTTCGCCCGCCTGGGCGAAGAGGGGGTGGCCCTCTTCCTGACCGACTCGACCAACGCCGAGGTCCCCGGGTTCACGACCGCCGAGCGTGACCTCGCGCCGGCCATCGACACCGTGTTCCGGACCGCGCCGCGCCGCATCATCGTGTCCAGCTTCGCCAGCCACGTCCACCGCATCCAGCAGGTGCTCGACGCGGCCCACCGCCACGGTCGCAAGGTCGCCTTCGTCGGCCGCTCGATGGTTCGCAACATGGGCGTGGCCGGTGACCTCGGCTACCTCAAGGTTCCCCAGGGACTCATCGTGCCGCTCGAACAGCTCGAGAAGCTCCCCGCGAACAAGGCCACGCTCATCTGCACCGGCTCCCAGGGCGAGCCGATGGCGGCGCTGTCACGGATGGCCAACCGTGACCACAAGATCCGCGTCGGCGAGGGCGACACCATCTTGATGGCCAGCTCGGTCATCCCCGGCAACGAGAACGCCATCTCGACCGTGATCAACGGCCTGACGCGCTGGGGCGCCAGCGTCGTACACAAGGGCAACGCGAAGGTCCACGTCTCCGGCCATGCCTCCGCCGGCGAGCTGATCTACTGCTACAACATCATCCGACCCGCCAACGTGATGCCCGTGCACGGCGAATGGCGACACCTGCGGGCCAACGCCGACCTCGCCATCAGCACCGGCATCGACCCGGCCAACGTGGTCATCGCCGAGGACGGTGTCGTCGTCGACCTCGTCAAGGGACGCGCACGGATCACGGGCAAGGTCCCCGCCGGCTACGTGTACGTCGAAGCACAGACCGTCGGCGGTCTCACCGAATCCATCCTCAAGGATCGACGCACCCTGGCCGAGGAAGGCGTCGTGACCGTGTTGGCCATCGTGGACGCCGACACTGGCAAGCTCGCTGACACACCCGACTTTCTCGTCCGCGGCTTCGCTCACGACACAGATGCCTTCGACGGCGCCGTGCCCGTGGTGGAGAAGGCGCTGGCACGCGCCGCCACCGAAGGAATCGGCGACCCCCACCAGCTCGAGCAGATCATCGCCCGCGAGATATCACGCTGGGCGTTCAAGACGTTCCGGCGACGCCCCCTGATCATCCCCGTCGTCATCGACGCCTGAGGACTCTGCACGCACGACGCTCAAGAGCACCACAGGGCCTCAGCCACTGCCCTCACCGACCGCGGCGTCGTCGCGCTCTGTTCCGAGACGCTCCGACCGAGCGGATGCTGCACCGCCGACGCGCAGCGTGCAACCGACCACAGTCGAGATCTCGAGCACAGACGACGGCTCCGGGAGCGTGGTGGCTCCTTCCACCCAGAGAGACGCAGCCCGTACCGGGCGCTCTGGCGCAAGGGGCAGCAGGAATCCTGGCCGCGCCATCTGAGGCCAGCAGTGACCGCCTGCCCGGCGACGACGCTCCCTCGAGCGGCTTCACCTCTCGTTGAGCCAACTCACCCTCGCCAAGGGGATCAGGGCCCCGCACGACCGTGGTTCGCGGCAGTACCTCTTGTCATCCCGGGTGCTGTGCGGAGACCGGGTCGCTTGGTAGCCGCCGTCACCGGCATCGGAGATATCAGCAACCGGATGTCCGCCGCCTCAACGGCGGCGGCTACGCCCGCCGGATCCGCGGTGGCAACCAAACCGGGGCAGACTCGTCCAGGTCAACGTGGGGCACCTCTACGCCGACGTACCCGCGTCGCCTCAGCCAGACCTGACCCTTTCGTGTTGGATCAGGGCTCAGACGAGATCGAGCGGGTAGCTCGACAGCTTCTCGGGGCCGGCCTCGGTGATGAGGTACTGCTCCTCCAGCTTGACGCCCTCGCCCCCGGACCGGGCGCCGACGTACGCCTCGGTCGTCAGAACCATGCCAGCCTGCAGCACACCGTCGTAGCCGACGGACTCCCATTGGTGCGGCAGCACGATCTCGGGGTACTCATCGCACTGGCCGACCCCGTGTGCGCCGACCGAGTAGTGCCGGTAGTCCTCGACGGGGGGCATCCAGGTCGCCTCGCAGACCTCGCGGAAGGTGCGCCCTGGGATCAACAATTGGTGATTCCGCTCGATCTGCTCTCGGGCCAGCTCGTAGAGCGACAACTGGGCCGTGGTGGGTGGCTTGTCGCCGATGAGCCAGGTGCGCGAGATGTCGCACATCATCCCGTAGGAACCGACCAGGTCCGTGTCGTACCCCAGCAACTCGCCCTCGTTGATCACGCGACTACTGGCCTCCTGCATCCAAGGGTTCGTGCGCGGTCCGGAAGACAGGATCTGGGTCTCGACCCATTCACCGCCGCGCCGGATGTTGCCCGCGTGCAGGAACGACCACAGCTCGCGCTCACTCATCCCCGGCACCATGTTGGCCCGCATCTCACCCATCGTGGTCTCGCACGCCGCGATGGCGCACCGCATGGCGCAGATCTCGTCCCGCCCCTTGATGGAGCGGGCGAGCTCCATGAGCTCCGTGCCGTCCTCGAGCCGTACGCCGGCTTCGAGCAGCAGCTGCACCTCGAGCGGCCGAGCCGTGTCGACCGCGATCCGGGGGTGGGGACCCGCGTGGGTACGCAGCACATCGAGTATCTCCGCAGTCCACTCCTGGGCCTTCTCCCGGTATCGCGGACCAGCCAGGAAGTAGAACGAGCTGACCGCGGGCCGGACCTCTTGCACGATCGGGTTGTGGCCACTCAAGAACTCGCACCCGGCGAACTCCCACAAGATGACCGATCCGTCGGCACCCACCCACACGTAGCGCGCAGGGTTGTGCATCACCCAGACTTGCATGTTGGTGCTGTCGGTGGCGTAGCGGATGTTCATCGGGTCGCGCAGGATCGCGCCGTCGTACCCCATCAGGAGCAACTGGGAGCGCACGCGTCCGATCCGGTACTCCCGCATCGCGGTCAGGTCGGGAAGCGCCAAGCCGGCGGCGAGCCACTCCCTCTCGACAGCAGGTCCGGGTCCGAGTGTGGCGTGGTGCAGCTCCTGCCCCGCTGCGCAACCCCGCCCCCCGGAGGCTCGCATGCTCGCGACCACCCTTCCGACCACGTGCTCACCGGCGTTCTTTCACTCGCGGGCACCGCCTGACCCTCTCGAACGCGAGCCTAGGACGCCACAAGATGCTGCGTCTACGGGCCGCCCCGGGGTGCGCACGGTCGCCACCCCTCCGACCGTGCGAGGGTCCCGCCACCTGCCGTGAGCCCCTGGTCGACGTATGCATCCCGCTACGCTCCATCATCCGGTGCGGACGCTGCCCGATGCCGGAACGGATCCGACTCCGAAGGCGACGCACGGTACGGCCTGGGCAACGTCGGGCGCACCATCGTCCGGGTCGCCCACCCTGTCTCCGCGGACATCGCGCCTCCACACTCTCGGTTTCGAGTACGAGCACGTGCGCGATGCCGGCGAGGTTGAGGCCCTCGGTGAGGAGGTTGCGGATCTGGATGAGTCGTTCGAGGTCGTCGGGGCTGTAGAACTGGTGCCGCCCGGTGTCCGGGCGGCTCGATCGATCCACGGCGTTCGTAGACGCGCAGGTCCTGCACCCCCTGAAGACCAGGTCCGCGGCTACCGAGATAGCGAAGACACCCACACTGCTGTCCGTCATGATCGCCTACTGCCTGGGGTTGCACAGCCGTAGATTTTGCGCTATATAAAATCTGTATTCGACAATACAGGTTCTGGGTGGTGACACCCAGGGCTCGACCAGGATCAGGAGGAATCATGTTGCTGCGTACCACTGACCCGTTCCGCGACTTCGACCGTCTGACCCAGCAGCTGCTGGGCACGACCAACCGCCCGGTCGTGATGCCGATGGATGCCTGGCGTGAGGGCGACCGTTTCGTGATCGAGTTCGACCTGCCTGGGGTCAGCCCCGAAAGCGTCGACCTCGACGTGGAACGCAACGTGCTCACCGTCAGCGCCGAGCGCGTCGCACGCAACGGTGACTGGGAGATGCTCGCCTCCGAACGCCCACGTGGGCGGTTCAGTCGTCAGCTCGTCCTTGGCGACAACCTCGACCTGGACCGCATCGAGGCCAACTACGAGGGCGGCGTACTCCGCTTGATCGTGCCGGTGGCTGAAAAGGCCAAGCCCCGCAAGATCCAGATCACCGGCAAGTCAGACCAGAGAAGCGCCATCGAGGCCTGACGTGGGGCAGCCCCGCCCGAGGACAGAGGCCCATCGAGGCTGACCGCGGCCCCCGGGGCTCGGCACATGGAAGGACTGTGGCAGTCAGAACCGCTGGCGATCAGAGCAGAGCAGCCGAGGAGGTGATGTCCCACTGCATCCCAGGTAGGTTCCGATCGAAGACCAACACCCCTCACTCGGCGTGTGACGAAGCTCGTACCTCGCACCCACCGCCAGGTCGCGGCGATTCAGTCACCTGGTGTGGATGGTCATCGGTCCGGAGGGCGTCGGCGCACCTCGGTGACAGATCGACCACGACCGGTCAATCGAGATCGACGTTGAACCCCACTGAGGTGGGAGCCCGGCTCTGTGCGCGAGCCGGGCCCCCAAACCTTCCTCCGTCTCGACCCAGAAGGAACGACCGCCCCATGTACCCGTCCAAGGACGCACGCGAACTGGCCATTCTCCTGCGCATCAGCCGCGAGCTCGACATCGTCGGCGACGTCACCGCCACGGTGGACAACCCTTCCGAGCTTCTCGCCTGGGCCGCGATCCTCACCGACGCCACCATCGCAGCCTGGCGCGGCCAGGACTCCGGTCACCGATACCTCCAGGTCACCGCAGAACACCGCCGCGCGCCGGTGCACGGACGCATCACCGCAGTCTTGTCCTGCGAGCATCACCAGGAGTTCTGGCAGGCGCTGCACCCCGACGAGCTTGGGCCGGGACAGACCCGCAACCTGACCGTCGCCGACCTCTCCGCAGCTTGGTCCGCCATGCCGTTGACCCCACCCGAACCCCAGGGTGGCGAGTCCGGCCAATCGAGCCCGGAATGACCACTGCCGGATCAGCCCCTGGCACAACCACTCCTGGGCACGTGATCGCTGCACATCGTCCGAGGTGCACGCTGAGGGATGGCCACGAGTTGGCGGTGCAGGATTGGTCTGAACCGTTGTCGGGGAGGCGCCCACGGGAGTAGCGTTTTAAGGCGCCGATTCTCGGGCGGCTCGTCCGCTGAAAGAGAGGGCGTGGATCGTCATGAACAACCTCAAGCGGTACACCGTCTGCAAGTTGGCGGGTCACAAGTGGCTCAAGATCGGCTACCCACCGGGTGCTGACGGGGAGGCCTCAGGGACCTTCCTGCGCTGTCAACGATGTGGCAAGGAGAACCACGACGTAGGAACGGTTGCCCCCGGCGCAGCTAGCGCCTTCTAGTCGGGCTCCCCGCCCGTCAGGCGAGTCGTTGGCATCATGGCGGACGTCCGCCCTTGCCGCATGGTGGTCGCATCGAGGCGCGGACCTACCGCTGATCGCGACTATGCCGATGTGAGTGCGTCCACTCATCAGGGTCATGCCCGTGATCTTTCGGACGTACCGGCGAGCATGCGTTCAGGTGCGAGGCCGAACCGATGAGTTGACCAGCCCCATTCATAAGCCGTGACTTCTATTCACCATGACTTATGAAGAGGCCGAGGGCTGGACGACACTGGCTGACCCCAATCGCCGCTCGATTCTGATGGAGCTGTCTGGCGGTGAGCGCACCGTGAGCGAGTTGACACAGGCGCGAGTGGCAGCAGGGTGTCGTCAGCGGCTCCATGGAGAGCAAAGGGCCACCCGTGGTCGGCGACCTCTGCCGCACCACCCGACGGATCGGTGGCTCCGAACGACCAGCGACCTCCGAGCTGGTCCGTCGCGATCCACCACACGCATGGGCCGTGCGAGGCATCGACGGACCGATCCGCGCCGAGGTATGTCTCACGGTCGAACCACTCACAGACCAGTGCTCCAGGCTGACCATCGCCGTCGACTTCGTGGGACACGGGATAGGCAAGATGCTGGTGCCGCTCGTAGTACGCCGTCAGGCCCGCGCCGAGATGCCCGGCAACCTCGCGAAACTGAAAGAGCGAGTCGAGAAGGCACCAACCGCGTAGGCAGCAACGAACGGACATCTTGACGAGGATGCTCGGACCGGCCGAGATCAGTGCGTTGCAGGCTTCGACGCGCTCCCTACATCTGGTGGCTGATGAGCGATCGGTCGACGAGCCGTGTCACCATATGCGCATGGACGCATATGACCGCTCTCCGAAGGGTTTCCTTGCCCGAGGAGGAACAGGTCGATCTCGCCGTCGAGGTGTTCAGGATGTTGGCCGATGCGACTCGCATCAAACTCCTCTGGGTGCTCGCCAACGGTGAAGCGCCAGTTGGTGATCTGACCGACGCGGTCGCCAAGCCACAGGCTCTCGTCTCCCAACACCTGGCGAAACTGCGTGTGGCTCGGCTCGTGACCACCCGTCGCCAGGGCAGCCATGTCTTCTACCGACTCGCGAACGACCACGTCAGCCAACTCGTCGCCGACGCGATCTACAACGCCGAACACGCCGGTCCGGGTGTCCCACCCCACCACCTGCCCGCCCCCGAGCACGCCCCCGGAAAGGGCGTCTGATGCCGACCACACCCCACGACCACGAACACGCCCAGCATGACCGCGCCGACCATGGGCACGATCCTGAACACGGTCACGACCATGAGCACGTGACCGGCATGCGTGGCTTCCTCACCGACCTGTTCAGGCCACACAGCCACGACGCCGCCGACTCGGTCGACTCCGCTCTCGAAGCCAGCGCCGAAGGTATCCGAGCAGTCAAGATCAGCCTCGTGGTTCTCGGCATCACCGCCATCGCCCAAGCCCTTCTGGTGGTCATCACCGGTTCGGTCGCGCTCCTCGCAGACACCATTCACAACTTCTCCGACGCCCTGACCGCCGTACCGTTGTGGATCGCGTTCGTGCTGGGTCGCCGCCGAGCGAACGACCGCTACACCTACGGCTACGGACGAGCCGAAGACCTCGCTGGAATCTTCATCGTGCTGATGATCGCCGCCTCCGCTGTCGTCGCTGGCTACGAGTCGTTCCGTCGCCTCCTCGACCCCTCACCCTTGACCTACCCGTGGGTGGTCATCGCCGCCGGGGTCATCGGTTTCGCTGGCAACGAACTGGTCGCGTCCTACCGCATTCGCGTGGGTCGCAAGATCGGCTCGGCCGCGCTCGTCGCGGACGGTCTGCACGCCCGCACCGACGGGTTCACGTCCCTTGCAGTCGTCGGCGGAGCGGTCGGTGTGATGGCTGGATTCCCGCTGGCCGACCCGCTCATCGGGCTCCTCATCACCATCGCGATCCTCGCTGTCCTCCGTGGTGCTGCGACCGACATCTACCGACGCCTGATGGATGCGGTTGACCCGGAACTGACCGCTGAGGCGACCGCGACCCTCCGGGCAACTCCTGGTGTCATCGAGGCCGAGCATCTGAGGTTGCGCTGGATCGGGCATCGCATCACCGCCGAAGCCGGGATCGTGGTCGATGAGCACCTCGACCTCGTTACCGCTCATGACATCGCCACCGACGCCCACCATCGGCTGCTGCACCAACTCCCCAAACTTGCCGCCGTGACCATCCACGTCAGCCCGCAAGCTGCCCCCGGGACCGACCACCACAAGGTCCTCGGACACCACCAGGACGTCCTGTGACCCTCTTGCAGCCCAACTCTGAACGTCCGCACGTGCCCTGATGTGCGCTCGCGGAGGTGTGCCTTTCCCCCGCGACTGCACTCTCAGTAGCCGGGACCACCCCACCTGTCGGCCCGTGTCTGATTGTCGAGCCGGGGGCTGCCCTTCGCTCGGCGGGACCCGGACCCTATTCCTCGATGCCGCCTGTCGTGACGGATGCCCACCACGGCGACGGCTATAAGGAACAGGCCGAAGACGATCAGAAACCCGGTCATCGCAGACCTCCTCGATGGAGCGCCCCCGCAGAATCGTCCGCTTCCGGACCAGGCGTTCTCCAGCATGCGCTTGTTCGGAGGTCTGGTCCACCGCGCCGTGTTCTCGCGCGTCATCTCCCCCCGTCTGTACACCCGCAATGACGCGGGCCACCCTGGAGCGATGCTCCAGGCGTCTCATCCACAATGAGCAGGCTCGGGGGTACGCCTCCCCTTGCCCTCCCTCAGCCTGGGCTCGCGCGGTCCACTACTGTCTCGGCGATCCTCTTGGCGACCGAGGTGTCGGTTGGGCCGGCCGAGCGTAGGCGCATGGCGAGATGGCCGGAGAAGACGAGCAGTACCTGCTCGGCCAGCTCTGCGGCTCCGGGCCCGACCAAGGGCTCGGCCAACGCTGTGAGCCGTATGCGGAGATCGTCGGTCTCGCGCTGGATGGCAGCGGCCAGGACGGGCGGCGCTTCGGCGTACTCGGCGGCCGTCCCGAGGAACGCGCACCAACGAGCAGCGTGGGGCCGGCTGCGGAAGTAGTCGAGGGCGTCGAATACGGCGAGCAGGCGCGACAGGTCGTCGGGGGCTCGCGCGACGGCCTCGTCCCACACCTCCAGCCATTCGCTTTGGCGCCGGTCGAGAGTCGCCGCGACCAGCCCCTCCTTGCTTCCGTAGGCGCGGTAGAGGGTGGCGGGAGAGACGCCCGCACGCTCCAGGATGGCGTCCACCGGGGTGGCGACGACCCCATGGTCGAAGAGGAGCTCGTCGGCTGCGTCCAGGAGTTTCGCCTCGGTGCGCGCACGAATGACCACGGGTCGTAGTCTACGCTCAATAAATGAAACGCTCGTTATCGTTTGGGGATCCTCGAGGGCTCAGCCTGATCATGGCCGGGACAAGCCTCGTCGCAGGGACCTACGGGTTGGTCCGGCTGGCCTACGGGCTGTACCTCTCCGACATCCAGACGTCCCTTCACCTCAGTTCCTCGGCGGTTGGCTACATCTCTTCCGGCGCCTCGATCTCCTACTCGGTCGGCGCGTTGATCGGGCTGCTCGTCGAGAGGCAGCCGCGTCTGCTGGTGCTGGCAGCACTGCTCACCGGCTCGGTCGGATCTGCGGGCATGGCGCTCGCCTCCAGCCCGGCCGCCTTCGTGCCTACTGCCATCTTCGCCTCGGCGGGCGCCGGACTGGCATCGCCCGGCCTGGTCGGCATCGTCTCCCGAAATGTTCACGCGCACCACCAGGGCCACGCTCAGGCCGTGGTCAACTCGGGCACTGGGCCAGGACTGGTTGCGGCTGGTGCCCTGGCCCTCGTGCTGCTGCCGCAGTGGCGGGCCGGCTTCGTTGTCGGGGCCGTGTTCACCGCCCTGGCGGGGGTCGCCGTGCTCCTCCTCGACCAGTCCGGATCGACACCGGCGGCGAAGAGCCCCGAGGGTTTGTCTGGTGATGCCGGGTGGCGCTTCGTGTCCGATCTTCGCGCGCCGACCGCCGGGGCGCTGCTCCTCGGGGTGGCGTCTGCAGCTGTATGGACCTACGGACGGACCCAGCTCGTCGAGCAGGAATTCGGTGGCACATGGTCGACGATCGGCTGGATAGCGGTCGGGCTGGGCGGCACGGCCACGGTCCTGAGTGCGCGACGGCTCAATGCATGGAGGCCAGGGGCGGCATGGTCCTGTACTTGCCTCAGCGTCTCTATCAGCATCGCCACGCTCGCGCTGGATGCCAGAATGCTCGCCCCGGCGCTGGCGGCCTGTTTCGTGTTCGGCTGGGCCTTCGTCGCAGCCACCACCGCCCTGATCGCGTGGGTCTCCAGCCTCGTCCCGGAACGAGCAGCCGCCGGCACCTCTGTCCTGTTCATCACCTTGACGATGGGCCAGGCCATGGGCTCGGCACTGGCCGGCAACCTCGCCGTCCGCGGCGGGCTGTCGCTGTCATTTCAAGTGGCTGCCGCCGTTGCGGCGCTGGCTGCGGCCTGCGGCGCGGCAGGTGGCCGACGCACCAGAGAACCCTCGCCGAGCGCGACGTCGTCCGTCGCGACAGCGGGTGACGTCGCGGGGTCTCTGTGCCAGAGTCTTCGGATGACCATCCACCACCTCGTCGAGGGCGAGGGTCGGACGGTCCTCCTCCTGCACGCCGGCGTTGCGGACCTGCGGATGTGGGACCGCCCGACCGCCGCCTTGGTCGCCGCCGGCCGCCGGGTGGTCCGCTGCGACCTCCGTGGGTACGGCTCGACCCCGCTGGCGCCGGGTGCCTCGTACAGCGATGCGGAGGACGTCTTGGCGCTGGTCGAGGAGCTGGGCCTGACATCGTTCATCCTCGTGGGGGCGTCCTACGGCGGGTACGTCGCCCAGCAGGTGGCGACCACTGTCCCGGACCGGGTCGAGCGCCTGGTGCTGGTATGCACGGCCGGTGACCTCGTCGAGCCCGACGATGGCCTGCGCGCCTTCTGGCGAGAAGAGGGCCGATTCCTCGACGCGGGTGACATCGACGGTGCGACCGAGC
Source organism: uncultured Actinomycetota bacterium (assembly GCA_963843775.1). GTDB lineage: Bacteria > Actinomycetota > Actinomycetes > Propionibacteriales > Nocardioidaceae > Marmoricola. The sequence goes on from CAWJLT010000016.1 coordinate 299,123, forward strand.
TCAATGTGGCCACCTGGCTCGGGCCTGACGCCGACGACGAGGCCCGGAACCTGGTACGGACCATGCAGCGTGCCGCCTTCGACCGCCAGCTCGCCGCGGGTGACATAGATGACCACGAGCTGCAGGTGTCCTACGAGGCGCTCGCCATGCCCGTCACGATGATCGTGGGCGCTCACGATTTCGACTTCTTCGGCGACACGGCCCGAGCGCTCGTTGCACGGCTGCCGCGGGCGGAACTGGTCGAGCTCGACTGGTCGGGACACCTCCCGACCCTCGAACGCCCCGACGACGGTTGGCAGGTGCTGTTCGGCGCCCTCACCGACTGAACTTGCGTGTCCGGCTCAGCGCGCTTGGCAACCTGCCGAGCGCGAGCGAGGACCGGAACAACCGGCGAGCGTCTCTACGTCCGCGCTGACGGGTGGTCTTGGCCAGGACGAATGATCGGGCTTCGCGAGTGAAGGCGTCCTTCACGTTGCTCAGGCGGCCCTCGCCGGTGGCACGGCGAGTCGGAATCAGGGGATCCCGATGTGGCACGCTCCGCGTGCCGATCCCGCTGTGGACTCCACGGGACGTGCATCACACCCCCGCGTGGGACCGATGCAACGCCGAGATCTGACGGGTGAACACCTGCGCCCCGCAAGGATGAGCGCACGCCCGTCGATGAGTCCAGATTGTGCGATTCGCGTGGCTGGTCACCCCCTACGCTCGGCGCATGTCCACGCCGCGACGGCGTCCGGGTCGACTACGTCGACATCGGCCAGCTGGGCATGCTCCACCCCGCCAGCAGCGATTACCCCCTCGGCACCTGCGCACGCAAGGGACACTCCGCGCGCTGCTGCCCGGCTGCGCCTCGCAGGGTCGCAGGCACTGCTCCTCTCCAGCGTGCCAAACCCCGAAGTCGGTCCCGCCGCCGTCAGCGGCGGCGGCTGCCGATCGCCACGGCGTGCCGCAGGTCGTTCACTGCGGCGTCGCGGCTCGAGAGGGGCTGCAGGCCCAGCGCATGCTCGATGGAGGCCAGGATCGACGTGGTGTCGTAGGACGTGTGGTCCACTCCTGAGCTCCGGAACCCCTGGCTGAGCACCAGGGCGGGGATCCGGGTGCCGGGGCCCATCTCGTCGTGGGTGCCCTTCTTGGCGTCCGCCCCAGGCGGGGCCACGTGGTCCCACTGGCCACCGAACTCGTCGTAGGTGACGATCACCAGCGTGCTTCGGGCCTGGGGGCCGCGCGTGATGGTCTTCAGCAGGTCGACGAGGTGGTCGCTGCCGTTCGGCTCGCTGGCGTAGCCGGGGTGCTCGTTCTCGGCGCCGTAGGGTTTCACGAAGCTGACCGTCGGCAGCTTGCCGTGCTTGGCGGCCGCGATGAACTCGGTCTCGTCCTTGAGGTGGGCGCGACCCGGCTGGCCGGGAGCGTAGGCGGCGAAGTAGTTGAACGGCTGGTGGTGGTACTGGAACAGGGGTCCGGGCTTCCCGGCGGCGGCGTCGTCCCAGCCTCCGGAGTACCAGTTCCAGGAGACGTCATGCGCGCTCAGCCGGTCACCGATGGTGGGGTACTTAGCGTCGTCGATCAGCGGAAGCTGAGGTTGCTCGGGGGCTGCCGGCGGGCTCGCGGGCTGGATGGTGTTGACCGCATAGTCGCCGCAGGCCACCGCCGGGTTCGCTGAGGGACCGCACGCCTGGGTGAGCTGCGTGTCCAGGACCCCCTCTGTCGTGGGCGTGTAGAGCGGGTAGGACTTGTTGGGGAACCCGTTGGCGTCGACCACCGAGTGCAGGCCTGCGTGCGCTCCCCCCGTGCCGGCGCTGGTGTCGATCGGCGACCGGGCCGCAATCAACCACTGGTGGTTGAGGAAGGAACCGCCGAACGCCGCCTGGAAAAACCGGTCCGCAACGACGTACTTGGGTGCGCCCTCGGAGTGCAGGTAACGGTAGATCGGCAGCGACCTCGTGCGGTAACGGCCCATGGTGAGCCCGACTGCGTCCGAGCCGGTGACGTAACGGTTCTGCCGCCCACCGTTGATCTGGTACTGCTCCTGGTAGAAGCGGTGCACCAGGTCGCGGGTGCACCCGCCAGCGTCACCCGCGCCCTTCGGCACACCGTCGACATCCGCCTTCGGGGCCGGTGGGGGCTGTGGGCAGGTGGTGTCGCTCGGCCGGATGTAGCGGTCGATGGTGAACGGTCGGTTGGCGAAGTGGCTCGCGAAGCCGTTCGTGCTGGTGCTGGTCGCGTGCGAGTCGGCGCACCGCCCGGACAGTGGCGGCGTGGCCAGGTTCACGTCGTTCTGGAGGAGGCACCCGTAGGCCGTCCCGTCCTGCGCGACCTGGGTCCGCTCCTGCTGACGAGCCTGCGGGAGGCCGTCGACTCGCTGACCGTTGACCGTCCCCCACCCACCGTAGAGATTGTCGAAGGAGTGGTTCTCCTCATAGATCACCACCAGGTGCTTGTAGCCGGCGAAGGACCGATGGTGGCGCCCAGCGGCCGCCGTGCCGCTAGCCGGTGCCGAGGCGAGTGGCATGAGCACGAGCACGATGGCGGCTGCCAGCGCTGAAACCCCGAACTTGCTGTTCATGACGACTCCTCCCGTTGCTGCTCACCGAGCAGACGTCCACAGTCACCCCGCAGACTCCCGGGCGCAAGAGGGACGAACGAAGAAGCGTGTGCGGCAGGCGGGCATGGGCGTCGCCAGATGCTTTCGCGCTTCTCGAACAAATCGCGCGTGCGGCGGTGAGTGCGTCTCGTCCCGGCCTGTGCGCCCAGTGATTCGGCCAGCACCCTGTCAAGGCACACGGCGTTCGGTCAGGACGCGTTGTCGCTGAGCTGATCGCAAGTGCGTGCCCTCTGACTGACGATTCGCGCTAACGCTGCTCCTGCTCGTTGTTCCTTCGGTGCCGAGTCGAGATCTCGCGAGCGTTAGAAGCAAGGGTTCGATGAGGTGGTGGATTGGTGCGATGGCTGCCCACAGGACTCGACCTGCCGAGCGTTCGTACCAGACGTAGGTCGTGAGCGTGAGACGGTGCGCGTCGAGGTTCAGCACCTTGCGCGCGATGACCAGGCTCGACTTGACCTCGAGCGTGATCGAATCGGGCGTTGTCCGTGTGATCGTCCATCCTGCGACGGCGCCCGGAACCCCTCGTGGTGCCAGACGTAGGCGAAGAACGAACTTCCATCCGGCAGTGTCCAACAAGCGCTTCCGGCAAGGTGATCTGAAATGCGCACCAGCAACCCACGTCCTATCTCCGCGAACGACGATGCTTGGACGTCCGCTCCCAGCCGGTTGTCGCCGCTGTGGGTCAATGCATGACGAAGGGTTGGGTGCCCTCGTCGTCGAGAAGGTGGGTCTCTTCGGGCTTTCGAGGTAAGAACATGGCCGGGATGACGGTCAGCAGGACCAACGACCAAGCCACCCAGTAGGTGTCGGCGAACGCGTTGGCGGCCTCCTCTAGTCCTTGGACGATCGCGGCGGCAGGGATCTTGTCGGCGAGGGACGGGATGTGGAGGGTGGCCATCGCGGGTCCGGCGAGCTTTGAGGCTTGCAGGTGGTTGGTGAGGATCACCGACATGATCGCGACGCCGCATGAGCTGGCTATCTGCTGGTTGATGTTCAGCAGCGTTGAGCCTCGGGCCACCTCGTGGGCCTTGAGTGTCTTCAGTGCCGAGGTGAACAGTGGCATCATCGTCGCGCCCATCCCGAGACCCATCACGAACAGCATGCCGATGATCACCGGGTACGGCGTGGTGGCCGTGAGCTGGGTCAACCCGAACATCCCGATCAGGATGCCGATCAGGCCGAAGGGAACGATCCGGCCGATCGGACGTTTGTCCACCTGGGACCCGGCGATCGGCATGGTGATCATTGCGCCGATGCCCTGTGGGGCGACGAGCAGGCCGGCATGCAACGTCGACTCCCCGCGGACCTCCTGGAAGTACGTCGGCACCAGAAGCAGCCCGCCGAAGAACGCCGCGACGAACAGGAACATGGTGATGACCGAGACCGTGAGGTTGCGGTTCTTGAACAGCCGCAGGTCGAGCAGCGGGTGCTCGGGGCGGAACGAGTGGAAGACGAAGGTCACCACCAGCGCGACGCCGATGACCATCGAGACCCAGACCCGCGGAGCGGTCGCCGTACCTTGGGACGGAATCGAGGAGACACCGAAGAGGAACAGTGCCAGCCCCGGTGACATCAGCGCCATCCCGAGGAAGTCGAAGGACTCCGACGGCTCCGGGCTGTCCTTGGGCAGCACGCGCCAGGCGTAGAGGATCGCGATCAGGCCGATCGGTGCGTTGATCAGGAAGATCCAGTGCCAGCTCGCGACCTGGATCAGCCAGCCGCCGATGATCGGCCCGAGGATCGGCCCCAGCAACATGGGGACACCCAGGATCGCCATCAGCCGGCCGATCCGGTGTGGTCCCGCTGCACGCGTCATGATCGTCATGCCGAGCGGCATCAGCATGCCGCCGCCGAGACCCTGCAGGACCCGAAAGCCAATCAGGGCGCCGATGCTCCACGCGGCGGCGCACAGCATCGAGCCGGTGACGAACAGCGCTATGGCGGTCATGTAGAGCCGCTTGGTGCCGAACCTGTCGGCGGCCCAGCCGGTCATCGGGATCACCGTGGCCAGCGCGAGCGTGTACGCGGTGACCGACCAGGCCACCGTGGAGTACGCGATCGGGTCGCCGGCACTGCCGAACACCGTCTGGAACGTCGGCAGCGCAACGTTCACGACCGTGATGTCGAGGATCGACATGATGGCGCCGATCACGACCACGCCGGCGATCTTCAGCACAGCGGCATCGATATGGTCCGGCAGGTCGGGCGGATCGACTTTGCGCTCGGACGACACGGCGCCTCCTTGGGCCACGGTTCGGCACCAAGTCTAGGCACTGTCCCGACCAGCGATCAGATGTCCGACCCGGCTATTTGCGAGGTCAGGCAGAGCGCCCCAAAGACGATGGCGAAGACGGCTGGTCCTAGAACGCCGCGAACTGCGCGACGACTGGTGACCACGCTCCCGATCAGTGCGACGCTGACCACCGCGGCGCGCGATGATGAGGGCATGGTCCGCGGCTCCCAGGACAGGCGACGCACACGATCATCGAGGAGGGCCCGTACCGGCTCTCTCGCAACCCGTTGTACGTCGGCCTCCTCGCGCTCTACCTCGGCCTGGCGTTGCTGGCACCCACGTTCTGGGGGCTCGTGCTGGTCCCGGCCGCGGTACTACTCGTCCTCTGGGGCGCGATCCGCCCCGAGGAGCGATTCCTGCACGAGCGCTTCGGTGCGCCGTACGACGACTACAAGCGCCGGGTGCGTCGCTGGCTGTGACCCGTGTCCTTTCACCGCCTGTGGACACAGATGCTCGAGGCGTACCCATGGACCGAACCGCCCGACGGCCGACATCCGATCTCCCGAGGACCAGCCGACACCTGCCGTGAGTCAAGGAGCTTGCTGAACCAAACCGGGGCAGACCCCGCCGAGGGATCGTTGCTTCTGACAGTTGCTCCACCCCATGTTAGCTACTAACATTAGGGCATGTCGGTGACGAGCCCCGGTCGGACTGCACGCACCCGGGCGCTGCTGCAAGACGCGGCCCTCAGGCTGTTCTCCGAGCAGGGGTACGACGCGACGACTGTCGAGCAGATCGCGCGGGAGGCAGGGGTTAGTCACATGACCTTCTTCCGGTACTTCCCGACCAAGGATGCGGTCGTTCTCGATGACGGCTTCGATCCGGCCATCGCGGCTGCGGTGGCCGCCTCACCGACCGGCCTGTCTCCGTTGGGGCGCGTCTGCACGGGACTCCGTGCCGCGCTCACGCATGTGGACCTGCCGGGGCAGGAGGAGGTCCGTCTGCGGGTCAGGATCGCCGCGGAGCATCCGGCACTCCGCGCCGGGACATACGCCGCGACGGAGGCCACCCAGGAGGCGATCGCTGAGGTGCTGGTCACGGACGGTGTCGATCCGTTCGAGGCCCGTGTCGCCTCGGCGGCCGCGCTGGCCGCACTCACGGTCGCTCTGCTCGAGTGGTGCCTCAGCGACGAACACGATCCGATGTCGAGCCGTCTCGGCGCCGCACTCGACGTGCTCGACGGGACGGCGAGGTGATGAGCGCTCTGCAGATCCAGGGTCTGGAGCAGCGCTATGACGACACCGCCGTGCTGCATGACGTCGACCTCACCGTTGCTCCTGGGGAGGTGCACGCGCTGGTTGGTTTCAACGGGGCGGGGAAGTCGACCCTGATGCGCGCCGCTCTGGGCATGATCCGGCCGCAGGGGGGTGTCGTCCGCATCGACGGGGTCGAGGTCGCGCACCTCGACAACCCCAGGTGGGGTCGCGTGGGGCACCTGATCGACACTCCGTTCGTCTACCCCGAGCTGACGGTCCGGGAGAACCTGTGGGCGGCGGCGCGGTTGCACGGCGTACCTGCGTCCGCAGCGAGGTCCCGCGCCGCGCAGACCCTGGCTGACCTCGAGCTCGGACCGTGGGCGGACCGCCGGGCATCGGCGCTGTCCCAGGGGAACCGGCAGCGCGTCGGCCTGGGCAGCGCGCTCGTGCACGAGCCGCGGCTACTTGTCCTGGACGAGCCCACCAACGCCCTCGACCCGGCCGGGGTGCTGCTGCTGCGCGGGCTGCTGCTGTCGCGTGCCCGAGAAGGGGTGGCCACGCTGGTCTCCAGCCACCACCTGGACGAAGTGGCCCGGATCGCCGACCGCGTGAGCGTCATCCATGCCGGCACCATCGTGGGTGAGCTGGACCCGCACGGCGTCGACCTGGAGCGAGCGTTCTTCGCGATGGTGCACGCCGCCGACGAGGCCGCCCGGGTCCAGAGGGTCCGATGAGCGCGGCGTACGCCGTCGAGGCGCTCAAGCTGCGCCGCTCGCGCGTGGTCGCCGTGGTGACTTTGGCCCTGCTCCTGGTGCCAGCACTGCTTGCCCGGGCCTTCCTGATCGCCGCCGAACGTGGCGGCGCCGACCCGATGAGCGCCAAGGCCTCCCTGCTCCTGCCGGGCCCCGGCTGGGCCGGCTACCTCGGCGGCCTGATCCAGATCTACGCCACCGCCGGCGTGGTCGGCTCCGGCATCGTGGTCGGCTGGTGCTTCGGACGGGAGTACGCCGACCGCACAGTCGTCTCGCTCTACGCCTCAGCGACCCCCCGCACCTCCGTCGCATGGGCCAAGCTGGTACTCCTCGCGGCGTGGTCCGCCGCAGTCGGCATCGGCGTGGCCGCTGCGGCCGGGGTGATCGGGATCGCCGCCGGCCTCGGGTTGCCAGACGCCGCCGACGGGCGTGTCCTCGGGCGGCTCGCGGTGCTGGCGGTCCTGTCCGGACTCCTCGCGCTTCCCGTCGCCTTGCCTGCCAGCATCGGGCGTGGCTATCTCCCTGCCATCGGTGGCCTGATGGTGCTCGTGGTCGCGGCCCAGGTCGCGATGGTGGCCGGCGCGGGCACCTGGTGGCCCTGGTCGGTGGCCGCGGTGTGGGCGATGGGCACGGACGCGGGGATGGAGCCGGTGGCTGCGGTGTGGCTGGCAGTGGTGCCGTTGGTCACCGCGCTGGCTGCATTCGTCACGGTGGCGTGGTGGCGGCGAGCCGAGGTGGTCTGACCGGCAGTGGGCCACAAAGGCCCCCTCATCTCTGTCGTCACCCGCATCGCCTGGGGCCTCGGGCGGACGTCGTACGTGCGGGCGATCCCGCACCGGTCACGCTCCGCGTGACGTCCCGTTGCGGATGCTCCGCGTGCCGACTGGGCTCCGGGACGTTCGCTCATCCCGTGTGCGGATGATCTGGCGGGTTTCCACGAGCGTCACGCCACCGCGATCGGGCACGCGTCGCCCAACTTTGCGCGCGCACCGAGCCAGCCTGAACCCGAGAAATGGACCGCCCGAACAAATTGCCCGGACGGTCTATCGGCTGCTGGAGCTCAGTCCTTCCCGAGGGAGCTGAGCTTCCTCCGCCGACCGCCCGAAGTGGTCTACACAGGTCAGATCACCCAAGCCGAAGGTCTGAGAGAGTACGGCATTGCTGGAGGCAGTCACGCTCTTCAGACTCGCAAAGCCGGGGGGCTCCACATGCGTATCTCGCGACCAAGAATTGTGTCCTTGCTCGTCCTTCTGACCGTGCCGCTGGCGGCGGTCGCGGTCCTGCCCAGCTCGCCGGCGACGGCGGTCATCACCGGCAACGTGCTCAGCGGCACGACCTCGTCCATGTGGCAGGTGAACACGGAGGTCGATGCCCTGGCGGTCAACAACGGGGTGATCTATGCCGGTGGCCCGTTCACGCAGGTCCGTCCGCCCGGCGGGACCGGTGGGGCCGTGACGCGTAACCGCCTCGCTGCCTTCAACGCCAGCACGGGTGCCCTGATCACGACCTTCAACGTGTCGCTGAACAACCGTGTCAAGACGCTGAGCGTGTCTCCCAACGGGAACACGCTCTACGTCGGTGGACAGTTCACGTCGGTGACCGTTGGAGGCCAGGCGACGACGCGCAACCGGATCGCGGCGATCAACATCAGCAACGTCACCACCACCGGCGGCAACGGGACGCTGGTCACCACCTTCAACCCGAACGCGAACCGGACGGTCATCTCCCTCGACTCCACGGCGACCACGGTGTACGCCGGCGGTGACTTCAGCACGATCGGTGGTGGCAACCGCAGCAACATCGCCTCGCTCAGCGCCACCAACGGCAGGCTCAACGCCGCGTTCAACCCGGTGCTGACGGCCCCCCCGCCGTCGCCGTTCTCGGCGTACTCCCCGCGGGTGAACGCGATCGAGGTGGTCCCGGACGGGAGCCGCGTGCTCGCCGGCGGCAGCTTCAACTCCGTCGACGGCAACAACGCCGGCGGGCTGGCCTCCCTCGACCCTGTCAACGGCGACGCTCAAGCGTGGGCGGCCAACGCCAGTCAGCCCATCAACACCAACTGCGGTGGCCGCGTCACCGACATCATCGCCGAGGGCACGATGGCGTACGTCACCGGCGAGGGTGACCCGCCGGGCTGCTACGAGGGCACCTACCAGGCCCGCATCTCCGACGGAGCGCTCCAGTGGAACTCTCAGTGCCTGGGCGCGAGCCAGGGACTGGCGCTGCGCAGCGGTGTGCTCTACAAGGCCTCGCACCAGCACGACTGCGCCTTCACGCAGGGCGGTGCCTTCGGGGGCTTCGTGGGCGGCACCAGCCGCGACGCCTTCCTGCACCGCTACCTGGCGGGCCAGGACGTCTCGGACGGAAGCTTCGTGCACTGGTACCCGAACACGAATGCGACCAGCAACGGCGGCACGACCTCGGTCGGCCCCCAGGTGATGGCGACGACGCCCGACGGCATCGTGGTGGGCGGCGACTTCACGCGGGTCAACGGCGCCAACCAGCAGGGCCTGGCCCGCTTCGTGGCCGGCGGCGACACCGCTACTCCTGAGGTGCCGGGCCGCTCTCTCAACGGCGACCCCTGGCCGAACACGCCGGCCAGGATCGTGGCGAGCATGCCGGTGACGGTCCAGCCGACGGCGTCGAACACGTTGACGGTGGAGTTTCCCGCGGTCACCGACGTCGACACCGGCTCGCTGACCTACCGCATCTACCGGGACAACGGCAACACGCCGATCGCGACCCTCACGGCCCGGTCGTGGCCGTGGACGCACCCGACGCTGCGTCACAACGACACCGGGCTCGCGGCCGGATCGACGCACTCCTACCGCGTCAGCGCCAGCGACGGGCCGCACACCAGCGCCCGGTCGACGGCGGTGTCCGGCACCGTGCGGACCTCGGCCCCGGCGAATCTCGCCGCGACGTACGCAGGCCTCAATCCGGTCGGCTGGTACCGCCTCAACGAGGCCGGGAACCCACTGGCCGACAGCGGGTCCGGGAACAACGTGGGCTCCTACCAGGGCTCGACGTCCCCCGACACCGGGGTCGTCACCGGCAACGCGGCGAGGCACCTCAACGGCAGCTCCGGCTACGTCGCCGGGACGACAGAGCTGCCTGGCCAGAACGCGTTCTCCGAGTCGGTGTGGTTCAAGACCACGACCGAACAGGGTGGGGTGCTCATTGCGCAGAGTGACCGGTCCACCGGCTCGGGTGGAAACACCGACCGGGTGATGACGATGGACAACAACGGGGGCATCGTGTTCGCGATGAAGGCAGGTCCGAGCAGCCCCTTCGGCGTCGGCACCATCAACATCCGCAACCAGGACGTCACCTGGAACGACGGCAACTGGCACCTCGCCGTGGGCACCTACGACGGCAACGGCAACGCCGCGTTGTACGTCGACGGCTGGCTGCAGGGCACCGCGACCGGCACGCCGTTCGACCCGACGGCGACCGCCAACGGAATGTCGACCAGCTACCTGCGGGCCGGCTACGCCGACATGAGCCAGATACTGCTGGTCTTCGGGATCAACTTCTACGGCAACAAGTGGCCGCTGAGTTACTTCCTCGACGGCAGCATCGACGAGCCCGCCGTGTTCAGCTCGGCGCTGACTCAGGCGCAGGTGCGGAACATGTACGCCGCGGGCATCGCCGGCAACTGAGCCGGCGACGCCACGGTGCTGGGGCAGAGCCGAGAGCGGCGAGCGATCCTGACGGATCGGTCGCCGCTCTTTGCCGTGGAGGGCCGACCGGGCCCCGGTGCTCCGAGCGCGTTCGCCCAGTAACGGCGGGACCGCGGCCAGCGCAGCGACCTATGGGCCAAGACGATGCGGCGCACATGCGCCACCGCTGACCCGAGGGCGATTCTGCGTGCCAAGTGAACGAGGTTGCTCGTCGCCGAGTCGGGCTGGCCTCGGGCAGCTGCGGCCCCATGACCGCACTCCTCTTGGCTCACGTGCAGCCATCCCGGAATGTCATCGACGGGGGGACGAGACACCCGAGATGGCCGCTCACTTGAAGTGTTTGCGAAACGTTGGAGTACGTCAAACGGTGGACTAGATCGTGGGCTCAGTCGGGGTACCGGAACGGAGTGATGCCTGATATTTAAGACCCATGCTCGTCTCAGGGCGGATACGTGTCGACGCGCAGGCGGCGGCTTGCGGGTGGCTCTCGGCTGCGCCGTCCCTGAGGGTCTTCTACCGCCTGTTCCTCCTCCTTGGGGCGACCTTCGTCGCCGCAGTCTTGCTCGCCACCGGCCCGGCCGATGCCGAAGACGGCTCCGGCCCGATGGGGGAGGTATCTGTGAGCAACGGGATCGAGTCGCAGGCGGCCACCGAGCCGGTGGTCGAGGTTGTCGAGCCCGTCACCGAGCCTGTCGTCGACCCGGTCACCGAGCCGGTTGTCGACGCGGTCACCGAGCCGGTTGTGGAGCCGGTGGTCGAGGTTGTCGAGCCCGTCACCGACCCGGTGGTCCAGGTTGTCGAGCCCGTCACCGACCCGGTGGTCCAGGTTGTCGAGCCCGTCACCGACCCGGTGGTCCAGGTTGTCGAGCCCGTCACCGACCCGGTGGTCCAGGTTGTCGAGCCCGTCACCGAGCCTGTTGTCGACCCGGTCACCGAGCCGGTGGTCGAGGTCGTCGAGCCCGTCACCGAGCCAGCTATTGAGCCGGCGGTCGAGGTTGCCGAGCCGGTTGTTGTGCCATCGGCCGCACTTGGAAGCCCTCTTGCCGACTCTGCTGTAGCGCTTCCCGCGGCCTTGCCGGCCGTCTGTGGGAGCGTGGCAGGGGCGGAGGCCGTCACTAGTCGGGCAGCCGCAACCGCAGCCTCTGACGCCGGAGCTGGTCACGGCCAGATGATCGAGGGCCCTAGGGCTGTTCCCCAGGGCCCCGCGCAGGCGCCAACCGCTCCCAGCGCTCCCAGCACTCCCGGCGCTCCCTGCGCTCCGGGCGCCCCGGGACACGGGCCAGCCTCGGTCAGTGGATCGGGTGGCTTGGCGCCCTCCCTGGGGATCCTCGACAACTCGGACGTCGGCGCCACGCTGAGCGCTGATCGATTCGCTGCTGGGCATGACTCAGTGCCGCACAGTCGTGCCGCGCTGCTCCGCAACTGGCCCGGTTGACCCTCCCTACTCGGGCTCGCCCACGCCCCGTCGCCATCGACGGGTGCAAGCGGCACAAGGACCACGACAGGGATTGTGAGCCGGTGCGGGCCGCGTCTACGCCTGACTCCGAACCGCCACACACACTCGATCTCGGTTCACACAGGCCGCTACGGCAACGGGGCGACGCTGGAATGAAGCAACGCCTCCCCCCTCCACAGGGGGGAGGGGGGAGGCGCTTCAAACTGACGTGAAGTCGTCCAACGACTCGGAAACCCGCGTCCAGCCCGCTTGACTCAGTGGCCGCTTTCAGGACCCGATCGGGAGATAGGTGCAACTCGAATGTTCCACACCTCATCGGATCGCAGATCGCGCCGAGATGCGATCGCCGCGATCATGGCCAAGTACGGCGTCTCGGAAACCAGCGCCTACGCAATGCACGTACGTGCCGCTGCAGGCCTTCCGACGACGCCGGTGGAGCCTCCTCCCGAGCCGTCGAAGGCACCCACGGTGACGTCCCAGGATGTGGTGTAGCTCCCGGTCTGGTTCCTGACCGTGAAGGAGCCACCGTGTGAGGCTTCATAAGGACCCGCCAAGGGACTTTCGAAGGAGAACCACACGATGGCTCTGTCCCACTCTGCCTCGATTGAGGTGCTCGCCGTACTCACGACCTGCGACTCCACCGACGTCATCGGGTCCGCTGCACGGACTGGTGTCAGCCTGACCTAGCTGTGATGCCCAGAGACGTTGGTCGAGATCCTGCGACGAAACTATCGGAGTCTCTGGACGGGTGAAGACCTCCCGACGTGGAGTGGAGCTACCTAGGAACCGCTCCACGACCAGGAGGTCCTCGGTTTCGGGGACGGCCCGCCTGGCGGGCAGGGCCAGGGCATCCTGATCTGGGTTCTTGCGGCAGGGTCGAAGCTCCAGGGGGTATAGACCGACCGCTAGGTGGAGGCAACCGCGGTGAAGTCGGTCTTGGCGACGTCGGCGTCACTGATCAGCTCGCCGGTCTCGGGGGGCCACGGAGCCCGGATAGGTCCTGGCCTCCATGCGTCGTCGGGGATCGCATTGATCGTCCTCAGAACGGCCGGGTTCCTGCTCAGCACCACCGAGAAGCACGCCTGAGCCAGCCAACGTGCTCAGAGTTACGTTGGTGAGCAGATCGGCGCAGACGTCGACCCCGACCGCGTGCCGGTGTCTGCATGAGCGCAACTGCGCAGAAGCGCGTGACTGGGTGATCGAAGCATCCATCTGGGCGCTGAGGGGCACGTCCACCGCATCGCGCTCCCGTTCGGGATCCGCTAACGGCGATGCGTCTGTAGATCCTGCTTCAACTTTCGCCGAGGTGTTCGCGTCGAGGACGCAGCAGCGGTAGGGCCGCGACGGGGAACACGATCACCGAGAGCAATCCGGCGCAGACCATGGCGGCTGCGGTGACTCCGCTCATCAGGTTCGTCAGGACGCCGATCTGTGTCGCAGTGACGATGAAGGGCAGTGACGTGGCCTGGAGAAGGCCGGCTGCGACCACGGAGCGTCGATTGAAGAGCCGGCCGAACAGGAGAGCAGGCAGTCCGCGGACGACGAGCAACGCGAGCGCGAAGACCGGCACCCGCGCGAGGGCCGACGGGTCCTCCACCAGTCCGCTCAGGTCGAGTCGCACGCCGCTGGTCACGAAGAACACCGGGATCAAGAAGCCGTAGCCGATCGCCTCGAGCTTGACCCGGAAGTGTGGGTGCGCCTGCGAGTCCTTGTCGAGGAGACCCACCACGGCGCCGGCCATGAACGCGCCCAGGATGCTCTCCAGACCGAAACGCTCGGCGAGGGCCACGAAGGCCACCAGCAGGACGACCGCGGCGCGCACCCTGATCTGGGCGGTGGTGTCCTGCAGCCGGGTGAGCGTCATGTCCAGTCGCCGGGACCTAGCCACGAGAGAGACCACGACCGCCGTGGTCACGACCAGAGCCGCGAAGCAGCCCAGCAGCACCAGGCGACTGCCGGCGCTGGCGTCCGAGGTGGAGAACAGCAGTGAGAGCAGCACGATGGCGGCGAAGTCGGCGACGGACGCCGCCGCAATCGTGGTCTGGCCCAGTCTGGTCTCGACCTGGCCGGCATCCTTGAGCACCGGGACGACCAGCCCCAAGGACGTCGCCGACAACGTGACCGCGACCAGCCCCGCACTGTTGACCCAGCCTGCCGCGGCAAGGCCTACGCCGACGGCCATGCCGAGCACTACGGTGACGGCGTATCCCAGCAGCGCGAGCCGGAGCACCTGTCCGCGGAGTCGGTGGACGTCGATCTCCAACCCGGCGAGGAACAGCAGGAAGGCCAGGCCGAGTACGGCCACGATCGAGACCGGGAGGTCGACCTCGACCCAGCCGAGCACCTGCGGGCCCACGACGATGCCGGCGATGATCTCCAGGACGACAGCTGGCAGGCGCCACGCCGGTGCCAGTCCGAGAAGCAGCGGGGCGAGCAGCGCGATCAGCGTGATCGCCAGCAGGTTGGTGAACTCGACGTCGGGCATCACTGTCTCCTCGGATCAGGTCGGGTGGTCACTCTCGGCCGGCCGATCAGCGGTGGAAGTCACGGAACGCGGAGAGCAGCTTCGTCCGCATCTCCGCGGAAAGAGTCTCGACAGGGATCTCCCCCAGTCGCGAGGACGTCTCCTTCATCTGGTTCAGGTAGGTCTCGCAGCCCTGGCAGATGGCCAGATGCTCCTCGAAGCGTGTGCGGGTCTGCTCGTCGAGGACGCCCTCGAGGTAGTCGGTGACGAGCTCCACGAACTCCTGGCAGGTGAGGGCGGCCATCAGGCCACCCCGTCGGCCTCGGCGGCGACAGCCTTCGTGAGGTACGGCGCCAGCGAGATGCGCACCGCGCTCCGTGCCCGGTGCAGGAGAACCCGTTGGTTGGCGCCGGAGATCTCCAGCATCTGGCAGACCTCGCCGGAGCTGTGCCCCATCACATCCCGCAGCATGATCACCACGCGCTGCCGGGCGGGCAGCGCGTCGATGGCGCCCCGGATCTGGGCGCGCACCTCGCCGGCCAGCACGGCCTGCTCCGAGGACCGCCACTCGACGGGAAACGACCGCCAGTGCCCCGGGTAGTCCTCATCACGGTCACGGAACAGGGAGGGCTCGAGCGTCGGGCCGTCGTCGTCCGGGGCAGAAAGGCTGCTCCAAGGCAGGGTTCGGCTCTCACGTGCCCCGCGCTTCTTGGCGGTGTTGACCAGGATCCGGTAGACCCACGTGCGCAACGAGGACCTGCCCTCGAAGCGGTCGATTCCGCGGACGACGGCGAGCCAGGTGTCCTGGACCACCTCCTCGGCGGAGGCGTCGGTGGACACGAAGGTGCGCGCGAGCAGCAGCATGGATCGCGACCAGTCGTTCAGCAGTTGCGCGAAGACGGCTTCGTCGCCTGCGCGGACACCTGCCGCGATCGCTTCGTCTGGGCTCGACGTGAGCACTCGAGCAGCGTACCGCTCGTCATCGGTACTCGGGGTTCTCGAAGTCGAATCGGCACCCGGCGTCCCACTCGGATCGCTGGTTGCCGTGGGCCGGGACCCCGCCGGCGTCCTTGAGGAGCTTGGCCAGGTGCATCAAGTTCCAGGTCATGAAGGTGGTGTTGCGGTTGGTGAAGTCGTTCTCCGGGCCGCCGGATCCTGGGTCGAGGTACGACGGGCCGGGGCCTGCCTCCCCGATCCAGCCGGCGTCGGCCTGCGGCGGGATCGTGTAGCCGATGTGCTGCAGGGTGTAGAGAACGTTGTGGGCGCAGTGCTTGACACCGTCCTCGTTGCCGGTGATCAGGCAGCCACCGACCCGCCCGTAGTAGAGGTACTGACCTCGGTCGTTGAGCAGGTGCGAGCCCCCGTACAGCCGTTCGTGCACCTGCTTCATGATCGAGCTGTTGTCGCCGAGCCAGATCGGCCCGGCGAGGACGAGGATGTCGGCGGCCTTGACCTGGGCGAAGATCTCGGGCCAGTCGTCGGTGGCCCACCCGTGCTCGGTCATGTCGGGCCACACTCCGGTCGCGATGTCGTGGTCGATAGCCCGGACCACATCGACCTGCACACCGTTGGCCTCCATGATGTGCCGGCTGATGTCGACGAGGCCTTGGGTGTTGCTGGGTTCGGGGGACCTCTTGAGCGTGCAGTTGATGAACAGCGCCTTGAGACCGGCGAAGCTCGTCTGCGTGGGAGCGTTGGTCGGATCGATCATGGGGACTCTCCTTCAGGTCGGGGGTAGGGCGGCAGAGGGTGCCGGTGGTGGGTGCGGGATGGGGTCAGAGCAGCTCGGCGTCCTGTTCGACGCAGAGCAGCGCGGGGCCGTCGGCGGCGAAGAGGGCGGCCATGGCCTGGTCGAGCTCGTCGCTGCTGGTGATTTTGATCCCCGTGGCTCCGCAGAGCACGGCGTACTCGGCCCAGTCGGGGTTGCGCAGGGAGGTGTGCCAGACCGGGTAGCCGGCCGCGACCTGTTCCTTGCTGATCTTGCCGAGCGAGTTGTTGTTGAGCAGGACGTGCTTGATCGCAATGCCGTACTTCACCGCCGTGGTGAGTTCGGCGGCGTACTGGCCGAAACCGCCGTCCCCGGTGACAGCCACCACCGGTCGCCCGGGATCCGCCACCCACGCGCCGATGGCCGCCGGGTAGCCGAAGCCGATGGAACCGAGGTAGCCCGACATCAGCACGGGCTGCCCCTTCGACTCGAGGTAGCGGCCCAGGGAGTACGCGTGGTTGCCCACGTCGACCGTCACGACCGCATCCGCGGGCAGGTGCTCGGACAGGGCCGCGAAGACAGCCGCCGCCGGGACGCCCGCACCGCGGTCGTCCGCTGCGCGCCGCGACTTCTCCGCGCGCCAGATCGCCCAGCGCTCGGCCACCTGGGGTCGCTGGTCCTCGGGGTCGGCCTCGGCGACGGCCGCCGTGAGGGCCTCGACCGCGATCGAGGCGTCGCCGAGCACACTGGCCGTGACCGCGTCGAACCGGCCGATGGAGGTCGGGTTGTCGTCGATCTGGACGATCGGCTTGTACGGGGCGATCCCGGTGTGGTTCGAGAACGAGGCACCCACCACCACGAGCAGGTCGGACTCGTTCATCAGCCAGCTTGCGACGGGGGTGCCGCTCCGTCCGAGGACCCCGGCGCCCAGTGGATGCGTGTCGGGAACGAGTCCCTTGGCCTTGAACGTGGTGAGCACAGGTGCGTGCAGCCGCTCCGCGAGACGGACGACCTCCGCCTCGGCTCCCCGAGCGCCGTGCCCGACGACGATCACGGGCCGTTTCGCATCCAGGACGAGCTTCGTCGCCCGTCCGAGCGCGGCTTCGTCGGGACGGACCAGCCGGTCGGAGTACCTGCCGACGGGGGAGGCTGCCGGAGCGTCGGACGGCAGCGCCTGCACCTCGTCGGGGAGCACCAGGTGAGCGACCCCACGGCCATCGCGCGCGTGCTTGACCGCGAGGGCGGCCAGCTCGGCGTGGTCGCTGCCCGCCTGCACCGTGGTGGACGTGATCGCGACGTCCTTGAACACCGCTGACAGGTCCAGGTCCTGGAAGGCACCGCGACCCAGCACCTTGGACGGCACCTGGCCGGAGATGGCGATGACCGGAGACTGGTCCAGCTTCGCGTCGTACAGACCCGTGAGCAGGTTGGTCGAACCGGGCCCTGCGATCGCGAAGCACGCCGCCGGACGGCCGGTGAGCTTGCCGTAGGCGCTCGCTGCGAACGCCGCCGCTCCCTCATGCCGGATGCCGATGAAGCTCAGCTCGCCCCGCTCCTCAGCGTGCCTCAGCGCGTCTGCGAAGCCGAGGTTGGAGTGCCCGACCATGCCGAAGAACCGGGTCACCCCGTGAGCGACGAGAGTCTCCACCAGGACGTCGGCAACAGTGCGGACGACCTGGATCTTCGCCGGCAGCCGGACGTAGACACCGTCCTCCCGCTCCTCGATGTCGTAGGCGGTGACCGTGTCCGCGAAGTCGCCCGGCGCCCGACCGGTGATCGGGTCGTAGTCGTAGCCGTGCCAGGGGCATCGCAGCAGACCGTTCTCGATGGAGCCCTCCCCCAGCGGCCCCCCTTGGTGGGGGCAGTGGTTCTCCAGCGCCCCGAGGGTCCGACCGCACCGGGTCAGAGCAATGCTCCGACCGTCGACGGTCACGCCGCGCACCCGACCGTCTCCCGGCACGTCCACAGGACTCACCGGATGCCAGGTGCCCTCCGCAGAGCGCGCATCTGCATGTTCTGTCGATGGCATGTAACGCCTCCTGGGGTTCCTGACACCTACCCGTGTCCACAACGCGCGGCCGACGGCGCCGTCGAAAGGATCAGTCCCGCGGATGCCCAGGGCGTTACACGGCAGGTGAGAAGACACGAGGAGAGATGTCCGGATGAACCAGCAGACCTTGGAGTCCACCCGGCAGACGCTGCACGGCATCGCCGAGTTCGCGCTCGCCGGACCGCAGTACGTCGAGAGCCGAACGATCAGGCTCCGGGTGACCCCCGGCGGATTCGGCACCGTCGAGGCCCCGCCTCTCCGGATCGAGCGGCTCGAGCTGGTCGGCCCGACCTTCAGGGTCCCGTTGGAGGGAACCTTCGCCGACCTTGCTCGCGCCGCCGGCGTCGAGGCTCGCAACCTGCGAGACGTGTACACCGTGGGTCCCGCGGTCGGCCTCGATGACCCCCTGGTGCTCGACCCCGCCGCCGTCGAGGTGATCCTGGACGCCTTCGCCCAGGGTGACGCCGCCATGCGTGAGTTCGCGCCCGACCAGGAGCCGGTGCTGTGGCCGGAGCACTTCGACCTCGGCGTCACCGTCGCCGAGGTCAACTACGGCGTCTCCCCCGGAGACGGCTACCTGCCTGAGCCCTATGCCTACGTCGGGCCGTGGACGCCGCGGGCAGGCAGCTTCTGGAACACCCCGTTCGGTGCCGCCCGGCCCCTGACGGAGTTACGAGACCCCGCGTCTCTGGTCAGGTTCTTCCACGACGGTGCCCAGCGGGCCGCCATCGATTCGGAAAGGTCGTGACCCCGGCTCTGCGATGAGCATCGCTGTCCCTCGCGAGAGCATCTCAGCCAGGCCACGTTCGGCCGGTCTCGGTTGGGCGCGCGAAGAAGGCACCGCAGTCGATCCAGACGGAGCACACATTGTGTGGTCACGGGGACAGCAACGGTAGCCCCCAGTGGGTAGCGCCACCGGCGTGTGGGCGGCTGACCTCGGACCGTCCCCTTACAGGAACGGCATGTGGTGACTCACGAGAGCACCCGCTCAGTCACGGTGGAGATCGTCGCGGCGACCGGATGACGATCGGCACGCAGAGCGTGCCCCAGAGGGATCCCGCTACGGCGCGCCGACCAGCCCGGACCAGGACCAGTGTGGTGCCGCAAGGGCGTCCGGCACGTCCTCGACAATGCCGACAACTGCCAGCGCCTGATCGAAGCAGGCGACCGCTCGCCGGTCCATCTCGTCGTGTGGGCCGCTGCCGCTGTGCTTTCGTACAACCGAGGATTCGTCGCCATACCGGGCCGTGAACGTCGTCGGTCCTCCCAGCGCCTCCGCCCAATACGCTGCCAGCCGTCCGCCATGACCCGGGCATGCGAGGCTCCGGCTAGGCGCAGTAAGCCCGTGACGCCACCCGCAGCCGGGAACACCGGCTCCATCACCTCAAGGTGCCACTCCGGCGGCGTTCCCGGAAGGCGAGCCCGATGCGGCACGCTGCAAGTGCCGATTCGCTTCTCGGACGTCCGCTCATTCTCGCGTGCGCGTGACATGGCGGGTTTCGACCAAGGTCACACCACCGCCTGTCGTCGCTGCCGACCGTTCGTTGTGTGCCGAGCGACACGGATGCTGGCGACCTTCGTCCACCTGGCGGCCGAGGTCGCCCACCAAGCGCTCTCCACAGCTTCGGGCGATGAGTCAGAGGTGGGCCCGGACCACCAAGACAATTCCCAGGATCACCAGGGCCCCCGATAGCCATTCCATGTAGAGGCGACGCATGCGCGGCCCGTCACCGATGTTCATGCATCTCACACTCCTCACAATGCCGACCTGATCAGTCCCACTTGTGAAGTGGAGTCACCGTGGTTCTCCCCAGATACGGAAGCAGTGGGTGCATCCTTCCGGGTGCTCCTTCCGCGGCGTGCAGCAGTGCTGAAGCCGGGGTCAGCGTCGTCACGTCGCGTGCCTTGTCGTGCCTGCGGCGACCCCGGCCTGGCCTCGCGGAGGGTCGTCGCGTTGAGGTGCTCCGCGCGCGACTGTGCCAGCCGCGGCACGGGCCAAGCCGGTCAGCGCCACACCTCTTGACGTTCTCGATCCGAGGCTAGGAGCGGACGAGGGTATGGACATCAAACAGGACGTGTCCTTTATGCCGATTTCGTACCAATTGGTGGCGTGGTGTGCGACCTTGGGGTCCGGTGGGCCCTGATATCGCCCCGAACAACAGGTCCGGAGATGCACGAATGTCACTCATGACTGGCTTCGCGGCTTGGGGCGTGGACACCTCGGGTGACCTTTTGCGGGTGCTGTTCACCTCCTCCTCCCAAGAGCTCTCGGCCGCGGTGGAGCTGGCCCTGGGCTCGGTCTCATTCTTGGCAGCCGCCTTCGCGGCTCGCACCGCACTCCGTGGCCATGGTGCGTCCAGGTCCGCCTGGGGGGCCTTGGCTGGCGCGATGGTGTGCTGGGGTACGAGCAACGCGTTCTTCGACCTCAGCGTGCTCGCGCCCTCCTGGGGCTCGGTGGAACTCGCGCGCGACCTGCAGCTGGTCGCTATCTGCATGATCGTGATCGGAATGGCTGTCATGCCCGCAGAAAGGTGGCAGCACGGCGCGGCGCTGCGTGCGGGCGTCGACATCCTGGTCATGCTGGTGTGCTTGGGCCTCATCGGCACCGTTGTGGTGGTCCGTTTCGTCATGGCTCACGCCCCCTCGCCCAGCGACCAACTGTTCTCACTTCTCTATGCGGCCGCGCCGCTCCTCTTGTGCAGCCTGGCCTACGCGAAAGGACGCCGCGCCGGCAACACGCCTCGCCCCGAGCTGCCAATGCTGGTGGCGGCGTTCGGGGTGTGGGTGTTCGCCGGTGTCGGGTACGCCGTGACCACGCCCGCCGGTTTCATCGGCGCACCGGCGATCAACCTGGCCTTCACGTGCGGGACGGCCTTGATCATCTGCGCAGCGTGGGCCGCGCGCAGGCCGGTCGGCTCGACCCCGGCTCGGGGACTCTGGTCGCACCGCATGCTGCTGGCGCTGCCGGAGCTGGTCGTCGTGGCCGCCGGAGCTTCGGCCATGTTGGGTGGTCTGCACACGTGGTACGACTGGACGATTGGCGCACTGGCCGCGGTAGCCGTAGTGGTTCGACAGTCCCTCTTCTCCGCGGACGCCCGCCGCTCGCGCGCCTCGCTGGAGGCCGAGGTCAAGGAGCGCACCGAACAGCTCCACCGAGTCAATGTCCGGCATGAAGGCATCTTGGCAGCGGTCGGAGAGGGAATCGTCGGCGTGGACGCTGATGGGCGGATCACCTTTGTCAACGTGGCGGCGGGACGGATGCTCGCCTACGAGCCGGCAACCCTGGTTGGCCTGGACGCGTGCGAGGCGCTGTGCGGAGTGGCGCACCAACACTGCCCACTGCGCATCGTCGGCTCGCTGGGCAACACGATCACCGATGAGCAGACCACCTACCGCCGGAGCGATGGATCACTTCTACCGGTAGAGGTCACCGCCGGCCCCCAGGAGACGCTCAATGGTCGGGGCCGTGCGGGCGTGGTGGTGGCGTTCCGAGACATCACAGAGCGCCAAGCCGTGGAGCAGATGAAACAGCAATTCGTCAGTTCGGTGAGTCATGAGCTGCGCACGCCGCTGACCTCGATCCGCGGAGTGCTCGAGGTCCTGTCCGATGGCGACGCGGGTGACCTGCCCGAGACTGCCCACGCCCTGATCGCCAATGCCCAGCGTGGCAGTGAACGACTCAGCCGCCTCGTGAACGACATCATCGACGTGGAGAAACTCGCCTCCGGCGACTTCAGCGTGGTGCCACGTCCGACCGACATCCCCGCTCTGGTCGGCGACGCCATCGCTTCTATGGAAGGGCTCGCTGGGGCGACCGGGGTGCAACTCCGCTCTGGTGACCTCACCGGCCAGGCTCTGTGCGACCCCGACCGGGTCGAGCAGGCCCTCGTCAACCTGATCGGCAACGCGGTCAAGTTCAGCCCGAAGGACGGAGTCATCCTGGTGAACGCGGTCGCCGAGGAGACCCAGGTGCTGGTCTCCGTGCGCGACTACGGCTGTGGCATCCCTGCGGATCAGCTCGCGAGTGTCTTCGAGCGCTTTCACCAGGTCAACGCCACCGACGCCACGGAGAAGGGCGGCACCGGCCTCGGGCTGACCATTACACGCTCGATCGTGGAGCGCCACGGTGGCCGTATCTGGGTGGAGAGCACGTACGGCGAGGGCACTCTGTTCTCGTTCACCCTGCCGCTGGCCCCGGTCTTCACCCTCATGGAGCACTCGCCTCCGACCCCCGCTGGACCCCGCTTGGGCCTCGCTGCCACAGCCTGAAACCGTGCTCGCACCTGCGTCAGGTCACCACCGAAGCAGCCCCCGTCTCGTGCGGCCTGTCAGTGCGTTCGCGTGGTGAAAAGTTTGGTCCCGTAGGTCGTGTCTTCGCGGTCGGACTCGGTGAACCCGACCTTGGCCAAGGCCCGGCGCGAGGCGATGTTCCACGCCCAGACCGTGGCCCACCGGCGCCCTTCCGTTCGACCGCCACCAACTCGATCGATGATGGTTGGTTGGTGCGGATCGCCTCCTCGAGCTCGGCGATGGTGGGATTTCCATCCCCGTCTGTTCGGCGCTGCGGTGGTACTCGAGGATCACGTTCGGCCCACAGCTGACGCTGGACTTGGGCCTCGGCAACCCGCCAGCGCCTGAGCAAGAGCCGTTCCGTCTCGAGCACGACCTTGACGTCGACCGGAGAACGTGCCACTGGTTTCGTGTCGGGAGCGGGGCGATCGGCATCCACCCGATTCGCCGCTCGAGGCAGGTGTACTTGCCTGCCGTGGCACGCTCGCTTCGTGAGAGAACATCGCGTCAACCCCGTCGACGCCATCTGGTTGAACATGGACCGGGTCCAGAACCTGATGGTGATCGAGTGCGTCATGTTCCTTGACGGACCGGTCGACCGGACAAGGTTCGACCGAGTAGTGCAACGCCGTCTGATCGATGCCTATCCCGTCTTCTCGCGGCGGCCCACCGTTGCCGGGCGCCGCGAGGCCAAGCACCGCTGGCGCGACGTTCACGACTTCGACTTCACAGAGCATGTGCGCGAGGTCCGGCTTCCGGCGCCTGGGGATGACGCTGCGCTGCAGGAGTACGTCGGCGGTTTCCTGGCCACGCCACTGCCGCGTGACCGCCCCTTGTGGGACATCCACCTCATCGGCGGGCTCATGCATGGGTCCGCGATCTACGTCCGGTTGCACCACGCACTGGCCGATGGCATCGCGCTCACACAGATTCTGCTGTCGCTGACCGATGCCACAGCCGACGCAACCGGAGACCGCTCGGGCGCTGGTGCGGTGCGACACCACGGTGTGGGCGACCTCATCGAAGCAGCACGACGTGCCACCCCAGAGATGACCCACGCGCTTCGCCCTGCGCGGATGGTGGCCGCACTATCAGCGGCCACTCGCACAGGGCTGCGAGGAGCCGGGGTCTTCGCCAAGCTGTTGTTGACCCGCAACCCCGAGTCGGCCCTTGCCGGCGCGGCGGGGTCGCACAAAAAGGCAGTGTGGTCTGACACGATCGATCTTCAGTTGATCAAGGACATCGCCAAGAACTCCGATGCCACCGTGAACGATGTCCTGGTCTCGGCACTCGCGGGAGCCCTCGAGCGGTACCAGCTAGAGCACGGCGTCTCCACGGTCGACATCCCGACGATGATCCCGGTCAACCTGCGCCCGATGCACCTGCCGCTACCCCGCGAGCTCGGCAACCGCTTTGCGCTCGTGCTGCTGCTGCTTCCTTCTGGGATGGGCACCGCGGCAGAGCGGCTCGCGGAGACCAAGCGTCGAATGGACCAGATCAAGCGCTCCCCGGAACCGGTGATCACCTTCGCGCTGATACAGGGGATCGGTCGGTTGGGCAGACGGTTGAGCCGGGCCCTGGTGACCTACTTCGCGGGCAAGGCCAGCGGCGTCACCACCAACGTTCCCGGCCCGCGAGAGCCCCGCTACCTGGCGGGGACCCGCATCACCAGCCTGCTCGGCTGGGTGCCCGGCTCAGGAGACCAGACCCTCGGCACGTGCATCTTCTCCTACGCCGGAACGGTGCGGGTCGGGTTCAAGACCGACACCAACGTCATCCCAGACCCCGACCGCATCCTCGTTGCGTTTCACGAAGAGATCGAAGACCTCGGCCGCGGGTTGAAGTGACCCAGCGCTGCTGATCAGCCCGATCCTCGATCGACGACACCACAGGCCCAGGCCTCGATGAAACCGTGGCTTCAGTTGCAGCCCCGAGGTGCTCGGCCGACTGTGGGAGTCGTGCGCTCGCCTCGTCGCGCCACCAACGCCACGACGGACACCCGCTGGGCGATAGCGGTGATCCAGCCGCTCGTCAGTGCTCCCGGGGGGCGCTCACGTTGACCGTCGGGACGCCCCCGCCGACCCGAGCGATCACCGCCAAGGATGACTCTGGGCCGGGGTTCGACTCGCGGTGAACCGTCCACGCGGGGACATGCACGAAATCACCCGGACCAGCATCGATGTAGCCGTCGTAGCCCTCGAACTCGAGGCGGAGCACGCCGCGCACGATGTACAGACTCGACTCGTTCCGCTCGTGGTGGTGCCACCCCGAGACTGCTCCAGGATCAGTCTCGACCTGGCCGGACCACAGGAGCGGCAGCTCGAAGGCCAGCGCGCGGTTCATGCCAGGCGTTGGGTCGGCAGCAGCCATGTCGGTCGGAGTGAAGACCCTCACGGGCCGAGGCGGCTCGAGGTTCATGACTTCAGAGTGCCATGACAGGTGCCGCTCCCGACAAGAGCCGGATCGACCGGACATCCTCAGGCCGCCGTTGCGAGCGGTAGCTGAGCGACGCTCCTATGGTTCCCGAGACGGGGCCGGGACAGCGCCTCGCGTGCGGCGCGGATCGCGTCGAAGTGCTCAGACTTCGCACCATTGCGCCGCTGGGCCCGCTTGGGTCGGTCGAGATCGACCACGATCTCGTCGAGGACGCCACCGGTGCCAGCATCGACAGCAGCCGCTGAGTGAGTGGCCACGTGGGTGTCGACGCCGATGACGAAGCCCATCACCATCAGGCTGCGTCCGCGATCCTCACAGTCCTACCACCGCGATCGCGGCAATGTGCGAGGTGACGGGCGTGCGCCGTAGCGGCTGTCACACCAGGTCGCGGTGGGGGTCGGTGCGCGCGGATGTCACGTACTGTGAACGGAACACGTCCCGGCGCCGGAGGATGGCATGTCATATTCCGAGCCCATCTCCTGGAAAGACATCGCTGCACGCTCGCGAACGGGACGGGCCAGGTTGAAGTGGTCTCACAGGGTGGGCTTTCGCGGCCTGGTCACCGGTGCATGCGCTCGGTTGTGGTCTCTGTCGTTGGGGGTGTCGGTTGCGGCCTGTCTCGTCATAGGCCTGGCCGGATGCGGGGCTTCGTCGGGCTCTGAGTCGAAGAGGTCCGGGGGTGGTCAGACTCCCACGGTGCAGGGAACAGGTGCAGGAGACGGAGCGACGTACACGTTGCCGGGTGAAGAGGTGTTCCCCGAAGGCATTGCCGTCTTTGGGGGCAACTACTACGTCGGCAGCGTCGGCAACGGCGATGTATACCGAGGTGACCTCACGCAGCCGCGCGCCAGCGTGTTCGTGCCCAGGGGCCCCGGCCACCGCCGTTCTGCCGGCATCAAGGCAACGGCAGACCGCCTGGTCGTCGCACACGAGGAAGGCCACGTCGGCGTCTACGACCGGGTGACCGGCGAACCCGTGAACAGGTTCTCCAACGCTCTGGGAGAGGTCTCCAACGTCAACGACGTGACCATTGCACCCAACGGGGACGCCTACCTGACGGACTACTTCCTCTCCAGGATCTACCGGATCCCCGCCGCCGCCATCGCCCATCACCAGTCCGGCACCCAGCCGCTGCCCATCTTCCTCGACCTGAGCGGCACGTCATTCCCCGCCGAGGAAAAGAGCGCCAATGGCATTGCTGCAACCGCGGACGGTCGATTCCTGCTCGTGACCCACTACAGCCGAGGGCAGCTGTACCTGGTACGGCTGAGCGACAAGCACGTCACCCGAGTCGACCTGCACGGGCAAGAGCTCAAAGGCCCCGACGGGATCGTTCTCACCGACGCCGGCGTGCTCTACGTCGTTGAGAACGACGGCGTGGCGAGGATCGCCAAGATCGACCTGAGCGACCGCTATGACGAGGGACGCATTCTCTCGCGAACTACCAGCCCTCGATTCCAGACCCCGACGACCGCTGCCATCGCAGGTGACCGGCTCGTGGTCGTCAACAGCCAGTTCCACGAGGCTGGCAAACCCCCGTTCACCGTGGTCAACATCCCCTTGCCGTGAGGCCAACAGCCATTGACACGGTCGTCAGCGGAGGGCAACTCACTGACGGTCGCGATCCGCGCGTACGACCGGGGCGTCCCGTAGATCGAACCCCCTGCAGCGGCGGCGCAGTAATCGGCGCATCGACCGCAGGTCGTCCAGGCAGCCCTGCCCGGAGGTCGTGGGTCAGACAGCGGGGATGACGTACTTGCCCTTGAACATGCCCTTGGGATCGAACTTGGTGCGCAACTGTCGCAGCCGGGTGTAGTTGGCGCCGTAGTAGGAGGAAAGAGACCTCGACGGCTCCAGGTAGTTGATGTAGGCGCCCACTGAGGCGGTCCCGAACTTCGTATGCCCAGTCGAGATCCAGTTGTACGTCGATGTCGTCGCCGAAGCGCTCGGCGCCGAGGTGAAGTCGACCTTCCACTGGACCGTGGCCTTGGCCGTGCGCCACGGGAACGCTGTGCTGGACACCGTCTTGGAGGCCAGGGCGCCACCCAGCGGTTCGAAATACACCGTCGTGGTCGAGTTGGTCTTTGCTCGTGTGCGCAGGTAGGAGGCGATCGAGGAGATCTCGGCGGTTGTCAGCGCGCGGCCGAGGATGTCACTCCCGGAGAGGTAGATCTTGCGGGTGATCTTTCCCCCGTCGGCGACCGGCTGGCACTGGGCGTCGGTGAAGTTGGTGCACCCGCCGACCTGCTGGTAGGCCTGAAAGTGGGTGTACTCGGTGCTGGTCTGCGTCGTTGGGTTGCGACCGATCGCCGCGATCAGCGCGTTGACCTCGGTGGCCACCGGCGTCCCGAGGGAGAACACGTTGATGTTCGCCCGGACCGATCCCGAGCGGCACAGCAGGTGCAACACCGGCCAACTGCTTCCCGGTGCCGATGCGATCCTCGCCTGCCAGCCGGCGATCACCGCCTCCACGTCGGCGTCCCCGAAGCTCAACGTCGCGTAGCTGA
Organism: uncultured Actinomycetota bacterium; assembly: GCA_963843775.1. Taxonomy (GTDB): domain Bacteria; phylum Actinomycetota; class Actinomycetes; order Propionibacteriales; family Nocardioidaceae; genus Marmoricola. The sequence goes on from CAWJLT010000016.1 coordinate 326,560, forward strand.
CGGCCAGCGCGGGACTGGTCGTGAAGGTGAAAGAGGTGACGATGCCGAAGTTGCCCCCGCCGCCGCCGCGGCAGGCCCAGAACAGGTCGGAGTTCTGGGTCGCGGACGCGGTCACGATGCTTCCGTCGGCCAAGACGACCTGAAGGCTCTGCAGAGCGTCGGTGGTCAGCCCGTACAGGCGGTCCTCGAACCCGATGCCGCCACCCAGCGTCAGCCCCGACACGCCGACCGTCGGGCACGTCCCAGTCGCAAGCGTCCGCCCGAACGGCTCCAGCGCCGCATGAACGTTGTACAGCCTTGCGCCTGCACCGACGACCACGGTCTGAGTGGTGCTGTTGTACGTCACCGTGTTGAGCTTGCGCATGTCCAGCTGGATGCCTTTGTCACCGCCCGAGGCACCGACGTAGGAGTGACCGCCGCCGCGAGCCGCGAACGTGGCGGTATGCGCCGCCGCGAATTTCACCGCCGTCGCCACGTCAGCGACCGTCGCCGGCTGCACCACAGCCAGCGGCCGCTGACTGTCGTAGATCGGGTCGAACAGCTGGCAGGTGGTCAGGTAGTTCGACGCCGACGGCATCACCACCGACCCTGACATGGCGGTGTCCAGGTCTGCGAACTCAGCGGCGCTCGGTATCCCGCCCACAGCAGCGCTCGCCGGTGGTGTGTACCCGGTGACGCCGGTCAGGCTGCCGACAGAAGCGGCGCCTACCAGGCCTGTACCTGCAACCAGCAAGGACCGACGTGAAATCTGGAGAGTACCCATAGCATGGAGTCTGCGCAGTCTTCACACCCGGAGCCAACGACGAGCCGCTGGCGGTCTAGAGGACTGTTCGCCCTGACTCAGGACTCAACCGAGTGCAGAGATTCCCTTTTACCTACAGCGGAATCTCGCGACCATGGTGACAATCCCACTAAAAAGTGATGTGTCGGGCCTGGGTTGAGTCAACGACCTTCTCGCAGTCGGTCCGATCTGACAAGGACATGCTCTTCTCGGGTCATAGCCTTCTTGTCAAGGTCGCCCGATACCGCGTCCGAGCTCGTGGTCGACGCCTGAGGCGCCGAAGCATGCCTTCAAGTCCTTTGGCCATAGAAGACATTTTCGGCGGTCGACACAAGCTCGTCTAGGTGGTCGTCACGTTCCACTCGTCCACGTCGAGGATCTCGCCCGCGCTGGCGCGGGTCGAGCGAGCCACGACGGTCAGGGTCGAGCCGTCGTACTGAGCGGTGTAGCGGTAAGTGATGGTGGTGAAGGAGCTGCTGATCAGCTTGATCGAGGAGCTCACGCCGGGTGTGAGTCGGGTGCCGTTGGAGCGAGTCTCCCTCACGACCAGGCCGCCGTTGACGGTGCTGGTCTGGGAGCCGGCCTTCAGGCTCGCGGTGACGACGTAGGTTGCGCCGGCGACCGACTTCTGGGTGAGCGTCTGCTTGACACCCATGTTGCCGCTGCCGCTCGCGGTGATCTCCAGGCCGTTGCCGCTGCTGCCGGCACTGGAGGCGACCGTCAGGGTGGAGCTGCTGCTGTCCTTGCTCCAACGGGTCAGGCCCGAGTCGTAGCCGGGGTTCGCGACCAGGTTGGACGCACTGACGGCGGCCTGCGCCCCTGACTGCGAGGTCAGCACGACGACGGCCACCACGCTCAGCGCTGCGACGATCTTGCGGTTCATGGAACTGCCTCCAAGCTGGTTGGATTGGTGCCTCCGGGGTGGCTGGGCCCCGACCCCGGATTGACTCCAGATGGAGTTGCCCGCCCCGCGTCTGCGCCAAGACTAAAGTTCTAAATCCGGAAAAGTGGTAAAAGTAGTAATTTGGGCTGCATGCCGAGGTCGAGCCGGTCGGGTGGGTGGACGCGTGCCGATGTCGCTGGCCTTTCCGCAGGGCACGAAGATGCGTGCGGCACCGGGCTGCTCCGGCGGCACGAGCAGGCAGGGGCCAAGCACGTGGCACCAGGGCCGGGTTCCTGCCGTACAGAAGGGAACCGACCCGGTGCTGTCGGGCAGCGACTGAGTGCGAGCGGTCATTGCTGGCTCACACTGCGTCGAAGACATTGCGAAGATCGGCCAACATCATCTCGACCGGGGAAACCGTCGTAGGGCGTGAAGTCCTGTCCAGCGACTGGTCGGCCTCGAGGAAGCGGTAGCTGCCAGAGATTGCCTCCACGCCCAGCCTTGCACCGCCGTGTTGAACGCCGATAGCGCGGCCACCTGCCAAGTTGCCCGGGTCGTCTGTCGGAGTCGCTGCTCACCACCGCGTGTGGACTCATTCTCATGAGCGGATCGTGGTCGTCCCGGACGGCGCGGTGATCCCGGGCGACTGCGACGAGGGCCCACGTTGCGGGTTTCTCCGTGGGCGACGGTGGCATCCTGACCGCATGCAGTCCGTCCATGTGTGGATCCGTTCCGAGTCCCGCCGCACCGAGCGGCGTGCGCCCGTCGTACCCGCCGACGTCCCGCTGTTGCTGGACGCCGGGTTCGAGGTGACGGTCGAGGAGTCGCCCCAACGGATATTCGCCGCCGAGGAGTACGCCGCGGCTGGGGCATCCGTCGTGGGCGAGGGCACCTGGACCGACGCTCCCCACGACGCCTACGTTCTCGGGATCAAGGAGCTCCCCGACGAGCCGGCGTCGCTGCGCCACCATCACATCTACTTCGCGCACGCGTTCAAGGGCCAAGCGGACGCCCGGGGCACCCTGGAGCGGTTCCGCCGCGGCGGAGGTCGGCTGCTCGACATCGAGTACCTCACCGACAAGGACGGCAAGCGGGTGGTCGCGTTCGGCTACTGGGCCGGCTACGTGGGCGCCGCACTCGGCGTGCTGCACCTGGCCGGCACGCTGGCCGCGCCGCTCTGCCCCATGACCAAGCACGAGCTCGACGTTGAGCTGGAGCAAGCCGGGAAGGCCGGGGCCGACCTGCTGCTGGCGCTGGTCACCGGGGCGCGCGGGCGGTCTGGTCGCGGCGCCCAGCGGGCGCTGATGACCGCCGGTGTACCGATGACCCGGTGGGACCGCCAGGAGACCCGGGATCTGCACAAGCAGGCGCTCCTCGGCCATGACCTGCTGGTGAACTGCGTATTCACGCATACCCCGGCGACTCCGTTCGTAGAGCAGGCGGACCTGGAACACGAGCGTCGGCTGCGGGTGCTCGCGGACGTGACCTGCGATGTCACCGGCCCCACCAACATGCTCCCGGTGAACACCGAGATCACCACGTGGCACGAGCCGGTCCGGCAACTGCACGGCGGCACCCCGGAGCACGGCACCGCACCGCTGGAGGTCATCGCCATCGACAACCTGCCCTCACTGCTCCCGCGCGAGGCCAGCGAGGGGTTCAGCGCCGACCTGACCCCGCATCTGCTCGGGCTGGCCGAGGAGGGCGGCGGGCCGTCGGGGCCATGGCGGGCGGCGGGCCGCGCCTTCGACCAGGCCATCGAAAGCTCCAAGATCCAGAAGGCTGCTAGCACCCGGCGCGGAGAGCAGCAGGCACCTGGCGACCCGCTCGGGAACTGATGCGCTCCGGCAGGCGGGTGGCGCGGATCCTTGCGTTTTGGTGTGGTCAGTCCGACTGACACGTGGGACACCCCTAGCGCGGGTACCCCGTCCTTGACGCCTCGGTGGTGTGCCTTTCCCCCGCGAGTGCACTCACAGCGACGACCGTCATCAGGTCCCGGAGGGCCACTGGGACACGTCGACTCATACGACTGTTCCGCAAGAACTGCTGCCACTCCTCGACCGAGACGTTCCTCCCGTCGCCGCGCACGCGCGGTCGACCCACTTGTTCGTCATGCGTCCACGGTCCAGGTCCTGCCGACGGTGGAAGTGATGACCAGGCCGGTCCTGTTCGGTCGATTGACGTTGGCGAGTGCCTGTCCGGCCGGGCAGGGTGGCCTGGTCTCCTCGTGCGGCCGTCGCACAGCCGGATCCGTTCTGCCTGGCCCGACGAGGTCAAGGCCTTCAATAGCGCCATCGACCGCTCGCTGAAGATCATCAGTGGCGACACATCGAAGTCGCGCGAACTGCTCGGCAAGTATCTCAGCGGTACCCCGGGCGCCGCCCTGGACAAGCTGATCCCGATCTTGAAAGTCGAGTCGCCGACGTCCGCCGCCGTGGACCAGAAGGCGTACGACATCGCTCGCAAATTCCACGTGGACAGCGGGCTGGTGAAGAAGGCGCCCTCCTACAACCACATCGTGCCCGCCGCCTTCCGCTGAGAACAGGCTCGCAGAGCCTGCCGGTGAGGAATCACCTCAGGCACGATCCCCGTGACGCGAACGGAACGTGCGTCACTCCGCGGCGTCTGTCCATGCAGATGGACACATCCTCCTGGTGTCGTGGGAGCGAGCGCAGGTGTCGGCGGCCGCGACTAGCGTCTGGCCCATGGCGACCCTGCTGCCCGAGCTGCTCGTACCCGACCCGGTCGCGCTGCGAGCGTGGCTCGAAGAGCACCACGCGACGTCGCTCGGTGTGCGGCTGGTGCTGACCAAGAAGGGCGGCTCGGTCACCGAGGTCACGTGGGCGAGCGCGGTCGAGGAGTTGCTCTGCTTCGGCTGGATCGACGGCCAGGCCGGCAAGCGCGACGAGGACAGCTACACCGTGCGCATCACCCCGCGCCGACCCAAGGGCAGCTGGTCCCAGCGAAACGTCGCGCTCGTGGCGACGCTCGAGGAGCAAGGCCGGATGACCGAGGCCGGGCGCACCGTGGTCGAGGCCGCGCGCACCGACGGGCGGTGGGCCGCGGCATACGCCGGTCCGGCTACCCGGCGGGCGCCCGACGACCTGGCCGCGGCGATCGCGGCGGAGCCGGACGCGCAGGCGATGTACGACGTGCTCACGAGCGCCAACCGGTTCGCGCTGATCCATCGCGTCGAGAGCATGAAGCGCGCTGAGAGCCGGGCCCGCAAGATCGCCGCGATGGTGGAGATGCTGGCGCGCGGCGAGACGCTCCACCCGCAGAAGGCGGGTCACCCCGGACGGGCAGGCCAAGGCGCCGACGCCCGGCCGTTGGGTCACCCGTGACCCGGCGGGAGCACCTGACGGCGTCGATCCTGACGCAGGCCGCGAAGCAACTCCGAGACACTTCGACTTGGGGCTGGAGTTGGTGCATTTCGCGCCGCGTAGGCACCCAAGCTGGCCGAGCTGCGCGACTGACACCCGCGTCCTTTCGCCGCCTTTCGGGCACATGGAGTTTCCGGACCTGCTGGCGATCACGAGGGTCTGGCCGGTCCCCAACAGCCTTGCCGTTGCGGTCGCCTCAACCAGTGCTTGGGCCGCTTGAAGGCGGCGCCCTTCAGACTCTGGCAAGATCCGCCCGGTGCCGATGATGCTCACCGATCTGGACTGGCCCTTGCTGACCGAGCGGCTCTTGATCAGGCCCTGTCGCGTCGAGGACGCCGAGGCGCTCTTCGCACTCCGCACTCGACCTGAGGTGGCGATGTGGGCGCATTCGGTGCCGGTCGACCTCGAAGGGTGGCGGGAGCGGTTCCGCGACCCGGCAATCGCGCCACACGTTCTGACTGTCGAGATGGACGGGCAGATCATCGGGGAGCTGATGGCCCACGTCCACGACGGCGCCGCCCAGAAGGAGGTGAGCCACGACGCGGCCGCGACCGACGCCGAGCTGGGTTGGCTGATCGCACCTGAGCACCAAGGCCAGGGGTTGGCGACGGAAGCAGGACGGGCGCTAGTGACGCTCTGCTTCAGCCAGCTCGGGGTGCGGCGAGTGGTGGCTGCAACGTTCGAGGCGAACCGGCCCTCCTGGCGTGTGATGGAGAGGATTGGAATGCGGCTGGAAACGCGCGGGCGTCGAGATGCACTGCATCGGGATCTCGGCTGGATCGACGGACGCATATATGCGCTCCTCGCCGATGAGTGAACGCCCGCAGAGAGGGCGCGACCTGGCTTGACCCGGAGCCGCGGCCGACGGAAGACGATCGCAACGCTGCAGGCTCTACCGGACCTCTCGGAATCTGGAGTGCCTCCGTGCCTGCGTCACACCCCCGCGTATGACTGTCAAGCCCGAGCCGACTTGCCCTCGACGCTCCGGTTCATTCCCTCCGGCAAGCGGATGGGCACGCCGTGCGTCCCGATGACCGATCCCCGTGTGGGACGGCTCGGGCAACCGCGTCAATGGCGGTGGGTTGACCTCCTTCCGCGCATGGCTGGATTGCCGGCAGCAGACGAGAGCGGGCGCTGGGGTCGCGCTGGACTGCTCGCGCTTGCCGGGCGTGCGCCACATTCCCTAGCACAGCGTCGTTGTCAGGTCGGGCGAAGACGACCTCAGAGGCTGCTTCGTGATGTAGAGCCCGGAGCTCGAGCGCTACGAAGCCATGCCCGCCTACGGCCGCGCTCATCGACCAGTCGGTGCTCGAGCGTGCAAAAGCGACCTGGTTGAACGGCGGCCGGAGCGAGCGCCTCATTCACCAGACTTGACCTCGCTCGCCGGCGACTGAAGTCGTTGTACGTGTTCGGCCATGGCGGACACCTCGGAAGGACCAGTGCCACAACAGCCGCCGATAAACCGCGCGCCCGCATCGAGCCACGTCCCGACGAGATCCAGATCGAGTGGGTCGCCGTACACCCACTTCTTGTCAGCGCTGTTCCAGTCGCCGCCGCGGTTGGGATACGCGACGGCAGGGATCCCCGTGGCCGCCACCGCCTCGACGATGGCAGGCAGGATGTCGGTCTGTTCTGAGCAGTTGACGCCGGTGGCAATGAGCGATCGGCTGCCGGCGAGAACGGCGTATGCCTCAGCCAACGATTGGCCGGCGCTGGTGGTGGCGCCGCGGACGGAGTAGCTGAACCACGCAGGCACGCCGATGTCGTCTAGCAACGTGACCAGGACCTCCGCCTCGTCGACGTCCGGGATGGTCTCAACGGCGAGCAAGTCAGGACCAGCAGCTGCGAGCAGCTCGAGGCGAGGCGCGTGGAAGTCACGCAGGCGCGTCGAGGAGACGCCGTACCGGCCGGTGTACTCCGATCCGTCGGCCAGAAACGCCCCATACGGGCCGACGGAGGCGGCAACCAGCACTCCGGGGTGGCTGTGCGCCACGTCCTCGCGAGCCCGCTGGGCAAGGGTCACGCTGAGTGTGATGAGGCGCCGAGCCTCGGCTGCGTCGTATCCGGCGGCGAGCAAACCCTCGATGCTCGCTTGGTAGCTGGCCGTGGTCGCGACCATGGCACCAGCCTGGAAGTACACGCGGTGCGCCTCGACGATGCGCTCTGGCTCCTCAGCGAGCAGTCGAGCGGTCCAGAGCATCCCGTCCAGCGTCGCTCCCTGCTCCTCAAGGGCGGTCGAGAGACCGCCGTCGAGCACCACAGGACCTGTCCCAGCCATGACATCAACCACTCTCACATCCTGCCTCGGCGGCGCACGAGAACCGTGCAACGCCGCTCAGCGCTGGGTTGCCGCAGCGGGATCCCCCAACGGGAACGGTCAGATCCCTCAGCGATCGCCGTGCGCGACGTCCCGTTACCACGACACGCTGGGTCGTGCGACCCGCGGCATTCCACCGCGATCGACCGTGCTCAGGGCACGCGTCCCCCATCCGGATGACTCATCGGTATGTGGCGCCTTCGGGGAGGCCCCACCGGCGGGGCCTATCGGACCCGGCGCGTGGCAGGCTCAGCCCATGCATGACGGAAGCGGCACCATGAACGGCACACGCTTCGGCATCACCGAGGCGGCGCACCTTGGGGACGAGCGCACGACGCTGATGGGCGTTCTGCAGCGGCAACGGGACTCATCGCCTGGAAACTCATGGGCGCCCCGGACGAGGTGCTCAGCTCGCCCGCGACACCGAGCGGGATGAGTCTGCACGGGCTAGTGCGCCACCTCACCAAGGTGGAGCGGTCGTGACTCCGGGACGTTTCCGCCGGTCAGGACGACCTCCGCTATGGCTGGACGGAGGACGACCCTGAGGCGGAGTGGCGGGTGCCGGCGTCCACGCCCATGACCCAACTGCTTGCGGATTGCGCCGAGGAGTCCCGCCGCTGCGACAGTGTCGTCTCCGCCGCACCATCGCTCGAGGTCACGTCCGCCTCGCGTGACGTGTCACTGCGCTGGATCCTGCTCCACCTGATCGAGGAAACCGCAACCCACCTCGGTCACATCGCCCTGCCGCGCGAGCAGGCCGACGGCAGCACCGGCGAGGAACCAACGACGTAGCGCACGCTCTTCGGGGGATCCCGGCATGCGCCTCGCGCGTCGTGCACGGCGTGGTGACCTGCGTTCAGGTCGCGAGCAAGCGCGGCCGACCACACGCGCACTCGACCGCTCGTGTCCTGAGATGGGCTCAGCGGTGGCCGCGGGAGGGTCCGGGTGATGCTTCATCCCCCCCGGGAGCCCGAAGCCGTACGGAGCCGAGGGGACGAACTCACTCACCCGAACCCAACCGGGAAGCATGGGTGTCGCTCGGTTTCTCTACAGCATCGATAGCCAACCGGGAGCAGCATCAACCATCTCTGCTCCATCTTTGCCGCGCAGGAGTAGCAGGGCTCAGCATTCAGTTTGAGAGGTCATCGATGGTGCGGCCGATCCACTCCGTCAGCAGCACGCGCTCGCCGTCGGTCAGCGTCGACAGACCGGGGATGGCCGTCCGGAACGCGATCGCCAGCGCCGCGATGTCGGAGGCGGGCGGCGCCGGGCTCGCGGTAAGGATGGCTCCCAGCACCGCCTCGAGCATGGCGTCGGCCAGCGCGGCGTCGCGGTCCGAGATCGGCTGCTGAAGCAGCGCAAGGACCGCCCCGGTGCCGGCCGCGTGGACCAGTGCGACCGCCCGCGGCTCGGACACGCCGAGGAGCCCGGCCGCCGCCACCCGCGCGATCCTCGTCTCGAGCACACCGACACCGGCCGCCGTGGCGGAGGAGCGCTCGAGTGCGCCCCGGCGTACTGAGCAGCACGAAGAGGTCGGGGTTGGCCAAGCCGAACTCGACGTGCCTGCGCCAGGCCCCGCGGAGGTCCTCGACCGGCTCACCGCCTTCGCTACTGGCCTGCACAGTCTTGGCTGCGACGTACGTCGTCATCACGTGCTCGGCGACGGCGTCCATGAGCCCATCCTTGTCGCCGAAAAGCCGGAAGATTGTCGGTGCCGGCACCCCGGCCGCCTGCGCGACCGCGCGGGTGGTGACGGCGACCGCGCCACCCTCGCGCAGAAGGCGCGCCGCCGCCGCGGTAATCCTCGATCGGGAGTCGGTGCGGGGCATCGACTTCGGTAGACGGACTCATGGATCGACGATATCAACTCGTTCGCTACCATCGCTTCGATATCGGTGGTACCGTCATCGCCGAATCAACGATCCATCCAAGGAGATCCATGATCATCGTCACCGGCGGCAACGGCCGCCTCGGGTCCCAGATTGTCGAGCGAGCTGCTCGACCTCGTCCCAGCCGATTCCGTGGGCGTCAGCGTCCGCGACGTCGGCAGGGCCGACGGCCTCGGACGCGCGCGGTGTGCGGGTCCGAGCGGGAGACTTCACCGATCCCGCCAGCCTCGACCACGCCTTCGAGAGCGCCGACCAGGTGCTCGTGGTGTCCGCGGCGATCCGCGGCCCCGGCGCTGCCGAGGCCAACCGGGCCGCGATCGAGTGCTGCCGCACGCGCCGGAGCGTCACGCGTGCTCTACACCAGCCACCAGGCGGCCTCGCCCGACTCGCTCTTCGCCGCCACAGCCCCAGCACGCCGCCACCGAGACATTCCTTGCCGAGCAGGGTGTGGCCTGGACAGCCCTGCGGCACGGGTTCTACGCCAGCACCCTCGAGCTCTACGTCCCGGCCGCGCTTGAGACCGGTGAGCTCGCGACTGCCCGAGGACGGGCCGTTCTCGTGGACCGCGCACGCCGACCTCGCCGAGGTCGATGCGATCGCACTGACCCGAGACCGGTGCGCTTGACGGCTCATCCCCGGCGCTCACAGCGCCGGAGACGCACGACCTCGCGGCCGTCGCCGGCATCCTGAGCGAGCTCACCGGGCGCGACGATCACGCCGCGTCGTCGTGGACGACGACGAGTGGAAGGCCGAAGCAATCGACGGGGGCCTTCCGGACCCGGCGGCTGACTTCACCCTGGGCATGTTCCGCGCCGCTCGACGCGGCGAGTTCGCGTCGACCGACCCGACGCTGGAGGACCTGCTCGGTCGACCGGCCACCTCGGTTCGGACAATCCTCGAAGACTTGGTGGGTCCGCGTGCTTAATCCCACACGGCCGCGTGAACCGCCAAGACCTCACATCCAAGACCGCCATCTCGTTGGCGGAAGATTCGTAGCGGCTCTCCAAGACGCGCCGGGTCGGAAGCCAGTGACGACCCTCACCGGGATGGATCGGCTTCGGGACTCTTACGGATGCGTCTACGACGGTCAAGCATTTCGAAGCGCGTCACACCGCCGCGCAAGGGCTACCGCTCTACACGGTTGAGCCATGCACCGTCATTTGGCCGCCTAGTTCGAGGACAGCCAGGTAGCGGTCGAGGACTGAGTCGGCGTGCGGCACCCATTCGCTCGGGCCGCCCACTGGACGACGCGCTTCCCGGCGTTGGCTCAGACCGGCCGCAGCGGGTGGATGGCGATGTCGCCGACCACGTGACCCTCTGACGCGGCCAGCGCGGCCGCGATGTCCGCGGTCTGCATGTGGGAGTCGTGGTCGTCCTGGCTTTCCCAGGTCTCCACGGTCACGAAGGTGCCAGGTGCTGCTGCGGACTCGTACAGCTTGAACTCGAGGCAACCGTGATGACCCTGGGTCGCCGCGGCAAGCCGGGCGAGCGCCTCGCGAATGATCTCCTCGGAGCCGGGCTTGGTGGTGAGCTGGGCGACCACGCGCAACTGGGACATGAGCCCTCCTTCAAGGCAGCAGTGCAGTCCACCTCACGCTAGCGGCGGTGCTCCCGCGCGGCTAGGTGAAATGACCCTCACGTTCCAGGGGGTCGCCGGGTCTGACGCCGCATAGACACCAGAACATGAGCAGCCGTCTTCTTGAAGCTTCACTGCGTTCTCGACCCGCACCGGCCGCGGCTCTCCACCGCGAGTGCCGTCGACCGTGAACAGAACCGCAGCCCTTCTGTCGACCCTTGGAGCTGCGTCAGGATGCTGGAGGAGCGCCTCACACGGGCCTCATACTCCTGTCCGTGTGGAACGACGCCAGGTCCTGCGTCACGACGTGCCGATGAGTTCGAATGACAGCAACGGTCCACATGGCAATTCCCAACTTCACGAGAACGAGTGGACATGTCAGATGGTCCCAACAGCACCAGCGATCGCGGGCCTGAGTTCGACGGCGTCAAGATCGGCCGTCCCGCGACCGGCGGGCTGATCGACGAGTATAGCCGCCTTCGGGCTTGCGAACCGACTAGGAGTGGGGCACGGACGACAGGTTGTTGTTCCAGTTGCCGTCCGGATAGGTGCGGAGTGCGGCTGCCCGCAGCGCGTCTGGTGCGCCCGTTCCCGGTCTACGGCGACCTCCCGCGGCCCGCACAACGCGTGGCCGGGTTCGCCCTTGTGTTCACTCCCGTGCAGTCCTCCTCCCTGCTCATCCGCGTCTTCATCCGAGATACCCGCTGGAGCGTGGCTCGACAGTTTTGTCGGCCGTATCCCCCGGCTCAGCGGCACAAGTTCAACGAGTCCATGAGACCGAACTTGAGATGGTCACGGTAACGTCGAATCACGGCTGCTCATTCATGATTGGGGGCCTATGTCATGACGCGCCGAGGATGAGGAGAGCAAGTCATGCCCAGTGCCAGTCCCCGCTCCAAGGAAAGGTCGTCGGGGCTCTCAGCCGTGATGCGGCCGATCAATTCCGTCGTCGAGCGCTTCATTCCCAGCGCCTTGCTCTTCGCCATCGTGCTGACCTTCATCGTGGCAATCTTTGCGCTGCTCCTGACCGACACAGGCCCGGTCGACGTCGTCAAGAGCTGGGGCGATGGGCTGTCGGGCCTGTTGGCTTTCATGACCCAGATGGCTCTGATCCTCCTGCTCGGCCACACTTTGGCCAACACAGGCCCGGTGCGCAGCTTGTTGGTCTCCCTCGGCGGGCTTCCCAAGACCGTGCTCCAGGCCTATCTCTTCGTCTTCGTGGTCGCCGCAGTCGCGTCGCTGATCACGTGGGGCCTCGGCCTCGTGGTCGGCGTGCTGCTGGCCGTGGAAGTCGCCAAGCAGGGTCGCGAAAAGGGACTGAAGCTGCACTTCCCGATGCTGGTCGCCGCCGGGTACTCCGGTTACGTCATCTGGCACATGGGTTATTCAGGCTCCGGCACCTTGGCCGCAGCAACCGAAGGCTCGTTCCTTGCCGAGCAGCTGGGCGAGACCATCCCGATCAGCGAGACCATATTCGCCTGGTGGAACATCGTCGCGATCGTCGCCACGATCATCGTGGTGGGCGGCGGGCTCGCCTTGGTGGCCCCCCGCGCAGGAGACAAGATCGTCGAGCTGAAGACCGGCGCCCGCCTCGACGACGACGCTGCTACCGAGGATGAGATCGTCACGCCGGCCGATCGGGTGGATGCCAGCCGTGTCCCCACACTCATGGTCGGCCTGGCGTTGGCCTCCTACCTGGTCATCCACTACACCCAGGGCGGCACCGCGACCCTCGACATCGTCAACTGGACCTTCCTGGCCTTGATCTTCCTGCTGGTGCGCAGCCCGCTCGAACTGATCGGCCTTGTGAAGAACGCCGCCTCCAACGTGGGTGAGATTCTGCTTCAGTTCCCGCTGTACGCGGGGATCATGGGGATCATGAGCACCTCAGGGCTGATCACCGTCTTCTCCGACTTCATGGTCGAGACCGCCGGTCCGGCGACCTTTGGTGTGCTGGCCTTCCTCTCGGCCGGGGTGGTGAACTTCTTCGTGCCTTCCGGGGGCGGACAGTTCGCTGTGCAGGGACCGGTGATGCTCGACGCCGGTAGCCGTCTGGGTGTCGACCCGAGAGTGACGATCATGGCCATTGCGTACGGCGACCAGTGGACCAACATGATCCAACCCTTCTGGGCTCTACCGGTGCTGGCCATCTCCGGGCTGAAGATTCGCGACATTCTCGGCTACACCATGGTCACACTCATCGCCTCCGGCATCGTCTTCGCTACGACGTTGTTGCTGCTCGGCTTGGCTAGCTAGCCGCAGCGTCGGCGGTCGCTCAGCACAGGACGCGAATCCGCGTTGGGGGCTTCCCTCTGTCGTCAGCTGGTCATCTGAGCGCCCCGCAGTGGCCTCCCGGGCCCGCTCCGGTGCGCGTCGGCGACGACGAGCAGCCCTCGCGCATGTCGTCCGCTACCTCGGGCATCGCGATGCTCCCCTTATCGGGCGCGGCGAGCAAACTCGTTGTCCTGCTACTTCTTGGTCACAGCTGGTCCCCTGCCTTCGGTCTTCTCGGCGGATCAGCAGAGACCTAGCAAGGGGGCTCTTCGGATTTGAGGGTGGGGCAGGTACGACGCGCCGGGTGTGGGTGAGTACCGGCTGAGATAGGTCGAGCCTACGTCGTGCTGCCCTGAGCCCGGTGGCTCTACTGCGCGCGCGTCGATGCCCTGTTCAACCTGTCCGGCGTCCACGTCACCGACGTCGGCTGGCGCACCGATGATGAGGAGGTCGGCGGCGACCTGCTCGTCCTCAGCGTCGAGACCGGTCCGGCTCCGATGGACTGCCCTGGTTGTGGGGTCGTGGCTGCCAGTCACGGCCGTCGGTTTCGCCGACTCCATGACATCCCTGCGCTCGGGGCGCCGGTCGAGCTGCTGTGGCGGGTGCGCCGCTACCGCTGCGCGGAGTCGCTGTGTCCAGGAGGGGTGTGCACCGAGGACCACGACCTGGCCTTCGCGCGGGCGAAGCTGACGACCAGGGCGGCGTGGTGGGCGATCAGCTGCATCCAGCGCGACACCGCCTCCGTTGCCGCTGTTGCGCGGCGACTCGGCGTGGACTGGCACACCGTGTGGGACGCGATCGCGCCGATTCTCGGCGAGCCGGCTGATGACCCGACCCGACTCGCCGGTGTGGCGGTCCTCGGGGTCGATGAGCACATCTGGCACCACGCACCCCGCCCCGGGAAGGGACCCAAGGAGCTGACCGGGATGGTCGACCTGACCAAGAGACCAGACGCGAACGGCAAGGTCAGAACCCAGGCACGGCTGCTCGACCTCGTCCCAGGCCGCTCCGGTCCGGCCTACGCAGGTTGGCTGAACTCCCGCGTGCCGGGGTTCACCGACGGAGTGAAGGTCGCGACCCTGGACCCGTTCCGTGGCTACGGCAACGCGATCCGTGACGAGCTCGAGGACGCCGTCGCCGTCCTGGACGCCTTCCACGTCGTGAAGTTGGGGCTGCAAGCGATGGAGGAGACCCGACGTCGGGTTCAGAAAGAACAGCTCGGCCACCGGGGCCGCAAGAACGACCCGCTCTACCGGATCCGCAACGCCCTACGCGCCGGGGCCGACAACCTCACCGAACGTCAGATCGACCGGATCGACGCCGGTCTCCAAGCAGGTGATCCGACCTGGGAGGTCACCATCGCCTGGCAGGCCTAACAGCGGCTCCGCTCTGCGTTCGCGTCGAAGGATCTGCACCAGGGCCACAAGATCGCCGCTCAGGTGCTGGAGTCGTTCCACACCTGCCCGGTCCCGGAGATCGCACGCCTCGGTCGAACACTCAGGTCCTGGTCGGCCCAGTTCCTGGCCTACTTCGCCACCGTCCGCGCGAACCACGGCGGCACCGAAGCAGTCAACGGGATCATCGAGCTCCACCGCCGCATCGCCCGCGGCTTCCACAACCCGAGCAACTACCGGCCACGAATGATCCTCGCCGCCGGCAAGCTCACCCACCCGAATCTCCGATGACCCAGCAATGGGCAGGACTTCACTATGAAATGGACGTCTGCCCCGCGTCGGCCGGCACAGCCAGTGCCGGTGATGACGACCAACACCAGCGCTCGGACCAGCTATTGACCAAGAGTCCGCTCAAAGGGTCGGGCGACGATCCCCCACCTGGGTGCGCTGTTCAAAGGCATGAGCGAGCTCGAGGAGCATGCGCTCCTGATTGGGAGCGGCGACGAGCTGGACCCCGACCGGCAAGCCGGCCGCCGTGAACCCGGCCGGGACCGAGATGGCGGGGCAGCCGGTCACGGTGATGAAGTAGGCCGAACGCATCCAGTCCAGATAGGTGTCCTGAGTCTGACCGTTGATGGTCCGCGGATACTCCTGATCGGCGTTGAACGGCTGCACCTGGCTCACGGGCAACGCCAGAATGTCGTGGTCGGTGAAGAACAGCCGCATGCGTTCACCGAGCATCGTGCGTTGCGCATAGGCGCGCGCGATGTCGGCCCCGCTCAGTAGTGCGCCGGCGCGGATGTTGTCGGCCAACGCGGGCTTGAACTTGTCGGGCTCGGCCGCGAGCATGTCGCCAAAGGTGGCCTGGAAGCCCCAGGCCCGGAGGGTGCGGAATGTGTCTTCGGCCTCGTGCAGGTCCGGCATCATTTCGACGACTGTCGCGCCCGCATCGCTGAGCACGGAGCGCTGCGCAGCAATGACCTCGGCGACCTCGTGCTCCACCTCGAGTGCGCCGCCCAGATCGGTCGACAGAGCGACGCGTACGCCGCGCAGGTCGCCGGTCAGTGGCCGGGCGAATTCGGATCCCGGCGACTCACGCGCCAGCGGCACCCGTGATGAAGGGCCGGACAACACTGAGAGAAGCAGAGCCACATCGGCGACGTTTCGCGCCATGGGACCTTGAACCGACAAGGCATCCCATGCGTTGGGGACGGGCCATTGCGGGACGCGTCCCAAGCTCGGGCGCAGCCCCACAACGTTGCAGAACGATGCGGGATTGCGCAGCGAACCACCCATGTCGCTGCCATCGGCAAGCGGAACCATGCCGCTGGCAAGCGCGGCCGCCGCGCCACCGCTGGAGCCTCCGGCAGAGCGTGTTGGATCGAAGGGGTTGACGGTAGTACCGAAGATGGGGTTGAACGTGTGCGAGCCGGCCGCCCATTCGGGGACGTTGGTCTTGCCGATGGTGATCGCGCCGACGCCGCGGATTCGTTCGACGCTCAACTCATCGGTTGTGGGCACGTGGCTCTCGCGCCACGGGGAACCAGATGTCGAGCGCCACCCACCGACTTGGTGAGTGTCCTTGAAGGCAAATGGCAGGCCGTGCAAGGCGCCGAGCGGCTCGCCACGGGCGAGGCTCTCATCGGCGGCCAGTGCGCCGGAACGGGCGCGTTCCTCGTCGAGGCTGACGATGGCGTTGACGACCGGATTTGTTGCCGCGATGCGATCAAGGTGGAGATCCATCAGCTCACGGGCTGAGATCTCCTTGGAGCGCATAGCGGCGAGCATGTCCCGGGCGGAGCTGAAGTGGTCGAGCGTCATGACAGGCGTCGTCCGTCGCGAAGTCGAACCAACTGCGCGATCAACGGATGCAGCGGACTGGCTCCATCCAACCCTTCGGTTACCCGTCGACGGGCCGAACGGCGGCCCTGCTCAAAAACGATCTCCACATCGTGACGATCCTCAGCCCAGTCGTTGCCGACGAACAACATTCGTAGCCTCCGCACGCTCGATGAGGGACACACCGCGGCAGCGCGGCGGGTCCAGCGTCCCATTGGTCAGGTGCTCACCGACAACTACGCCCGGGGCACGACATCCCAGCGGTTACTCCTCCTCACGACCCGCCAGCGCACCGTCTGTTGCGAGACCTCCACCCAGGAACAGTGCCCGTGAGTGCTGACCGCCGGCCGCTACCAGAACCGAGCCTGCCAAACGGAGCCAGCAAAAGCCATTGGAACCCGGCAACATCCCCAGGCTCAACCGCAGCCGGCTATCGACGCTCACCCACCGTGACCGGTTCTGGGTGCGGGTATGCGCGGCTGGTCAGCCTGACGCGACATCCCGAGAAGGCGCCACGACCCGATCGTGTCGGCGAACATCTTGCGCACCATCGGCCGCCCACGCCCAAGCGCCACTGAAAGCCGCACCCTGCCGACGAGGGGCACCGGATGGTGCAACCTCGGGCGGGATGCTTGCTGAGGCGCTGCAGCACATCACCCAAAAAGACGCGCCGGCTCGCCGAAACTGTCGGGCGCCTACAAAGCCAAGCGTCCAGGCGCCTGAACAAACCCAGGGTTCCGTGCCGGGCCGTCAACGTTTGGTCGACGCTCGGCGCAGTTCGTAGCCGGTGGCTTTGGCCAGCGCCTTGTTGACCCGTTCGCGCCACCCACCGGCCGGCCGCGCGGGGGGCGGTGTCGGGGTCTGTGTGTGCCCGCGCGCCCCGGATGGTGGGCCCGCGGCGAGCGGGAGAGGAGCGACCGGCTCCCATCCGGCTGCGATGGCCGTCTCGCGGGAGCGGCATCGCAGGGTCACACGCTTGCCCTTCGCATAGCCGTTGAGACCCGGTAGGGGCGGTCGGCCGGCCAACCTGCTCGTCCAGTCGTACATCGATTCGATCTCGAAACCGTAGGCGTCCAACAGCAGCCGCAGCGCCGGCACCGTTGGCCGCGCCACCAACACCCGACCCACCGAATAGGCATCCTGGGCGGCACTCCGGATGTCCCCAGAGTCTCGTTCGCCAATCACTCGCAGGATCGGCTGCGTCCCAGGCACGACCATCGTGTCGACGAGCAGGTGCCTTGGAGCAAGGCCGTGAAAGCGGTACATCAGTTCCGTGTGCCGGTAGGTGTGGTACAGGAACCCGAGGCACAGCACCACGTCGACGTCGAACTTTTCCCCGGCCAGCACCTCGAAGACATCGCCGCAGACAAAGCGGTAGGTTTCCGGGTCCTGCCCATAGAAGGCAAACGTCTCCTGAGCCTTGTGGATGAGGCTCTCCCTGGCCTCCACCCCGGTCACGTGCGCCGCCCCGGTCCTCAGCGCCGCGAACGAATATCGTCCGTCGTGGCTGGCCACATCGAGGACCCGCGCCCCGTCGAAGATGTCTCGGTTGCTGGCGAACAGCGCCTCGTAGCGCTCGTTCATCCGTTGTGGTTGGGGTGTGAGCTCGCTGATCTCCATGAAACGTGGGTAGTCCTCGGCGAACACGTGACCCCCTTCCGGACGATCCGTTCCCGCAATGCAACCGGACAACGCTCCCGACCACAAGGAGTACCTCCACGCTCACAACAGCACCCACGAATCTGCAGACACTCCACGCCTCAATCGGCAAGGCTCCGGACGTTCGCTGACGGCCGGGTTCGGCGTTGCGACCCCGATCGCACGGACGAAGGCGGGCGCCGACCCGCCCCGGGCCGGGGAGGGTTGTTGACTAGAAACTTCGCGCAGAGGGGAACCAGAAGGCTGGCTCGCGCCCCGTGTGTTCGCAGGACTGTCCCGCCAGAATCGGAGGACAGTAGGGGACGTCGGGGAGGTGGAGCATGGCCGGCGCAGCTGATCTCGACGAGCTGTACGACGCGTCCTACCGCCGCTTGGTCGTGCAGCTCTACGCGATCTGCGGCGATTTGGCCGAGGCCGAGGACGCAGTCCAGGAGGCCTTCGTGACCGCGCTGCGTAAGCGCCGCGAGTTCGCACGGGTGGCGAATCAGGAGGCGTGGGTGCGGACGGTCGCCGTGAACTGGCTACGTAGCAGATGGCGGCATGCCGCGGTCGTGCGCCGGTACCAGGCCCAGGTGCCAGGCCCTCAGGCTGCGATCGAGGTGGGACCCGAGCACGTCGCGATGGTCACCGCGCTCGAGCAGGTGGACCCCGACCAGCGCCACATCGTGGTGTTGCACTACCTGGCCGATCTCGGCACGGCCGACATCGCGGCCGAGCTGGGGATCCCCCAGGGCACCGTGAAGTCGCGGCTCTCACGGGCGCGGACACGCTTGGCCGAGTTGCTCGACGAGACCGAGGAGCCCCGTCATGTCTGACCTGGACCAGCTTCGCGCAGTGGGCGACAAGCTCGTGCCGCCCCCGCTCGACTCGTTGCGGGAGACCGCGCTCCGACGGGATCGGCGTCAGTCGGTGGCCGCCGTGCTTGCCTCCGCCGCGGCCGTCGTGGTCGTGGTCGTGGGCATCGCACTCCTTTCCGACTCTGGCGGCGAGCGCACCGCTCCCCCGCCTGCCGATTCCCCCGGGCCCTCGGTGACGGCACGGCCGTTGACCTATGCCGACGGGGCCACGATCCATTACGGCGACCGGACCTTCGACGCGCCCGGAACGGTGCAGGAACTCGATGTGACCGATGACGGCGTCGCGTTCCGGACCTCCGACGGGCGGATCTGGTTCACCGACGGGTCGGAGGTCCAGGAGCTGGGCGCTCTCGGCAAGCCGAAGGAGCCCGGCCCGGAACGCATGCGCCACTGGACACAGGCCCACCTCTTCTCGCCGGTGCTGACCTCGGCAGGCTGGGTGGTGTCCGGAAACTCCGGGTCGCGCGTGGCCTGGTTCGAGTTCCCACAACCTGACGCGCCCGAGGTCGTCGTCTACGACACCCATGCGCGTGAGGTCGTCGGCCGTACCCAGGTCGCCGTCGCAGCCGGCAGCTGGGCTGCCCCGCACTCCGTCGACGACGAGTCGGTGTACCTGTTCCTCGACCCGGATGTCTTCACCGACGACCACATGCCACAGGCACGTCTCGACCTGGCCACGGGCGAGCAGGCGCCGGTGTCAGCAGAGGAGTACCTGGCCGTCGTCGGGAGCCGCCCCGCGCGGACCCTCCACAGCGACAACGAGATCACCGACGGGGCGACGTGGAACTTCAGGGTCCAGGGCGGCCGGGTCCAGCCACAGGGGATGGCTCCGCCGGTGCAACTGCGCGACGGGCTCACCGGCAAACGATTCGCGTTCGACGCACCGCCCGGGTACCCCCGCAACAATCTCGTGTGGCTGGTCCAGTG
>CAWJLT010000017.1:0-209945 GCA_963843775.1 uncultured Actinomycetota bacterium
GACGACGCGGAAATCAGCGATAAAGAAGGGGGTTCCCAAAGAAGTGAAAGGTCGTATTGTGGCTGCACCCTAGCGAGAGGCATTCGTGGACGCCCTCAAGACGTGGCTCACTTTCGTCAATGACAACCGCTCCTACATCATCGAAGCGATTCTGCAGCACACCCAGATCGTGCTCATCGTTGTCGTGGCAGCCACTCTCACCTCGCTCGTGCTCGGTGTGCTCGTCCAGAACCGACCGGTCTTCAAGGCCGGTGTCCTCGCGGTCACGGGCGTCTTCCTGACGATCCCGTCGCTGGCACTGTTCGCGCTGTTCATCCCGCTCGTCGGCATCGGCAACCCGCCCGCGATGCTGGCGCTCTACCTGTACGCGCTGCTGCCCGTGCTGCGGAACACCGTCGCCGGTCTCGAGTCGGTGAGCCCTGCGGTCGTGGAGTCCGCCAAGGGCATGGGCATGACCGGCTTCCAACAGCTCGTCAAGGTGCGCCTCCCGCTGGCCTGGCCGATCGTGATGGCAGGGGTACGCATCTCGACCCTGCTGACCGTCGGGGTCGCGGCCATCGCCCCGCTGGTCGGTGGCAACGGCCTCGGCATCTACATCCAGCAGGGCCTGACCCGGCTGGGCCTGCCGAACGCCATCCAGTCGGTCTGGGTCGGCATCGTCTTCACGGTCGCCCTCGGCCTGGTGCTCGACGCCCTGCTGGGACTCTTCCAGCGCCTGACCACCCCGTCCGGGCTCCGCTCCTGATGAGCCCCGTCTCCGTCAGCCCCATCGAGAGGAACCGATGAACGCCCAGCCCAAGATCCGCCTCGAGGGGGTAGGCAAGACCTACCCGGGTGCCAAGATTGCGGCCGTCGAGGAACTGACCCTGGACGTCCACGAGGGCGAGATCCTCGTTCTCGTCGGCCCCTCCGGCTGCGGCAAGAGCACGACGCTCCGGCTGATCAACCGGATGATCGAGCCCAGCAGCGGTCGCATCCTGCTCGACGGCGAGGACGTCACCAAGGGCAACCCGGACAAGCTGCGCCGCCGGATCGGTTACGTGATCCAGCAGATCGGCCTGTTCCCGCACCAGACCATCGCGCAGAACATCGCGACCGTGCCCAAGATGCTGGGCTGGGACAAGGAGAAGACCAAGGCCGCCACCGAGCGTCTCCTGTCCACGGTCGGCCTCGACCCGGACCAGTATCGCGACCGCTACCCCAAGGAGCTCTCGGGCGGTCAGGCGCAGCGCGTCGGCGTCGCGCGCGCCCTGGGCGCCGACCCCGACATCATGTTGATGGACGAGCCCTTCGGCGCCATCGACCCGATCACCCGCGACCGCCTTCAGAACGAGTTCCTGCGCCTGCAGAGCGAGCTGCGCAAGACCATCGTGTTCGTCACGCACGACATCGACGAGGCGATCAAGATGGGCGACCGGATCGCGATCCTGGGTGAACGCAGCGTGATCCGCCAGTGCGACACCCCGGAGCGGATCCTGGCCTACCCCGTCGACGACTTCGTCAACGACTTCATCGGCAACGGCTCGACGATCAAGGGGCTGAACTTCCTCAAGGTCAGTGCGCTGGCGCTCACCGGTTACCCGACCGCCACGTCGGGAGACGGTGGCGCCGCCGCTGTGGCCGCGTTGAGCGAGAGCGGGCACGACTGGGCCGTGGAGCTCGACGGGGACGGCCGGCCCACGCGCTGGCTCAACGCGGAGCAGCTCGGCAACGGCTCGGCCGAGGGTGATGGTGAGGACGTGCTCAACCCGCTGCACACCCATGACACCTTGTTCCACGCGCTCGAGCAGATGGTCCAGAGCGAGTCCGGGATGACGTGCGTGGTCGACGACGACGAGCGGTTCCAGGGGGTCATCCAGATGACCGACCTCGCCAAGGCCATCCGGCGGGCGCAGTACGAGGCGCGTCGGCACTACGAGGACATGGAGCTGAACGCGTGAGTGAGCTCGGCGGCGCGATCGCCCGCGAGCGCACGACCCCTCCCGAGCCTGAGCAGGAGCCTGGGATCGATCCGGACGCCGGGCCGTCTGCACGCGAACGGAGGAGGGCCAGCTTCCTGAAGACGGCTGGTCTGTTGACCGCGCCCGTGCTGATCGCGGCCCTCGCCGGAGTGCTGTGGCTGTACTACCAGTCGCTCGACCTGGCCAACGCCAACCGGCAGCAGCGCTCGGCGCTGGACTGGTCGTCGAAGCTTCGGCCGCAGACCCTCGAGATCATCAACATCGCCTTTCTCTCGACCGCGCTGGTGATCGTCATCGCGGTTCCGCTCGGGATCGTGCTCACCCGGCCGTGGGCTCGACGGATCGCACCGCCGATTCTTGCCGTCGCGAACGCCGGTCAGGCGCTGCCCGCCTACGGGCTGCTCGTCGCCTTCCTCGGTATCAGCGGCTCGGGGACACGCACCGTGATCTTCGCGTTGGCCCTGTACGCCATCCTCCCGGTGCTGCGCAACACGATGGTGGGACTCGAGGGCGTGGACCGCAACGTGATCGAGGCCGGCCGAGGCATGGGCATGACCAGGTTCGGCGTGCTGACGAAGATCGAGATGCCGCTGGCGGTCCCGATCATCGTGGCGGGCGTGCGAACGGCCATGATCATCAACATCGGCATGGCCACGCTGGCCTTCCTGATCGGTGGCGGCGGGCTGGGCATCACCATCAGCTCGGGCCTGAAGCTCAACCAGAACTCGGTCCTGGTCGTGGGGGCCGTCCTGGTCGCCATCGTCGCCCTGACCTTCGACTGGCTGGGCGCCGTCGCCGAGCGCTACCTGCGTCCGCGCGGCATCTGAGCGCAGGTCTCTCCAGCCAGGGCGCGACCGGGCAGTTGCGTCACGCCCCAAAGGAGCGACCGGGCAGTTCAGGCCCGGGCCGGTGGACGCTGAATGCCCGCTCGAGGTCGTACGACGTGACGAGAATGCCCGCTCGACGAACCACGGCGTGACAAGAGTGCCCGCTCGACGAACGCACCGGGCCCGCACACCTCCGAGCACGACAACGGCGCCGACGGATCGATGATCCGTCGGCGCCGGGTGCAGTGCGGGACCGGCTCGATCGCCGGTCAGAAGCAGATCAGATGATCTTCTGCTCCTTGAGGTAGTCCTCGGCGACCTTGTCGGCCGGGGTGCCGTCGACGTCGACCTTGGCGTTCAGCTCGGCCATCTTGTCGTTGTCGAGGGGCTCGAGGATGTCGTTGGCGATCTTGTCGTAGACCTTGGCGTGCTTCTCGTACACCGCGTCGAGCATCGTGAACGACACGTTGTAGAGGATGAACACGCCCGGGTCCTCGACCAGGGACAGATCCAGCGCCTTGATGCGACCGTCGGTGGTGAAGACCTCACCGAAGTCGCACTTGCCCTTGCCGGTCTGGGTGTAGATCAGTCCGGTGTCCAGGATCTGGGTCTGGGAGGCCGGGATCTTGTAGCCGGTCGCCTTCTCGAACAGGATCAGGCCGTCGGGGCGGTCGGGGAACTCGGTCTCCATGCAGACCTTGGCCGACGGAGTGGCCTTCAGGTAGTCGGCCATGGCCTGCAGGTCGAAGGCGCCGCCGTTCTCCTTCGCCAGGTCGGGGCTGGCCGCGAAGCCGTAGGTGTCGTTGAACGGCGAGGTGCCGAACCACTTGACGCCGTTCTTCTCGAGGTCCTCGGCAGCGACCATCTCGAAGAGCTTCTGGGGGTCCTTGTTCGGGTCCGAGTGCTTGAGGTACACGGTCCAACCGGTGCCGTTGTACTCCGGAGTGACGTCGATCCTCTTGCTGATCAGGGCGGACCGGTTCACCGAGCTGCCACCGAGGTTGGTCTTGTCGTCGATCTTGGCGCCGTTGGCCTCGAGCGCCTTGGCAAACATCTTGCCCAGCAGGATGTTCTCGGTGAAGTCCTTGGACGCCACCGTCAGGCTGACCCCCTTCAGGTCCTGGCTGGCGCTGCCGCTGCCACCGCCACTGCTACCACAGCCGGCCATCCCCAGGGAGAGGGCAAGAGCCGCGCTCGCAGCGAGAAGCTTCTTGCTTGTGCGCATGTATTCGTCCTTCGCTCGGTTTCAGGGCGTCCACGCCAACCTCCGCCGGGTGCTAGTTCGCACCGAGCACAACCCCGCACCATCGCCGGGCTGGTCGCCTGTGGGATAGGTCACCTTAACCGTCGTGGCGACTTTCCCTATTTGTTGTGGCGGCCGATCCGAATAACATTTGGATTCCGATTCGGTCATTCGACGCAGCTGTGAATGCAGATATCCGCCCTTTTGCGGCCGAGTCGCATACCTAGGACTGCGCAGCCACGACCACCTCGGCGTCAGGGGTGCAGCCCGGAATCCACAGGCGTCCGGCTCTCCCGCGCGATGCCGTCCAGCACACGAAGGGCCTCGGCCAGCACCGGGTGCTCGCGTCCACCTCGGCGTACTCCGCTGAGGATGTGCCGAGCCGGTCGCGGGTCGCCACGGAGCGGCACCCGCACGACCGGGTAGCCGCCGGGCAGCCGCGCCAGACGCGGGACGAGGGCGATTCCCAGTCCGGCTCCCACCAGCGCCGCACCGGTGTCCCACTCGGCTGCCTCGTGGGCGATCGCAGGAGTGAAACCGGCCTCCGCACAGGCCGCGAGAACCAGTCGGTGGTGGGGTCGCCCCGGACGATCGCTGAGCCAGGGCTCGCCGGCGGCCTCGCTGAGCAGCACCGACGAGCGGGCCGCCAGACGATGCCCGGAGGGAACCAGGAGGTCCAGCGGATCGGCCAGCAGGGGGCGCTGGTCGAAACGAGGATCGATCGTCGGCGGAAGGGTCGCCGTCGCCACGACCACGGCGAGGTCGGCCTCATCCGCCAGGAGCAGCTCGAAGCACTCCTCCGGGTCAGCCTCGATGATGCGCACGGTCACGCCGGGGTGGGCACGCGCGAAGTAGGCCGCGACCCGGGGCAGCAGCGCCGCCGCGGCGGTCGAGAAGCCGCAGATCCGCAGCGACCCGGACTGCTCGGCGGAGGTCGCGGCAACCGCGGCGCGGATCTCCTCCCAGCGCGCGAAGAGGTCGTCGGCGTGGGTCAACAAGGTCCTCGCGGCGGGAGTCAACCGAACGCCCCGCCCTTCGGGCACCAGCAGCACCTCGCCCAGGTCCTCGGCGAGGGTCCGCAGCTGGTGCGACACGGCCGACGGCGTGTAGTGCAGCGCCTGAGCGGTGGCGGTCACGGTCCCGTGCGCCGCGAGCAGCCGCAGGACGTGGAGCCGGTGGTCGATCATGCGAAACTATTGCACGATCATGTGCATGATCGTTTGCTGTTCCTCCACGGTTCTGGACCGCACACTCAAGGTGTGCGCTCCTTCGACCCCTTGCTGGAACCCTTCGATCTCCGGCACCTCCGGCTGCGCAACCGGATCGTCAGCACCTCCCACGAGCCGGCGTACGCCGAGGAGGGGATGCCCAAGGATCGCTACCGGCTCTACCACCGGGAGAAGGCCCGGGGCGGGGTCGCGCTGACCATGATCGGCGGCTCCGCCGTGGTGTCGCGCGACAGCCCGCCGGCGTTCGGGAACCTCCTGCTGTACCGCGACGAGGTGGTGCCGTGGCTGCGGCGACTGGCCGACGACGTGCACGAGGAGGGTGCTGCGGTCATGTGCCAGGTGACCCATCTGGGTCGGCGCACCAGCAACTACACCGGTGACTGGCTTCCGCTGATCTATCCGTCCGCGGCCAAGGAGCCGGCGCACCGGGCCTTTCCCAAGCGGGCCGAGGCATGGGACCTGGACCGCGTGGTCGACGACTACGTGTCAGCGGCACTGCGATGCCAGGCCGCCGGACTCGACGGGATCGAGATGCAGCACTACGGCCACCTCCTCGACGCGTTCCTCTCCCCGGCCACCAACGACCGCACCGATGACCTCGGGGGCAGCCTGGACCACCGGATGGCCCTGCCTCGACGCGTCTTCCGCGCGGTGCGGGCCGCGGTGGGGCCCGACTTCGTGGTCGGCATCCGGATGTCCATGGACGAAGACCTCACCGGCGGACTGGAGCCGGCCGAGGCGATGATGGCCCTCTCGGCCTACGTCGAGGACGGCATCGACTTCCTCTCGCTGATCAAGGGCACGATCGAGAGCGATGCGCACCTGGCCCGGGTCATCCCTGGCATGGGTACCCCGACGGCTCCGTTCCTGGACTTCGCCGCACAGGTACGCCGGAGCATCACCGTGCCGGTCATGCACGCCGCCCGGATCGCCGACGTGGCCACCGCCCGCTACGCGGTGCGTGAGGGCCTGCTGGACCTGGTGGGGATGACCCGGCCCCAGATGGCGGACCCGTACCTGGTGCGCAAGCTGAGGGCTGGGGACGAGGACAGGATCCGGCCCTGCGTCGGCGCCAACTACTGCCTCGACGCGATCTATGACTCCGGCGACGCCAAGTGCATCCACAATCCGGCCACCGGCCGCGAGCAGACCCTCGTGCACGAGATCACCCGCCGTCCGACTGCTCGACGTCGGGCCGTGGTGGTCGGTGCCGGTCCCGCCGGGTTGGAGGCGGCGAGAGTCCTCGGCGAGCTCGGCCACCACGTCGTGGTCCTCGAGGCGGCTCACGCACCCGGCGGACAGCTGCGTCTCGCGGCGGCGTCCCCCAGGCGGCGGGACCTGATCGGGATCGTCGACTGGCGGGTCACCGAAGCGAAGCTCGCCGGCGTGGAGTTCCGCTACGGGGTCTTCGCCGAGCGCGCCGACGTCCTGGCCCAGCAGCCCGATCTCGTCGTGGTGGCCACGGGTGGCCGCCCCGACCGGTCCTTCCTGCGCTCAGGTCAGGAGCTGGTGCTCGACACCTGGGACGTGATGGGTGGAACCTCGCGGCCCACCGGTGACGTGCTGGTCTACGACGACAACGGCGCCGAGCCTGCCCACGACGCGTCCGAGCTCCTGGCGCGCGCCGGTGCCCGGGTCGAGCTGGTGACCCCCGAGCGCACCGTTGCCCCCGGAGTGGGCAGCATGAACTCCCCGGCGTACCTGCGTGCCTATGCCGAGCACGACGTCGTGATCACGCTGGCCCACCAGCTGCGTCAGGTGAGCCGGAGCGCCGACGGTCGGCTGGTCGCCCACCTGTGGAGCGAGTACGCCGAGCGGGAGTCGCTGCGCGTGGTCGACTCCGTGGTCGTCGAGCAGGGCACGCTGCCCAACGACGAGCTCTACGTCGACCTGGTCCCCGGCTCACGCAACCGGGGCGAGGTCGACCACGACGCCCTGGTCGCCGGGCGTCCCCAGACGGTCGCCACGAACCCGGCCGGCAGCTACCAGCTGTTCCGGATCGGGGACGCGGTCAGCAGCCGCAACGTCCACGCGGCCATCTACGACGCCATGCGTCTCTGCCTCGCCCTCTGACCGCGACTCGAAACCTGATCCCCGGAGACCCCGATGACCGCTCTCGCCCCATCCCTGGCCCACCGCAACGCTGTGGCCGAGCTGGCTGCCGCACGCATTCCCGGCCGCCCGCTGGACACGCCCTTCTACACCGACCCCGAGGTGTTCGAGGCCGATCTGGCCCTCATCTTCGGGCGGCACTGGATCTTCGTCGGCCACGACGCCGAGATCCCCGAGCCGGGCGACTTCCGCACCGTCGAGGTCGGCACCTCCTCGGTGATCCTGGTGCGTGACGACGACGAGGAGGTGCGGGCCTTCCACAACGTCTGCCGGCACAGGGGGGCACGGATCCTCGACGGGTCCGGGTCCGTGGGCAACATCGTCTGCGGCTACCACCAGTGGACCTACGGGGTGGACGGCACGCTCCTCCACGCGGGGCAGCAGCCGTCGACCTTCGACCGGAGCTGCTTCGGCCTCAAGTCCGCTCACGTGCGCAGTGTGGCCGGGCTGATCTTCCTCTGCCTGGCCGCCGACCCGCCGCCGGACTTCGAGGACTACGCGGTTCGCATCGAGCCGTACCTGAGGCCGCACGAGCTGCGGCGTACCAAGGTCGCCGCCCAGATCGACATCGTCGAGGAGGGCAACTGGAAGCTGGTGATGGAGAACAACCGCGAGTGCTACCACTGCGAGACCGGCCACCCGGAGCTCGGCTGCTCGCTGTTCCCCACCTACGGCTACGACGACGAGACGATGCCGCCGCGACTCCGGCCGGCGTTCGATCGCTACACGGCGGCCGACCGGGATCTGCGCGAGGCCTGTCAGCAGCGGGCGCTTCCGTTCGCGCGCATCGAGGAGCTCTCGGGACGCGCCACCGGCTTCCGGATCCAGCGCGAGCCGTTGGACGGGGCCGGGGAGTCGTTCACCCCCGACGGGAGTGCGGTGTGCCGACGCCTTCTCGGTCAGCTCGACGCCCCACGCCTGGGCAGGCTCTCGATGCACCTGCAGCCGAACGCCTGGTTCCACTTCCTCTCCGACCACGCGGTCACCTTCTCGGTCCTGCCGCTGGCCGCGGACCGGACCCTGGTGCGCACCACCTGGCTGGTGCACGAGGACGCGGTGGAGGGCGAGGACTACGACGTCGCGCAGCTGACCCACGTGTGGCACCAGACCAACCTGCAGGACGGCTCGTTCGTGGCCCGCGCCCAGGCAGGCGTGCGCAGCCCCGCCTACGAGGCGGGTCCCTACGCGCCCAGCGAGTACCAGGTCGACCTGTTCTGCACCTGGTACGTCGAACGGCTCCTCGAGCAGGTCGACCAGTGACCGCGACCTTCGTCCCCGTCGAACCGGCGCTGCTGGGGGAGCCCTTCGAGGAGGAGCTGGTGTGCACCGCCGTCCTGCCGGTGACGCACGACGTGGCGACGTTCGTGCTCACCTCACCTCAGGGCCGGCTCTTCGGCTTCCGACCCGGCCAGTACCTCACGGTCTCCGTCGACGCCTCCGGGGTGCCCCTGGAGCGGTGCTACACGATCTCCTCGGCGCCGACCCGACCGGAGTCGCTCGCGATCACGGTGAAGCGAACGCCCGGCGGCCCGATGTCGAACTGGCTCCACGACCACCTCGCGATCGGCGCACCCGTCCGGGTCTCCGGCCCGCTGGGTGACTTCACCCTGGACGCCCATCCCGCGACGCGACACCTGTTCCTCTCCGCCGGGAGCGGGGTCACGCCGATGATGTCGATGGCCAGGACCCTCCACGACCTGACCGAACCACACGACGTCGTGTTCGTGCACAGCGCGCGGTCCCCTGCCGACATCGTCTTCCGTGACGAGCTCGAGCAGATGCACGCCTCCGGGACAGGCATCGAGGTCGCCACCGTCTGCGAGACCGATCCCGGCGATCCGACCTGGCGCGGCGAGCTCGGCCGACTGACGCGCACCATGATCGAGCGGCTGGTTCCCGACCTGCACGGGCGGGAGATCTTCGTGTGCGGGCCTCCGCCCTACCTGGAGTCGGTCCTCGCCCTGCTCGACGAGGCGGGCGTCGATCCCAGGAGGGTCCACCGCGAGAGCTTCGTGCTCGGCTCGCAGGGATCTCCTGCTGATCTCCCACCTGCCGGTGCCGCACCGACCGGTGCCGCAACGACCGGTGCCGCAACGACCGGGGGTGCGTCGTACTCGGTGGAGCTGCGGCGCAGCGGCCGGACCATCGCCTGCGACGACCGGACGACGGTGCTCCAGGCGGCCGCCCAGGCGGGCATCACGCTGGCCTCCTCGTGCGGCGAGGGAGTCTGCGGCACCTGCAAGACCACGCTCCTGGCGGGCACGGTCGACATGCAGCACGGCGGCGGCATCCGACCTCGGGAGATCGCGAGGCAGCAGGTGCTGCTGTGCTCCTCACGCCCGCTCGAGGACCTGGTCGTCGACGCCTGAGGTCCGCCGGCACCGGGGGCGCCGCTGGGCGTCGCCCGCTCGCGACGAACCCGGAAACTGATGAAGCCCCAGGTCGGACCTGGGGCTTCATCATGATTCACGTGGTGCGCGAGGGGGGAGTTGAACCCCCACGCCCTTTCGGGCACACGGACCTGAACCGTGCGCGTCTGCCTATTCCGCCACTCGCGCCAGAAGCAGCGCTCAGGCTATCCCACCTCGTCGCAGGCGCCCAAACCGGGACCGTAGGGCCGACCGGCCACTGCGCCGACCACCGTCTCGGGCGCCATCACGGCCACCGTTCCAGGCTTGATGATGGCGACCGATACCATCGCCGAAGCGCCCGGACGGGCGCGGAGGCTGACACGAGGGAGACAGGGGGCACCGTGAGCGGACTGCAGCGATTCGAGAACAAGCTGGAGCAGATGATCTCCGGCGTCTTCGCGCGCACCTTCCGCAGCGCCGTCCAGCCTGTCGAGATCGCCTCGGCGCTCAACCGGGAGGTCGACAACTCGGCGCAGATCCTCAGCCGGGACCGCCGCCTGGTGCCCAACACCTTCTCCGTCGAGCTCTCGCAGGCCGACCACGAGCGCCTCCAGGGTCTGGGACCGCAGCTGCCGCGTGAGCTCACCGCGATGCTGCGCGAGCACGCGGCCCAGCAGTCCTACGTCTTCACCGGTCCGGTCAGCATCGACCTCGAGGCCAGTGACGACCTGACCACCGGTCGCTTCCGGGTGACCAGCAAGGCCGTCTCGAGCTCCAGCCTCGCCGGTGGCGACCCCACCGACACGCAGGTACGCCGGGCCACGGCCACCCTCGAGCTGAACGGCGAGCACCTCCCGCTGGCACCGCCCGGCATCGTCATCGGACGCGGCAACGACGCCGACCTGCGCATCGACGACCCCGGCGTCTCACGCAAGCACATCGAGATCCGCGTCGAGGACGCGCCGGAAATGGGCGCTCCACCGCGCATCACCGTGCATGATCTGGGTTCGACCAACGGGGTCCTGGTCAACGGCAAGCGCGTCGAGCAGGCGGCCCTCGTAGATGGTGCGACGATCAAGATCGGCAACACGACCATGTCCCTGCGCCTCAAACAAGGGTGACCCAGACTTGTCCGCGCTGACCCTCGTCCTCATCCGGTTCGCCTACCTGGCGATCCTGTGGATCTTCGTGCTGTCCTGCGTCTCCGTGATCCGCTCCGACATGTTCGGTGCGCGTGTGTCCCGGCAGGCCGCGGGGCAGGGGCGCGCCGAGCGGCGTGCGAAGAGCAAGTCCAAGCCGGCCAAGCCACGCAAGGGCGTCCCGACCCAGGTCGTCATCGTCGAGGGCGGCAACAAGGGAGAGGGCATCTCGCTCGAGGACGCCCCGCTGCTGATCGGCCGCGGGAACGACGCGGCGATCCGGCTCGACGACGACTACGTCTCGACCCGCCACGCCCGCATCGCCAGCTCGGGCGAGCAGTGGTTCGTCGAGGACCTCGGCTCGACCAACGGCACCTACGTGGGCAGCAGCCGCATCACCCAGCCCACCGCTCTTCAGCTCGGCACCCAGGTCCGCATCGGCAAGACGATCCTGGAGCTGCGCAAGTGAGCTCCGGAACGGTCCCCGGCCGGAGCTGCTCATGAGACTGCGGTATGCCGCACTCTCCGACGTGGGCCGCGTCCGACGCGACAACCAGGACTCCGGGTACGCCGGGCCCCACCTGCTGGTCATCGCCGACGGCGTGGGCGGGTCGGCGCGCGGTGACATCGCCAGCGCTGCCACCGTCGAGGTCCTGCGCCAGCTCGACCGGCCACCGGGCAACGACATCCTCAGCGCCCTCGCCGGTGCGATCCACCGCAGCCACGACCGCATCGCCGACCTGGTCACCGAGCAGCCCGAGATCGAGGGCACCAGCACCACGGTCACGGCGGCCCTCTTCGACGGCAGCCGGATCGGGGTCGGCCACGTGGGCGACAGCCGTGGCTACCTGCTGCGTGACGGCGTCCTCGCGCAGCTCACCACCGACCACACCTTCGTGCAGAGCCTCATCGACGAGGGCCGGATCACCGAGGAAGAGGCACGGGTCCACCCTCACCGCAACCTGATCCTCCGGGCGGTCGACGGGGTGCACGAGCCCGAGCCTGACGTCTTCACCCTCGAGGTCGCCGTCGGCGACCGCCTCCTGCTCTGCAGCGACGGCTGCTCCGGGGTGCTGGACGACGAGGCCCTCACGCGCCTGCTGGGTGACGGCACGCCCGACCATGCCGCCGTCGCACTGGTCAGCGCCTCCCTGGAGGCCGGCAGTACCGACAACGTCACCGTCGTGATCGCCGACCTCGTCGGCGACGACGAGGTCGACGACCCCGACACCTCCGCCGCCGCGCTCACGGGGCCGATGCTCGTCGGCGCGGCCGCCGAGGCCCCCCGTCGTCGCAGGATGGGCTCCGGCCGGTCCTCACGGTCGGCCGACACCGGCGAGATCGAGCCGGTCAGTGACGGCCCGCCGGGTCGACCGGGCGCCGGCGCCACTGGGCAGGGCTCCGGTGACGGCGACCTCGATCCCGAGGAGATGCGCTACGCCCCACGGCCTCCCCGTCGCTTCACCTGGCTGCGTCGTGCTGCGGGCCTCGCGCTCGTGGCGGTGCTGGTCGCCCTGATCGCGATCGCCGGCTACAAGTGGACCCAGAGCCAGTACTACGTGGCCAACGACGGCGAGCAGGTCGCGATCTTCCGCGGCGTGGAGGCCGACGTGCCGGGCATCAACATGCACCGTGTCGAGGAGCTCAGCGACCTGAGGCTGGACGACCTCCCGACGTACAACGCCCGTCAGGTCAGTGACGGCATCAGCGCCGACGACCTCGTCGATGCCCGCGGCATCGTCAGCAGGCTCAAGCGGCTCGTGGTCTGCCCCGAGCCCACGACGCCCAGCCCCAGCACCAGCCCCAGCCCCTCGTCGAGCCCCTCACCCAGCCGGGGCGCCGGCGCCGCGGGCGGCAACCGGGCCGACCAGCTGACCAGCCCGAGCGCCTCGCCGCAGCCCTCCGCCAGCCCGTCGGCCCCGGCCGGCCCGACCGACTGCACCGAGACACCATGAGCGGACTCAGCATGACCGACGCGCCCCAGGGCCTGATGGGCTTCGTGCACCGCCGCCGCCGTGGCGCCGAGCTGGTGCTCCTGCTGCTGAGCCTCGTCGTCGGCATCGGCGCGTACGCCGCAGTCGACCTCGGGGTCAACGGCACGCTGCCCGTCAACCTCTTCACCTACGGGGCCTGGCTGGCCGGCCTGGTCATCGCCTGCCACATCGTGGTGCGCATCTTCGCCGAGTACGCCGACCCGATCCTGCTGCCGATCGTCTCGGCGCTCAACGGGCTCGGCCTCGCGATGATCCACCGCATCGACCTCGCCAACCAGGC
The DNA here is from genome assembly GCA_963843775.1 of uncultured Actinomycetota bacterium. Classification (GTDB taxonomy): domain Bacteria; phylum Actinomycetota; class Actinomycetes; order Propionibacteriales; family Nocardioidaceae; genus Marmoricola. The sequence continues at coordinate 13,137 of CAWJLT010000017.1, forward strand.
CAGGAACGCCGAGGCACGGACCTTCGCCGGCAACCAGCTCGTGTGGATGACCATCGGGGTCGTCCTGTTCGTCGCGGTGATCGTCGTCCTGCGCGACCACCGCCGCCTGCAGGCGTTCACCTACACCGCCGGCCTGGCCGCCATCGTGCTGCTGCTCCTCCCGCTGCTGCCCGGCATCGGCCGCAACATCAACGGCGCCCGCATCTGGATCCGCCTCGGCCCGATGAGCTTCCAGCCCGGCGAGATCGCCAAGGTGCTCCTCGTCGTCGCCTTCGCCGGCTACCTCGTGCTCCACCGCGACGCCCTGGCCCTGGCCGGGCGCAGGTTCCTGTTCGTCGACCTGCCGCGCGGCCGCGACCTCGGTCCCATCCTGGCGATGTGGCTGCTCTCCCTGGCCATCCTGGTCTTCCAGAAGGACCTGGGCTCGTCACTGCTGTTCTTCGGCCTGTTCCTGGTGATGCTCTACGTCGCCACCGAGAGACCCGGGTGGCTGGTCGTCGGGTTCACCATGTTCAGCGCCAGTGCCTACCTGGCCTTCCTGTTCGTGGGTCACGTCAAGGGTCGTGTGGACCTGTGGCTGCACCCCTTCGACGTGCCGGGCAACCAGGTGCTGCAGGGCCTCTACGGCATGTCGTGGGGCGGCCTGGTCGGTCGTGGGCTCGGGCAGGGCAGCCCTCAGATCACCCCGTACTCCTACTCCGACTTCATCCTCCCCTCGATCGGCGAGGAGCTCGGTCTCACCGGCGTGATGGCGGTGATCCTGCTCTACGGGATCCTGGTGGAGCGCGGCCTGCGGACCGCCCTGATCTGCCGGGACAACTTCGGCAAGCTGATGGCCTCCGGGCTCGCGGTCGTGTTCGCTCTCCAGGTCTTCGTGGTCATCGGCGGCGTCACCAAGCTGATCCCGCTGACCGGCCTCACCACCCCGTTCCTGTCGTACGGCGGCTCCAGCCTGGTCGCCAACTGGGCGATCGTGGCGCTGCTGCTGCGCATCTCCGACCAGGCCCGCCGACCGCCGCCAGAGCTCGTCGAGGCCGACGAGGACTACGACGCCGACGCCACGCAGGTCGTGCGGGTGACCCGATGAACAAGCCGATCCGGAACCTGGCCGTGGGCTGCATGGTGCTGTTCATCGCGTTGCTCGTCAACGCGAGCTACGTGCAGTACTACCAGGCCGACGACCTCACCAACCTGGCCAAGCACCCGGACAACCGGCGTGTGCGGGACGCCGAGTTCGCCCGCGAGCGCGGCGCCATCCTGGTCCGTGGCAAGGCCATCGCGGAGAGCAACCCGTCCGACGACGACTACAAGTTCCAGCGCGCCTACCCGCTGGGGGCGGAGTACGCCCACCTCACCGGCTTCTTCTCCCGTGACTACGGCCTCGGGGGCGTGGAGTCGACGAGGAACTCGATCCTGTCGGGCAGCGACTCCACCTTGTTCGTGAACCGCGTCATCGACCTCGTCGACAACCAGTCCCCCAAGGGTGGCAGCGTCACCCTGACCGTCGACCCCGACGCCCAGCGGGCGGCCTACGACGGGCTCAAGGCCCTCGGCAGCAACGTGCGCGGCGCGGTCGTGGCGATCGAGCCCAGCACCGGCAAGATCCTGGCGATGGTCTCCAGCCCGACCTACGACCCCAACCGGCTGGCCAGCCACGACTTCTCCCAGGCCGGCAAGGTCAAGCAGCGCCTCATCAACGACAAGCTCAGCCCGCTGAACAACAGGGCCATCGAGGAGGTGCTGCCTCCCGGGTCGACGTTCAAGCTCGTCACCGCGGCGGCGGCGCTCGACTCCGGCAAGTACACCCCCGACACGATGGTGCCCGGTGGTGCGACCCTCGACCTGCCGCTGACCTCGAAGGACCTGGTCAACGAGAGCCGTGGATCCTGTGGTGCCGACAAGATCACCCTCACCCGAGCCCTCGAGGTCTCCTGCAACGTCTCCTTCGGCGACGTCGGCATGAAGGTCGGCGCCGACGCCATCCGCGACACGGCCGAGAAGTTCGGCTGGGGCAAGCGCAGCTTCAACGACCTCGACGATGCCCTGACGCGCCAGGCGCTGAGCCGGTTCCCCGAGGACCCGGACGCCCCGCAGACCGCGTTGTCGGCCATCGGCCAGTTCGACGTGGCTGCCACCCCGCTGCAGATGGCCATGGTCGGAGCCGGCATCGCCAACGACGGTGTGGTGATGAAGCCCTACCTGATCGACGAGATCAAGTCGCCCAAGCTCGACGTGATCGACAAGACCGACCCCGAGCCGATGCCGGACCAGCCGGCGATGAGCTCGTCGGCCTCGCGCGACCTGCGCCAGATGATGGTCTCCGTGGTCAAGAACGGCACCGGCAAGACCGCCCAGATCTCGGGCGTGGACGTCGCCGGCAAGACCGGCACCGCCCAGAGCGCACCCAGCCGGCCGCCGTACGCCTGGTTCGTCTCCTTCGCCCCCGCCGAGACCCCCACCGTCGCGGTCGCCGTGCTCGTCCAGGACGCGGGCGTCGCCCGTGACCAGATCTCGGGCAGCGGCCTGGCCGCGCCGATCGCGAAGGCGGTCATGGAAGCGGTGATCGGGAAGTGACCGACGGACCCGACGACCTCCCCGAGACCCAGGCCGGTGACGGCCTCGACCCGGTCTCGGGTGAGCGCTACGAGCGCGGTGAGCGCATCGCCGCCGGCGGCATGGGGGAGGTCTGGCGCGCCACCGACACGGTGCTGGGCCGCCAGGTCGCGGTCAAGATCCTCAAGAGCGAGTACGCCGACGACCCCACCTTCCGCGCACGCTTCGCCGCCGAGGCCCGGCACGCGGCCGGTCTGCACCACCCCGGGATCGCGGCCGTCTTCGACTACGGGCTCCTGCGCGAGGGCAACGCCCCCTACCTGGTGATGGAGCTGGTCGACGGGAAGCCGCTCTCCGACCTCCTCGCCAACGGTCAGCCGATCGACCCGGAGCAGGCGCGCCTCCTCGGGCTCCAGGTCGCTGAGGCCTTGGCGGTCGCGCACGCCGCCGGCGTCGTGCACCGCGACGTGAAGCCGGCCAACCTGCTCGTCACCCCGGACGGCCGGGTCAAGATCACCGACTTCGGCATCGCCCGGGCGACCGGCTCGGTGGCCTTCACCCAGACCGGCCAGATCCTCGGCACGCCCCAGTACCTCTCCCCCGAGCAGGCCCGCGGCGACTCCGCCACGGCTGCCAGTGACGTCTACGCGCTCGGTGTCGTCCTCTTCGAGGCCCTCAGCGGACGCCGTCCGTTCGTCGCCGACACCCCCATCGCGACGGCGTTGGCCCAGATCCAGCAGGACGTGCCCCCGCTGCCCGAGACCGTGCCACCGGCGCTCGCCACGGTCGTGATGACCGCCCTGGCCAAGAAGCCCTCGGAGAGGTATGCCGACGGCGCCGCGATCGCTGCCGCCCTGCGCGGGGCCGCCGACGGCGCCGTGCCGGTGCCGCCACCGCCCGTCCCGGTCCCGGCGCCCGAGGAGACGCGGGTGCTGGCCGCGACGGCGGCCCCGCTCCTCGAGCCGCCGCTCGCCCCGCAGACCTTCGAACCGCAGGCCGCCGAACCGCAGGCGGTCCGCACCACCACAGAGGCGAAGAGCCCCCGCTGGCCGCTGTACGCCGCCGGACTGCTGGCGCTGCTGGTCGTGGTGGCCCTCCTGGTCGCGCACCCGTGGACCGGGACGGGCACCGGCGGTGGCACCGAGACCGGCACCGACGCCTCCCCACCGGCCGGTGACGGCACGATCCGCGTGCGACGGGCGGACTACGTCGGTGAACCGGTCGAGGAGGTCGTGGCCGACCTGCGCGGCCAGGGCTTCACGACCACCGTCAAGACCAAGGACAACCCCGGGGACGAGGAGGTCGACATCGTCGCCGACGTGAGCCCTTCCGGCGACGTGGACAAGGGCGCGACCATCACCGTCCAGGCCTGGGGTGAGGCACCGGCGGAGAAGCCCGGCAACGGCGGGAACGGCAACGACAACGGCGGAGGGCAGACCGAGCCGGCAGACCCCCAGACCTCGGAACCCGCCGACCAGCCCACCGACCAGCCGACCGAAAAGTCCGACCCCGGCGCGGCGCAGAGCCCCAAGGCCGACAAACCGGGCAAGACTGAGAAGCCCGGGAAGGCCGGGGCGAGCGCGCCCGCCCAGGAGAGCACCCCGGGGACCACCCAGGGCAAGGTCACGCCCAGCGACACGCCGAGCCCGAAGGGGAACTGAACCAGCGATGACTGAGCCGCACCGGATCGGTGGCCGCTACGAGGTGGGGGAGCTCCTCGGACGCGGTGGCATGGCCGAGGTCCGCAAGGGCGTCGACGTGCGGCTGGGCCGCACGGTGGCGATCAAGCGACTGCGCACCGACCTGGCCAGTGACGCCACCTTCCAGGCCCGGTTCCGCCGCGAGGCCCAGTCCGCGGCGTCCCTGAACCACCCGGCGATCGTCTCGGTCTACGACACCGGCGAGGAGATGTCGACCGACGGCAGCAACGTCGCCCAGCCCTACATCGTGATGGAGTACGTCGCCGGCCGCACGCTGCGCGAGATCATCCGAGACGGCCGCAAGATCCTGCCGGAACGGGCCCTCGAGCTCACCTCGGGCGTCCTCGCTGCCCTCGACTACAGCCACCGGGCCGGCATCATCCACCGTGACATCAAGCCGGGCAACGTCATGCTCACACCGTCGGGCGACGTGAAGGTGATGGACTTCGGCATCGCCCGCGCCGTCTCCGACGCCTCGAGCACGATGACGCAGACGGCCGCTGTCGTCGGAACCGCGCAGTACCTCTCCCCCGAGCAGGCCCGCGGTGAGACCGTCGACTCGCGCTCCGACGTCTACTCCACCGGTTGCCTGCTCTACGAGCTCCTCACCGGTCGGCCGCCGTTCGTCGGTGACAGCCCGGTCTCGGTCGCCTACCAGCACGTGCGTGAGCTGGCCCAGCCGCCGTCGACCCATGACGCGGACCTGACGCCCGAGCTCGACGCGATCGTGATGAAGGCCCTGGCCAAGAACGTCGGGGACCGCTACGCCAGCGCCGCCGCGATGAAGGCCGACATCGACCGCCACCTCGCGGGCAAGCCGGTCCAGGCGCCCGCCGTCGCCGCCGTACCTCCCGCCGTCTTCCCACCGACCGATGACGCCACCCGGGTGACCAGCGTGGTGAGCGAGGGGCCAGGGGACGACGAACCCCAGCGCAGCCGCCGCGGACCGATCATCCTGCTGGTCCTGCTTCTGCTGGCCCTGATCGCGGCCGCCCTGGTCTTCGGTCCCCGACTCTTCGAGGCGGCACCGCAGAAGCAGTCCGTGCCCACGATCACCGGCCTCACCCAGAACACCGCGGAGCGCACGATCCGCGACAGCGGGCTCGTGGTCGGCACGGTGAGCACCGCGGCCAGCAGCGAGGTCGCCAAGGGCCGGGTCATCTCGCAGGACCCCCGGGCGGGAGATCTCGTCGACGCCGAGGACAAGGTCGACTTCGTGGTCTCCGAGGGCAAACCCGAGGTGGAGCTGCCCGACGTGGTGGGCCAGAACAAGGACGATGCCGCCGATCAGCTGCGCAGCCAGGGGCTGCGCGTGGTCCTCACCCAGCGCGACGTCGACGACCCCCAGGACGAGGTCGTCGAGATGCAGCCGCCGGCAGGCACCGCGGTGGCGGACGGCTCGAAGGTGACGCTGTTCTGGTCCGACGGGCCCGAGACCGTCCCGAACGTGGTCGGCAAGACCGAGCGTGAGGCGACCAGGCTCATCGAGGACGCCGGGTTCAAGGTCAGCCGCGTCACCGACTCCTCGACCGAGTCGAAGAAGGGCGAGGTCCTCCAGCAGAGCCCCGCCGCCGGTCAGAGCCTCGACAAGGACAGCACGGTGACGATCGTGGTCTCCACCTACGAGGCGCCGCCGCCCCCGGAGCCGCCTCCGTCCTCGGCGCCGCCGTCGGCCTCGCCCAGCCCCTAGACCAGCCCAGTCCCTAGACCAGCCCAGTCCCCAGCTCAGCCCGGGACCGGCCGGGCTCAGTCCCGGGGGGTCTCGGGCGTGGTGCCGGCCTTCGCGTAGGTCAGGTCCGTGCTGCCGTCGTAGGCGGGCATGACGAGGTCGGCCTTCGTGCTCACCTCGTAGCCGAGGTTGTAGGCCGCGACGTAGGTGAGGTAGCCCGCGACGTAGTCGCTCGAGTCGAGGCTGACCTGGAGCGAGTCGAGGTCGCCGATCGCGCTGACCCGGTAGGGCGGCGCGTAGGGGACGCCATGGATGACGACGGTGTTGCCGACACACTTGATGCCGGTGGTGCTGACCACTCGTTGGCCCTGGAGCGTCATCGCCTCGGCCCCGCCCGCCCAGAGCGCGTTGACCACGGCCTGGATGTCCTGCTGGTGGACCACGAGCTGTCGCTCGTCGGGGACCTCGCCGTCCTTCCCCACTCGGCCGACCTCGTCCTTCGGCGCGTCGCTGAGGACGACCGTCATGGCAGGGCCGTGCACCTCCTTGAACCCGGCCGGGCCACGCAGAGCATCGACCTGGTCCTGCAGCTCGATGACCTGGGAGTCGAGCACCGACTTGCCCAGGGTGTCGACCTCACGGGTCAGCTCGGAGACCCGCTGCTGGAGGTTGTCGGTGCGCTGCCGCTCCTGGCGTACGACGGTGTCCAGGTCGGTCACGCTCGAGCCCCGGAGGTCGAGCCCGCCGGACGCGAGACTGCTCGTCACGAAGAGGATCCCGGCCACGACGAACACCACGACGGCGACGAGTCGCCACACGTGCCACTCACGATGACGGTGGGTGCTCAACGGGGCGCCTCCTCTCGATCGGTCCGGGCTTGACTACGCTAGCCGACGAGCTCGTGCCCGACGCCTCAAGGAGATCGACCGTGTCCAAGCCATCCGCGCACAAGCCCACTGTCATCTCCAGTGGGTACCAGACCTCGGTCGTCCGCACCGCCATCGCCGCGTTGCTGGTCGTCGCGGGCATCGTGTGGATCGCGGTCTACCTCAACTACGCCAAGGATGCGGCGACCGCCGTCCCCGGCGTGGGCAAGAAGCCCGCCAACCCGCTGCCGTGGATGGCCGACCTGGCGCGGTGGAACTTCGCGATCGGCTTCGGCCTGATCTTCGTCGGCCTGACGGTGGCGGCGAACAAGCTGACTCCGCTCGGTCGCGGCCGCGGTGTGGTGATCGGGATGCTCGGATGCTTCCTGATCGGGCTGATCTGGATCGTGGTGTTCTACTTCGCCGGCCAGGACGGGCCGATCCCGGTGATGAAGGACCTCGACCAGTACAACCTGCTCGTGGGGATCGGGTTCATGGCGGTCGGCTTCACCTTCGCCACGAAGTGGGAGTAGCCGTCGCGACCTGACCGGAGGTCCTCCGGCGGGCTACTTACACCCGTGTAGTTCTCCACAGGGTTATGCACAGCTGTGGACAACTTCCAAGGCTGTCATTCGCTGTCATTCGTGCCTCGGCCCGAGCGGGGTGGCCCCCACCCGGGGGCCGACTCACACCAGGCTCGAGGCGCCGAGCGACACCGCCTTGACCACGATCAGTCCCACTGAGACGAGCAGCACCAGCGCCACGGCGCTCCACTGCAGCAGGGATCGGCGCTCGCGCGGCGCGTAGACCATGGCGGCACCCAGGAGCGCACCTCCGACGAGGCCGCCGATGTGGCCCTGCCAGGAGATGCCGCTGATCGTGAAGGTGAACACCAGGTTGAGGCCGATCCACATCAGGATCGACTGCACCTGCCCCCGCACCTTCAACGCGATCACGGCGAGGGCGCCCATCAGTCCGAAGATCGCTCCGGAGGCGCCGAGCGTGGGGCCGTAGGCGTTCGAGAGCACCATCACCGCGGCCGAGCCGGCCATCCCGGAGACGAGGTAGAGCGCCAGGAACCGCCACCGGCCCAGGACGTTCTCGAGCATCGGGCCGAGGAAGTAGAGCGCCAGCATGTTGAAGCCGATGTGCAGCGGCTCCACGTGGGTGAACAACGACGTGCCGACCTGCCACCAGGACCCCTGTGCGACGCCCTCAACCAGCACCCGGCCACCATCGGGCAGGGAACGGCCGGTGTAGTCGGGCGTCAGGGCCAAGGCGTAGAGCAGGGCGCTACGAGCCCCACCGTTGGCCTGGATGGCCATCCACACCACGACGTTGATCCCGATCAGGACGAAGGTCGTGATCCTCGGGTCGGCGACCCGCTGCCCGCCGTACGGCGTCCTGAGCTGGCGTGACCCGCGGTTGCCCTCCTTGACGCAGTGGGGGCACTGGAACCCGACCGAGGCCGACGTCATGCAGTCGGGGCAGATCGGCCGCTCACAGCGCTGGCACCTGATCCACGTCTCGCGATCGGGGTGGCGGTAGCAGGTGGGCGGGACGTCCGGGACGTTGGCCGTCCCTTCCGGCCCACCCACCGGGGGGGTGGTCACCCGCGCTCGATCTCCACCGTCTCGATGACGACCGGCTCGACCGGGCGGTCGCCGGCTGCGGTCGCGGTGGTGGCGATCGCGTCGACCACGTCACGCCCGGCCTGGTCGGCCACCTCACCGAAGATCGTGTGGCGCCGGTTCAGGTGCGGGGTCTTGCCGACGGTGATGAAGAACTGCGAGCCGTTGGTGCCCGGGCCGGCGTTGGCCATCGCGAGCAGGTAGGGGCGGTCGAACTGCAGCTCGGGGTGGAACTCGTCCTTGAACTTGTAGCCCGGGCCACCGGTGCCGGTGCCGAGCGGGCAGCCACCCTGGATCATGAACCCGTCGATGACCCGGTGGAAGCCGAGACCGTCGTAGAACGGGACACCGGAGCGACCAGCGTCGTCCTTGTAGTCCTTGGTGCCCTCGGCCAGGCCGGTGAAGTTCTCGACCGTCGCCGGGGCGTGGTCGGGGAAGAGGTTGATGACGATGTCGCCACGGTTCGTCTTGAGCGTGGCCTTCTGGTCAGACATGACAGCCTTTCGGGGTTTGTGCGAGTGAGCACGTCCCCCCGATCCTCCCACGCAGCCCCAGCGAGACCCCACGACGCCCTGGTCCGCCGGGTCGTCGCGCCACTACCCACCGACCGTCAGGTGACACGGGTTTATTTACACCGCCGGGGCGGGCATGATCGAGGCTCACGCAGAAGAACTCCGCAGAGAGGGAGCCTCGCAACCCATGTTTGCCAAGAGCCGCAAGGAGAAGTTCGTCGAGCAGGCCCAAGACCTCGCTCACGACCTGACCGAGGCCATCGCGCCCCACGTCGAGCGCGCTCGCGACGAGATCGCCCCACGCCTCGCCGACGCCCGTGACCAGATCGCCCCGAAGCTGTCCGAGGCCCGTGACCAGGTCGCGCCCCGGCTCGCCGGAGCGCGTGACCAGATCGCGCCGCGGCTGGCCGAGGCCCGCGACGAGATCGCTCCGCGCCTCGCCGACGCCCGTGACCAGCTCGCGCCCCACGTCGAGGACGCACGCGACCGGCTCAGCAAGGGAGTCGCTGCAGGTGTCGCCGCGGCCACCCCGGTCGCCGTCGAGGCGCGCCGCCGTGGCTCGCTCGCTGCCTCTGCCCTCAAGGGAGAGCCGGTGAAGCGCACCAGCAAGAAGAAGAAGGTGTTCGTGTTCGTGGGCCTGGCCGGCCTCGGCGCCTTCGTGTTCAAGAAGTTCCGCGGCAGCGACGAGTCCGACAACTGGCAGACGTCGTACGCCCCCACGCCGGCACCCGCCGCGCCCCCGGCTCCGCCCAGCCCGTCGGCACCGATGTCCGGCAGCCACGCGGCCGACGTCGCCACGGACTCGCAGGACTCGGAGGACTCGGGCGAGCCCGTCGGGGCCACCCCCGGCGAGTCGCTCTCCGACGCCGTCGAGGCACCGCACCCCGTCTCCACGCCGGACGCTCCGGCCGAGACCATCGCGGTCGAGGATCCCGACAAGTCCTGACCTGACAGCAGCCGGCGAGGCCCGTCGTGCCCTCCGGGGTACGGCGGGCCTCGCTGCGTCACCAGTCGTCCCGGGGGTCGTCCCCAGGGTTCATCCCCGGCGTCATCTGCCGGCGTCATCTGCGGGGCAGCTCCACCGGCCGGTGCTCCTCGACCCAGAGGTCGACCTGGCTCCACCACTCGAAGAGCCACTCGATCCGGCCCTCCCGGTCCTCGGGAACGTCCTCGCGCGGGATCCGCCACCAGCCCATCTGCAGCCGCTTGTCCATCGGCAGCGAACGCCACACGTCGGCCAGGCTCACGACGTGGTCCAGCCCCGTGTGGGCGACCAGGAGCACGTCGGCCTCAGGCGCCGCGTCCAGCGCGGCGAGCACACCACCGGGCCGGGGCGCGAGGACGTGGATCATCTCCTCGGCGCGCTCGGCCATCCGCTGCAGGCCGAGACCCTTGAGCCGGTTGATCGCCCGTTCACGCCGCTCCGGGGTGAAGTTGCCTCCCTCGGGGAAGATCACGAAGGCGTCGTTCGCGTCCAGGTTGCGCGCCAGCTCCCCGACCTCCGCCTCCAGGTCGCGTCCACCGGCCCCCCGCGGCGAGATGAACCGGCTGGGCAGCCGCGAGAGCAGCACGCCCAGCATGGGGTCCCAGGCCAGCTCCTCCTTGAGCACCACCCGGGGCTCGCGGTCGTACCAGTGCATCAGGGCGTACATCAGCGTGAAGGAGTCACCCGGCCCAGCGTGCCGACAGAAGACCAGAAGAGGCTCTCCGGGACCCGCCTGCGGTGCGGGACCGACGGTCTCGATCTTCAGCCGCAGCACCCGCCGCGCCTCCCGGAAGAACACGACGAGGTAGACCCGCGCGATGTCGTAGTGGATGCGCTGGAAGTAGGGCGCACGGATCCTCCACCCGAACCCGGAGACGATCCACAAGCCGAACAGCTCGACCAGGGCCACGCTCTCGAGGCTCAGGTGCACGACTCCCAGCCAGAGCAGGCGCACCGGTCGCAGCCAGCCCGGCACGAACGGCGAGAGCAGGCCCGCCCCCAGCAGCCAGAGCGGCAGCGTCGTCCACATCAGCACCGTCAGCACGATCAGCAGCGGGGCGACCACCACCCGCTGCAGGACTCGCGTCAGGAGGCGAGGCATCACAGGTGCTCGTCGAGATAGGCCAGGCTCGCCTCGTAGGCCGCCTCGATGCGCCGGGTCACCCGTGAGGTGTCCCGGTAGGCCAGGGGCGAGTCGTCGCTGGAGGTCCCCGCCGCCGGGAGCACGTGGGCCACCACTCCCTCCGGCAGCTCGGCCAGCTCCTTGACGAAGCGGTGCCGGCGAGCGATCTCGAAGGAGACCCGGGCCACCTGCCACGGCTTGCGGGGCGCCTCGAGCGGTCGGTCGACGCGACCCACCTGCAGCACGAAGACCCGCTCGGCCCCCAGCTGCACTGCCCGGCCGAGCGGGATGGAGTTCACGATGCCGCCGTCGAGGTAGTGCTCACCGTCGACCAGGGCCGGCGGCAGCAGGCCGGGTACCGCGGCGCTGGCCATCACCGCCGGCACGACAGGACCGTCGGTGAACCAGTGCTCGGCCGCCCGCTCGATGCTGGCCGCGCAGCACTGGAACTCCACGGCGAGCTCGTCGAAGCACACGCCGCCGAACTCCTTCTCCAGACGCTCACGCAGTGGCTCGGCCGAGTGCAGGTGGGTCCCGGTGCGGACGGCACGGGACACCTGGCGCCACGCGCGGTCGCCGTAGACGTCGTTGGTCTCGCTCACCGACCGCCACAGCTCGAGCAACCGGTCGACCGCCTCCAGGGACGGGTCGCTGGCGACCACGAGGCCGTTGAGGGCACCGACCGAGGTGCCGAGGACGAGGTCCGGTCGCACCCCCCGCTCGAACAGGGCGCGCACCATCCCGACCTCGACCGCGCCGAGCAGTCCGCCGCCGCCGAGCACGAACGCGGTGCGCCCGGGTGAGAGACCCGGAGGGAGACCGGGTGGGGGACCCGAGGAAGGGCCGGCCATCGTCAGCCGTTGACGCCGGCCGAGTCGTCAGCCGAGTCGTCAGCGGGGTCGCCAGAGGGGTCTCCAGCCGGGACGGCGTACTCCCGACGGACCTGCCGGGTGGCACGCTGCTCCGCCCAGAAGCTGAGGATCGGCACGGTGCCGCACAGCAGCGTCACCAGGGTGAAGCCGATCGACCACTTGGCCCTCCGGGACAGCAGGAACGCCATCACCAGGAAGATCATGTAGAGGTACCCGTGGGCGATGCCGAGCACGGTGGTGATGAACTCGCCGACGTCGTGCGCGCGGGTGCCGACGGTCCAGATCGCCGGGGTGGAGCCGAAGATCCCCCACATCGAGGTCCCGTCGAAGTTCGCCAGCGGGACGCCGATCAGGATGAGCACGATCAGCAGGACGCCGACGATGTTGGCCATCACCCGATAGCGGAGCAGCGCGTTGCGCAGCGGGCGGGGAAGCTCACGAGCAGGGGCTGGGCGGGTCACGCTTGCGACGCTACCCGCTCGGTCTCGAGCCGAGCCTCCCAGGTGTCACGGCACCAGCGCGTCCAGATGTAGAGCGCGAAGACACCGAAGATCCACCACTGGAAGGCGTAGAGCAGGTTGCGCAGCGAGGTCACGTTGGAGACCTTGGGCACCGAGTCGGGCGGGACCTGGCTGAGTCCCTGGAAGGCCGGCGTGCTCTGGGCGGCGGAGACCCCCTTGGCCACGACGTACCCGCTGTAGAGGTCGGCGTCGACGTGCTCGACCAGGCTGGCGATCCGCATCTCGGGGATGACGTCGTCGTGCGGGTCGTTGTCCGGGACTCCGGCCCCCTCGGAGGCCTGCAGCCACCCGGCGATCTCGACCTCTCCACTGGGGACCGGTGCCGCAGGCTGCGCCGACCAGCCGCGTACGACGGGCATCGCGCTGTCCCCGACCAGCACCGGTGTCGTGACCCAGTAGCCGCGCTGGCCGTCGAGGTCGCGGTCGGCGATGTAGAGCGTGCCCTTGCTCAGCCACTCGCCCTGGAACGAGACCGGCTGGCCGAGGTACTTCCCGTTGAACGGGCTGTCGCCGGTCATCACCTTCGCCAGGGGCAGCGCCTTCGCGTTCGACAGGTCCTGCGCCTCGGAGGCCCGGGCCGCCTCCCACACGTGCAGCTGCCACATCCCCAGCAGCACCGCCGCCGCGACCGCCAGCACCATCAGCAGGTGGGCGCCCCAGTAGCGGGGAGCGAGCAGGAAGGACACGCCGCAAGCGTACGGGCGGGGGTAGGGGCCGGCCGCTGGAGCCGCCCGCGCTCAGCCCCTGCCCATCCAGACGTGCAGGATGCCGTCCTCGTCGTAGGGCTCGCCGAGCGCCAGGAACCCGAGACTGCCGTAGAACCCCGACAGGTGGGCCTGCGCACCCAGCTCGACGACCTGGCCCGGCCAGTGCTCCTCGCACGAGGCCAGAGCCCGCTCCATCAGCCGCCGGCCGAGCTGCTGTCCCCGCACCCGCTCGCTCACGATCACCCGGCCGATGCGCGGTGTGCTGTGCTCCTCGTCCGGCGCCAGCACCCTGGCGTACGCCGCGATGCCACCCTCCACCCGTCCGATGAGGTGCCGGGTGCCCGCGAGCAGGTCGAGGCCGTCCGGGTCCTGGTAGACGCAGTCCTGCTCGACCACGAAGACGGCCGAGCGGAGCACGAGGACGTCGTAGAGGGTGCGGGCGTCGATGTCGGACGACGCGAGGTCCGACCAGGTGACGGGGGCGGTCGGGCTCATGGAGCCAGTCTCCCCTGCGAGCAGCAGGTCGTGTGTCTGGGGACGCGCCAGGGCGCGTCCCCAGACACACGACCGGTGCCCGATGTATCCCGCCGGTCGTCGTGCCCTCCTTCCCACAGGAGGTGGGTCATGCGACGAGGGCATGCGTTCACGTTGGTCGTGCTGATGGTGGTGCTCGCCGGGTGCGGAGGTGGCTACGACGGTGAGGAACCCGGTGCGAGTCCGCCGGTCACCCAGCAGCCGTCGGCCGATTCCAGACAGGGTGAGGTGCCGACCGAGCCCGGAGAGACCACGGTCCCGGACGAACCGGAGGCTCCCCGAGGAGGCGGGAGCAATCCCGGCGGCGGCGGCGGTGGAGGCGGGGGCACTGGGGGCGGCAGCACTGGAGGCGGCGGCGGTGGAGGCGGGGGCACTGGGGGCGGCAGCACTGGGGGCGGCAGCGAGGACGACCGCGAGATCGCGATCGGAGGGCCGACCCTCGACAACACCTACCCGACCAACCCCTTCGCGCTGCCCGAGGTGGGGCGGTCCAGCTGTGTGGTCTTCACCAACCCCCGGTCGGATCTCCCGGTGACCGTCCGCTCGGTCGAGCTCAGGGACCAGCGGCCCTCCGGCGACCCCGGCTTGGCGCTCGGCCGGACTCCGAGCAGACACGGACAGTGTGGCGCCGACTTCTACCCGCCCGGCCTGCGGAGCCTGGCCGATGAATGCACCGACGCCGTGCTGGAGCCGGAGCAACGCACCGGGTGCCCGGTCGAGGTCCGGTCGACCGGCGCCGTCGGAACCGACTACACCGCGATCCTGGTGGTGCAGCTCAGTGCGACGTGCACGTCGCTGGCCGACGAGCCGTGCGTCAGGTTGTCCGGGCGCGCGAGGCCGAGTCCGAGCGAACCGGTCGTCGTCACCTGGACCGACACCCGGAGGTACTGCTCCTGCCTGGTCCCTCGGGAGCGCGACGGAGCCGAGTTCCTGTCCGAAGAGAGCCAGGGCCGGTGCCCGCGCGACGACCCGTCAGAGGAACCCTCCGGCGACACCTCGACCGAGGTCCAGCCGGACCCCGCGGATCCTGGGTCCAGTGAGGAGCCTGACCCGAGTGGGCCGAACGACGACGGAGCCGGTGCGCCGTGAGCGACGCTCCGTCCGGGGGCGAGCGGTGGAAGTGGTGGGCCGAGTTCCTGACGCCGACCGGGATCGTTGTCGGCCTGCTCTACTACTTCGGCTACGTCACCACCGACGCCTGGTTCCGCTACTTCGGTCTCGACCTCGGCCAGGTGCAGCTGCCGCAGCAGAGCATCGTCCTGCAGAGCGTCGCTGCCCTCTACCTACCGGTGGGCGCCCTGCTGGCCCTGGGCTTGGGCGTCTACGCGGTCCGTCGGACCACGGACGCATTGCTGGCCAGTCGCTGGCGACCACGCGTCGTGTACGGCGCCGCGCTGCTCGCCGTACTGGTCGGCGTGGCCCTGCTGGTCCGCGCACTGGTCGGGGTGTTCGACCCCGAGGTGTCCCGCAGCGAGACGATCGCCATGAGCCCGCTGTCGCTGTGTGCGGGGGTGCTCCTCGTGGCGGGTGGCATCCGGGCAGCCGGACGGACCCGTCGGCCCGGGTGCACGCCGAACCGGTCGCTGTGGTCGACGCTGCTGGTCGGAGGGTTGGTGGTGCTGGGCCTGTTCTGGGCCACGAATTCGGTCGCCGGTGCCTACGGACGAGGTCGCGCCACCGACTTCGCCCGGACGCTCCCGGACCGACCGGCCGTCGTGGTGGACACCAGGGAGCGCCTCTTCCTGGTCGCGAGCGACGTCGAGGAGTCGGCTCTCAAGACCGCGGCCGATGCTGACTACCGCTACCGCTACCGGAACCTCCGGCTGCTGGCCGCCTCGGAGGGCCGGCTCTACCTGGTCCCGGCCGGCTGGCGTCGTGGAGCCGGCACCGTCGTGGTGCTCCCCGGGGACGCGGTGCGATTGCAGTTCCTGCGCTGATCATGGGTCGCAGGCCAGGTGGCGCTCCTCACCATCCTGGGACGCCGCCAGCGTGGCGCTCGCGAAGAAGCTCGACGGCATGGCGTGCTTCAGCACCCAGGCTGACCTGCGGTTTCTCGTGGTGGAGCCTAGGGGACTCGAACCCCTAACCCCCTGCTTGCAAAGCAGGTGCGCTACCAATTGCGCCAAGGCCCCTGGAGGTGCGTCAGGCCTTGTCGACGTTGTCGGTGGCCTGCTGCCACAGGGCCTGCTCCTGCTTGCCCTGGTCCATCTTCTTCTTGGCGAGGGCGGCGCCTGCTGCGGCGAGTGCGATGAGCAGGATCTTCTTCATGGCCTTCTCCTCAAGATGGGTGATCGTGGGCCTAAGAGGACTTGAACCTCTGACCTCTTCCTTATCAGGGAAGCGCTCTAACCGTCTGAGCTATAGGCCCGGGTGGTGCAACCGGGGACGTTCCTCCGGGTGGACCGAGAGGGAAGGCTACCCCATCGCCGGGACCCCCCACAAAACGTGTCAGTTGTCCTCGGCCAGGGTGACCTCGATGCCTCCGAGCAGGGCCGCCGACAGGTTGTAGAGGAAGGCTCCGAGCGTCGAGATCGCGGTGATCAGGATGACGTCGAGCACGGCCACGATCATCGTGAAACCGAGGATGCGCGAGGTGCCGACGTACTCCTGGATGTCGAAGGGCGTGCTGGTGTCGCTGCCCACCGCCTGCTGGACGATCGAGTTGATCGAGTCCCACACCCCGGCCGCGCCCAGGACCGACATGACGATCCCGACCGCGACCACGAGCACGATCCCGAGGGCGATCGAGAGGAGGAACGAGGTCTTCATCACCGACCAGGCGTCGACCTGGACCAGACGGAGCTGAGCACGGCGAGTACGCCGGGGCGCCCCCTGCTTCGGTGCCCCCTGCTTCGCCTTGCCCGAGCCTCCCGGGCCCCGGGGAACCTTGGTGGCCCTGACGGGACGACCCTCCTGGGTGGGGGCACCAGCGGCCGCGTCCCCGCTCTGCGGCGACGTCGCAGCCCGTTTGGCTGCCTCGGCGCGCTGGACCGCCACCGTGTCGGCCGCCGCCTTGCGGGAGTCCGAAGGGCGCGCCGACCTGCCCGCCTTGGCGGCGTCCGCGGCGAGCTCCGGCGGCGGGGGCGGCATGATCGGGCCGCTCAGGCTCCGTCGGGGCGCGATCGACCCGTCGTCGTGGCCCTCAGCCATCAGCCATCAGCTCCCGGCTCGTCATCGGTGTCGGTCGCACGCATCGTTCTCCGGCCCCCCGTCGCCCTCAGCGTCGGTCTCAGCGTCACTCCGGACATCACTCTGGAGATCACGCTGGAGATCACTGGGGGCGTCGCTCTGGGCGTCGCTCTGGGCGTCGGGATCGATTGTTGCACTGTCACCCTCGGCCTGCACCGCCTCCTCGACGGCCTCCTCGACAGCGGCGTCCTTCTCCACGCTTCGAGCCACGACCGCGACGGAGTCGTTGCCCTTGGGCGAGACGAACTTGACGCCCATCGTCGAGCGCCCGGTCGCGCGGAACTCCTCGTTGATCGGGCTCCGGACCACCTGGCCACCGGAGGTGATGGAGAGGATCTCGTCACCCTCGACCACGATGAAGGCACCGACGAGACCGCCGCGCTCCTCGTTGGCCAGCGACATCGCCTTGATCCCGAGCCCGCCGCGGGACTGCGTGCGGTAGTCGGAGATGCGGGTGCGCTTGGCGAACCCGCCGTCGGTCATGGTGAAGACGTACTGCTCCACGACCTCCGTGGAGTCGGCTGCCTCCCCCTCGGCGGCCTCCTCGGCCGCCACCTGCTCGGCCCGGATCACCGACATCGAGAGCACGGAGTCGCCCTCGCGGAACTTCATGCCCTGGACGCCGCTGGTGGCGCGCCCCATCGGACGGAGCTGCCCGTCGTCGGCCTTGAACCGGATCGCCTGCCCCTTGCGCGAGACGAGCAGGATGTCGTCGTCGGCGTTGACCAGCTCGGCTCCGATCAGCTCGTCATCGTCCTCGCGGAAGTTGATGGCGATGACACCGGCCTGGCGGGGACTGTCGTAGTCGCCCAGTCGGGTCTTCTTGACCAGACCGGCGCGGGTGGCCAGGACGAGGTAGGGCGCCTGCTGGTAGTCGCGGATCGCGAGCACCTGCGCGATGTCCTCGTCCGGCTGGAAGGAGAGCAGCCCAGCCACGTGACCACCCTTGGCGTCACGCGAGGCCTCAGGGAGGTTGTAGGCCTTGGTGCGGTAGACCCGGCCGGCCGTGGTGAAGAACAGCAGCCAGTGGTGGTTGGTGGTCGCCATGAAGTGCTCGACGACGTCGTCGCCTCGCAGCGCCGCGCCACGGACGCCCTTGCCACCGCGCTTCTGCGTGCGGTACTGGGTGGCCAGGGTGCGCTTGGCGTACCCGCCGCGCGTGATGGTGACGACGAGCTCCTCGTCGGGGATCAGGTCCTCCATCGAGAGGTCGCCGTCCGCCGCGATGATCTGGGTACGCCGGTCGTCGCCGTACTTCTCCACGATGGCAGCCAGCTCGTCGGAGACGATCTGACGCTGGCGCTCCTCGCGGGCCAGGATGTCCTCGAGGTCGGCGATCTCCAGCTCGATCGCGGCCAGCTGGTCGACGATCTTCTGACGCTCGAGCGCGGCCAGGCGGCGCAGCTGCATGTCCAGGATGGCGTTGGCCTGGATCTCGTCGATCTCCAGCAGCTCGATGAGGCCCTGGCGGGCGTCGTCGACCTCGGGGGACCGGCGGATCAGCGCGATCACCTCGTCGAGCGCGTCGAGCGCCTTGGCCAGACCACGCAGCACGTGGGCGCGACGCTCGGCGTCGGCCAGGCGGAAACGCGTCCGGCGCTGGATGACCTCGATCTGGTGGGCGACCCAGTTCTTGATGAACTGGTCGACCGTCAGCGTGCGTGGCACGCCGTCGACGAGCGCGAGCATGTTGGCGCTGAAGTTGGTCTGCAGCTCGGTGTGCTTGAGCAGGTTGTTGAGCACCACGCGGGCGACGGCGTCACGTCGCAGCACGATGACCAGCCGCTGGCCGGTGCGGCCCGAGGAGTCGTCGCGGACGTCGGCGATGCCCTGCACCTTGCCGCCGCGGACGAGGTCGGCGATCTTCTCGGCGAGGTTGTCCGGGTTGACCATGTAGGGCAGCTCGGTGATGTTCAGGCAGGTGCGGCCCTTGCTGTCCTCGTCGATCTCGATCACCGCGCGCTGGGTGATCGAGCCACGACCGGTGCGGTAGGCCGTCTCGATGCCCTCGCGCCCCACGATCAGCGCGCCGTTGGGGAAGTCGGGGCCCTTGATCCGCTCGACCAGCGCGTCCTGGAGCTCCTCGCGGGTGGCGTCGGGGTGCTCGAGGGCCCACTGGGCCCCCTCGGCGACCTCGCGCAGGTTGTGCGGCGGGATGTTGGTGGCCATGCCGACGGCGATGCCGGCCGAGCCGTTGACCAGCAGGTTGGGGTAGCGCGACGGGAGGACCGTCGGCTCCTGGGAGCGACCGTCGTAGTTCGGCTGGAAGTCGACCGTGTCCTGCTCGATGTCGCGGACCATCTCCAGGGCCAGCGGGGCCATCCGGCACTCGGTGTACCGCATGGCGGCGGCCGCGTCGTTGCCCGGCGAGCCGAAGTTGCCCTGCCCCTGCACCAACGGGGCGCGCATCACCCAGGGCTGCGCCAGGCGCACCAGGGTGTCGTAGATCGCGGTGTCGCCGTGCGGGTGGTACTGACCCATGACGTCGCCGACCACGCGCGAGCACTTGGAGAACCCGCGGTCGGGGCGGTAGCCACCGTCGTACATCGCGTAGAGCACCCGGCGGTGCACCGGCTTGAGACCGTCGCGCACGTCGGGCAGGGCCCGGCCGACGATGACCGCCATCGCGTAGTCGATGTAGGCGCGCTGCATGGAGGTCTGCAGCTCGATCGGCTCGATGCGGCCGCCGGGGCCGGGGCCGATCGGGCTGTCGATGGGGGTCTCAGTCACGTGGTGTCTTTCTGTGGGATCTCAGGACAGCTGGGCCAGAAGGGCTCAGATGTCCAAGAAGCGAACGTCCTTGGCGTTTCTCTGGATGAACCCGCGGCGGAGGACGACGTCCTCGCCCATGAGCACGGAGAACACCTCGTCGGCCTGCGCCGCGTCGTCGAGCGTGACCTGCAGCATCAGCCGCTGGTCGGGGTTCATCGTGGTGTCCCACAGCTCGTCGGCGTTCATCTCACCGAGGCCCTTGTAGCGCTGGACCGGGTTCTCCTTGGGCAGCTTCTTGCCCTGCTCCAGCCCGTCACGCATCAACGCGTCGCGCTCGGAGTCGGAGTAGACGAACTCGTGCTCGGCCGGCTTGTTCCAGCGCAGCCGGTAGAGCGGCGGCTGAGCCATGTAGACGTAGCCGCCCTCGATCAGGGGACGCATGAAGCGGAACAACAGCGTGAGCAGCAGGGTGTTGATGTGGTGGCCGTCGACGTCGGCGTCCGCCATCAGCACCACCTTGTGGTAGCGGAGCTTGTCGACGTCGAACTCCTCGTGCACGCCGGTGCCGAGCGCGGAGATGATCGACTGGACCTCGGTGTTGGCGAGGACCTTGTCGAGGCGGGCCTTCTCGACGTTGAGGATCTTGCCGCGGATCGGCAGGATCGCCTGCACCCGGGAGTCGCGACCCTGACGCGCGGACCCACCGGCCGAGTCGCCCTCGACGATGAAGACCTCGCACTCCTCGGGGTTGGTCGACTGGCAGTCCGAGAGCTTGCCGGGCAGTCCGCCGCCGCCGAAGAGGTCCTTGCGGGAGCGGGCGAGGTCGCGCGCCTTGCGGGCGGCCACCCGCGCCTGCGCCGCTGACTGTGCCTTGCGGACGATGTCCTTGCCCTCGGCGGGGTTCTTCTGGAACCAGTCACCGAGCTGGTCGTTGACGATCCGCTGCACGAAGCCCTTGGCCTCGGTGTTGCCGAGCTTGGTCTTGGTCTGCCCCTCGAACTGCGGGTCGGCGAGCTTGATCGAGATGATCGCGGTCAGGCCCTCGCGGATGTCGTCACCCTTGACCCGGTCCTCGGCCTTCTTCATCAGGCCCCACTCCTCGCCCCAGTTGTTGACCAGGGTGGTGAGGGAGGCGCGGAAGCCCTCTTCGTGGGTGCCGCCCTCGTGGGTGTTGATCGTGTTGGCGAACGTGTGCACCGACTCGTTGTAGGTGGTGTTCCACTGCATCGCCAGCTCGAGGCTCATGTGGCTCTCGTGGCTCTCGGGCGTCTCGGCCTCGAAGTTGATGATGCTCGGGTTGGCGATGGTCTTGCTGCGGTTGAGGTGCTCGACGTAGTCGACCAGGCCGCGGTCGAACTTGAACCGGCGCTCCATGACGCCGCCAGGAGCGCTGTGCGCGGCCTGCGGGCCCTCACCGCCCGCCTCGAGGTCGTCGGAGACGGTGTCGTCGTCCATCGCGTCGGCGATCTGCGCCGCGGCCGCGCGCTCGTCGCGTACGACGATCTCGAGGCCCTTGTTGAGGAAGGCCATCTCGCGGAAGCGGTTGGTGATCGTCTCGAAGGAGTAGTTGGTGGTCTCGAAGATGTCGTCGTTGGCCCAGAAGCGGGTCGTGGTGCCCGTCTCGTCGGTCGCCTCGTGCTTCTCCAGGGGTCCGGTGGGAACCCCCATCTCGAAGGCCTGGAACCAGCGGAAGCCGTCGCGCCTGATCTCGACCTCGACGCGCTTGGAGAGCGCGTTGACGACCGAGATGCCGACGCCGTGGAGGCCGCCGGAGACCTTGTAGCCCGAGCCGCCGAACTTGCCGCCCGCGTGCAGCACGGTCAGGACGACCGTGACGGCCGGCAGCTCCTGGCCGGCCGGGACGTCGACGGGGATGCCGCGACCGTTGTCGGAGACCTGGATGGCACCGTCGGGCAGGATCGCGACCTCGACGCGGTCGCAGAAGCCGGCCAGCGCCTCGTCGACGGAGTTGTCCACGACCTCCCACACCAGGTGGTGCAGGCCGCGCTCGCCGGTGGAGCCGATGTACATGCCCGGACGCTTGCGGACCGCCTCGAGACCTTCGAGGACCTGGATCGCGCTGGCGTCGTACTGGCCCGCCTCGACCGTCTGGCCCTGGAGGATGCTCGCCGACACGACGTCCGGTGTCGGAGGGTGATCGGCCAAAGCCTGGTCGGCCAGCGCCTGATCGGAGGGGTGCTGTGCGGAGACGTCTGCGGGTAGTGCGTCGGAAGGGGTCGTGTCGATCGGCTCGTCGGCCACTAAGGCTTCCTCTTCTGCTGTGCGGCCCCGTGTCGAACCGGGGTCGGGGACTGATGGGTGTCGCACGTTTCGCGCAACACAATGGCCGCCTCACGTGAGGTCGGCGACCAAGCCTCAGTCTACCCTTCACGGGCGCACAATCACGTCCCGTGCCCCAGGAATGTGGACATCCACCTCGAAAAATGCCCCTCAGAGGCCCAGAACCGGGTCAGGCAGGCCGTCCGAGGGGGTCAGCCGACTCCCTGTACGGCCACGAGGGAGATCAGGGCCCATCCTCGAAGCGCGAGGATCGCCGCCGCCGCCGTGCACGGTCTGCCTCGGGCGGGGCCGCTGGCCTCAGCCGTAGGTGTCCCGCGGGCCGCGGCCCTTGACCCGGAGGCGGCCCTTCTTCCACGACGGGCCGCGCGGGCCCTCGATGTCGATCGCCTGCACGGTGTCCTCACCGAGGACCTCGTTGAGCCGGCGTACGACGTCGGGGGCCAGCAGCTTCATCTGGGTGGCCCACGCCGTGGAGTCGGTGCGTACGACGAGCCGCCCGTCGGCGAACGACTCGGGGGTGACGTGCTGGGCGACGTCGCGCCCGACGATCGCCTCCCAGCGGGAGAAGACACCGTGCACCCGCAGCTCGGTCTCCCAGCCCTGCTCGCTGACGAAGCGGCCGAGCGTGGAGTCCATGGTCTGGGGGTCGCGGTCGTCAGGATGGGCGCCGCTCGCACGACCCTCGCGGGCGGTCCGCCACCGGCGTGCGGCGTCGGTACGGGCCGGCGACGGTCGAGCCGACTTCTTCGGCGTCTTCCCGGCCAGTCCCCGGGCGATCGAGCGGGCCAGGTCGAGTCCGGAGTCGTCGTGCTCCTCGACCTGGTCCGGCGTCTGACCACCCCTGTCCTGATCACCCCTGTCTTGATCACGCCTGTCCTGACCGGGTCCGGGGGGGAGCGGGTCCTTCTGCTCAGGGGTCAACCGGAGTCACCGACCCGTCCTCGACGTCGAAGCGTCGCCCGCGGAGCCCCGCGGGGATGTCGGCAGGCACCGCGGCCGTGACCAGGACCTGCTCGGCGCCCGAGACCAGCTCCGCGAGCTGGGCCCGGCGACCGGTGTCCAGCTCGGCAAACACGTCGTCGAGGATCAGGACCGGGTCGTCGCCGGTCGAGCGCAGCAGCTCGTAGGAGGCGAGCCGCATCGCCAGGGCGAAGGACCACGACTCCCCGTGGCTCGCATAGCCCTTGACGGGGAACTCGCCCAGCGAGCACAACAGGTCGTCGCGATGGGGGCCGACCAGGGAGACGCCCCGGTCGAGCTCGTCCCGGCGCCGGCGGGAGATCTCGGCAAGGATGGCGTGCTCGAGGTCGGCTGCCCCCTCCTCACCCACCGGCGCGGGGTCGAAGCTGGGCTTGTAGGCGAGGACGGCGTCATCACGGCCGGCGCCGCGGGCGACCGCCTCGTAGGCCTTGCCCAGCAGCGGGTTGAGGTCGTCGACGAGCCGGCCCCGCGCTGACATGATCTCGGCGCCGAGGCGGGCCAGCCGCTCGTCCCAGACCTCGAGGGTGGAGAGCATCGACTCGGCCGCCGACCCGCCCCGCACGCGGGCCGTCTTCAGCAGGGTGTTGCGCTGCTTCAGGACGCGGTCGTAGTCGGCCCGGGTGCCGGCGTACCTCGCCCCCTGGTGCAGGACGAGGAGGTCGTCGGCGAACTTGCGTCGCTCGGTCGGGTCACCCTTGACCAGCGCGAGGTCGTCGGGGGCGAACACCACGGTCCGCACCAGACCGAGCAGCTCGCGGGCCCGTGGGAGCTGCGCCCGGTTGACCCGCGCCCGGTTGGACTTGCCCGGGTTGATCTCGACCTCGAGCACCGCCCGGCGGTCGTCGCGGACGACGGCCGCGCGTACCACCGCCATCGAGGCGCCGCGACGCACCAGCGGCAGGTCCGCCGCCACGCGGTGCGAGCTGAGCCGGGACAGGTAGTCGATCGCCTCGACGATGTTGGTCTTGCCCTGCCCGTTGCGTCCCACGAACGAGGTGACTCCCGGCTCCAGCTCGACCTCGAGGGCGGGGTAGGAACGGAAGTCGTGCAGCGACAGGTGGGCGACGTACAAGCGGCTCGACGACTTCTCGGGCTACTTGTCGTCGGCGGGCGAGGGCACGTCGGCCGTGGTCGGGGGACCCTCGGACTGGACGGCGTGGCCGCCGAACTGGTTGCGCATGGCGGCGACCGCCTTCATCGCGGGGCTGTCGTCCTGGCGCGAGGTGAAGCGGGCGAACAGCGAGGCGGCGATGACGTTCATCGGGACCGCGTTGTCGATGGCGGCCTCGACGGTCCAGCGTCCCTCACCGGAGTCGTCGGCGTAGCCACGGATCTCGTCGAGGTGGGTGTCGTCCTTGAGCGCCGCGACCAGCAGGTCGAGCAGCCAGGACCGGATCACCGTGCCCTCGCGCCAGGAGTCGAAGACCTCGGTGACGTTGTCGACGATGTCGACCTTGTTCAGCAGCTCCCAGCCCTCCGCGTAGGACTGCATCATGGCGTACTCGATGCCGTTGTGAACCATCTTGGCGAAGTGCCCGGCACCGGGGGTCTTGCCCGCGTGCACCATCCCGGACTCGCCCTCGGGCTTGAGCGCCTCGAAGGCCGGCAGCACCTTGGCGACGTTCTCGTCGGAGCCGCCGTACATCAGCGCGTAGCCGTTCTTCAGGCCCCAGACACCCCCCGAGACGCCGCAGTCGACGAAACCGACGCCCGACTTGCCGAGTGCGGCGGCATTGAGCGCGTCGTCGGTCCAACGGGAGTTGCCACCGTCGACGACCAGGTCGCCCTCGGAGAGCAGCTCACCGAGCTCGGTGACCGTGTCGCGGGTCGGGTCGCCCGAGGGCACCATCACCCAGACGACCTTGGGGCTGGGCAGCTGATCGACCATGTCGGCCAGGCTGCCGGCGTCACTGACGTCGGGGTTGCGGTCGAAGCCCACCACCGTGTGGCCCGCATTGCGCAACCGCGTGCGCATGTTGCCGCCCATCTTGCCGAGACCGACGAGTCCGATGTCCATGCTGTGAGCCTTTCCGAGGAGCGAGGTTGTCATCGTGCAAGGAAGGGGAGGGCGGTGTCCATCATCCCCCGGTGAACCCGGTGCCGGAGCGTCTCAGGACAGCAGTCGGCGGGGCATCAACAGGTAACGGAACGCGGTGTCGGCGTCACCGTCGAGCGAGTCCACCCCCGAGAGTACGACGGGCTTCGAGGCCTGCGTGAAGGCAAGCTCCACGAACGGTGACTCGATGGCGGTCAGGCCGTCGAGGAGGTACGCCGGGTTGAAGCCGGTCGTGATGTCGTCGCCGGTGATGTTGGCCTCGAGCGACTCACTGGCCATCGCCTCCTCGCCGGAGCCGGCGTCGAGGGTCAGCACGTTGTCGGAGAAGGCGAGCTGCACCGCTGTGTTGCGCTCCGCCACGAGCGAGACCCGCTTCACGGAGTCGACGAGCTGGGCCTTGTCGACCCGGGCGACGGTCAGGTGCTCGCTGGGGAACAACGAACGGACCTTGGGGAAGTCGCCGTCGAGCAGCCGGGTCGTCGTACGCCGGATGCCGCCCCCGGCGTTGCCCTCGAAACCGATGATGCCCTCGCCTGCGCCGCCACCGGACCCGGGCGTGGACAGCGCGATCGAGATCTCGCTGCCACCCACCAGCGCCTTGGCGGTGTCGGCCAGGACCTTGGCCGGGACGAGCGCGGCCGCGTCGATGTCGGGAGCCGACGGCGACCAGGTCAGCTCACGCTGGGAGAGCCGGAAGCGGTCGGTGGCGAGCATCGCGATGGAGTCGCCGTCGAGCTCGAGGCGCACACCGGTCAGCACCGGGAGCATGTCGTCGCGACCGGCCGCGGTGACCGCCTGCGCCACGGCGTGGGAGAAGACCGAGCTGCTCACCGTGCCACGGGCCTCGGGCATCTGTGGCAGCGTCGGGTAGTCCTCGACCGGCATCGTCTGCAGGCTGAACCGCGCAGAGCCGCAGGTCAGCGTGACCTTGGCCCCCTCGATGCTCATCTCGACCGGCTTGTTGGGCAGGCTGCGGCAGATGTCGGCCAGGAGTCGCCCGGAGACCAGCGCACGGCCCTCGTCGCTGACGTCGGCGTTCAGGGTCGCACGGGCCGAGGTCTCGTAGTCGAAGGTCGACAGCTGCAGGCCGTCTCCTTGCGAACCGTCACCGTTCTCGAAAGAACCTGCCTCGATCAGGAGGCCGGCGAGCACGGGCGCACTGGGCCGGATCGGGAGTGCGCGGGCCGTCCAGGCGACGGCGTCGGCGAGGACGTCACGTTCGACGCGGAACTTCACGGATGGTTCCTCTCCATCTGGTGCAGCAGCCCATGTGGTGCAGCGACTGGGGGTGGTTCACGGGAAACGCCAGGGGGTTCTTCAGGAGCAAGTTGCTGGGGGTGAGCATCCTGCCACGCGGGGAGCAATCCACAGGCAAGCGCTGGCTCGGTTGTTGCGCGACGAGGAATCAATTGGGAATTCAGCAGTAGTAGTAGGTCCGGTGGATTCTGTGGAGAACCCCTGTTCGTGCAGGTCAGGGCGCCAAAGTTGTGCGGAGCCACCTGTGGACGGCGACGACACGAACGACAACTTCCTGTGGTTCCAGACCCGGCCTGTGGGCGGCGTACGCCGGCTGTCCACACGCTCTCCACCGTGAGTCCACGTGAATTCGGGGCTGGAACCACATCTTGCACCGATGTAGTTCAAGCCTGTTTGGCCTGCTGCTTGATCCGGGTGGTGAGCTCGGTGACCTGGTGGAAGACGTTGCGACGCTCGGCGAGATCCTTGCGGATGCGTCGATCGGCGTTCATCACCGTGGTGTGGTCGCGGCCGCCGAACTGCTGGCCGATCTTCGGCAGCGAGAGCTCGGTCAGCTCGCGGCACAGGTACATGGAGATCTGGCGCGCGGTCACCAGGGCCCGCGTCCGGCTGGGGCCACAGAGGTCCTCGATGCTGAAGCCGAAGTACGACGCCGTCTGGGCGATGATCAGCCCGGCCGTCACCTCGGGCTCGCCACCCTCGGGGATGAGGTCCTTGAGCACGATCTCAGCCAGGGTCATGTCGACCTCCTGCTGGTTGATGCTCGCGAAGGCGGTCACCCGGATCAGTGCGCCCTCGAGCTCGCGGATGTTGGTCTGGATGCGGGAGGCGATGAACTCCAGCACGTCAGCGGGAGCCGAGAGCCGGTCAGCGGCAGCCTTCTTGCGCAGGATCGCGATGCGCGTCTCGAGGTCGGGCGGCTGTACGTCGGTCAGCAGCCCCCACTCGAAGCGGTTGCGCAGCCGGTCCTCGAGCTGGGTGAGGCGCTTGGGGGGCCGGTCGGAGCTGATCACGATCTGCTTGTTGGCGTTGTGCAGGGTGTTGAAGGTGTGGAAGAACTCCTCCTGCGTCTGCTGCTTGCCCTCGAGGAACTGGATGTCGTCGACCAGCAGCACGTCGACGTCTCGGTAGCGGCGCTGCAGGGCGGCGGTGTTGGCGTCCTTGATCGCGTTGATGACGTCGTTGGTGAACGCCTCGGAGGAGACGTAGCGGATCTTCGCGCCGGTCCACAGGTTGCGCACGTAGTGCCCGATGGCGTGCAGCAGGTGGGTCTTGCCCAGCCCGGAGTCGCCGTAGACGAGCAGTGGGTTGTAGGCCTTGCCGGGCGCCTCGGCCACAGCGACCGCGGCCGCGTGGGCGAAGCGGTTGGAGGACCCGATGACGAAGGTCTCGAAGGAGTAGCGCGGGTTGAGCGGGCTGTCGGGGATCCCCGTGGTCAACGAGGCGCTCGAAGTTCTTGTCGACATATCGGTGTGTCGACGATTCGCCTGGCTGTGGGGACGCGTGTCGCGAGGTGGGCTGGTCTGACCGGCGACGGTGTCGGTGCGACGTTCCAGCGGAGGAGGCATGTTCTCGGGCGGTGCAGAGGCGCCGAGATCCCCCTGGAGCCCCCCTCTCGGACCGTCGTGGAAGGCGTGCCGCGGCTCGTCCTCCTCCGGCATCGTGTGGGTGCCGTGGGTGGAGCCCGGTCCACTGGTGGGTCCACTGCTGAGGCCACCGGTGTGGGCGGTGTGGGCGGGTGCTGGCTGGTCGGCCGCGTCCTGCTCCAGCGAGGGATCGACACTGACGGCGAGGCGCACGGGCTTGCCGAGACGCTCACTGAGCGTGTCCTCGATGCGCGTGCGGAGACGTCCCTCGAGCTGGTTGCGGGTGAACTCGTTGGGCACCGCCACCACGGCCGTGCTCTCCGCGAGCATCAGCGGCTTGCTGGAGGTGAGCCACACCCGCTGGTTGGGCGGGAGGCTGTCCACGATGCCCGGCCAGAGCACCTCGAGCTCGCTTGCCTGGTTCTTGCCGGTGTTCTGTGCTGCGTCCACGCCCGGTCGCGCTCCCCTTCATTGGCTGTGGCGGCGGTGCGGGGACCGGGTGGTCTCCGGGTCTCTCCACACCTTTGTCCACAGGTTGTGCGGTAGCGAGGGATGTCCCGGTTGAGGGATCCAGCCCGACGCGAATGTTGCCCGATTGGTCCGGTTCTACCCCTCTTCCCCACAGCGCCCTCACCGTCGAGGGCATGTCCGTGAGGTCGACCCGCTGATCGCCAGTGGAGAGGCGGATCGGTCGTGCGGGGCTGCCCAGAGGAAGGACGCTAACAACTCCGACGCCCGTGGATCAACCGTTGTCCACAGGTACCCGGGTAGTTATCCCCAGGTTGCGGCGTGTCGGTGGAAAAAGGTGTCCACCCGGGGTGTGAGAGTGTGGGGTTCGACCCCGTTCGTGAGCTGCGGGCACCGGTGTCTGCTGCCATCGCTCGAATTGACCCTGTGTCGGCGCAACGCGTACCGTTGGCAGGTCTGAACCGGCGTCGACCGGTGCCGCATGTCCATGGCAGTCCGACTTTCATGGGCGAGCGGTGCCAGTTGACTCACAACTGGCGAACCTCTCGCATGTCACGACCCGGTGACCGGACTGTTGATCCAAACCCCCTGAGTGGAGTGAGTACGTTGAGCAAGCGCACGTTCCAGCCGAACAACCGTCGTCGGCACAAGACCCATGGCTTCCGTCTGCGGATGCGCACGCGCGCCGGCCGCGCGGTGCTGGCGGCCCGCCGTCGGAAGGGTCGCGACCGCCTCGCTGCCTGAGGCGTGAGCAGCCGGGCGTGCTCTCCTCCAGCAATCGCCTGACCTCACCTGTTCACTTCCGGGAGGTCGTGCGTCGCGGTCGGCGCTGCGGTGGTCCGCTCATGGTGGTCCACCTCCTTGCGCCGCGTGTCGAGCATGCCCATGGGGCCCTGAGTGAGGGACCTCGAGTGGGTTTCGTGGTCTCCAAGGCTGTCGGGCCGGCAGTGACGCGCAACCTGGTCAAGCGGCGCCTGCGCCACCTGGCCCGGGAGCGCACCGAGTCCTTGCCGGCGCGTGGGATGCTCGTGGTCCGCGCTCTCCCCGCGGCGGCTGACGCGTCGTACGGCGACCTGGCGCGTGAGCTGGACCGCTGTCTGACGAAGCTCGAGGTCGCTACTCGTCGTGATCTGAAACCGGAGCCCGCCAGGTGAAGTTCCTGTTGATCGGCTTCCTTCGCGGATACCGGTTCCTCATCAGTCCGCTGTACGGACAGGTGTGCAGGTACCACCCGACGTGCTCGGCCTACGCTCTCGAGGCGATCACGGTGCACGGCAGCCTGAGGGGAACCTGGCTCGCAGCCCGCCGGGTCGCCCGCTGCCATCCGTGGGCTTTGGGTGGGTATGACCCCGTTCCTCCACATACCAAGATGACTCGAGGAGTCTGAGTGTCCTTCTTCGGCGATATCGGCGGCTTCATCATGAAGCCGCTGTACTTCCTGATCAGCGCGGTGATGCTGGGCTTCCACAAGGTCTTCGGCAGCATCTTCGGCGATTCCTCGGGCGCCTCGTGGGCTTTGTCCATCATCGGGCTGACCATCGTGATCCGGGCCCTGCTGATCCCACTGTTCGTCAAGCAGATCAAGTCCAGTCGCAACATGCAGCTTCTGCAGCCGAAGGTGAAGGAGCTGCAGAAGAAGTTCGGGCACGACCGCGAGCGCCTCGCCCAGGAGACGATGGCCCTCTACCGGGAGACCAAGACCAACCCGTTCTCCTCGTGCCTGCCGCTGATCGTGCAGATGCCGATCTTCATCGGCTTGTTCCGGTTGATCGACCAGGCCTCGAAGAATGGCTCCGGCCGTGGCCTGGTCACCGACACCCAGGCCCAGCAGCTGCGGGACGCCGAGATCTTCGGCGGGAAGATCTCCTCGACCTTCCTGAAGTCCGACGGGAACCTCACGGTGCAGCTGATCGCGGCGACCCTGGTGCTCGCGATGACCGCGACCACGTTCCTGACCCAGCGCCAGCTGATGAGCAAGAACATGCCGGCGGATGCGCTGAGCGGGCCCTACGCCCAGCAGCAGAAGCTCCTCCTCTACGTGCTGCCGTTGGTCTTTGCCGTGGGCGGTATCGCCTTCCCGATCGGCGTGCTCCTCTACTGGACCACCTCCAACCTGTGGACGATGGGCCAGCAGTTCTACGTGATCCGCAACAACCCGGCGCCCAACACCGAGGCCTTCAGGGCCAAGGAGGTCCGCGACGAGGAGAAGCGCAAACGCAAGGGCCAACCCGCCCTGGACCCTGCGGAGGGCACGACGCTCCTCGAGGAGGAGGCGCCGCCCAAGCCGGTGCAGCGTCAGCAGCCGAAGAAGATGACCCGCGAGCAGCGCAGGAAGTCCGGCGGCAGGCCCGGCTCCGCCAGCTCCGGCCCCGAGTCCGATGACCAGACGAACGATCCCCAGAACGATGAGGGAGAAGACAAGTGAGTGAACCCGTGAGCGAGACGACCCAGGCCGACATTCAGGCCGACGCCCAGCCCGACGCCCAGCCCGACGCCCAGCCCGACCTCGAGGTGACCCCTGCGCCTGGTTCCGAGATCGCCGAACCGACCGCTGAGGTGGCGGACTCGTCGCTTCCGGTGGAGGACGGCGCCGAGGAGTCCGACGACTCCACCGGCGACCAGTCCCCCAGGCCCGGACGCCGTGACCGGCTCGAGCAGGAGGGCGAGATCGCCGCGGACTATCTCGAGGAGCTGCTCGAGATCACCGATCTCGACGGCGACCTGGACATGGACGTCGAGGGTGACCGCGCGACGGTGTCCATCGTCGGCGCGAATCTCCCCCAGCTGGTCGGCGACCAGGGTGAGGTGCTGGAGGCACTTCAGGAGCTCACCCGCCTGGCGGTCTACCGGGAGACCGGTGAGCGTTCGAGGCTGATGCTGGACGTGAGCGGGCACCGCGCGGAGCGTCGTACCGCCCTGGAGGAGCAGGCGTCGCGGATCGTCGCCCAGGTGAAGGAGTCCGGCGAGCAGGCTTCGCTGGAGCCGATGTCGCCCTTCGAGCGCAAGGTCGTCCACGACGTGGTGGCCGCCGCCGGTCTGACCTCGGAGTCCGAGGGTGCTGAGCCGCGACGCTACGTGGTGGTGCTCCCCGCGTCATGAGGCTCGAGATCGCGTCGTGAGCGACGACGTTTCACGTGAAACCACACCCCTTGCGCCAGCGAGTGCGCAGGGGGTGTTTTCACGTGCTCTGCCCCTGGCGGAGCAGTTCGCCGACCTGCTCACCCGGGAGGCGACGGTTCGGGGCCTGATCGGGCCCCGCGAGGTGCCGCGGCTGTGGGAGCGGCACCTATTGAACTGCGCCGTGATCACCGACCTCATGCCCGAGGCCAGCTCCGTGTGCGACATCGGCAGCGGCGCCGGCCTGCCGGGCATCGTCCTCGCCATTCGCCGCCCGGACCTGCAGGTGACTTTGGTCGAGCCTTTGCTGCGTCGCACCACGTTTCTGGAGCTCGCTGTGTCCACAATGGAACTGTCCAACGTGCACGTCCATCGGGGACGTGCCGAGGAGCTCCACGGTGATCCGTCGTGGGCAGGAAGGTTCGATGTGGTGACCTCACGAGCAGTGGCACCTCTGGACCGACTGTCGCGATGGTCCTTGCCGCTGGTACGGGCCGGTGGACTTTTCCTGGCCATGAAGGGGTCATCGGCCCCGGAAGAGCTCCGCACGGCCGCCCCGATCATCGCGCGCCTGGGCGGAACCCGGTCCCGCATCGAGGTGGTCGGTGCTGAGTGGCTCACGCCGCCGGTCACGACGGTCTGCGTCGAGAAAACGGCAGAAAAGCCGTGAATGGTCGACCGCGTACCCAAGCGACGGCAGGGTCTCAAGCCGGTGGGCCCATCCCGCCGACCAGCACGTCAAGAAAGTTATCCACCGACGGAGGTGGGCACGTGAGCGTGCGAATCCACAGACAAGGCGGGGTTATCCACAGGAGCCCCCAGTTTCACGTGAAACACAGCAGGAGGACGGGACGGTGCACCAGGTGGAGTCAGCAGCAGTAGCGGCAGTTCGGCCCTCAGGGGTCAGAACAGCGGCGGACATGGCACAGAACAGCGTGAAGTACGACGACTCGACCCCGCTGGCGCGCGCGATCGAGCAGCAGCTCCTCGTGCGTCAAGGTCGACGACCGGGGTCGGAGCTCCCCAGGCCGGACCACACCCGGGTGATGGTGGTGGCCAACCAGAAGGGCGGGGTCGGCAAGACGACGACCGCGGTGAACATGGCCGCGGCGCTGGCCCAGCACGGCCTGCGAGTGCTGGTGATCGACCTCGACCCCCAGGGCAACGCCTCCACGGCTCTCGCGGTGGACCATCACCGCGGCACGCTGTCGTCGTACGACGTGCTGGTGGAGGGCCTACCCCTCGCCGACGTCGTCCAGCCGCACCCTTCCCTGGCACACCTCTTCGTCGTCCCGGCGACCATCGACCTCGCGGGCGCCGAGATCGAGCTCGTCAGTGTCGTGGCGCGCGAGAACCGGCTGCGC
This sequence comes from uncultured Actinomycetota bacterium, assembly GCA_963843775.1. Taxonomy (GTDB): domain Bacteria; phylum Actinomycetota; class Actinomycetes; order Propionibacteriales; family Nocardioidaceae; genus Marmoricola. Next base: position 45,841 of record CAWJLT010000017.1, read on the forward strand.
AAGGCCATCGCGGCCCACCCGCTGGTCAACGGAGGTGGCGACGACCGGTTCGACTACGTGCTGATCGACTGCCCGCCCTCACTCGGCCTGCTGACCCTGAACGCGCTGGTGGCCGGCGCGGAGATGCTGATCCCCATCCAGGCGGAGTACTACGCCCTCGAGGGTCTCGGTCAGCTGCTCGAGACCGTGGAGATGGTGCGCACGCACCTCAACCAGGACCTCGTGGTCAGCACGATCCTGATCACGATGTACGACGCGCGCACCAACCTCGCCGCCGGTGTGGCCGCCGAGGTGCGCGAGCACTTCAGTGACCAGGTGCTCCGCACCGCGATCCCCCGATCGGTCCGGGTCTCGGAGGCGCCGAGCTACGGGCAGAGCGTGATGACCTACGATCCCGGGTCTCCAGGCGCGCTCAGCTACCTCGAGGCGGCACGCGAGCTCGCCTACCGGGGTGTTCGGTCCCCCGAGATCGCTCAGAATGGCGCACCCACAACTTCTGAGACCACAACTGACCCAGAAGTGACCCCAGAAGTGATGGCGGAGGACAACGATGAGTGACAGGCAGCCCACCCCTCGACGTGGACTCGGCCGTGGGCTGGGCTCTCTGATCCCCACCGGCCCGCCCGCGCAGGCGCGACCGCGGACCGAGGAGACCCCACCGACGCCAGGCTCGACGCCGGAGGCGAGGCAGGAGTCGGCGTCTGGGGCGACCGACTACACGGGCCTGCACGCGGCCGGTTCGAGCGCCTCGTCTGGTTCGAGCGCCTCGTCTGGTTCGAGCGCCTACGGTGCCGCGGCCGTGAACGGCGATGACACCTCGGGGATCCCGGTGAACGGCGAGGGCGCCGCCACCCTGGTCGAGGACCGTCCGGCCGAGGTCGCCGGCGTCTACTTCGCCGAGCTGCCCACCGGCTCGATCGCGCCCAACGCCCGCCAGCCGCGTCAGGTCTTCGAGGAGGAGGCCATGGCCGAGCTGGTGCACTCCATCAAGGAGGTCGGGCTGCTCCAGCCGGTGGTCGTACGTCGGGCCGGCGACTCGTCGTACGAGCTCATCATGGGCGAGCGCCGCTGGCGTGCCGTCCAGGAGGCGGGTCTCGACACCATCCCCGCGATCGTGCGCCAGACCGGCGACGACGACATGCTGCGGGACGCTCTGCTCGAGAACCTGCACCGCTCCGAGCTGAACCCGCTCGAGGAGGCGGCGGCCTACCGCCAGCTGCTGGACGACTTCGGGTGCACCCACGACGAGCTGGCCGGCCGGATCGGGCGCAGCCGTCCCCAGATCAGCAACACCTTGCGTCTGCTGAACCTCTCTCCTGCCGTGCAGCGGCGGGTCGCGGCGGGCATCCTGAGTGCCGGTCACGCCCGCGCGCTGCTCGGGGTCACCGATCCCGCCGCCCAGGACCGGCTGGCGGGCCGTGTGGTCGCCGAGGGGATCTCCGTGCGTGGCCTCGAGGAGCTGGTGTCGGTCGGTGAGCTGGGGGCGGACGAGGAGCAGTCGCGGGTCCGTGCCGCCCGCCCGACCGCCCCGGGTCTGTCCGAGCTCGGTGATCGGCTCAGCGACCGCCTCGACACCCGGGTGCAGGTCACCCTGGGTCGCAGCAAGGGGAAGGTCTCGATCGAGTTCGCCTCGTTGAGCGACCTCGAGCGCATCGTGTCGGTCATCGACCCCCGGAACCGGGACGACAGACCGATCTGACGCTTTGTCGACAAAGGGACTGCATCACAGCCTCCTTTTCGGCCGGCCGGCCGCCCGACTGGCAGGCGGGCCGGGTGGGCGGCCGTGGGGCGTGGGCCGGTGTGGTCAGGGGCGCGGCGCCTGCGTCATACGTGGTGGCGGTGATGGGGACCGCGATGTATGACCTCACGCGGGACGTCATACCCAGCGGTGGCCAGGGCAGCCACCTCGTATGACGTTCCAGAACGGGGCCTGCGACCCGCGGACGATTTATCGTTAAGTCGACAAAGCGACTTACCTACAAAGCGCTAGATCGAGAAGCAGATCAGTCGGCAGTCGGCTCGCTGTCCTCCTCGACCTTCTTCTGCTTGCGCGCTGCTCGCGCGATCTTCTCCTCGGCGTCCATCTCCAGGGCACGCTCGGGGGTGGGCGCCGAGCCGCCGTGGACGGCCGGGAGCCACCACGACCCCGGAGGCTGCTCCTCGGCGGGGTAGACGTGGATGGCCTCCTCGACCAACGCCGAGAGCCTCCGGTGGAGCTCCTCGGTCTCGGCCACGGGATCCTCACCGGTGGGGAACATCGGCTCACCCACGCGGATCCCGATCGTCTTGCCGCGGGAGAAGTCGCGGGGGTGGTCCTTGGTCATCAGGCGCTGCGTGCCCCACAGCGCCACGGGAATCAGGGGTACGCCCGCCTGAGCGGCGATCCGGGTGGCGCCCGACTTCAGCTCCTTGACCTCGAAGGAGCGGGAGATCGTCGCCTCTGGGAAGATCCCGACCACCTCACCGGCCTCGAGGTAGCGCAACGCCTCGTCCATCGAGGCCGCCCCGTCACCCCGGTCGACCGAGATGTGGTGCATCGAACGCATCACCGGGCCGCCGATCGAGTGGTCGAAGACCTCACGCTTGGCCATGAAGCGCACCAGCCGCTTGGAGGGGTGGGCCGCGAAGCCGCCCAGCACGAAATCGATGTAGGAGACGTGGTTGAACGCCAGCAGCGCACCGCCCGTGGTCGGCACGTGGTCCGTGCCCCCCATCTGGAAGCGCAGGCCCAGCAGTCGGAAGAGCACCTGGGCGGTCCGGATGATCGGCGGATAGCTGATGTCGCGCATGCGGTCGTCCTCATGAGTCGGGCCGGAAGGGGAACCGGGAGTTCGCCGATCGTGCCACGTGAGCGCGGACGACATCGCGCCACGCTCTCGGGGGCGGCTACCTGCCCTCACGGGAGCCATCCGCTCTGAGAGGATGTGTCCCATGCGCCCGATCGTCCAGAGCCGCAAGCTGCAGCACGTCCGCTACGACGTACGCGGGCCGATCCTGGTCGAGGCCCAACGCCTCGAGGCCGAGGGTCACAAGATCCTCAAGCTCAACATCGGCAACCCGGCGCCGTTCGGCTTCGAGGCGCCCGAGGCGATCCTGGCCGACATCATGCACAACCTGCCCGAGGCCCAGGGCTACTCCGACTCCCGCGGGATCTACTCCGCCCGCACCGCCGTGGCGCAGTACTACCAGTCGCACGGGCTCACCGAGACCGCCGTCGACGACGTCTTCCTCGGCAACGGGGTCTCCGAGCTGATCTCGATGGTGCTGCAGGCCTACCTCGACGACGGCAACGAGATCCTGGTGCCGGCCCCCGACTACCCGCTCTGGACGGGTGCGGTGTCCCTCTCCGGCGGCACACCGGTGCACTACCGCTGCGACGAGGAGAACGGCTGGGATCCCGACCTGGCCGACATCGAGGCCAAGATCACCGAGAACACCAAGGGCCTGGTGATCATCAACCCCAACAATCCGACCGGTGCCGTCTACAGCGAGGGGACGGTCAAGGGCCTGGTCGACATCGCCCGCCGCCACGAGCTGGTGGTCTTCAGCGACGAGATCTACGAGAAGATCCTCTTCGACAACGCCGTCCACCACCACACGGCCTCCTACGTCGGCGACGACGTCCTCTGCCTCACCTTCAGCGGGCTGTCCAAGGCCTACCGGGTCTGCGGCTACCGCGCCGGCTGGGTGATGGTCTCGGGTCCCAAGCACTTGGCCGAGGACTTCCTCGAGGGCCTGATGCTTCTCGCCAACATGCGGATGTGCCCCAACGTCCCGGCCCAGCACGCGATCCAGACGGCGTTGGGCGGCTACCAGTCGATCAACGAGTACATCCACCCCGGTGGGCGGTTCTACGAGCAGAGCAAGGCAGCGTGGCGACAGCTCAACGAGATCCCGGGGGTCAGCTGTGTCGAGCCGCGCGGGGCGCTCTACTGCTTCCCCCGCCTGGATCCCGAGGTCTATGCCATCAAGGACGACGAGCAGTTCGTGATCGACCTGCTGCGGGCCAAGAAGATCCTGGTCACCCACGGCACCGGGTTCAACTGGTTCGAGCCCGACCACTTCCGCCTCGTCACCCTGCCCGACCTCGACACCCTCACCGAGGCCATCGGCCGGATCTCGGACTTCCTCGCCACGATGCGGTGAGCGGTGCAGGAATCCCCGGGGTACCCGGGGATTCCTGACGTTAACGGGCGTTGCAACGCCCAGGAACGTCAGAGACCGCCTGTGAACCCCACCCGGTTCGTGACCCTGGCACCTGCGGCGTCTGCCGAGCGCTCTCGACTGCGACCGGGCCTACGATGGGTCCCATGCCACGCAAGATCGAGCGGCTGACGCTGGATCACCTGGACGAGCTGCCGGGGGGCTGTGGCGCGTGCGTCTTCTGGGAGCTCGATCCCGTACGCCGGGAGGCCGTCTGTGGTCACGAGGCCGAGGAGAAGGCGGCCTGGATCTCGATGGTGCTGCGTGAGTGGGGCTCGTGCGGACAGGTGGCGCTGGTCGATGGCAAGGTGGTCGGCCACATGATCTGGGCGCCGCCGGTGCACGTCCCGGCCTCTGACGGGTTCGCCACCGCTCCGATCAGCTCGGACGCCGTCATCATGACCACGGCGTACGTCGCTGCGGAACATCGTCGCGGGGGGCTGGGCCGGATGATGATGCAGGGGATGGCCAAGGACCTCGTCCTGCGCGGCGGGGTCAAGGCGGTCGAGGCGTTCGGTGACACCCGCGGCCGCAGTGGCCACTGCGTCGTGCCCGCCGACTTCCTGCTGTCGGTCGGTTTCTCCACCCAACGCGCCCACACCATCAACCCGCGCATGCGGATGGACCTGAGGACCACCCTGTCGATCCGCGAGGAGCTCGAGAAGGGTCTGGAGCGGCTGCTCGCGCCGGTCAAGCGGCCTGTGCGAGCCCGGCAGGGTCAGGCGACGCCCTCATCGAGGGCCGCCGAGACCACCCGTGGGTCCTGACGGACCCCCACGAACGCCCCGACCCCGGCCTCCGACCCTGCCTTCGACCCCGGCCTGGGATCCCGGCCTGGGATCCCGGCACTGGCACGCCAAACGCCGGATCAGGCGCCGCGGAAGCTGTCGCGCAGCTCGCTGACCCGGAGCACGCCGGTGTGCGCGTCGACCTCGGGGCTGAGGTAGAAGCGTTGCACCGAGACCACGACCGCCTCGGCCAGCACGTCTCGGAACGCCGGGTCCTGGAGCCGTTGGGCGTCGCCGGGATTGCTGAGGTAGCCCGCGTCGAGACGGATCGCCGGCATCCGCGTGTGTCGCAGGATGTCCCACGTCTTGGGGTGCCAGCGCAGGTCGACCAGGTCGCTGCGCGCGACGATCTCGCGCTGGACCAGCCCGGCGAAGCGCTCGCCGACCGAGGACCAGGTCTCATGGTTGGCGTCGCCGAAGAAGTACGCCGAGACGCCGCACGCATCGACGTTGGAGGAGGCGTCGAGCGCCAGGGAGACGAACAGGTCGGCATCCGTGCGGTTGGCGAACGCCGCGCGCTCGGCCTCCTCGCCGGGGGGCGCCCAGCGGGGGGTGGTGAGGAACGCCTGGACGCCGGTGGCGACGAGTCGACCTTCCACCCGCTGGGCGAGGTCGTGCAGGATCGCGTCGGAGCTCTCGGCGTACTTCTCGGGCAGGGTGTGGGCACGGCCCACGTCGATCACGACGATCTTGCCGCCGAGGTTGGGTCCTGCCTCGCGGATCCGCTCCTGGGCGCGCAAGGCGTTGGGTGCGCCACCCCGGACCATCGGGCTGAGCCGGGTCAGCGCCTTCAGGGTGGACGGTCCACAGGTGCCGTCGGGTGGGATGCCGAAGTTGCGCTGGAACTCGCGGACACCGAACTCGGTCTCGGCACCGAAGTAGCCGTCGAGCCGACCGACCCGGAAGCCGAGGTCCAGCAGCCGGCCCTGCAGGGTGTAGACGTCGTCACCCGCCACCAGGTTGCCGGGGAGGTGGGTCAGGATGCGGTCACCGAGACGCCAGCGAGCCTCGTCGAGACGACGGAACGTGAGCGGGCCGACGATGCCGTCCACGGTCAGGCCGCGTTGCTGCTGGAAGGCCCGGACGGCGAACTCGATCTGCCGGTCGAAGACCTGGTCGTCGAGCGAGCCGCCCTCTGGCGTACGCGGGCCGGTGTCGTCGCCCAGAAGACCGATCCGGCTGAGCAGGTCGATGATCTGGGCGACGGCGGGACCGGAGTCCCCGAGTCTGAAGACGGCGTTCACGCAGCGACTGTAGCCCTCGGCTCGTGCTGAAGGCGGCCCGATGTGGTGGTGCTCAGGCGATGTAGTCCGCGAGCTCCTTGAGCAGCGCGGCCTTGGGACGGGCGCCGACGATCTGCTTGACGACCTGGCCGCCCTGGTAGAGGTTCAGCGTGGGGATGCCGTTCACCCGGTAGGTCGAGGGGGTGACCGGGTTCTCGTCGACGTTCATCTTGACGAAGGTCACCTTCTCGCCGTGCTCGGCGGCGAGCTCGTCGAGGATGGGACCGACCTGGCGGCACGGACCGCACCACTCGGCCCAGAAGTCCACCAGCACGGGCTTGTCGGACTTCAAGACCTCGGCCTCGAAGTTGGCGTCGGTGACGGCCTGCAGGTCAGACATCTGTACTCCTTGGTGGTTCGAGTTCGGGTTGTTGTTGCTCTGGGTGAACAGCGGCTGCTGGCCGTTTCTTCCCGGTGGCAGTTTCACTGGTTAACCAGTGAAACTGCCACTTACCCCACGTTGCAACGTTGGGAAATGAGAGTTTTTCTGGTTAACCAGAAAAACCTGTGACTCAGGCGCCCGCCCCGACGGTGGCAGCACCGGCGGAGGTCGTCAGGGAGAAGTCCAGGTCGGAGAGGTAGCGCTCGGCGTCCAGGGCGGCTGCGCAGCCGGTGCCGGCCGCGGTGATCGCCTGGCGGTAGTGGTGGTCGACCAGGTCGCCACAGGCGAAGACGCCGGTGACGTTGGTGCGGGTCGAGGGGGCGTCGACGAGCACGTAGCCCTCGTCGTCGAGCCTGACCTGGCCGTGCAGCAGCTCGGAGCGGGGGTCGTGGCCGATCGCGACGAACAGTCCGGTCGCGTCGAGCTCCCGGGTCTCGCCGGTCTCGGTGTCGCGCAGAGTCACGCCGGTGACCTTGTCGTCGCCGTGGATCTCGGCGACCTCGGAGTTCCAGGCGAACTCGATCTTCGGGTCGGCGTAGGCGCGCTCCTGCATGATCTTGGAGGCGCGCAGCTCACCTCGACGGTGGATCAGGGTGACCTTGGAGCCGAAGCGTGAGAGGAAGGTGGCCTCCTCGATGGCGGAGTCGCCACCGCCGACGACCGCGATGTGCTGCTCCCGGAAGAAGAACCCGTCACAGGTGGCACACCAGCTGACGCCGTGGCCCGAGAGGCGGTCCTCGTCGGGCAGCCCGAGCTTGCGGTAGCCGGAGCCGGTCGCGAGGATCACTGCGCGGGACCTGAAGGTGCCCTCCGCAGTGGTGACGATCTTGGTCTCGCCGGTGAGGTCGAGCTCGATCACGTCGTCGGAGACGATCTCGGCACCGAAACGCTCGGCCTGGGCACGCATCTCGTCCATCAGCGCCGGGCCCTGGATGCCGTCACGGAAGCCCGGGAAGTTCTCCACCTCGGTCGTGTTCATCAGGGCACCACCGGCGGTGACCGAGCCCTCGAACACCAGCGGCTCGAGGCTGGCGCGAGCGGCGTACACCGCAGCCGTGTAGCCGGCCGGTCCGGAGCCCACGATGATCAGGTCGCGGATCTCGGCGGCGGATGAGCTGGTCTGGTCGGTCACTGCAACTCCTGCTGGTGCTGGTCGAGGGTGCTGTTCGGGTACGCCTGCTCAACAGATCCTAGGCACCGCACATTCCGCGCAGGCCCACGGCGCGTCCGCTGGGTCAGGTGAGGGAGACGAGGCTCGTGAGGTCGTCCATGGGCAGGCCAGGGAGCGCGGTGGCGGTCACGTTCATCGTGACGAGGTCGGCCCGGCCCGACTGGACCGTGAGGAAGGCGGTGTCCGAGGCGTCGCGCCCGGTGGAGATCCGGACCAATGTCTCGCGCGGGGCGAGCGTGGTGGCGTCGACCGCGTGCCAGGCGCCGTCGATGGCCGCCTCGACGACGGCGTGGAAGTCCATCGGGGACAGCCCGGGCGCGTAGACCGCGACGAGGCGTGCCGGGACGTTGCGTGCCCGCAGCATCGCGATCACCAGGTGGGCGAAGTCACGGCACACGCCCTGCCGCAGGAGGAGGGTCTGGGTGGCGCCGTCCGTGGGCCGGCTGGAGCCGCTGACGTAGTAGAGCTGCGTGCCGACCCACGAGCTCACGGCATCCAGGAGCTCCTTGCCCTCGAGGCTCGCGAACTCGGCCCAGGCCGTCGGGCCGAGCTCGTCGGACTCCGCGTAGCGGCTCGGCCGCCGGTAGACGATGTCGTCGACCGGATCCACGGTCGCCGGCTCGGCCAGCCCCGAGACCTCGGCGGAGTAGGCCAGGGCGAGGCGTCCGGGAGGGGCGGTACACACGTGCAGTCGGCCGCCGTCGGCCACCCTGAGCTCCTCGACCTCGACCGGTCGCCCGTCGACGGTGATCGAGAGGTACTCCGAGGCCAGCTCGGGCCCCCGGGCGACCGCCACCGACCACACCAGCTCGGCGGTCTCGCGGACATCCATCTCGACCTCGCAGGACACGGACCGGGTGCGGTGGGAGGCGCTCATGGCCCCAGTGTTCCGCAGGCCCGCGCACGCTGGCCACGGGGCGCGTCCACCAGCGTTCTCGCGCCGGCCCCGCGCACCGGCCGCGCACCGACTGGGTGCCTCACCGGCCCAGCGTGGCCGCCCTCAGCCGGAGGTCGCCCGCACAGCTCCAGGCCTCCACGAGGCGGGTTCCGTCCTGCTCGGGGTGTACGACGAGCAGGGCCGGCCGGCCGTCGTAGCGCACCGGGGTGGTGACGGCGCCGTCGGTGATCACCGGGCCGGGGCAGGCGATGGCCGCGAAGCCGTCGGCGGGCGACTGGTCCGGGTAGCCCCGCTGCCGCAGCTCGGGCGTCGCAGCGCCCGCCGAGCGCCGCAGCAGGCTCGCCACGTCGGCTGAGAACGCCGCGCTGCTGACCGCGGGAAGCGTGGCGCCCTCCAGGGCGCGGTCCTCCGCGGCGTCCCCACCTGCGGCCAGCTTCCGGGGCCGGGCGGGGGTCGGCTCGAGGGCTGACCCAGGCTTCGACTGTGCCTCCGGCTGGTCCGCGGTGCTGCCCCCGGCGTCGGAGGAGGACGCGGTGTCCGAGGACGAGCCACCGCCGAGGACCCCGAGGTTGGCTGCGGTCACGCCGCCGAGGCCCACCACGATCACGGCGGCCGCGGCAGCAGCGGTGCGGGCGAGCCAGCGACGACGCAGGGGTACGACGGCGCTCACTGCCGCCCGGTCGGTCTCACCGGCGTCCCCGGGGCTGCGCTCGGCCACCAGCCGGGCGAGGGTGTCCTCGAGCCGTGCGGCGACCTCGGGCGGCATCGTCTGACCGGTGGGGCCCGAGCCCAGCTCGGCGAGCAGGGCGCGGATGTGGGTGTCGCGCCCGGCCTCCGGCTCAGGCTGGTCCTCTGGTCGGGTCTGGTCACTCACGTCCGCTCACCTCCTCGTGTGGGTTCTCGTGCCGGTCTGGTCCGTCGCCGTCGCCGTCGCCGTCGCCGCGCATGTGCATGCTGTCGGGAGTAGGGACGGGTGGGTCTCCCGAGTGCGACGCACCGGGAGGAGCCGAGGTTCCACCTGCGGCCGCCTCGGGCAGCCCCAGGTCCTCGTTGCGAGGGTCCAGCTCGGCCAGCAGCACCGCGAGCCGCGCTCGGCCGCGGGCACAGCGACTCTTGATCGTCCCCACCGGTACGTCGAGGATCGCGCTGGCCTCCAGGACGGGGTAGCCCTCCATGTCGACCAGCACCAGCGCGGCCTTCTGGTCGGGCGGGAGCTCCTCGAGGGCTGCGAGCACCCGACGGCGGAGGTCACCGGCCAGCGCACGGGCCTCCGGGTGCCCGCCCGGGTGCCCGCCCAGGCCGCCCAGGCCGCCTTCCGCGGTCACCCTGCCCCTGGCAGCCTGCTCCTCGAGGTCGTCGGGAAGCGGGTCGGCCGCGCGCACCTTGGCCCGCCGGAGCCGGTCGAGGCAGGCGTTGACCACGATCCGGTGCAGCCAGGTGGTCACCGCCGAGTCGCCCCGGAAGGACCCGGCCCGGCGGAAGGCCGAGATCATGGCGTCCTGGAGCGCGTCGGCGGCGTCCTCGGGGTTGCCGGTCGTGCGCAGGGCCACCGCCCAGAGCCGGTCGCGGTGATGGCCGAACAGCTCACCGAACGCCGTCGTGTCGCCGTTGACGTGGGCCTCGAGCAGGGCGACGTCGCGACGTCGGCCCTCGTCGAGCTCGTCCCCGACGTCGGAGGTCACGAGCTGACGGTGATGTCGGTGATCTCACCCCGGAAGCCGCCCGAGACCTGGGGCAGCCTGGTCAGCCAGACCAGCACGTAGCGGGTCGTGGGCGTGGGATCCAGGGTCACCGTGACCTTCTCGGGGGCGTTGGCCTTGGCGGCGACCTTGTCGAGCTGGTCGAGGCTGTCGGGGAACTCGGTGACGCCGGCCGGGGCGGCGTACACCTCGAAGGAGGTGGGCTGGCCCTTGAACCGGACCGAGACCGACGTGGCCTTGACGTCCTTGCCGAGGTCGACCATCAGGCCCACGCCGGCCTTCAGGCCGCCCAACGCGGCGTTGCCGCGGTAGGTGACCGTCCTCCACGAGGTGGCCGGGTCACCGTCGATGGCGTTCGGGGCGGTCTCCGGGTTCTCCTCCGGAGGCTCGGCGAGCGGGTCGAAGTCCCGGACGTCGGCCAGCTTGACCGGTGTCCCGGCCGCCTCGGTGGCGCTCGAGGACTGGTCGGAGGGGCCGGAGCCGGGCGTCGAGGTGCCGGCGTCCTGACGGCCGCGGTTGAAGGCGACGGCCATCGCGATGACCAGCACGAGGAGCACGCCGATCGCGACCGCCATCCGGAGCCAGCCGCGCCCCTCCTTGCCGGTGTGGACCTCGGCGGCCTCCTCCGAGTCGTCCTCGAAGGGCCAGAAGCCCAGGCCGCCGCTTCCGGTACCGGAATCCGTGGTGTCGCCGCGTGCGCCCGAGCGGGTCCCTGCGCCTCCGGGGGTGGTCCCGGCGCGGGCCAGGTCCTCGGACCACGGGGACGGCTGCTCGCCGGTCCGGGCCGCATCACGGGCTGCCGCCTCCGCGGCCCGGGCCGCTGCCGGAACCCGCCGCTCGGTGTCGGCGAAGAGGGGTCGCTCGGGGATGTCGGGGAAGGAGGCCGGTGACGAGGTCCGATCTGTCGGCCGGTGGAGCGGTGAGAGCGAGGCCGGTCCCTCGGGCGGCATCCGGAAGCCCTGGGTGGCCTCGGGGTCGTCCTCGACCCGGAGCTCGGGAGCCAGCGGGGGCGCACCGATCCGGGTGGCCTCCGGGTCGTCGCTCACCGCCTCGGGCTCGCGGTCCGGGGTCGGTCCGCCCGCCGTCAGGTCGGGCAGGGCCGGCGGCAGGGCGTCGCGGGGAAGGGAGGCGGTGGGCTCGGCGTGCATCGCCGCGGCGTCGATCGGAGCCGTCAGGCTCGGGTCCCCGACGTAGTCGGCCAGCGCCGCGGCGATCTCGTGCGCGGTCTCGATGGGCATCGCGTGCTGGGAGGCCTCCTTGTGGAGGACCCGGTCGCAGATGGCGTCGAGGGTGCGAGGCACACCGGCGCGGACCTGGCGTGGGCGCAGGGGGCGGCGAGCCTCTCGCGGCGCCGGGGGTACGGCGGAGGGGGCGACCCCGGGCCACTTCCCGGTCAGCGCGGCGTAGAGGATGCCGGCGACGTTGATGACGTCGGCCTCACGGTCGTCGAGATCGCCGTACAGCGGGTCCGGGGGCCGGGGGTGCTGGAGGCTGGCGTCGACGACGTACCCGATCAGCTTGACCGCCCCCGCGTGGGTGACCAGCACCGCCTCGGGGTTCAGCCGCCCGTGCGCGACCCCCTGGGCGTGACCGGCGGCGATCGCCTCCGCGACCTCCCGCGTCAGCCACGCTGCCCGTGAGGGCGGGAGCGTCCCCTGCTGGAGCATCAGGTCCAGCGAGATCCCGTCGCCCCACTCGTTGACCACCCAGCTGATGCCGTCCTCGTCGTCGCAGTCCAGGACGCGCAGCAGGTGGGGGTCGATGACCGTGGCCGAGATCCGGGCCGCGTCGAGCAGGTCGGAGGCACGGGGATCCTCGCTGGGTACGGCGTGGATGGCCACGCTGCGCGCGAGGACCGTGTCGGTGGCGCGCCAGAAGCGGGCCCCCCCGCTCTCGGCGAGCAGGTCGTCGAGGCGGTAGCGGCCGGCGAGCACGGTGCCGGGTCCGATCGATCCGGTCCCCACGGCCACCACCCCTTCTCTTCGGCCCGTCTCTCAGGTCTCGTCCCTCACGTGTCCTACCGGGCGCAGGACCGGTCCCCCGCGCCCATCGTAGGGCCGCCGCGAAGTCGGTCCGCGGACCGAGCCGGACTCACCTGCTGCGTCCGAGACGACGGGTCAGCAGTCTCATGACGTCGGTGACCTCGGAGATCCGCAGCAGCCTCGCCAGCCCGAGGTAGAGGCCGAGGAAGAGGGTGCCGACGACGGCGAGGTCGATGATCGCGTGCAGCTTCCCGTCCCCGGGGAGGATCTCCGCCATTCCCTGCCGCAGGCCCCAGGCGGCGGCCGTGCTGAGGCCGATCGCGATGGTGAGCCGCGCCAGGAACCGCACCAACCGGCGGCCGTCGAGTCCACCGACCGTGCGCGAGAGCACCACGTAGGAGGTCAACGCGCCCACCGCGTAGGAGCAGGCGTAGGCGATCACCAGCCGGGGAGCGGTCTCCGCGGGCGTCGAGCTGCGGGTCAGCAGCACGGCCGCGGCGATGTTGGTGACCGCGATGCCGCACTGGATGAAGAAGACCAGGCGGGTCTGCTCGAGCGCGTAGAACCCCCGCAGCATCAGGTAGTGGGCCGTGAACAGCACCAGTCCGATCCCGAACAGGGCCAACGACGGGGCGAAGTTGGCGAAGTCGGCCGCCGCGCTGCCGTAGCCCCAGATCACGTTGGCGACGTCCAGCGACATCACCGCGAGCAGCGCCGCCACCGGGATCACCAGCGCCCAGGCGGAGCGGAGTGTCGAGGAGACGGCACTCCCGATGCGCGAGAGCTGCCCGTCGGCGGCGTACGACGAGAGCAGCGGCAGCATCGCCGTCGCCAGCGACACGGTGATGATCGAGTGGGGGACCATCGTGAGCAGGAACGAGTTCGAGTAGACCGTGTAGCCGGTGCCCTCGGGCCCGTCGGGTCCTCCCGCCCCGGAACCGACCGTGCCACTGCTCGCGAGGCGTACGACGACGGTGTAGGCGATCTGGTTCACCACGACGAACAGCACCGTCCAGACCCCGAGCCGCAGGGTGTGGCCGAGACCGGTGCCGCGGAAGTCGAACCGCGGCCGGTAGGAGACGCCGGCCGCCTTCAGGTAGGGGAGCAGCACCAGCAGCTGGACCACGATGCCCAGGGTCGAGCCCAGGCCGAGCAGAGCCTCCGCACCGGCGCTGAAGCCGCCGGACTTCTCCGCACCGCGGGCCGGCCCCAGGGTGAGCAGGTAGGTGGTCAGCACCAGGACCGCGACGACGTTGTTGGCGATCGGGGCCCACATCATCGGGCCGAATCGCCCGCGCGCGTTGAGCACCTGGCCGACCAGCACGAACATCCCGTAGAAGAAGACCTGAGGCAGGCAGTAGCGGGCGAAGTCGATGACCGACTCCAGCTGGTCCGAGCGGGCGGGATCGAAGTAGTGCGGGTCGAGGAACAGCCGCATCAGCCATGGCGCCGCGACGACCAGCCCCACGGTCACGAGGCCGAGGAACAGGATCGCGAGGGTGATGACGCGGTTGGTGTAGGCCTCGCCTCCGTCGGCGTCGTTCCTCATCGCCCGCACCAGCTGCGGCACGAGCACGGCGTTCACGACACCGCCGGCCAGCAGGATGTAGAGCATGTTCGGCACCGTGTTGGCGATGTTGAACACGTCGGCGTGCAGGCCGACCCCCAGCGCTGCGGCCAGCAGGATGCCCCGCACGAAGCCGCTCATCCGGGACACGATGGTCCCGGCCGCCATCACGGCGCTGGAGGAGAGCAGGGAGCGGGAGGCAGCACCGGGGGAGTCGTCGGTGGTCCGGCCTGGGGTGTCGCTCACTCGCTCCCCTCCTGGCGCCAGCGGTGGCTCCGGATCCGGAGCAGGATCCGGCGCGCGATCATCACGGCGAGAAGGGCACCGCCCGCGATGATGATGTACCAGATCAGCCGCCCCACCTGGCTGGTGCGGAGGCTGAAGGTCAACGGAGTGCCCGCCACCTCGCCCTCGCTGGTCATGGGGTAGATCGTCACGTCGTGCACTCCCGAACCGCTGGTGACCTGGAGCCGCAGGGTGGTGCGCTGACCGGGCTGCATGTCGACCGGATCGGGGGTCTCGACCTCCACGTCGGGATCGGCCCGGGCCTCGAGCCCGACGGTGATGGGCTGGTCGAGGCCGTTGACCAGGGTCACCGTCAACGACCCGGAGCCGCCCGAGAGCGTGACGAAGTCGGTCCCGGTGACCTGCACCTTGTCCAGCTGCCCACGGGTGGTCGCGTCGAGGGCGAGGACCTGCGCGGCGGCGAGGGTGAGCTTGGCCCGGGCGCTGTACGCCGACGCCTGCAGGGCCGCTCCGACGAGCCGGTCGATCGCTGCGGTCTTGTCCGCCAGCAGGTGTCCGAGGACGTCGCTGGTCCGGACCAGGGTGCGGGTGGCCGCGACGTTGCGCTCAGGGATCTCGAGGGCGACCTGGGCCTTGCCGTAGGTGAGCTGCCCGTCGAAGGTCGTGGTCGCATCCTGCGGTAGCCCGGTGAGCCGGACCCAGGGCACCTGCAGGCCCCCGAAGAAGTCCGCCTGGCGCCAGTTCGCTCCCGGGTCCCAGCCACCCGGGATGTTCACCACGACTGGCCGTGGGGACTCGTCCCCCTGGGCGGCCTCGAGCGCGGCCTCGGACACGATGCGCTGACGCAGGGCGAGGGGGTCACGCGGCGCGGCCGGAGCCGGACCACCCGCGCCGGTCCGCGCATCGCTCATCACCAGCTCCTGCCCCGACGGCAGACGCGCCAGCGTCGGGTTGGTGAGGCGGCCGGCGTCGCTGAGCAGCAGGGTCGAGTCGCGGGGGACCTCGCCGAGCAGCGCGGGGTCGAAGTAGCCGTTGCGCGGCGACACGATCGCCGGCCCGCTGAGACCCCTTGCCTGCATCTGCCGCGCGGCGAGGGCGTCGGCGCGCTTGATCAGGCTGGCCTGGTGGCGGGCGAGGGAGACGACGTCCGGGTCGGAGTAGCCCAGGGTGAACAGCGGGTGCGTCCTCGCGGTGGCCAGGAAGGCGTCCAGGACGCTCCTGGCCCGCTGGCGCTCCTCCTCGTTCGGGGTGCCGGACTCAGGCGACGGGCTCGGGCTGGGGGAGGCTCCTCCATTGGGCCCACTGGGCCCACCGGGCTGGTCCCCGGGGTCGTCACCCCCGTCGGCCGGCGCCGCCGCGGCCAGGGAGATCGGGGGGTTGCCGCGGCTGAAGTCGTCGAGGGCGTCGAGGACGGCGGGGTCGACCAGCCACGAGACGGGAGCGCTCCCGGCCGAGGCCCCGAAGTCCACGAGGCGAGTGAGACGCCCATCCGTCCTGGTGAGGATGGCCCACCTGGTGGGTCCGTTCAGGCTGCCGTCGGCGGCACGTCGGGCGCGCTCGCGCAGGGGGAGCACGACGGAGACCGGGACGCTGCGTTCCCGTGCCACCTTCGGGGTCACCAGCGGGATGAAGGTCCGCGCCCGGCCGTCGGCCACCAGGTCACGACCGTCGGTGTTGGTGCCGAGGGCGTGCACCCCGATCCAGTAGACGCCGGGGTCGCCGGTGACCCTGAGCGAGGTCACGGGCACCCGGAGGCTGAACGGCAGGGTGACACCCGGCGCGAGGTCTCCCAGGGCGGCGTACGTCCCGGAGTCGGTCAGCCGGTCACCCACCGCCTCACTCGCCGCGGTCGCCGCAGCCCGCGCCAGCTCGTCGCGGGTGGTCATCGGGGTGCCGGAGACGAAGGGGGCGACGTTGACGTCGGTCCAGGCCTCCCCGGAGTCGTTGCGGACGTTCCCGGTGAGTGTGATGACGCCTTTGCGCGGGATCACCGACGGGGTCATCGAGGTCAGGTCGACCGAGAGGGGGGTCTTCTCCGTCTCGTCGGCGGCCCGACGGGCGCTGTGGGGGGCCCTGTGGGGGGCGCTGTGCGGGGCGCGCTGTGCACGCGCGTCTGCCCGGAGGCGGCCGCCGTTCCCGCCAGCAGGGGTCCGCCCGTGAGGCCCACGACGAGGAGAAGGGTCCCCAGCGCGCGGGTCGTCCAGCGGGCGGGGCTCACCTCGGAAGGTTACCGAGCGCGCTCGGCTATCACCGACGGCGCGGCGGACGGTCGGCCACCGAGGTGTGGTGAGCCGCTGCTTCGGGCGCGGCGTCGAAACGGTGGCCCGCCACGATTAGAGTGGTCTCCCGTGTCCGAGGAGCCCTTGCTGATCAGCGACGTACAAGCGCGGGTGGTCGCGGAGCTGGTGCGGATCGCTCCCGTCACCGAGGAGCTCGGCCGACGGTTCTCGGAGGCCGGCGAGCAGATCGCCCTGGTCGGTGGACCCGTCCGCGACGCCATGCTGGGCCGGCTCCAGAACGACCTCGACTTCACCACCTCGGCCCGTCCGGAGGTCACCGAGAAGCTGATCAAGGGCTGGGCGGACGCGACCTGGGACATCGGCCGGGCCTTCGGCACGATCGGGTGCCGCCGCGGTGACTGGCAGGTGGAGATCACGACGTTCCGTTCGGAGGCCTACGACGCCCAGAGCCGCAAGCCCGAGGTGTCCTACGGCGACTCGCTGGTCGGCGACCTGGCTCGTCGTGACTTCACCGTGAACTCGATGGCTCTCTCCCTGCCCGAGCAGCAGCTGGAGGACCCGTTCGGCGGGATCCTCGACCTCGCCCACCGGGTGCTGCGCACTCCCGGCACGCCCGAGGACTCGTTCTCCGACGACCCGTTGCGCATGATGCGTGCCGCGCGCTTCGCGGCGCAGCTGGGGTTCACGGTCGCTCCCGAGGTCGTGGCGGCGATGACCGACATGGCGGAGCGGATCACGATCGTCTCCGCCGAGCGGGTCCGCGACGAGCTGGTCAAGCTCGTCCTCTCGCCCGACCCCGTCGCCGGGCTGCGGCTGCTCGTGGAGACCGGCCTGGCCCAGCACGTCCTGCCCGAGCTGCCGGCGCTGGCGCTGGAGCGCGACGAGCACCACCGGCACAAGGACGTCTACGAGCACACCCTGACCGTGCTCGAGCAGTCGATCGACCTCGAGGACCGGCTGGTCGACCTCACCGGGGGCGGCCCCGACTTCATCTCCCGCTTCGCAGCGCTGATGCACGACGTCGGCAAGCCGAAGACCCGTCGGTTCGTGGAGAAGAACGTCGTCACCTTCCACCACCACGACGTGGTCGGGGCCAAGCTGACCCGGCGCCGGATGCAGGCGCTGCGGTTCTCCAAGGACCAGATCGAGGCCGTGGGCCAGCTCGTCGAGCAGCATCTGCGTTTCCACGGCTACGGCTCGGGGGAGTGGACCGACTCCGCCGTACGCCGCTACGTCCGCGACGCCGGCGACCAGCTCGAGCGGCTGCACGTGCTCACCCGCGCGGACTGCACGACCCGCAACAAGCGCAAGGCCGACCAGCTGCGGAGCACCTACGACGAGCTGGAGATCCGCATCGCGCATCTCTCGCAGGCCGAGGAGCTCGCCTCGATCCGGCCCGACCTCGACGGCAACCAGATCATGGAGATCCTCGGGATCGGACCCGGGCGCGAGGTGGGCCTCGCCTACCGGCACCTGCTCGAGCTGCGCCTGGACCAAGGGCCGATGGGCCAGGAGCAGGCCACCGCGGCCCTGCTCGAGTGGTACGCCGCGCAGACCTGACCCTGCCCACCCCTCAGCCGCGCGAGACCGAGGTCCCCTCCGGCCCTCCGCGGACCCGCCAGGCCCGCCCGGCGCCGACGACGGTCCCGTCGGGGAGCACGGTGGTGCACTCGTCGATCGCGACCCCCGAAGGTGCGAGCCCCGCCTCGACCACGGCCACCAGCCTGGACAGGTTGCCCCACTGGGCCGCGTGCACCTCGACCGCTCCCGCGACGAGGCCGATCCCGTCGACCACGGTCAGGTCGTCGAGCTCCTCGTTGCTGTCCTCGGGGCACACCGGTCGGCCGTCGAGGAGCCAGCCGCCCACGATCGCGTGCGTGGCGGCGATCGCAGCACCGGCCGAGAATCCGGCGTACGGCAGGCCCGCGGCGACCAGCGCGCGGATCCGGGCGTACGACGGGCTCAGCGACGCGTGGTACTCCGGGGTCGGGCCACCCCCGACGAACAGGCCGTCGATCCCCTCGAGGAGCTCCAGCGGCAAGGTGTCGCCCTCGTCGACCCGTGCCACGACGAGGTCGGTGGCGCCGACCAGGCCGAGCGTGTCGACGTACTTCTGGTGGTACTCCCGCGCGTCGGCGTCGGTGCCCATCACCACCAGGAGGATCCGGGGGTCCGAGCCATCGGACCTCGCGGCCGCTGTCTCCACGAAACCACCGAACATGTCGCCGGCCCACTGCTCCGACCACCCGCCACCGACCAGGAAGACACTCATGGCAGGACACTAGTGAGGACACGAGCGCCGAGGAACCCGCCAGGAGAAGCATGTCCCTGATCCACGACCGCCTGCCCGGGGTCACGATGCAGCACCTGCCCCTGGGGGCCGGCCCCACCTCGGTGCGCCCGCTCGAGCCGTCCCTGGTGGGTGGCGCCGAGGTGTGGGTCAAGGCCGAGAACGAGTACGGCGACGGTGGTTGGGGCGGCAACAAGGTCCGCAAGCTGGAGTGGATCATTCCCGAGGCACACCGCCGTGGGACGAGGACGTTGTTCACCGTCGGTGGCATCGGCACCCACTGGGGGTTGGCCGCGGCGCTCTACGGTCGTGACCACGGGCTGGGGACCATCCTCGGCCTGGTCGACCAGCCGGTGGACGACCACGTGCGCCAGCAGCTGGCGCGGCTCTCAGAGTCGGGCGCCGAGCTCCACCGGTGTTCCACCACGAGGCGGCTCAGGCTGCTGGCACCGGCCCTGCTGGTCCGCGCGACCCTTCGTGACCGGAGGCTGCCGATGGTGCTGCCCGCCGGCGGGTCGAACGCCTTCGGTGCGCTGGGGTACGTCGAGGCGGCGCTGGAGATCGCCGACCAGGTCGCCGCGGGTCAGCTGCCGGAACCGGCCACGGTGGTGACCGCCGTGGGCTCCGGTGGCACGGCGGCGGGTCTCGCGCTCGGACTGCGGCTGGCCGGCCTGAGGACCAGGGTCTTGGGGGTGGTGGTCAACGACCGGCTGCCCCTCGACGCCGAGGTGGTCGCCACGCTGGCCAACCGCACCGCCGACCTCCTGCGCCGCCGGGGTGCGGTCCTTGACGCTTCACCCGTGCGGGCCGGGGACGTGACGATGCGTGCGGACTGGCTGGGGGCGGAGTACGGCGACCCCACCCCGGCCTCGACCACGGCGGTGAGCGAGGCCGCGGCGCTCGGACTCGAGCTCGAGCCCGTCTACACGGGGAAGGCGCTGGCCGCCGTCCGCGACCTCGCCGGAACCCCGTCGCTGGCGGAGCCCGTGCTCTGGCTCCAGACCCACGGCCCGCGCTGAGGCGCGTCAGCCGACGGGGTCGAACCTCCGCTTGCCCCAGCGGCGCAGCACCCAGCCGTCGGCGTCCCGCTCGAGCTCGACCGACTCGGTGTTGTCCAGCTCGTTCGCGCGGGCCCACGCAGCGGTGAGGCCCCGGGCCATCGTGGGTACGACGATCCCGAGCGCGGTCTGGTGACCGACGACGAGCACGGTCTCGCCGCGGTGGAGATCGGCGATCGACTCCAGCTGGGCCCGGTGCCGCGCCACGACGTCGGCCGCCGACTCCCCGCCCTCGAAACGGGCGTCGAGGGACCCGGCGTACCAGCGCTCGGTGACGGTCTGCAGCCGGTCGAGGTCGAAGGGCTGGCCGATCAGCGAACCGACGAACACCTCGCGCAGCGACTTGCACGCCGTCACCGCCACCTGGTGGCGGGCCGCGATGATCTCCGCGGTCTGCACCGAGCGGGAGAGGTCGCTGGAGTAGACGGCCGCGAGACGGCGACCCGCGAGGGAGTCGCCCAGGAGCTGGGCCTGGTGACGTCCGGCAGGCGTCAGCGAGCCGCCCTCGTCGGAGAACCAGTCCTCGACGAAGGCAGCCTTCGCATGGCGCGCGACGACGAACGTGGCGGGACAGTGCAGGTCGGACACCGTCCCATCAGACCATCCACGGGGCCCACCAGGGGCCCACCAGGGGGCTCAGGCGGCGGCCGAGATGTGACCTCCCGTGAGGGCCCGCACGGTGTAGGCCTGGCTGATCACGACCACCGGGATCGCGACGAGCAGACCGACGCCACACGCCAGGGCGCCGACGACGACGCAGACCAGGGAGAGCAGGAACCAGATGATCACCGGGCCGATGTTGGCCCTGACGAGGTCGAAGCTCGCCTTGATCGCGTCGACGGCCCCCAGCTTCCGGTCCACCACGAAGGCCGTGGTGAAGGCGGTCAGGAAGGCCACGACCAGGCCCGGGAGGACGCAGAGCACGATGCCGATGGCGGTGGCGACGCCGACGATCAGCGAGGCCACGAGCACCTGCAGCTTGTCCCAGCCCTCGAACATCGTGCCGATCGACACCTCCCGGCCGTCGACGGCGTCGAAGCCCATCTTCAGCAGGCCGGCGGCCGCGAGGGTCGTGATGACCTGGCCGATGAAGGAGACCACGCCGTTGGCCAGCAGACCCACGAAGAACCCGGCGCCCTGGACCGAGACGGCCCCCGTGTCGGGATCGATCGTCGTCGTCGCGCTGGTGTCGAAGAGGGCGCCGGCGATGGCCCGGCCCAGGATGCTGAACAGGAGGCTGATCACGAAAACGATCAGCGCACCGACGAGGAAGGGGCCGAGGTTCTTGGAGAACTTCGCCCAGCCGTACTTCAGCGCCTCGACGGCGTCGTAGCCACCGGCCCCCGCCACCGGTGGGGGAGGCGGTGCGGGCGCGCCGTACCCCCCGGCGGGCGGGGGTGGCGGTTGGTAGGGAGGGGGAGGCGGCGGCTGCTGGCCGGCACCGGATCCGTAGGGGTTCTCGGGCGGTGGGGGAGGTGACGCGCCTTCGCTCATGGCCGAACCTTAAGAAACCCTGAGACCGTTGTCGATGGCCCGCTCGGGCGGACCTCAGGTCCCTGGTGCTCCCGCGGTCCTGATCGCGTCCCGGATCTCGGCCTCCGAGCAGCCCAGGGCCCGGGCACGCAGGAGGTAGGCCTGGGCCAGCTCGTGCAGGCGGGTCTGACGCTCGGCGGCCGGATCGGCAGCCGAGCGCTCGGCGACCCGGGTGCCACCTCCTCGCCGCGAGATGAGCAGGCCCTCGGACTCCAGCTCCTTGTAGGCCCGTGCGACGGTGCCCACGGCCAGTCCGAGGTCACCGGCCAGCTGCCGCAACGGCGGCAGCCGGTCACCCGCCGGCAGGGCGCCGGTCGCGACCAGGTCGGCGAGCTGGCGCCGCAGCTGCTCGTAGGGAGGGGTGGGATCCCTCGGGTCGACGCTGAGGTTCATCGCGTCGTCGGCGCCGGGTCCCGGGTGGTGACGCGCCCGGGGGAACCGGCCAGCAGGCGTACGACGCACACGCAGGTGACGAGCAGGGCAAGCAGTGCCGTCAGCATCAGCGTGATCCCGACGGCACCCATCCAGGCCGGGGCGCAGGTCGGTCGTTGGGCGGCCAGGTCGTTCATGGCGCTCCCGGCCGTCAGCGCGATCCCGACGAGGGGGGCGCCGATCGCGACCCCGGTGGCGGCCACGATCACGTCCAGGGAGCGACGACGGAGGACGTCGTCACCCAGGATGGTGCCGGCCATGCCACGCGGTCGGCGTACGACCTGACGGGCCGCCAGCACGGCCACCAGGAGCACGGCCAGCAGCAGGAGCGCCAGCGGGAGCGTGTAGTAGCTGCCGGGGTAGGGCGTGTGCGCGGAGCCTGAGGTCGCGGTCTCGCACCGCAGCGCCCGCATGCTCCCGGTGCCGGCGTCGCGGCTCGCGGTCACCGTCGTCAGGACGGCGGTCGCCGTGGTGATCGCCAGCATCGCCGCCACCAGGACGGAGGTGATGCGGGGCAGGTAGTCCGCGATCCGGCGCGGGGTGAGTGAGGCGGTCCGCACCCCCGCAGGACGCCGCGGCCGGACGACGGTCTCGCCCAGTGCCGTGGCGAGCACGACGCACAGGCCGAACGCGGCAGGGGCCAGCATCGGACCCACGCCGTAGCTCCCGCGCTGGTACACCTGTGCCGCCACCAGCAGCCCGGCGACGACGCCGAGCCCCCGGGTCGCCTGGACCAGCCGCCACTCGCGCGCCACCTGCCGGTCGGCGGGGGTGCCACCTGGTGTGCCGGAGCGGGCGGCCAGGGCGGTGAGTCCGATCACCAGGCCGAGACCCATCACCAGGAGCAGGAGCACGAGCAGCTCGGGTACACCAATGCCGAACATGAACTCCCCCTTGTGTCACGCGCCTGACACAAATGGTCGGGCCAGAACCCGCGTTGTGTCAAGGGGGTGGCACAAGACAACGGCCGCAGGTCCCACGAGGGACCTGCGGCCGTGCCGCTCGACGGTGACCTGTCGGCGTCAGCGCTCCACGTCGCCGCGGATGAACGCCTCGACCGAGGCGCGACCCTCGTCGTCGGGGCGCTGGACGGGCGGGGACTTCATCAGGTAGGACGAGGCCGACAGCAACGCGCCGCCGATCCCACGGTCCTTGGCGATCTTCGCGGCGCGGATGGCGTCGATGATGATGCCGGCCGAGTTGGGGGAGTCCCAGACCTCGAGCTTGTACTCCAGGTTGAGGGGGACGTCACCGAACGCGCGACCCTCGAGGCGGACGTAGGCCCACTTGCGGTCGTCGAGCCACTGCACGTAGTCGGACGGGCCGATGTGCACGTTGCGCGCGCCCATGTCGTGGGACATGTTCGAGGTCACGGCCTGGGTCTTGGAGATCTTCTTGGACTCCAGGCGGTCACGTTCCAGCATGTTCTTGAAGTCCATGTTGCCGCCGACGTTGAGCTGGTAGGTGCGGTCCAGCACGACTCCGCGGTCCTCGAAGAGCTTGGCCATCACGCGGTGGGTGATGGTCGCGCCCACCTGGGACTTGATGTCGTCACCGATGATCGGGACGCCCGCGTCCTCGAACTTCTTGGCCCAGACGGGGTCGGAGGCGATGAACACGGGGAGCGCGTTGACGAACGCCACCCCCGCGTCGATGGCGCACTGGGCGTAGAACTTGTCGGCCTGCTCGGAGCCCACGGGGAGGTAGGCGACGAGGACGTCGACCTTGGCGTCCTTGAGCACCTGCACGACGTCGACCGTCTCGGCGTCGGACTCCTCGATGGTCTCGCGGTAGTACTTGCCGAGGCCGTCGAGGGTGTGGCCACGCTGCACGATGACCCCGGTCGGGGGCACGTCGCTGAACTTGATGGTGTTGTTCTCGGAGCTGTTGATCGCATCGGAGAGGTCGAAGCCGACCTTCTTGGCGTCGACGTCGAACGCGGCGACGAACTCCACGTCGTGGACGTGGTAGTCGCCGAACATGACGTGCATCAGGCCGGGTACGGAGCCGGCAGGGTCGGCGTCCTTGTAGTACTCGACTCCCTGGATGAGAGAGCTGGCGCAGTTGCCGACTCCCACGATGGCTACTCGTACCGATCCCATGGGGTTCTCCTCTTCGTTCACGACTGGTGCTCTGGCTGTGTGGCGGCTGATGCGGTGCGCTTCGACGACTTCGGCGCTGATGCGTTCGAGGGCGTGCTCGGCAGGGTGGGCGTGGGGGGTGGTGGCCCGGTGGAGGGCGAGCCTGAGGGGGAGCCGGACCGCGGCTCCGGACCGCGCTCGGCGGCGATCAGGTCGGTCAGCCAGCGCACCTCGCGCTCGACCGACTCGATGGCGTGGCGCTGCAGCTCGCTGACGTAGCGGTCCTCGCCAGCCGGACCGCGACTGGTGCGGACGCGGTCGAGGCGCTCCTGCAGGCGTGAACGGCGGCCCTCGAGGATCCGCAGCCGGACCTCGGAGTCGGTGCGCGAGAAGAACGCGAACCTCATGTTGAAGTCCTCGTCCTCCCAGGCGGAGGGACCGACGTCGGTGATCTTGGCGCCGAAGTACTCGGTGCCGGCCGGAGTGATCTGGTAGACGATCCGCTGCCGTCGTGAGACGCCGAGGGGGGCCGTGGCGACCTCGGTCACCAGTCCGGCGCGCAGCATCCGCTTGAGCGCGGGATAGAGCGAGCCGTAGGAGAGCAGCCGGGTCCACCCGAGCAGCAGGTTGAGCCGCTTGCGCAGCTCGTAGCCGTGGAGAGGGGAGTCGTGGAGCAGGCCGAGAACGGCCAGCTCGAGAGTGGCTGCCTTGCTGACCATCTGCCGACCTCCTCGCGTGTGCTCGATCGGGATCCCCGAGACGGGGCTCGTTACCCCGTTACATCGGGTCAATCTATCGCATCGATATATCGTGGGCCAATCGACGCACCGGTCCCGGCAACGCGTCCCCGGTGATGGGTCGAACCCGTACCCTTCGTCAGCAGACCGTCCTCGACCCGGAAGAGAGTGCAGGCAGTGAGCGGCAGAACCAGCAGCCCCGCGCCCCGCAAGCGGGCCCCCGGGACCAGCGCTGCCTCCAAGAAGCCCGCCACAGGGCCCCGCAGGACGATCTGGACGCGAGTCCGGACGTTCTTCAAGTGGCTGCTCATCGTGGGGCTGGTCTCGACCCTGATCGTCACCGCGATCGGCTACTTCGCCTACCGCAACACCACGATCCCCGACGCCAACAAGGCCTTCGAGGCCCAGTCGACCTTCGTCTACTACTCCGGGGGCAAGTCGAAGATCGGCCGGTTCGCCGAGCAGAACCGTGAGTCGATCCCGCTCGCGGACATCCCGAAGTCGATGCAGGACGCGGCCATCGCGGCCGAGGACCGCAGCTTCTACTCCAACAGCGGCATCGACCCGAAGGGCATCCTGCGAGCGGCGTTCTCCAACGCCAAGGGCAACTCCACGCAGGGCGCCTCGACGATCACCCAGCAGTACGTCAAGATCCTCTACCTCAGCCAGGAGCGCACGCTGAGCCGGAAGGTCAAGGAGGCCTTCCTCTCGCTGAAGGTGCAGCAGGAGAAGTCCAAGCAGGCGATCCTCGAGGGCTACCTGAACACGATCTACTTCGGCCGCGGGGCCTACGGCGTCCAGGCCGCCGCCAATGCCTACTTCAACAAGCCGGCCAAGAAGCTGGCCCCGGACGAGTCGGCGATGCTCGCGGCGATCCTCAACTCACCCAGCTACCTCAGCCCCGAGCGCGGCGCCGCCGGGCGGGAGGCGCTGGTCGAGCGCTACGACTACGTGCTCCGGGGCATGGTCTCCATGGGCAACCTCGACGCCGCCGAGGCCGACAAGTACACAGGTCGGCTGCCCAAGCTCGGCAAGGCGACGACGAGCAACATGTTCGGTGGCCAGCGGGGCTTCATGCTGACGATGGTCAAGGCCGAGCTGCAGCGTCTCGGCTTCGACGAGACCGACATCGACTCCGGCGGCCTGCGGGTGGAGACCACCTTCACGAAGAAGGCCATGAAGGCCGCCGAGGACGGTGTCCTTGCCGAGCGCCCCGGAGGCCTGAAGAAGCTGCACGTCGCCACGGCCTCGGTCGACGTCAAGACCGGTGCCCTCATGGGGTTCTACGCCGGGCAGGACTACCTCGACAGCCAGCTCAACTGGGCCAAGCTCGGCAGCTCACCGGGATCGGCCTTCAAGCCGTTCGCGCTCGCGGCCGGGCTCAAGGCCGGCTTCAGCCTCAAGGACACCTTCGACGGCAACTCGCCCTACGCGTTCGACAACGGGGACGAGGTGGTGAACGAGGGTCCCGGCAACGGCAACGACTACGGCTCCGCGATCAGCCTCACCACGGCCACCGAGCAGTCGGTCAACACGGCGTACTCCGACCTCACCGAGTCTCTGCCCAACGGGCCCGAAGACATCCTGGACATGGCCGTGGACCTCGGCATCCCGCGCAGGACACCCGGCCTCGAGGCCAACAACGCGATCGCCCTCGGCTCGGCGACCATCAGCCCCATCGTGATGGCCAACGCCTACGCGACCATCGCCAACGGCGGCGTCCACCACGACTGGTTCACGGTCAAGAAGGTCACCCGCTCCTCGGACGACACGGTCCTGTGGAAGGCTCCGAAGAAGACCGACCGGGTGCTCTCCGCGGACCTCGCGAGCGACGTCAGCTACGCCCTGCAGCAGGTGGTGCAGAACGGGACCGGGCGCAACGCCCTCGCGCTGGGCCGTCCCGCCGCCGGCAAGACCGGCACCGCCACCAACAAGGACCGCGACGTCTCCTCCTCGTGGTTCGTCGGCTACACGCCGCAGGTCGCGACCGCGGTGATGTACGTCCGGGGCAAGGGCAACGAGGCGCTCAACGGCTACCTGCCGAGCTACTTCGGGGCCAACTACCCGACCTACACCTGGCGGGCCGTGATGGGGGCCCTCCTGGAGGGCACCGACTCGAAGGACTTCCCGCCGCCGGCCAACGTCGACGGCCAGGCGCCCAGCGACGGGCACGCGCCGTACACCCCTCCACCGCCCAAGCCCGAACCACCGAAGCAGACGAAGAAGAGCAAGCCACGCCAGACCCAGGCCCCCGCGCCCCCGGCGACGTCGAAACCGGCCGACCCGAACCCCCCCGTTCCCGTCCCGCCGAAGCCCAGCAACGGTGGCGGTGGTGGCGGTGGCATCGGCGGTGGCGGTGGCGGTGGCGGTGGCGCAGGCAACGCCTGCACGCCGACCGACCCCAACTGCACGCCGTGAGCGTGAGGACGGCGCCGCGGTGAGCCACGACCCCACCCGGGAGGACCCGGTGGCGCTCAGCCTGAGCGAGGTCGTCGGCGGACCGGTCGGTCGGCACTCACGGCCTCACCGCTGGTGGGTGCCGGTGCGCGTGCTGCTGGCGCTCTTCGCGGTCAGCTTCGCCCTGGCGCTCATCCAGCACCAGCCGTGCCTGAAGACGAACTGGACCGGGGACCAGGCCCGCTACGGCAAGATGTGCTACTCCGACGTGCCCTACCTCTACACCGGGCGGGGGTACGCCGAGGGCCTGTGGCCCTACTCCGACACCGACGGGCGCTACCAGGTCACGGAGTATCCCGTCGGCATCTCCTACCTCGCCTGGTCCGCCGCCAGGCTGACCCAGCTGCACCCCAGCGGTCCCGCGATGGAGTCACGCCACCTCGGCGACGCGGAGCAGCTGTGGTCGCTGCCGGGCATGACCACCGAGGTGAACACCTACTTCCTGGTGACCGCACTCCTGATGTGCGTCTTCGGGCTGATCGCGACGTGGTTCCTGGCCGGGACGCATCCTCGACGCCCCTGGGACGCGCTCTACTTCGTGCTCTCACCCAGCCTGCTGGCCACCGGCCTGATCAACTGGGACCTGATGGCGGTCGCGCTCGTGGCCGGGGCGCTGTGGGCCTGGTCGCGGGGCCGTCCGATGCTGACCGGGGTGCTCATCGGGCTGGGAACCGCGACCAAGCTCTACCCGCTGTTCCTGCTCGGGCCGCTGCTGGTGATCGCGTGGCGACGCCGCGACCTGGGTGCGTTCGGGGTGGCGATGGTCGGCGCGGCCGTGGCCTGGGCTCTGGCGAACCTGCCGGCCTGGCTCACCGGGTTCGAGCAGTGGAAGGTCTTCTGGACCTTCAACTCCGATCGAGGCGCCGATCTCGGCTCGCTGTGGCTGGTGCTCCAGCACGCCGGGCACCCGGTCACGGCCGGCGGCATCAACGTGTCCTCGTGGGTGCTGTTCATCCTGATCTGCCTGGCGGTGGCGGTGCTGGGGCTCGCGGCGCCCCAGACCCCTCGCCTGGCCCAGCTGGGGTTCCTGGTGGTGGCCGGGTTCCTGCTGGTCAACAAGGTCTACTCACCGCAGTACGTCCTGTGGCTGCTCCCCCTCGCGGTGCTGGCCCGCCCGCGCTGGCGCGACCTGCTCATCTGGCAGGCCGGCGAGCTGTTCTACGTGGGGATGGTCTGGATCTACCTCGGTGGCTGGCTGCAGGCCGCGACCGGTGGTGCGGCCCCGGCGTACGACCTCGCGATCCTGGTGCGGGTGGTCGCCGAGCTCTACCTGGTGGCCGTCGTCGTACGCGACATCTGGTGGCCCGAGCACGACCTGGTGCGCGATCCGGAGCATGAGGACCCTCAGCTGATCTCCACGGCGTCGAAGTCGGTGGCGGTGTAGCGGACGCGCACGTCGATCTCCTCACCCACCTCGGGAACGGCCGTGCCGTGGGGCAGGAAGAGCATCGAGGCCTGCATGTGGGGCGGCTCGGCGAACAGGCGCTGCTTCCCGTCCACGGTGAACGGCGAGCGCACCAGTCCGGCCGCGTCGAGGCCGCCGCGGGCGATCGAGGCGGCTCTCGCGCGCAACGAGGCGTCCCCGGTGGGCGCCTCCAGCCCGATGCCGTGGGCCGTGCCGCCGGAGACGACGAGGATCGTGCCGTGCCGTGGCGCCGACCGTCCGCGGTAGCCGTAGACGTCACCTCGTTCCACCGGGTGCACGTCGAGCACGGTGGCCCGGACCGACAGGGCGCCCCGGTCGCCCAGCCACAGGCTGGTGCCGATGCGCGGACGGAAGGTGAAGTCGGGATACCTCGCGGCCATGGTGGCCAGCTCGGCGTCGGTCAGGTGGGAGACCCAGATCGTGCGGCTGGCCGTGTTCGTGCCCTGGTCCGTCCCCTGGTCCGTCACCTGGTCCGTCCCCTGGGCGATCCCGGCCGCGACGACGTCGTTCATCAGCCGCTCGACCTGGCTCAGGTGGGACATCTGGGCGAGCGGCAGGTGGAAGGCCACCCCCGCCAGCTGGACGCCACCCCGTTCGCGGGCCAGTGCGGCCGCTTCCCTCAGACCCGCGGCGCTGAACCCGTGCCGGCGCATCGAGGTCAGCCGCTCGAGGACCACCCGAGGACGATGGCCCGTCGAGGACCCGTGCTCGGCCAGGGCCGTGAGGTCCTCGACGCGGCCGACGGTGTGGATCACCCGCTGGTCGTCCGGCGCCGGGTTCCAGGGACGCCACGGGGTGAGCACGAGGATCGACCCGTCGAAGCGCTGCTCGACCTCGGGAATCTCCTCGTAGGTGCCGATCGCCAACGTGTCGACGCCCAGCCAGGCGGACTTGCGGGCGAGGCGACCGAGGCCGAAGCCGTAGCCGTTGCCCTTCACGACGGGAACCAGACCGGGGTGGCGGTCGTGGACGCCCCGGAGGTGGGCGCGCCAACGGTCGCCGTCGACACGGAGGACGAGGCCCATCTCAGCCCCTGCGCTTCAGGTAGAGCGCGAAGGCCTTGTAGATCGGCCGGTTGAGCGGGAGGTCCCACTCCCCGGCGTACTCCACGGCCTCGCCGCCGGTGCCGACCTTGAACTGGATCAGGCCGACGTGGTCGTCGTCGGCGTCCAGGGTCGCGGTGATGCCGCGCAGGTCGTAGACGTGGGCACCGGCCGCCAGTGAGTCACGGATCATCTGCCACTGCACCGCGTTGGACCCGCGGACCTCGCGCTTCTCGGTGGAGGAGGCGCCGTAGGAGTACCAGGTGTGGTTGCCGACCCGGATCCAGATCGTGCTCGCGACCAGGTCGCCCTCGTGGCGGGCGAGGTAGAGGCGGATGCGGTCGGGTTCCTCGGCGCCGAGGGCCTTGAACATCGTCTGGAAGTAGCTCAGCGGCCTCGGGGTGAAGTGGTCGCGCTCGGCGGTGAGGGCGTAGAGGGCGTGGAACGCCTCCAGGTCCGAGGTCTCACCCCGCTCGACCACGACGCCGAGCTTGGTGGCCTTCTTGATGTTGCGTCGCCACTGCTGGTTCATGCCGGCCAGCACGTCGTCCTCGCTGCGCGGGGTGCCGTCCGCGTCGAGCAGTGGGATCCAGAAGTTGTACTGCGGCTGCCCGGCGGCGAAGCCACCCGCGACCGACTGCGGCCTCCAGCCGAGCTCCTGGAGCTGGGAGACCACCCGGGCACCCACCTGGCTGCGTGCGGTGGGTGCCAGCGCTGTCAGCGAGGAGACCGCGTCGTCGGCGATGCCCTCCTTGATCTGGGCGGCGCTCCAGCGACGGAGGACCACCGGCGGGCCGATCCGGATGCCGAAGGCGCCGGCCGCACGCAGGTGCGCGGCCATCGGGTCCAGCCAGAGGCTCAGGTCCTCGGAGTCCCAGTCCAGGAGCGGACCCTCCGGCAGGTAGGCGAGGTAGCGCTTCACCCGGGGCAGCTGGCGGTAGAGGACCAGCGCGGCGCCCACGAGGTCCTCGCTCCCGGTGCTGCTGCGGGCGAACCAGCCGATGGACTCGGCCTTCCACTCCGGCTTCACCGCCGCCCACGCGGGGGTCTGCAGGAAGCTCACCGATCCGGCTGCCGTCGCGGAGGGCCGCGACCTCGACCGGACCACGGCCAGGTGCTCCTCGGCGGTGATCGTGCGCACGGTCAGGGCATCAGAGGTCACAGCGGGAGCCTAACGGGGCACGCGCGAGCCCCCCGACGTCAGGCGGTGGCCGTGCCGAGGAGTTCCTCGAGCGTCGTGAAGGACTCCGCCGCCGGGTCGATCAGGGTGAAGTGGTCGCCCGGCACGCGTACGACCTCGGCCTCACCACCGGCGGCCGTGGCTGCCTTCACGTAACGGCTGCTCTGCTCCGGCGAGACCACCGCGTCGTCCTCGGCGTACACCGCCCACACCCGGCACGAGGCGGGGACGAGCAGCGCCGGGTCGGCCTCGGCGTACCGCTCGGGGACCTCGGTGGGCGTCCCGCCCAGGAACGCGGTCACGGGACCGCTCGAGCGCGGGTCGCTGGCGGCCCGGGTCAGGTCGAGCACGCCGGACAGCGAGATCGAGCCGCTGAGGGCGACCTGCGGACGACCGCCAGGGGTGTCGGCGGTGCGGGAGGCCGCCCACCCCGCCAGGTGCCCGCCCGCCGAGTGGCCGAGCAGGACGACTCGCTCCGTGAGACCGGCCGGGAGCCCGGGCCCGGCCAGCCGGTCCACGGCGGCGGCCACGTCCTCCAGGGTGGCCGGGACTCCGCCGCCACCCCCGTCACCGCCGCCCCCGTCACCACCGCCCTCGTCACCGATGCGGCGGTACTCCACGTTCCAGGTCGCATAGCCCAGCTCGTTGAGCCGCGCGGCGAGCGGACGCATCAGCTCCAGGCCGTACTGCGGGAACCAGTAGCCGCCGTGGAGGAGGACCACCGTGCCCAGCGGGACACCGGACGGCACCTGGAGCTCGACGAACTGGGAGTCGTCGGTGCCGTAGGCGAGGCGCCGGGCTCCGTCGGGGCTCGTTCCGGTCCCAGGGCTGGTCTGGGTCTCGCTCTGGGTCTTGGTCTTGGTCTTGGTCTGGGACCCGGTCGGAGGGCCGCAGCCGGCGAGCAGGCCCAGGGCAGCCCCGGCGGCGAGGACGCCCCGGCGGCTGAGCATGCGTGGGTTGATCAGGGGTGGGTCGGGCTTCCGGCGGCTGGGGCTCACACGCCGTGCTCGCGCAGCCACGCGAAGTCCGCGCGGTGCTCGTCGGCCCCGCCCGGGGTCTCGCAGATCACCGGGGCACCGGCGTCGCGGACCAGGCCGGCGAAGTCGTGCTGGTCGAGCTGGCCGTTGCCGAAGTTGGCGTGCCGGTCGGCACCGGAGTCGAAGGCGTCGCGGCTGTCGTTGGCGTGCACCAGGTCGATCCGGCCGGTGATGGCCCGGACCTTGTCCACGGCGGTGGGGAGCTCGATGCCACCGGCCCAGGCGTGGCAGGTGTCGAGGCAGAACCCGACCTGGTCGGCGTTGTCGGCGGCGGAGATCGCGTCCCAGACACCCGCGATGCGGTCCAGGTGGCGGGCCATGGCGTTCTCGCCACCGGCGGTGTTCTCGATCAGGAGCGGGATCTTGATGTCGGTGGCCTCGATCGCCTTGCGCCAGTTGTCGAAGCCCTTGGCCGGGTCGTCGGTCTTGTTGACGTGGCCACCGTGGACGATCAGGCCCTTGGCCCCGATCTCGGCGGCGGCGTCCATGTGCTGCTGCAGCAGCTTGCGGCTCGGGATCCGGATGCGGTTGTTCGTCGTCGCCACGTTGACGATGTAGGGCGCATGCACGTAGAGGTCGACACCGGCTTCCTCGGCGGCCTCGCGCAGGGCGGCCGCCCCGGCGGCGTACTGGATCTCGGGGCCCTTGTAGCCCTGCGGGTCCCCGAGGAAGAACTGCACGAGGGTGGTGCCGCGCGCCTGCGCCTCGGCGACGGGGTCCGTCTGCGCGACGTGTGCCCCGATGGCGATCTGGGTGCTGGAACTCATGGCGCCAGCCTAGGCTCCGGGGCCGACAACCTCGACCGGTCGTGTCGGCGGGTGCCCCCGGCGTGCGTCCCGTGGTGCGGTGCGTCCCGTGGTGCGGTGCGTGCGTCATACGACCTGGCTGTTGTGGCGACCCGTCCGTATGACGTTCCCCGGGACGTCATACGGAGTGGCAGCCCGGGCAGCCAGGGCGTATGACGTCCCGAGTGGCGCGGTGGTCGCCAGGGCGCGGGTCACCCGGGATGGACTGTTTGAACATGTTCAACTAACCTGTTGAACATGTTCAAGGGAACCGTCTCGTGACCGACACCCGTCAGCTGATCCTGGACACGGCGATCCGGCTCTTCGAGGAGAAGGGGTACGCCGGGACCACGATGCGCGCGATCGCGACCGAGGCGGGGGTCTCCCCGAGCAACGCCTACTACTGGTTCGCCAGCAAGGACCAGCTGGTCCAGGAGTTCTACCGCCGGATCCAGGTGGCCCACCGCGAGCGGAGCGCCGACGCCCTCGCGGGCGGCGGGACGCTGAGCGAGCGGCTGCTGGCCGTCGAACGTGCCGGGATCGAGGTGATGGCCCCCTACCACGGGTTCGGGGCCGCGTTCGTCGGGACCGCGATCATCCCGGGAGCCGCCGTCAGCCCCTTCAGCGACGAGTCGGCCGGGGCGCGTGAGCTGTCCGTGGAGATCTACCGCGACGTCGTGGCCGGTGCGTCCCCGCCCGTTCCCGCCCGGTTGGCCCCGGTGCTGCCGGACCTGCTCTGGCTGGCTCACCTGAGCGTGACCCTGCACTGGGTCATCGACACCAGCCCGGACCAGGAGCGCACGCGCCTGCTCGTGGAGCGCTCGGTGGCGATGCTGGCGACGGCGGTCAAGCTGACCCGGCTCCCCGGTGCGGCCGGCCTGATCAGCCAGGTCGGTTCGGTGCTGGACGTGGTGGTCCCGGAGCGGAGAGGCTCGTGAGTCGTCGTACGACCCCCGGACCCGGCGGCTACCTGCTGGCCGTGCTGGTCGGCATCGCGGTCACCGTCGTCCTGCTGGCGCTCACCTGGACCCCACTGGTGAGCCCGGGGCGGTTCGCGGCCGCGCTGGTGGTGCTGACCGTCTACGTGACCGTCTTCGCCGTCCCGGCGGCTCTGGTCGGCGTGCCGTTGGTGCACCTCTGCTGCC
The DNA here is from genome assembly GCA_963843775.1 of uncultured Actinomycetota bacterium. Taxonomy (GTDB): domain Bacteria; phylum Actinomycetota; class Actinomycetes; order Propionibacteriales; family Nocardioidaceae; genus Marmoricola. The sequence continues at coordinate 79,505 of CAWJLT010000017.1, forward strand.
GCCGGGTCGGGGCCCAGTGGGTGCACGTGCTGGTAGCCGGTCTGGCGGGGGTGCTCACCGGAGTGACGTTCGGAGCGGTGGCCGTGAGGATGACCGGAGGCCACAGCGTCGCTCGGCTGGCCCTGGTCCTGGGGTTGGCGGCCGCCACCGGGCGGGCGAGCGTGATCCCGCTGGTCCGGCGGCCGGAGCCTGTGGACGACGATTTCCCAGCAGAGCGCCCCCGTTGTTAACCTTGCGCGTCGCACTCCCCCGATGGGAGTCCGACACCGCAGAGCCCTCCTGCCACGGAAACGCCGTGGCCGCCCGAGTCCGAAGGAGGTGGAGAACGCTATGCGTGCCTATGAACTGATGGTCATCCTCGATCCCAACCTTGAGGAGCGCACCGTCCAGCCGTCGCTCGACACATACCTCAACGTCGTTCGCAACGACGGAGGAACCGTCGACAACGTCGACGTCTGGGGTCGCCGTCGTCTCGCCTACGAGATCGACAAGAACGCCGAAGGCATCTACGCCGTGGTGACGCTGCAGGCCGAGCCTGCCACCGTCAAGGAGCTCGACCGCCAGCTCACGCTGAACGAGTCGGTCCTCCGCACCAAGGTCATCCGCCCCGACGCTCACTGAACACATTTGCTAGCCACCTAGGGAGAAGCACATGGCAGGCGAGACCGTCATCACCGTCGTCGGAAACCTGACGGGAGACCCGGAGCTCCGGTTCACCCCGTCGGGCGCCGCGGTCGCGAACTTCACGATCGCCTCGACCCCGCGCGCCTTCGACAAGAACTCGAACGAGTGGAAGGACGGCGACACGCTGTTCCTCAACTGCTCCATCTGGCGTCAGGCGGCGGAGAACGTCGCCGAGTCGCTCCAGAAGGGCATGCGCGTCGTGGCGCAGGGGCGGCTCAAGCAGCGCTCCTACGAGACCCGTGAGGGTGAGAAGCGCACCGTCGTCGAGCTCGATGTCGAAGAGGTCGGACCCAGCCTGAAGTACGCCACCGCCAAGGTCGCGCGCGTCCAGCGCAGCGGCGGGGGCGGCGGCTACAGCGGGGGCGGCGGTGGCAACACCGGCGGCGACGACCCGTGGGCCTCCAGCCCCTCCCAGCAGGGTGGCGGCCAGCCGGCCGCCCAGGGTGCGAACCAGCCCGCGCAGGGTGGCGGCAACCAGTGGGGAGGCCAGCAGGGCGGTCAGCCGTCCGGCGGCCAGGCCCCGCAGAACGACCCGTGGGCGACCGGCGGCTCGGACGAGCCTCCCTTCTGATCCCTCAGGTGGTCGGGGGCGCTCCGCGCCCGTCCCGACACCCGCACAACTGAACAGCCCATCCCCCACCATTCCGGCGCGAGCCGGGCTCAAGAAGGAGCACCACAATGGCCAAGGCAGTGATTCGCAAGCCCAAGAAAAAGGTTTGCCAGTTCTGCAAGGAGAAGGCGTCCGGCGTTGACTACAAGGACACCAACCTCCTGCGCAAGTTCATCTCCGACCGCGGCAAGATCCGTGCGCGTCGTGTGACCGGCAACTGCGTGCAGCACCAGCGCGACGTGGCCACGGCCGTCAAGAACGCCCGTGAGGTCGCACTGCTCCCCTACACGTCCACGGCTCGCTGAGAAGGAGGACTGCGAACATGAAGCTCATCCTGACCCAGGAAGTGACCGGTCTCGGTTCCCCCGGCGACGTGGTCGAGGTCAAGGACGGCTACGGCCGCAACTTCCTCATCCCGCGTGGCTTCGGCATCCGCTGGACCCGCGGTGGCGAGAAGACCATCGACTCCATCAAGAAGGCACGCGACGCCCGCTCGGTCCGCGACGCCGACCACGCCGCTCAGGTGAAGGCCACGCTGGAGGGCTCGACGTACAGCGTCAAGGTCCGTGCCGGCGAAGGCGGCCGCCTGTTCGGTGCCGTCACCGCAGCGGAGATCGCCACGGCGATCACCGAGGGCGGTGGCGAGGTCGACAAGCGCACCATCGTGGTCGGCAACCCGATCAAGTCCCTCGGCGCGCACACCGTGACCGTCAAGGTGCACGACGAGGTCGAGGCGAAGGTCAACCTCAACGTCGTCTCCGCGTGATGTCTGGCCGTTTTTCTGGTTAACCAGAAAAACTGCCACTTACCCCACGTTGCAACGTGGGGATGTGCGAAATCTCTGGTGCCAGTGCGTAGGCCGTCCCCCTCAGCTCGAGGGCGGGCGGCCTTCGCGCTTCTCCGGACGTGGCGCCGCCTCGACGAGCAGGGGGCCGGGTCCGCCGAGCCACTCCCGGCGGTGCACCCGGAACAGCAGGTAGACGAAGGCGACGTTGACGACCCACGAGAGCAGCTCGGTGGGGTTCTCGAGCGACTCGACGGCGCCGCCGATCGCCACCACGGGGAGTACGCCGACCACGGCGAACCCGGTCACCAGGAGGCCGAAGCGCTTCGCGACGTAGCCGTCGGGTGGCGCCTGGCGGGCACCGAGCAGGCCGATCTCGCGCGCCAGGACGAGGCAGAACGCGATCTGGGGGAGCGAGGCGAACCACGCGCCGGACGCGTCGAGCTGGTGGCTCAGCTGCGGTAGCCACATCGGCACGCTCACCGCGGCGGCGAGCCCGGCCAGCCAGCGGCTGGTGGCGAAGGTGTCCTCGACCCGGGCCAGCGCGAAGGTCCCGGAGAGCACCAGCAGCCAGCCGACCGGGTCCGCGAGGACGTCGTACCGCTCCCACGCCGGTGAGGGGTCGGCCGGGAAGGAGGCGTAGCCGACGACGATCACCATGCCCATGGCGATCTTCTGCAGCGGCGACATGGCGCAAGACTAGGCTCCGAGCCGGCACCCGCGTCTGCGCCGGATCAGAGGTGTACTGCCCACAGACGTTGGTGACGGGCTGATCGGGTCTGGACATAGATGAAGACCTCCGGGTGAGGTGTGAAGCAACGACGCAAACACCTCTCACACACCCGGAGGTCTTCATGTCCCACGCTAATGCCTGCCTGACCCCGAAAGGTCGGCTCAAGCTCGCTCGCTGCGTCGTCGAGGACGGCTGGTCGCTGCGCCGGGCCGCGGAGCGGTTCCAGGTCTCGGTGCCGACCGCGCAGCGCTGGGCCGATCGCTACCGGGAGCTCGGCGAGGCCGGGATGGTCGACCGCTCCAGCCGCCCCCACCACTGCCCGAACCAGACCCACCGCCGGGTCGAGAAGAAGATCAAGCACCTGCGGACCAAGAAGCAGCTCGGACCGGTCCAGATCGCCGGCCGGCTCGGGATGCACGCCTCGACGGTGCACCGGGTCATCAACCGACTGGGACTACCGAAGCTGGCGCTGCTCGACCAGGCCACCGGTGAGCTGATCCGCCGCGAGAAGCCGGTGCGCTACGAACACGCAGCACCCGGGTGACCTGGTCCACGTCGACATCAAGAAGCTCGGCAACATCCCCGACGGCGGCGGCTGGCGCATCCACGGCCGCACCAAGGGCGAGCATGAACAGCTCGGCCCACCGCGACCCGAGCGGCCGCGCGAAGGTCCACGGCCGCCCGAACCTGGGCTACGCCTACCTCCACAACGCCGTCGATGACCACTCCCGGCTGGCCTACATCGAGATCCACGAGGACGAGAAAGCCGAGACCGCGGCCGGGTTCTGGCACCGGCGGTGATCTGGTTCGCCGTCCAGGGCATCTTCATCGACCGCGTCCTGACCGACAACGGCGCCTGCTACCGGTCCAAGAAATGGGCCGACGCGATGAAGAACACCGACTGCAAACACAAACGCACCCGGCCCTACCGGCCCCAGACCAACGGCAAGGTCGAACGGTTCAACCGCACCCTGCTCCACGAGTGGGCCTACGCCCGGCCCTACGCCTCCGAACAGCTACGCCGCAAGGCCTTGCCGAAGTGGCTCCACATCTACAACCATCACAGAGCACACACCGCACTCGGAGGACGACCACCCGCCAGCCGCGTCACCAACCTCTCGGGTCAGTACGGCTGGTGGCGAAGGTGTCCTCGACCCGGGCCAGCGCGAAGGTCCCGGAGAGCACCAGCAGCCAGCCGACCGGGTCCGCGAGGACGTCGTACCGCTCCCACGCCGGTGAGGGGTCGGCCGGGAAGGAGGCGTAGCCGACGACGATCACCATGCCCATGGCGATCTTCTGCAGCGGCGACATGGCGCAAGACTAGGCTCCGAGCCGGCACCCGCGTCTGCGCCCGGATCGCTAGGCGCCCAGCCGCATCCAGCGGTCCCCGCGGGCGCGCAGCATCAGCGTCACGGCGCGGCCACCCATGAAGAACAGGGCGAACGCGGCCCACAGCCAGGTCAGGCCGCTGCCCCCGACCAGCCAGGCCGCCGGGGCGAACAGGGCCAGCGTGACCAGCTGCGCCCACGCCAGGTAGACCGCGTCCCCGGCACCGATGAGCACGCCGTCGAGCACGAACACGATCCCGGCCAGCGGCTGGGCGAGCGCGGCCACGAGCAGCACCGGGACCAGCAGGTCCAGCACCGCCGGGTCGCTGGTGAACAACCGGCCCAGGAACGGCGACATCGCGGCCAGCACGAGCCCCGTGACCAGGCCGCTGAGCCAGCCCCAACGCTCCATCCGGTGGGTGACCGCCCGGGTCCCCCCGACGTCGGCCGCGCCGAGGTAGCGCCCGGTGATGGCCTGCGCGGCGATGGCCACCGCGTCGAGCGTGAAGGCCAGGAAGGTCCAGATCGTCAGGGCCAGCTGCATGGTCGCGAGGTCGGCGTCACCGAGCCTCGCGGCGGCGTACGTCATGATCAGCAGGGATGCCCGGAGCATCAGCGTCCGCAGGATCAGCGGTACGCCGGCTCGACCGGACTGCCTGATCCCCGGCAGGTCCGGCCGCAGGGACGCCGACTCGCGCCTGGCCGCCCGGACCACCACCCACACCAGTGCGAGGGCGGAGCCGAGCTGCGCGACCAGGGTGCCGACGGCCGAGCCGGCGATGCCCAGCCCGGCGCCGTAGACGAGCCCCACGTTGAGCACGATGTTGGCGAGGTTGCCGACGACCGCCACCACGAGCGGCGTGCGGGTGTCCTGGAGCCCCCGCAGCACCCCGGTGGAGGCCAGCATCAACAGGATCGGCACGACGCCCAGGAGGGCGATCCGCAGGTACGTCGTGGCGAGGTCCGCCACGGCCGCACCCGGACCGAACAGGTCCACGATGGGCCGGGTCAGCGGCACCGTGACCAGGGTGAGCAGGGTGCCGATCGCCACGGCCAGCCAGAGGCCGTCGACGCCCTGGGCCAGGGCACGTCGGGTGTTGCCCGCCCCGACCTGGCGCGCCACCGACGCGGTGGTGCCGTAGGCCAGGAAGATGCACAGGCTGACCAGGGTGCCGAGGACGGCGGAGGCGATTCCGAGAGCCGCGAGCTGCGGCGTCCCGAGGTGGCCGACGACCGCGGAGTCGGCGAGCAGGAAGAGCGGTTCTGCGACCAGCGCGAGGAACGCGGGGACGGCGAGCCGGAGGATCTCCCGGTCCTGGGCCCGGAGCACGACCGACCTCTCGGCCCGGGCGGCGCGCACCCGCTGCCTGTCCTGCCTGGGCGGTATCACGGGGGTGAGGCTAGGCGCTACCCCAACCTGTGTAAAACCCGGGTTTTCTGTGGGTATCCCCCCAGGCACGAGGCTTTGTCGACAAAGAAACCGGACAGTCCCAGATGGCGACCAGGTGAACACCAGCAGGCCAAGAATCTTTTGTCCACAGGCCTGAAGTCGGCATAACCGCAGGCCAGAGGCGGTTTCGTCGGCACAACTTCTTTGTTGTCCACAGGCGGACCAACAGGCTGTGGGCACTCCCGGCGGCGTGTTCCACACCATCAACAGGGTTATCCACAGGTACCTGTGGATAACGGGCTTGGTGACCCCGGTCCGGGGGGCCTAGTGTGCGGCGTCCGGGTCCTCCCACTGCGGAGTGCGACGACCCGCGCGCACCACACTCGGGCCGTTCGCCGAGCCACCGGAAGCTGTCGGTGCTCGGCCCTAGCGTGGGTGCATCGAGAGTTGGGGAGAGGGCCACGCGATGAGCATGACCGAGTCGAGCGGCGGATCCCAGATGGGTTCGGCGGGGGTCGCGATGAGCGAGTCCTGGAGCGGTGAGTCCTTCAGCACCAGCTTCGGTGACGACCAGGGCGGCAACCAGGAGCACTGGTCGGGCCGGATGCCCCCGCAGGACGCCGACGCCGAGCAGAGCGTGATCGGCTCGATGCTCATCTCCAAGGACGCGATCGCTGACGTCAACGAGCAGATCGGCGGAGGCGACTTCTACCGCCCGGCCCACGAGATCATCTACGACGCGATCGTCGACCTCTACGGACGCGGGGAGCCGGCCGACCCGGTCACCGTGTCGGCCGAGCTGCACCGCCGCGGCGAGCTGCAGAAGGTGGGCGGCGCGCCCTACCTGCACACCTTGTCGGCCAGCGTCCCGATCGCCGCCAACGCGGGCTACTACGCGACGATCGTGCGCGAGAAGGCGATCCTGCGCCGCCTGGTCGACGCCGGCACCAAGATCGCCCAGATGGGCTACGCCGGCGAGGGTGAGGTCGACCAGACGGTCGACGCCGCGCAGCAGGAGATCTACGCGATCGGGGAGAAGCGGCAGCAGGAGGACTACGCGCCGCTGTCCGCGATCATGGAGTCGACCCTCGACGAGATCGAGGCGATCTCGAACAAGGACGGCAACAGCGGGGGTGTCCCGACGGGGTTCGCGGACCTCGACGACCTCACCAACGGGTTCTCGGGCGGTCAGATGATCATCGTCGCCGCGCGACCCGCGGTCGGGAAGTCCACCCTCGCGCTGGACTTCTGCCGCTCGGCCTCGATCCACAACAACCTGACCAGCGTGATCTTCAGCCTCGAGATGTCGAAGAGCGAGATCACGATGCGCCTGCTCTCGGCCGAGGCGAAGATCCCGCTGAACAACATGCGCAAGGGCGAGATGGGCGACGACGACTGGAACAAGCTCGGCCCCAAGATGGGCCAGGTCTCCGGGGCGCCGATGTTCATCGACGACAGCCCCAACATGACGATGATGGAGATCCGGGCCAAGGCGCGCCGGCTCAAGCAGCGGCACGACCTCAAGCTGATCGTCATCGACTACCTCCAGCTGATGTCCAGCGGCAAGAAGGTCGAGTCCCGTCAGGTCGAGGTCTCGGAGTTCTCCCGCCAGATCAAGCTGCTCGCCAAGGAGCTCGACGTCCCGATCGTCGCCCTCTCCCAGCTCAACCGTGGTCCCGAGCAACGCTCTGACAAACGTCCCATGATGAGCGACCTGCGCGAGTCCGGCAGCATCGAGCAGGACGCCGACATCGTGATGCTCCTGCACCGCGAGGACGTCTACGAGAAGGAGTCACCCCGCGCCGGTGAGGCCGACATCATCGTGGCCAAGCACCGCAACGGCCCGACCCGCGACGTCGTGGTCAGCTTCCAGGGCCACTACTCACGCTTCGTCGACATGGCCCACTGACGGGACCCGGATGGGCTCGCGAGCCCGGTCGGTGACGAGGATGGTGGCGTCGACGCAGTCCCGACACGACAGGGGGAACCCATGCTGGACCTGAAGGAGCTCGAGCTCGGCGACGAGGAGACCTCGATCGTGGGGGTCGTGCGCGACTTCGTGGACCGTGAGGTCCGGCCGGTCGCGCGCGAGCTCGACCACGGCAACGTCTATCCCGAGAAGCTGATCGAGCAGATGAAGGAGCTGGGCATCTTCGGCCTGGCCGTGCCGGCGCCGTGGGGAGAGGTCAGCGTGAGCGCCCCCTGCTACGCCGCCGTGACCGAGGAGCTGGCCAGGGGCTGGATGAGCCTCGCCGGCGCCATGGGCGGACACACCGTGGTGGCGAAGCTGCTCGTCGCCTACGGCAGCCGGGCGCAGCAGGACCGCTACCTGCCCCGGATGGCGACCGGGGAGGTCCGCGCGACGATGGCGCTGACCGAGCCCGGAGGCGGCTCCGACCTGCAGGCGCTGCGGACCACGGCCCGCCGCGACGGCGACGACTACCTCGTCAACGGCTCCAAGACCTGGATCACCAACGCCCGCAGGTCCCAGCTCGTGGCGCTGCTGTGTCGCACGGACCCCGACGCGCAACCGGCCCACCGCGGCATCAGCATCCTGCTCGTCGAGAAGGGTCCCGGCTTCGAGGTCTCGCGCGACCTGCCCAAGCTCGGCTACAAGGGCGTGGAGAGCTGCGAGCTGTCCTTCGAGGACTTCCGGACGCCGGCCAGCAGCCTCCTCGGGGGCGAGGAGGGCCAGGGTTTCGCGCAGATGATGCGCGGTCTCGAGATCGGTCGCATCCAGGTCGCCAGCCGGGCGGTCGGGGTCGGCCGGGCCGCCCTCGAGGACTCGCTCGCCTACGCCCAGCAGCGCGAGAGCTTCGGCCAGCCGATCTGGCAGCACCAGTCGGTCGGCAACTACCTCGCGGACATGGCCACGTCCCTGACCGCGGCCCGCCAGCTGGTGATGTACGCCGCCCGCCGCTACGAGTCCGGCCAGCGGGCCGACCTGGAGGCGGGCATGGCCAAGCTCTTCGCCTCGGAGACGGCCATGAAGATCGCGCTGGACGCGGTCCGGATCCACGGTGGCTACGGGTACTCCACCGAGTTCGACGTGGAGCGCTACTTCCGCGACGCGCCGCTGATGATCGTGGGCGAGGGCACCAACGAGATCCAGCGGAACGTGATCGCCCGCCAGCTCGTCAAGCGCCACCCGGCCCGCTCGTGAGCGCCCACGAGTCCGTCACCTGGCTGTTCGTGCCGGGCAGCCGGGACGACCGCTTCGCGCGTGCAGCCGCCTCGGGCGCGGACGAGGTCATCCTCGACCTCGAGGACGCGGTCGCCCCCGGCGCCAAGGACACGGCCCGCGCCAGCGTCGCGGCCTGGCTCGAGGAGCACGGGTCGGGCTGGGTCCGCGTCAACGCCGCCGGCACCCCGTGGCACGAGCGCGACCTCGCGGCCGTGGCCCCGGCCGCCGGGCTCCGCGGAGTCGTGGTCCCCAAGGCCGAGGATCCGGAGACCCTGCACGCCGTACGCCGGGAGCTGCCCGCCGGGGCCGGCCTCCTGGCCCTGGTGGAGTCGGCCCGGGGGATCGACCGCGCGACCGCGATCGCCGCGAGCGGTGCGGTCACGCGCCTCGCCTTCGGGTCCGTCGACTTCGCGCTGGACATCGGGTCCGAGGAGACCGACGAGGCCCTCCTGCTCGCGCGGAGCTCACTGGTGATCGCCTCGCGCGTCGGGGGGCTGCCGGCTCCGCTCGACGGGGTGACGACCTCGACGACCGATGACGCCGGGGCCCTCGACGCCGCGAGGCGGGCGCGCAGCCTCGGGTTCGGGGGCAAGCTCTGCCTCCATCCGCGACAGGTGGAGCCGGTGGCCGAGGGGTTCCGGCCGACCGCGGCCCAGCTCGCCTGGGCGCACCGCGTCCTGGAGGCGGGCGGGGGCACCGACGAGGGCGTGGTCAGCGTCGAGGGCCAGATGGTCGACCGCCCGGTGCTGGCCCGGGCGCAGTCGATCCTGGCCCGGGGTGGCTCCCGGTGAGCGACCAGGAGCCCCGGGCCCTGCCCCTCGACGGTCTGACCGTGGTCGCGCTCGAGCACGCGGTCGCGGCCCCGTTCACCACCCGTCACCTGGCCGACCTCGGGGCCCGGGTGATCAAGGTCGAGCGGCCGGGAGTGGGTGACTTCGCCCGCGAGTACGACCGGAGCGTCCACGGCCAGGCGAGCTACTTCGTCTGGCTGAACCGTGGCAAGGAGAGCATCGAGCTCGACCTCAAGTCCGACGCCGACCTCGGGCTGCTGCTGACCATCCTGGACACCGCCGACGTGCTGGTGCAGAACCTGCTGCCGGGCGCGGTCGACCGCCTGGGCCTGGACGCCGCGACCCTGCGCGCCCGGCGGCCCGAGCTGATCCACTGCTCCATCTCCGGGTACGGCGCCGACGGTCCCTACTCCGGGAAGAAGGCCTACGACCTGCTCGTGCAGTGCGAGTCGGGTCTGCTCAGCACGACCGGGACCCCCGAGGAGCCGGCCAAGGTGGGCGTGTCCGTGGTGGACATCGCCACCGGGATGTACGCCTTCTCCGGGATCCTCGCCGCGCTCTACGAACGTGAGCGCACGGGTGTGGGCGCCACGTTGAGCGTCGCCATGCTGGACGCCGTCGGCGAGTGGATGATGCAGCCCACCTACCTCAGCGTGTACGGCGAGAAGCCGTTCCGCCGTACGGGCGCCCGGCACGCCTCCATCGCCCCCTACGGTCCCTACCGCTGCGCCGACGGGACCGTGTTCCTCGGGGTCCAGAGCGACCGCGAGTGGGGCCTGCTGTGCCGGGAGATCCTGGGTCGTCCGGACCTGGTGGACGACGAGCGGTGCGCGCGCAACACCGAGCGTGTGGCCCACAACCAGCTGATCACCGACCTGATCGAGGGGGTGCTGGCCGACCGGGCCGCCGACGACGTGGTCCTCGCCCTGGAGCGCTGCGGCCTCGCCTGTGCCCGGATGCGCACCCCGCAGGAGTTCTACGACCACCCCCAGCTCGCCGCCCGCGACCGCTGGCGCGAGGTCGGCTCGCCCGGTGGCCGCGTGCGCGCGCTGCTCCCGCCGGTCACGGTCGAGGGCCAGGAGGCGACGATGGGTGACGTCCCGGCCCTCGGCCAGCACTCGGCGGCCCTGCGGCACGAGTTCGGCCCCACCGGGCCCACCGAGCTCACCGGGCCCACCGAGCCCACCGGGCCCACGGGCGGCGGGTGCTGATGGACGACGTGGTCGAGCGCACCGAGCTCCTGACGCCGGGACCAGCGATCGCGCTGGCCGGTCTGCTCGACGTCGCGCTGCCCGACCTCGACGCCGGTGAGGGGCTCCCGCTGACCTGGCACTGGGTCTACCTGCTGGAACGGCCCCCGCAACGCGACCTCGGGCCGGACGGGCACCCGGTGCGGAACGCCCTCCCCGCACCCCCGGGTCCGGGACGCCGCCGCATGTGGGCCGGGGGAGCCGTTCGCAGCCTGGCGCCGTTGCGCGTGGGGGAGCAGGCCACCAGGCGCAGCCGGGTGCTGAGCACCACCGAGAAGGCGGGCCGCAGCGGACGTCTCACCTTCGTCACGGTGGGTCACACCCTGCTCCAGGGCGGCGAGACCGTCGTCGAGGAGCGCCAGGACATCCTCTACCGCGACGCGGTCACGGGACCTGACGCCCCGGACGCCGAGACCGAGACCCGCGACCGGGTGGAGGCCGGGCCCTCGGAGTGGTCCCTCCCGGTCAGCCCCACCCTGCTGTTCCGCTTCTCCGCCCTCACCTACAACGGCCACCGGATCCACTACGACCGCGACTACGCCAGGACGCAGGAGGGCTACCCCGGACTCGTGGTCCACGGCCCGTTGCAGGCGATGGTCATGGCCGAGCTGGCGCGCTCCCGGGGCGTCGGCGCCCAGGAAGGGGCAGCGCCCGGGGTGCGCCTGGAGTACCGCCTGGTCGCGCCGCTGTTCGAGGACCAGGGCCTCGTGGTGGGGGCCACCGAGCAGGACGGGGTGCTGCGCACGACGGTGCGCGACGCGTGGGGTCGGCGTACGGCCGAGGGGACGCTCGAGCAGGGGTGAACGACCGGGCCGCCGGGTCCCGGCGTACCGGGTCGCAAAGTGAGACATGGGAGCTCTCCGGGCCTGACCTAGGTTGACCTCGGCAGGACAACGGGCACGACGAGAGGTCGCCGGTCCAGCCGTGGAGAGGAGATCTTGAGGCGATGAGCGAGACGACCGACGGAGCTGGTGCACCCCCGGGGGAGACGTTCCGGCTGATGTACCTCAGCCATGACCTGATCGACGCCGAGAACCGCAAGCGGGCGCTGGGCGCGTTGTTCTCCCAGGCGCGGTCCAACAACAAGAGGCGCCACATCACCGGTGCGTTGCTGGTCTCCGGGGACGTGTTCATCCAGACCCTCGAGGGGGAGGAACAGGTGGTCCGGCAGGTCTACGAGACCATCCGGCAGGACAGCCGGCACGACGCCGTGGAGCTGCTCGAGACAGGCATCGTGCCGGAGCGGGTGTTCGGGCACTGGTCGATGGCACGGATCTCCGAGGAGGGCGAGCCCGACATCCCGCTCATCGCCCACACGGACGGCATCGCACCCGCGGCCGGCCGCCGCATCTCGCCCGCCGCCGGCGAGGTGCTCGACGTGATGCGGCAGGCGGCCGCCCGGGAGCTGTCCCGCTAGCCCTGCAACCGGTCAGGACGTCGACCAGTCCTCGCCGGACGCCGCGGCCGTGGTGAGCTCAGCGTCCGAGGCCACGTCGTCGGAGACCTTCGTCAGGGTGTTGATGCTGACGTGCGGCCAGCTGATCCGCCCGGGGAGGCCGTCGCGCCTCGGGAAGAAGTCCAGCATCACGACCTGGAGGTACTGCATCTGCAGCACGACCAGACCGTCGGGCTCGGGGGTGAGCTCCTGGATCCAGAACGTCGACCTCATCGAGACCGCGTCGGCCTTCCGGACGACGAAGGGGATGTTCTTGATCCCACCCGTGGGGTGCGTGGTGTCGAAGTCCAGGACCGTCGTCTGGGTGAAGCTCTGTCCTGCGGTCGCCGCCTCCAGGAGCAGGTGCGGGGCCGTCGGGTCGAACCCCGGGAAGGCGGGGAAGTTCACGGTGCCCTTGAACGGGTGGTCGTGGAAGTGCTTGTACGGCGAGAGGTAGCGGTCGGTCTCCAGGTCGGGGTCGACCCCGATCGGCAGCCCGTTGACCGGCCGGATCGGCGCGAGTCCCGGCTGGAACGTGCCGGTGCCGAGCGCGAGCACCGCGTCGCCGTGGGGGATCGTGCCCAGCCGGGCGACGTCGAAGCCCTCGGGAGTCCGGTTCTTCATGTGGAGGAACAGGCCGGGCTCGTGGTGGATCGCTGCTCCGGGGAGGCCGGTCTCGGTGCTCGCCGGCTCGTCGACGACGGCGACCTGGTGGATGACCTGCTCGTAGTCCAGCGTGACGATGCGCTGGTCGGTCTGCCTCTGCTGGTCGGCCGAGACGCCGCGGTTGGGCACCCCCTTGTCGACCAGGCTGAAGTTGAGCTCCTCGTCGTACTGGTTGAGCAGGAGCCGGTAGTCCAGCGGGCCCGGCTGGGCGAAGGGCAGGGCGATCATGTTCCAGCCACGACCCTTCCCCACCCACCGTCCGGGGAGGGTGCCGAACGGGCCCAGCTCCTTGTCGAAGGGCGTGGCGACCTCGATGTGCCGGTTCTGCCCGTCAATCGTCGCGATCTTCGTGTCGGTCGTCATGACCCACTCCTCTGGGGCTCGGGGGGCCTCGCCCGGACTGGGGCGCTGCCTGGTGAGTGGAGGAGGGCGGCGCGGGCGTTGCAAATACCACCGGGAGGCTTGTCAGAATGGGCCGATGCGCATCGCCGTGCTCGCGGACACCCACTCGCCCCGGCACTGGAAGGGGTGCCCGCCCGCCGTGGCCTCGGCGCTGGTCGGGGTGGACCTCATCCTGCATGCCGGCGACGTGTGCCTCGTCGAGACGCTGGACGAGCTGGCGGCGTACGCCCCGGTGCAGGCCGTGCGCGGCAACAACGACGGACCCGAGATCGCCGCCTGGGGTGCGCCCGAGGTGCTCGAGGTGGAGCTGGAAGGTCTGCGGGTCGCGATGCTGCACGACAGCGGCGCCTCCACCGGCCGCGGGCGTCGGCTGCGGCGTCGGTTCCCGACCGCCGACCTGGTCGTCTTCGGGCACTCCCACATCCCGTGGGACGAGGTCCACGAGGGCCAGCGCGCCTTCAACCCCGGCTCACCGACGGACAGGCGCCGACAGCCGCACGCGACGATGGGTGAGCTGCTGGTCGAGGACGGGGTCCTGCTCTCGGCCCGGATCTTCCCGGTCGACTGAACCGCGGCTCGCGACCTGTCCGGCTCGAACCTCAGCTGATCCTGGCCTGCGCCCGCGCGGTGCTGATCGCCGTTGTCAGGGTCTCGAGATCGAAGGCGCCGTGGTGCCGCTGGCCGTTGATGAAGAACGTCGGCGTGCCGGACACGCCGCTGAGGTCGGCTGACTCGACGTCCTGGGCGATCCGGGTCTCGTGGACCCCCTGCTTCAGCTCCTCGTGGAAGCGGTCGGCGTCGAGGCCGAGCTCGGTGGCGTACCCCACGAGGTCGTTGGGCCGCAACGCGTCCTGGTGCGTGAACAGGAGGTCGTGCATCTGCCAGAACGCCCCCTGGGCTCCGGCCGCCTCTGCCGCCTCGGCCGCAAGGTGCGCCCGAGGGTGCACGTCGCTCAAGGGCAGGTGCCTCCACACGTAGCGGACCTCGCCGTCGCTGAGCAGGTCGCGTACGACGGGCTCGGCCAGCCCGCAGTAGGGGCACTCGAAGTCGCCGAACTCGATGATCGTGACGCTCGCCCCGGCCGGTCCACGGACGTGGTCGCGCTCGCGGTCGACCGCCGGGACGAGGTCCTGGATCAGCGACGTGTCGCCGAGCAGGGCCCGCGCCCGCCGGTCGGGGGCCAGCAGACCGGTCAGGCGCACCACCACGTAGGTCAGGACCGAGGCGACGGCCACGGCTGACAGGGCGCCGAGCTTGGCCTCGGCGAGCCGGCCGCCCTCGAAGGCTCGGGTGGCGATCAGGAGGGCGACCGTGAAGCCGATGCCGGAGATGGTGCCGCTGCCCAGCACCGCGGCCCATCCGACGGGCGGACGCACACGGCCACGGCTGACCCGGGTCACCATCCAGGAGGTGCCGACGACGGCGACCGGCTTGCCCACGACGTACCCGACGAGCACCCCGAGGGTCACCGGAGTCGTGTAGGCGTGCGCGAGGAAGCCGGGGTCGAGGGTGATCCCGGCGTTGGACAGGGCGAACAACGGGACGATCACATAGCTCGTCCACGGGTGGTAGAAGGTCTGCAACCGAGCGTTCGGCGACAGCGTCGAGGTCAGGCCGGACGTCGCCGAGCGCGCCAGCTCGGGCGTCGGCTGCTCACGGAACTCACGCACCAGCCCGGTGGCGTCCTCGAGCTCGCCGCGGTGGGGGGTGTACGCCGGGGCGGCCAGTCCGATGGCCAGTCCGGCCACCAGCGGGTCCACGCCGCTGGAGAGCAACGCCGCCCAGATCACCACCCCGAGGCCCACGAACAGCGAGCGCTGGTGCATCCTGACCCGGATCGCCCCCAGCAGCAGGACGTAGACCGCGGCCGCGACGAGAAGGGGCATCAGCACGATGCGCTCGCTGTAGACGACCGCGATCACCACGAGCGCTGCCAGGTCGTCGACGACGAACACGGTGACCAGGAAGATCCGCACCCGGTCGGGCACCCGCTTGCCCAGGAGCGCTAGCACGCCGAGTGCCAACGCGGTGTCGGTGGACATCGCGATGCCCCAGCCGTGCACGCTCGGCCGCCCGGCGTTGATCGCGAGGTAGATGAGCACGGGGATGGCCATCGCCACCAGGCCGACCGCGAAGGGCAGGATGAACCGGCGACGCTCGCGGAGGTCGCCGAGGTCGAACTCGCGCCGGGTCTCCAGCCCGACCACGAGGAAGAAGAAGGTCATCAGCCCGGAGTTGACCCACTCGCGCAGGTCGTAGGCCAGCCCGGCCGATCCCAGCCGGATCTCGAGGTCGGTGTGCCAGAGCGACTCGTAGGAGGACACGTCGAGGTTGGCCCACACCAGCGCCGTCAGCACGGCGGCGACCAGGATCCCGGCGCTCCCGGACTCCGTCCGCAGGAACGAGCGCAGCGGCGCCGAGCGTCCACGCGGCCACAACGTGTGTCCCCGCCACTGGCCGAGTCTCCCAGGAGAGCCGCCAGGAGAGCCGCCAGTGGAGCCCGCAGGAGAGTCCCCAGTGGATTCCGGGTCAGGTTCCGGGGCGGGGCCCGGTATGGGGTCCGGGGTGGGGTCAGTCATGGCGGGCCACGGGACGACACTACTGAGGCGATGTCTCGGTGGTGTGTCGCCGTCGATGACGCCTCGGGGTGGCAGTCCGGTGGTGGAGCTCGCCCACTAGGTTGCGGGCATGACGCGCACAGCACTCGTCCTCGGTGGGGGCGGCATCACCGGCATCGCCTGGGAGCTCGGCATCCTCAAGGGCCTGGCCGACGTGGGCATCGACCTGAGCGGCGCCGACCTGGTGGTCGGTACGTCGGCCGGGTCGGTCGTCGGGGCGCAGATCACCAGCGGCAGCTCGCTCGATGACCTCTACGCCACCCAGCTCGAGCCGGCCGACCATGAGATCGGCGCCCACTTCGGTCGGTTCACCATGCTCCGGCTGGTCCCGCCGATGGTCGTCCCGGGCAGCCAGCGGAGGAAGCTGGCCCGCATCGGCAGGCTCTCGATGAAGGCGCACCCACCTGGCGGCGAGCAGCGCATCGACGTGATCCGCTCCCGCATCGGCGTGGACGAGTGGCCCGAGCGCGAGCTGAAGGTCACCTCCGTCGAGGCCGAGAGCGGTGAGTTCGTCGCCTTCGACCGCACCAGCGGGGTCGACCTCGTGCACGCGGTGGCCGCGAGCTGCGCCGTACCCCTGGTGTGGCCGGCCGTGACGATCGACGGCAAGCACTACGTCGACGGGGGCATGCGCTCGACTGCCAACGTGGACCTCGCTCAGGGGGCCGACGTCGTCATCGTGCTCGCACCCCTGCCGCAGGCCTTCAGCAAGGCCACCTCGATCCAGGCCCAGCTCGCCGCCACGGGGGCGACCCGCACGGCCGTGGTCACCCCGGACGAGAGGGCGCTGGCCGACATCGGCAGGAACGTCCTCGACCCGGAGAAGCGCTCGGACGCCGCGCGCACCGGTCTTCGTCAGGCCACCGTCGTGCAGGAGCTGGTCCGCCGGGCCTGGGGCACCCCGGCCGGGTGACACCCGCCGCGGTGAGGTGAGGCTTCTTCTCGCGACGGGCCGAGCCCTCAGCTGTGCGCCGTGAGCCAGTCCACGACCTCGGTGGTGATCGCGTCGCGGTTGGTCTCGTTGAAGATCTCGTGGCGTGCACCAGGGAAGACCCGGGTCGTCACGTCGGCGATCCCGGCGTCGCGGTAGCGCTGCCCGAGGAGCTCGACGAGCTGGCCGTCGCCGGAGAGCGGGTCGGCCTGGCCGGAGACGATCAGCAGGGGCAGGTCGGGACGGATGCCCGACAGGGCGTCGGGGTCCGCGAGCCGACCGGCCTGGGCGAACATCTGCGGGATCGCGTCCTCGGGCACGTCGAAACCGCACAGCGGGCTGGCGACGTAGGCGTCCACCTCGGCCTCGTCGCGGGAGAGCCACTCATAGCCGGTGCGGTGCGCGAACCCCGCGTTGAACGCCTCCAGGCCGGCCGGCCCCTCGGACTCCGCGAGGCTGGCGGCGAGGACGTCGAGCGCGGTGGAGCCGGAGAGCACCACGCCGGCGTACTGCGCGGAGTGGTCCAGGAGCACCGACTGGGCGGCGAAGGAGCCCATCGAGTGGGCCAGGAGGAACAGCGGGAGCTCGTCGTGCTCGATGCTGGCGCCGTACGCCGCCACGTCGTCGATCAGCGCGGCGAAGCCGGCCGGCCCGAACTCGCCCAGCCTGCCACCGGGGACGAGCGAGGACCCGTGGCCGCGGTGGTCATGGGCGTGCACGACGAAGCCCGCGGCGTTGAGCGTCTGGGCGAGACGGTCGTAGCGCGAGCCGTGCTCGGCGAGGCCGTGCGCGATCTGCACCACCCCGAGCGGGTGCTCGACCTCGTCCCAGGTGAAGGTGGCGAGCACGGTCTCGTCGGAGGGTGAGCGGAAGGACGACGTCGAGTAGGCCATGGCGGGATCGTGGCACACAGGTCGACGCCGGCACGGGCGGGCCAGTCACAGACACAGGGCCGTGCCAGGACCTGGACGGTGTCCCCGGACAGGCTCAGGAACCCTGGGCCGCTCTCCCGGACCGGCCCGGGGCCTGGTCCACGCACCGCTCGGCGCCGCCGGTGGACTCGCTCTGCGCGCCGGTGCGCCCGGCCACCGGGCGACGTTCCCCGAAGAGGATCATCGGACGCCCACCTCCTGCGGCGGCACGGCACCGCCTCGGGGTGGTAGAGCGGCCCGGCCGGCCCCAGATACCTCCTCCGGAGCATGTACGGCGACCTGAGGGGTACCGCGGGGCATGAGCGGATGGCAGGGGGCGTTGCTGGTCGCCACCGCCCTGCACGCCGGGTTCCAGCTCACCGTCACCGTGCTGGTCTATCCGGCTCTGGTGAGGGTCCCCGCCTCGGTGTGGCACGTCGAGCACGACCGGCACTCGCGACGGATCGTCCCGGTCGTGGGGGTGGTGTACGCCGTCGCGCTCGTTGCCTGCGTCGGCGTACTCCTCACCGGTCCGACGAACGCCGAGTGGGTCGCCGTCGCGGCCACGGGCACGGCGATCGGGACCACCGCGCTGGCGGCGGCCCCGCTTCACGGACGCCTGGCGGGTGACCCCGATCCGGTGCTGCTGAAGCGGCTCCTCCGCGTCGACCGCGTCCGTGCCGCCGCGGTCGTCGTCGCGCTCGCCGCCGCCCTGACGACCCCGGAGCTGCTCCGGCGCTGAGCCGGGCTCAGCGCGGGATGGCCAGGGGGACGACCGCCACCGGGCAGCTCGCGTGCTCGACCACCGCGACCGACACCGAGCCGAACAGCATGCGGGCCACCGGGCCGGACTGGTGCGCGCCGACCACGACCAGGTCCATCCGCTCGGTCAGCCGGATGAGCACCTCGTGGGCCTGTCCGCGGGCGACGCTGGAGGTCACGACGACGTCCGGGTACTTCTCGCCCATGCCGGCCATCGTCTCGGAGAGCAGCATCTTCTCGGTCTCCGGGTCGAAGCCCGCCTCGGGGATGAGGTACCCGCTGAGGTCGCCGGCCTGGACGTCCCAGAAGCAGTGCACGACGGTGAGCGGGAGCTTGCGCAGGGAGGCCTCGCGGTAGGCGAACTCGAGGACCGCCTGCGACTCCTCGCTGGCGTCGGCACCGACCAGGATGCCGTTCCGGACGGTTCCGGTGTTCCCGGGCCGGTGGATCACGACGGGACAGTGCGCGTGGCGCACGACGGCCACGCCGACGGAGCCGAGCAGCAGGCTGCGCAGCTTGCCGCGGCCACGTGAGCCGAGGACGACCAGGGCCGCATCCTTGGACAGCTCGAGCAGGAGCTCGCGCGGGTCCTCGAAGCGGAACACCTCGTGGACCTCGATCTCGGGATCCCGGCGGGCGACCTCGGCGTGGGCGGCGTCCAGCACCTGCTGGCCGTCGGCCCGCAGGGCGTCGCGTGCCTCCTGGGGATAGACCGCGGCGGCGTCCATGTAGGCAGGGGTGACCGCATGGATGGCGTGCACGAGCGTGAGTGAGCGGTGCTCGGCCCGGCTCTGCTCCACGGCCCACGCCAGGGCGCGCAACGACGACTCCGAGCCGTCGACTCCGACGACGATGGTTCCGGCCTTGGTGTGCATGGTCCCTCCCGGGGTCTGTGGGCGACCCAGCTGCCGCCTCCCTCTCATCGTCTCCGGGTGAGCCGGTACCGATCAGGGCGTAACGGTCCGAGGTGTCGGGACCAAAGGCCCTGATCTGTTGGAGGAACGCGAGAGACCATGGAGGGGATCCCGACGAACAGACCAGGAGGTGCGTCATGGCCCACTCACGAGAGTTGAGCGCACACGAGTGCCAGCAGCTGCTGCGCTCGGGCATCGCGGGCCGGGTGGCCCTCTCGACGCCGACGGGACCGCACATAGTCCCGGTCAACTACACCGTGGTGGACGGCGCCGTCATCATTCGCACCTCGCCCTACAGCCTGCTGGGCACCTACGGCCGCGACACGACCTTCGCCTTCGAGATCGACGCGTTCGACCGCGACCGCGCCCGTGGCTGGAGCGTGCAGGCCCGGGGTCGCGTGCAGGCCATCACCGATCGCGACGAGATCGAGCTGGTCCACGAGGTGGCCGAGCCGCAGCCGTGGGCCGGCGGAGTGCGTTCGCTCTACCTCCGGTTGCGCTGGACCGAGCTCAGCGGTCGCCTGGTCGGAGGGGAGTGGGACCCCCTGAACGACGTGCCTCGGGCCTCGCACGTCTGACCCCGCGTGACGCGTGGGTCACACTGTCGGAATGAGCCCTCACGAGCACCGCAGACTCGGCGGCGCAGCCAAGGCGCTGCTCGAGGCGGTCACGGCGATCTCCTCCGACCTCGATCTGCGTAGTGTGCTGACCAGGATCGTGGAGGCCGCCACCCAGCTCACGGAGGCACGGTACGGCGCCCTCGGGGTCATCGGCCCCGACGGATCCCTGGTGGAGTTCGTGACCACGGGCCTGAGCGAGGAGGAGCACCGCCGGATCGGCGAGCTGCCCCGTGGCCGCGGCATCCTGGGGTTGCTGATCCACGAACCCGAGGCGATCCGGATGGACCGGCTCTCCGCCCACCCCGCGTCCTCCGGTTTCCCGCCCCACCACCCGCCGATGGACACGTTCCTCGGCGTACCCGTCCGCATCCGGGGCACGGTGTTCGGCAACCTCTACCTGACCGAGAAGCGCGGAGGGGCCGAGTTCACCGAGCAGGACGAGCAGCTCGTGGAGGCGCTCGCCCGGGCGGCCGGCTTCGTCATCGAGAACGCCCGCGCCTACGGCCTGAGCGAGTCGAGACGGCGGTGGCTGGAGGCCTCGGCGGAGCTGACCGAGACCATGCAGCCGCCGATCGAGCTGGACCGGGCCCGACAGGCCATCACCGACATGGCGCGCTCGGTCTCCGGCGTACGCGCGACCGCCGTCCTCAGCCAGCCCGACAACGAGCGGGCCGGTCTCGCACTGGCCGTCTCGTGCGATCCCGCTGACGCAGCGGCCATCGACGCTGCTCTCGCTCGGATCTCCCTCGAGCACGACCACCATGGCCGCAACCCCCTGGAGATGGGCCTCGCCGACGACCTGGCGGCCCTGGTGATCCCGTTGCGGGCCCACCTCGCCCAGGCGGGCGTCCTCGTCGCGCTCTTCGACCCGGTCCATTCGCCGCTCAGGGTGGAGGACCGGGAGCTGCTCGCCTCCTTCGCCGACCAGGCGGGTCTCGCGCTCGACCGGGCGCAGGCGGTCGTGGACCGTGAGGAGCTGGCGGTCATCTCCGATCGTGAACGGATCGCCCGGGACCTGCACGACGTCGTCATCCAGCGGCTCTTCGCGACGGGACTGCAGCTCCAGGGCGTCGCCTCCCTCGCCGGCAGCAGCGAGCTCGGTCAGCGGCTCGAGCGCGCCGTGGACGACCTCGACCTCACGATCAAGGCCATCCGAGGCACGATCTTCGAGCTCCAGCACCGCCAGAACGACTCCCTGCGGGCCGAGATCCGGGGGCTGGTGCGGGAGTACGTCCCGGTCCTGGGATTCTCCCCGGCCGTGCTGACCAGCGGGCCCATCGACACCGCCGTCCCCACGGTGGTGCGCGAACAGCTGCTGCCGGTGCTCCGGGAGGCGGTGTCCAACGTGGCCCGCCACGCCCTCGCCGACCAGGCGCAGGTGGAGGTGCACGTGAACGGCCAGGAGCTGTGCCTGACGGTGATCGACGACGGGATCGGGCTGGCCGAGGACCGGCAGGAGAGCGGGTTGCGCAACGTGCGCCGGCGCGCCTCCGGACTCGGCGGCTCGGTCCAGGTGACGCGCAACCAGCCGCGCGGTACGCGGCTGGTGTGGCTGGTCCCGCTTCCTCCTGCCTGAGTGGCCCGGATGGCTGCCGGTAGTGCGGGTAGCTGCCGGGACCGGACAGCGAGAAGGACCGGTCACTGTGGCGGTGACCGGTCCTCTGGCTCGTCCTGCTAGCGCAGGACGGGGTTGCTCTTGACCACCTTCAACCCGGACCACCAGCGGCCGAGGCCCCAGGTGTCACCGGCGTTGAGGAGGCCGAGAGCCACGACGGAGATCGCTCCGAGGATGTGGTCGTCGATGAGGGGGTTGTTGTCCGGGGGGAGGACGACGGTCCACATCAGCAGGTACATCACGCCACCGGCGACAGCGGCGAAGCGCATGCCGACACCGAAGGTCAGGGCGAGGCCGATGCCGAGCAGGCCCAGCATGAACAGCCAGTTGGCCCACGCGGTGCCACCCATGGAGTTGTACATCGCCTTGAACGGGCCGTCCGCCCCGAACTTCAGGAAACCCTCGGTGGGGCTGCCGCCGTGGATCCAGGCGGCGTCGCCGAAGCGGTCGACGGTGCCGTCCTCGGCGCGCCCGGTGGAGAACCCGAGGGCGAGGAGCTTGTCGAGGAAGGCCCAGAGGAACGTGAAGCCGAACGCGATCCGCAGCACCGCGATGACGCGGCTGGTGACGGAGTCGAGATGGTTCTCTGATCCCCCGGCGACAGAGGCGTGAGTGCCCTGGCCCCCGACCGGAGTTGAGCTCGTGTGCTGGGTGACAGACATGACAGCGACCTTCCTGAGTCGGGAACTTCTTCTGTTCCCAGCCTCCCGCGGACGGGAGGGGTCAGGTCAGGGGCGATGTCCCCGCAGGCAGAGGCCGAAGGTCACCAGAAGTCCCACCAGAAGTCCCAGGGTGCGCGGCACCGGGAGCGAGGTCAGTGCGGCGGCGGTGCGAGCAGCTTGGAGGCGAGCACGGCGGCCTGGGTGCGTCGCTCGAGGCCGAGCTTGGACAAGATGTTGGAGACGTAGTTCTTCACCGTCTTCTCGGCCAGGAACATCTGCTCGCCGATCTGCCGGTTCGTCAGGCCCTCCGCGATCAGGCCCAACAGCTTGAGCTCCTGCTCGGTCAGCTCCGCGAGCTCGGGTGCGGTGACGGGACCGTTGCGCACCCGATCGAGGACACGTGCGGTCAGCGAGGGGTCGATCAGCGACTGGCCGCTGGCCACCGTCCGGATCGCGCTCACCAGGTCGCTGCTGCGGATCTCCTTGAGCACGTAGCCCGAGGCACCGGCCATGATCGCGGCGAACAGGGCCTCGTCATCGTCGTACGACGTCAGGATGAGCGCCTTGATCGAGGGGTCGACCGCTCGCACCGCCCGGCACACCTCGATCCCAGAGCCGTCCGGCAGCCGGGCGTCGAGGACGGCCACGTGGGGCCGCAGGGCGGGGATCCGGGCCGTGGCCTCGGTCGCCGTCGCGGACTCACCCACGACCTCGATGTCCTCGGTGCGCTCCAGCAGGAACCTGAGCCCCTCGCGTACGACGTCGTGGTCGTCGAGCAGGTACACACGGATCGGGTCGGCCATGCAGGCCTTTCTACACCGTCAGCGGGTCGCAGCCCGACGGCGCGTGCACCGACGGGCCGCAATCCTGCCCCGCCTGGGTCAGGCGTTGATCTGCTTGTTGTTCCTGCCGCCGGTGATGGCCTCGGCGGTGCCCACGAGCATCACGGCTGCGATCACGGCCAGGATGAAGCCGAGGACGTTGAGCTCCCCGATGTCACCGGTCCCCAGAAGCCCCGCGATCAGGCCTCCGATGATCGAGCCGACGATGCCCAGGCCGAGCGTGGCCAGGATGCTGAGGTTCTGCTTGCCCGGCTTGATGAGGCGCGCGAGTGCACCGATGATCAGCCCGGCGACGATGAATCCGATGAAACCCATGGCGTGTCCTCCCGTAGATGTGCACCCAACACTAGCCGTGCGGTGGTGGTGGCAGGGGTGCCGACACTGAGGGTCCCGCAGCGGGTGGCGAACCTTTTGGAGATGTTCTGAAGACTGGCTCGATGGACGAGCGGGCGCGAACCGGGTCGGAGGTCAGCCTGACCACCCGTGGCCTGTGGGTGGTGGCAGCCCTGGCCGCTGTCCTGGTCCTGGTGCTGTCGCTGCTGGTGCTGCTCGGGGTGCCGCGCTGGGCCCCGGGGGTGGCCGACTGCTCCGCCACGGTGGGCGGCCGCACCGTCGAGCTCAGCGCGCAGGACGCGCAGGGCGCCGCCTCGATCGCGGCCAGGGCCGTGCGACTCAACCAGTCGGCCCGTGCCACAGCGCGCATCGCCTCGGCCCTCGAGATCGGTGAGCAGGACGCGCGCGTGCTGGCCCAGGCGCTGACCGGGCGTTCGGCGCACGCCTTGTCATGCGTGCACGGTGGAGCGGACGAGGAGGAGCCGGACCGGCTGAGCAAGGCGGGACTCACGGCCCGGGCGGCCCGGGTCCGCAGCGTTCTCGACACGGCGTTCGGGCGGCAGAAGGTCGGTGGCTTCGCGCCGGGTGGGGTCTCCAGCGGGCACATGCCCGGGTCGGCGCACTACGAGGGACGAGCGGTCGACGTGTTCTTCCGTCCCGTCACCAAGCGCAGCAAGGTCAAGGGGTGGGCGGTGGCGCAGTACGCCGTGGCTCACGCGGACCGGCTCGGGATCGACACGGTGATCTACGACGGACGCATCTGGACGGCCAGGCGCGGGTTCCAGGGGTGGCGCGACTACGTGGTCGACACGTCGGGCCGGTCGAAGGCGGTGGCGGCCATCCTGGAGCACCGCGACCACGTGCACGTCGACGTGGCCGACTGAGCCTCAGCCCGCGCCGGAGAGCCGGTCGAGACGGGTCTCGAGACCGGCACGACGATGGGCGTTCCCCCGCAGGTCGACGTACGTCGAGCCGTAGGCCGCCAGCAGCGCGTCGTCCAGGCGGCGTACGGCGCCGGGGGGGTAGCGGTAGTCCATCCGGACCCGGATGAGCTCCTCGTCCCCGCTGCGCAACGACTCCCCGAGCTCGTCGAGGGACGTGATCCCGAGCTCGAGCAGCAACCCGGAGATCCAGGCGTAGTGGTCGGTGCGCGACCAGCCCGACTCGGCGTACTGCCCGGCCAGGAAGGCGGCCAGCTCCCGGGGATCTATGCGCGGGTCGTCGTCGCGCACGGCCTCGGTCTCGGTGCTGCTCGTGGCCGAGGCGCGCAGGGTGTCGCGGATCGTCGAGAACTCGCGGTCCGCGAGCTCGAGCAGACCGGCGGCCAGGGTGAAACGACGGTCGAAGTCACGGGCGTGCTCGTCGGGCATCGTGCCCTTGTAGCGGATGTCGTGCTCGAACTCCGCCCACGCGTGCTGCAGGACCGTGCGGATCTGGATCTGGGCGGTGTGCCCCCGCATCAGCTCGTACGACGGGTGCCCCTCGCGCGCTGAGTCCAGCTCGATCAGCAGGTGCCGGCTGGCGTAGCCGAAGCGGCCCTCCTGGGCCGTCTCGCGCCCCATGTCGCGGTCGTCCTTGACCACCGCCTGGTCACGCAGCAGGTCGGCCACGGCCGAGACGTCGCTGTGGACGTAGGTGATGACGCGGATGCCGATCGTGTCGGTGATCTCGCGGAGCGGGTCTGCGTAGAGCAGCACGCCGTCGCGGGTGCGGCGCGCCTTCTCGGCGAAGGAGGCCACTGTCTTCGTGCGTCCCGCGACACTGAGGTAGTTGATGCCGGCGTCGTCGAGGATCGAGGTCACCAGCGAGAGGAACTGGTCGCCGGCCGCGACCAGCGCCGGGTGCCGCAGGGTGTACTCCCGCACCGGATCCGCCACGACGGCGGGCGGTCGCGGTGGCCGGGGGCTGGGGGTGAGGTCGCTCGGCAGCGTGGGCGTGACGATGTAGCCGGTCTCGAAGTCGCCGTAGGTCGTGGTGTCCTCCGGCCGCCTCGCGGCGTAGAGGGCGACGTAGGCGCACACCACCGCGTCGACCTGGTCCTCGACGATCCGGAGCTCGCTCTTGCGAGTGGCCGCCTCCACCTGTGTCCGAAGCGCCGTCCAGGCGGCCCCGGGAGCGTCCAGCGCGAGGTCGAGTGCGGGCACGGCATCGGACAACCCCTCCAGCAGGACCATCAGCGTCAGCAGCTCCGCGCGCAGGCTCTCGAGGTCGCGGCCCGGCTTGTTCTTGTACTTCAGGGTGCGTCCCAGGCGGAACAGGGCCACCAGCGCCGGGTGCGGGTAGACCTCGATCGCACGTCGTCGGCGTCCGGAGCGCGGGTTCATGTCGAGGCCGAGCGCCTGGCTCAGGGCCGCGCCGCGGGGGGTGCTGCTGAACTCCGCCTTGCCGGTGTTGGCCGGGTGGGCGCCGGCGTCGAACCGGGCGAAGTCCTTGTTCAGTGCCGCCTCGGCGGGACGGTTCCCGGTCGGGTTCGTGACGATCAGCGGAGCGTCGAAGGCCACGAGGCAGTCGTCGTCGACGTAGGGCGCCACGGCGTACAGGATCTCCTCGTCGGTCCGCACGGTCGAGACGTGCAGCAACCGGCCGGTGTCGTCGACGACGGCGAGCCCCGTGGGTCGCTTCATCCCCCAGGCGAGGTCTACACCGATGTGGAACACAGCGCCCAGCCTGCCGTATCAGGGCGGGAAGCGGGGACGGGCGTACGACGAACCGGCTCACCGAGCGCGGCGGGCCCAGGATCCCCCCACGGTCTGAGCGGGAATAGCGGTCTTCCGGGTCAGGTTCTTTCCGGGCAGTCCGCCTCGGCGGAGCCCATGACGAAGGAGACCACGTGAAGACCGTCTACACCGCCGAAGCGCTCGCCACCGGAGCCGGCCGCGACGGCCACGTCCGCTCGGGCGACGGCCGCGTCGACCTGGACCTCGCGATCCCGCAGGAGATGGGTGGTTCCGGCAACGGCGCCAACCCCGAGGAGCTCTTCGCCGCGGGTTATGCCGCGTGCTTCCACTCGGCCCTCCAGAGTGTTGCGCGACGCGCGAAGGCCGAGCTCGGCGACTCCACGGTCGGCGCCAAGGTCGGCATCGGCGCCAACGACGCCGGCGGGTTCCAGCTCGAGGTCACCCTCGAGGTCGTCATCCCCGACCTCCCGCACGACCAGGCGGAGGATCTCGTCGAGCAGGCGCACCAGGTGTGCCCCTACTCGAACGCGACCCGGGGCAACATCGAGGTCACCCTGAAGGTCAGCGACGACTGAGTGCCCTCGGCGGCCCACCCGGTCAGACGGGTCGAGGGCCTCGACCGCACCGCTCAGACGTGGCCGCTGAGCTGGTCCAGCCGGGCCGCGAGCGCGTCGACCATCAGGCTGGCCTGCTTGGCTGAGACGGCCGACGTGCGGTCGCCGCCCTGGCTGGACACCGGGAGCACGTCGACCGACAGCTTCGCGCCGCCCGCCAGTGCCCGCAGCTCGTCGATCTTGTCGCCGAAGGCAGACCCGCTCCCCGGTGAGTAGTAGTGCACGACGTCGTCGAGCTCGTCGGCGTAGAGGTCGGTCTTGGTCACGGCGATGACGAGCCAGATCGGCTTGTCGCGGCGTACGGCCATGGAGGCGATCCGGTGCGAGGTGATCGCCCAGTCCTCGAGCTCCGCGGCGAGCTGCTCCTCGCGGGTGGCGGTCGCCAGCCCGGTGGTGCCCGCCGTACGCCGCGGCGTCGCGTGGCCGTTGGCGACCACGTGGATCACCCCGTCGACCGGCTCGTCGTGGAAGACCTCGTCGAGGGCACCGAGCCGCGTCGCCGCGTTGTCGCCCGGCACCACCAGGAAGCGGAAACCCTGCAACCGGGGAGAGCGGCGCGTCCGGCGCTCCATCACCGCCGAGCCGACCGCCGCCACCCCGTCGCCGGTCGTTCGCCGCGCGAGCCGGTCGGCGAGCCGGGTCTTGCCGACCCCGGTCATCCCCGTCACGGCCACCGTGGGGAAGCGCCGCCGGAACAGCCGGCTCATCCGCTCAGGAGTCGACGCCAGACCGGTCAGCACGCCACCGGCGATGGTCGCGCCGAGGGCGGTGCGACTCGAGCTGGGCAGGATCGTGCGGAATCGGGTGGTTGCGCGGGACACGGGGCCTCCTCGGCCGAGGGATCAGGAGGAGCTGGCGCGCCGAGCCTACGTTCCGCCCACCACCCCTCGGGTCGCTCCCGGCACGCATCTCGCCTACGGGCGCGCCAAGGACGCCAGCTCCCCCGGGTCCCCGGGGAAACCTGCAGGTCGTGGCCGTAGTCGGGCAGGTCACGAGCCCAGCGACACCAGCCTCGCCCGCAGCCGCCGGACGGTCGGCACTCCGCGCGAGGTGACGCGTACGCCGAGCCGCTTCTCCAGCACCCGGGTCGCGCCTGTCGTGCGGTCGACGTCGTTCGTCGAGACGGCGTGCAGCGGGTCGGCGGCGAGGACGGTGAGCCCGCCCTGGGGGGTGGCCCAGGGGAGGGCCTCGGGGAACGGGTCGGGGCCGTCGAAGAACGAGACCTCGGCCTGGTCAGGCACGCCTGCGAGGTCGAGCTCGAGGAGCCAGCCGGCCGGTCGGACGACCACCAGGTCGGCGTACCCGCAGACCGGGGTGAGGAGCTCGACGGCCCGGGAGGCGACGGCTTGCGGGTCGGTGTCGGCGCCGAAGATCACGGTGCCGTTGACCTGGAAGCTCGTCGGGTCGGTGGCCCCGGCCGCTGCGAAGGCGGCGAGCAGCTCGGGCCGGGTGGGGCTGTGGCTGCGGTGCTGGCCGAGGTTCAGGTTGCGGAAGAACGCGACGGAGCGGGTGCTCATGCGACAAGGATGCCCGCCGGAACCGGGTGCTGCTCGCCACAGCCAGGCGCGGAAGTAGGGCGCCCGTGCCATCGTTGGGACTGGTGACGCCGTGCGCCGCCCGGCCCAACGAGGGGAAGACCTGATGAGCGAGATCAACGAGACCCTGAAGAACATGATCGACGACCTGGATCTCGACCGACGTGTCAACGAGTTCGTGGGCCAGGCCGAGACCCTGCTGAAGGGTGCGGTGGAGAAGGTCGGCGACTTCGCGCACGAGCACCGCGACGACGTGGACCGTGCCCTGGACAAGATCAGCGCCCAGATCGACGAGCGCACCGAGGGCAAGTACGCCGACCAGGTCGGCAAGGTTCGTGGCCAGGTCGAGCAGGGCCTCTCGAAGCTGACCGAGCGGCGCCCCGAAGACCCCGCCTGAGTCGGTCCGAGGACCTGCATCAGTCCCGCGTCACTCCTGCGCCCGCTGCCGGGCCCGGTAGGCGCGGGTCTTGATCTTGTTGCCGCAGCCGTACTCGCACCACGAGCGCGACCGGTTCTTGGAGTGGTCGAAGTAGGCCCACTCGCACTCGTCCGACGAGCAGATCTTGAGCCGTGGCCAGAGACCCTCGCCCGCGGCCTCGTGGGCCGCGACGCCGATCAGGGCGAGGGCGGCTCGTACGCCGGAGCCCTGCGGGTGGAGGACGGGTCCACCGATGTCCCAGTCCAGCTCGACCGGTAGCGCGCGCAGGGCTTCGGCCAGATCGCTCAATGCACCCGTGGTGCCGTCGTGGTGGTGCTCGAGGGCTCGTCGCAGCCCCGTCCGCAGCTGGCGGGCCAGGGCCAGGTCCGCGGTCGTGGCGCGCCCGCTTCCCGCCAGGAGACCTTCCTGAACCAGGTAGCGCACCAGGTCGGCAGGCGTCGTGAGCTCGTCGGTCCGGGTCTCGTGGTCGGTGGTGTTCACGAAGTCGCGGACGATGCCCACGGGCCGTGGCACCTCGGGCCGTGGAAGGTCGGGCCGTGGAAGGTCGGGTCGCGGCAGGGGGACGGACGTCACGGAGCTCCTTGCGAGGTCGGCAGGCGACACCAGTGTAACGACTTTGCCCGTTGCTCACACAACAACACCAGCGTAACGTCTTCACCGGTGTCGCTCCACCGGAAGGACGTGATCGACGTGCACTACCTGGGCACGATCATCGAGAAGCTGGTCACCACCGACGACGACGTACGCGTGGCCGAGCGTCGCCGCTCACTGCGACGCGCCGCCAGGAAGCGGCGGTGGTGGCGGCGTGAGGTCAGGACCGGGAGGGTCGTGCGATCCCAGCCGGAGGCCCCGGTGCGACGTGGGTCTGGTCGAGCTAGGAGCTCGGCTCCTCGCGCAGCCTCGGCGGGGTGAACCCCTCCGGCTTGATGCCGGTCTTGTCGGCGTAGAACTCGCGGATGCGGTCCATGTCGGCGACGACGTCGCCGGTCGGGTGGAACGTCGGGCCCCAGCCCACCGTGCGCGAGGGGGCGTCGAGGAACGCGAGGGTGATGGGCAGCCCGCTCTGCTGGGCGATCCGGTAGAAGCCGGACTTCCAGTACTCGCCCCGGCTGCGTGTTCCCTCGGCGGCGAGCCCCAGCACGAACGGCTCGTCCCCCTCGGCCTCCAGCAGCAGGTTCTGGATCGTCTCCCCGGGGTCCGCCCGGTCGAGCGCGATCGCCCCCGTCGCCCGCATCAGCGGCGCCAGGGGGCCGACGAAGAACTCCCGCTTGACCAGGAGCTTGATCTGGATGTCGTTGTCCCACGCCAGCAGGATGGTCAGCACCCAGTCCCAGTTGGAGGTGTGCGGCGCGCCGACCAGCACGCCGCGCTTCGGGACCGTCCCCACCGTCTTCCAGCGGACGGCTCGCAGGGCCAGGCGCGCGAAGTTGCGGCGCAGGAAGAAGTGGCGGCTCACGGCGTGACGGTACAGCGCTTCCGGCCGCATCCACCCGCACACTCGAACCCGAGGTGCGGTGTGGTCTCAGGCGAACAGGCCGGCCGACTCCACCGCTTCGACCACCAGGGCGCGCACGTGCTGGGCCTGGCCCTCGCCGTTGCAGAGGACCACCAGGTGGACGTCGTTCGCCGGCCAGCGGGAGGCGTAGACCTCGACACCCGGGTCACCGCCACCGTGGCCGTAGCGGCCGTCGGGATGGAAGAGGACGCCGTACCCCATGAAGTAGCCGTCTCCAGCGTCGGAGTGTCTGGTCGTGACGCGTTCCTGCTGGTCGCCGAGCAGGGTGCCGTCGGCGTAGGCGCGCAGGAAGCGGTCGAGGTCGTGGGTGGTGCTGTGGGCTCCGCCGTCGGCGCCGCCGATGACCGGGACGCGATAGATGTTGGACCGCCACGGGTCCCTCGGAGCGCTCCGCGGCAGGTAGCCCACCGCTACGTCGGGCACCGGCTCGTCCATCCGGAAGAAGCCGCTCGCCGCCATGCCCGCCCGGTCGAAGACCCGTTCCTGCACCGCGTCGGCGAAGGGCTGCCCGGTCAGCTCCTCGACCACGAGCCCCAGGACGATGTAGCCGGCGTTGGAGTACTGGAAGGTCTCGCCCGGGGGTCGGTAGGGGGTGAGATCGCCGAAGAGTGGCAGGAAGTCGGCCGGGCGCTCCATGGAGTACGACGGACGCTCCTCCCAGAGGGTGCCGTAGTCCTCGAGGTAGGCAGGGGAGTCCTCGTCCTCCTCGCAGTAGTCCGCGATCCCTGAGGTGTGACACAGCAGGTGGTGGACGGTGACGTCGGGGCGCAGGGTGGACGGTCGTCGCTCGGGCGGCAGCAGGCCCACCACCGGGGCGTCGAAGTCGAGTGACCCGGACGTGACCAGGTCGGCGACCGTCACGGCGGTGAACATCTTGGTGAGAGAGGCGAGAGCGAACCGCGTCGCCGGGGTGACCGGTGTGCGACCGGCCCGGTCGGCGTACCCGCACGAGTGCTCGAAGAGCGTCTCGCCGGCCTGGGTCAGCAGGACTCCGCCGGACAGGTCCCGGTCGCGGGCCCACTCGTCGAGCCGGTCCGCGAGGGCGGTGCTGGAGACGGTGGACATCCCCTCACGGTGGCAGCGACTTCCCGGCGCGGCAACGGGTTATCGTGGCCACCCGCGCTAGCGGCTGAGGCGCTGCGCCACGCGGGCGATGAGGTCGTGCGGCAGCGGCTTGTCCACCGGGAACTTCAGGGTCCCCTTGCCGGCGGCGTACGGCGCCAGCTCGGCCTGCAGGTCCTCGTCGTCGGGCGCGGGGTAGAGGCTGACGTGCTTCTTCCAGCCGGCGTAGTGCACGATCCGGCGGTTCCCGATCCTCAGCGTGGGGATGTTGTAGCTGATCGCGTCCACACCGTCGGGCACCGCCGCGTGAATGGCGGCGCGGACCTCCTCGAGCACGCCACGGACATCCGGGTCAAGGGAGTCGAGGTAGTCCTCGACGCTGGTGAACTTCTCGGCCATGGACCTCACTCCTCTCTCGACCACGGTTGACCGGTCTCGGGGCGAGGACTCATCGGCGGCGCCTCAGGTCGGGGGAAGCAGGTCGTTCAGGGACCGGAGCCAGTCGACGAGAGTCGGCACGGCGGCATCGCCCACCGTCGTGTCGATGCCGAGGTAGCGCAGCCCGACCAGCGCGAACGTCACCAGGGACAGCACCAGGCCGATCGAGGCGAGCAGGCCGCCTGCGACCAGCGGTCGACTGGCCCGGGCGAGGCCCAGGACCGAGCTCACCAGGGCCACGGCGGCCAGTCCCACGCACACCGCCGTCATCAGCGAGAACGGCACCGCCACGACGGCGACGAGACCGGACAGGAAGCCGACCTCGGCCGCCGCGGACGTGTGCACGGGCAGGGCCGGTGAGCGGACGAAGAGCTCGCCGAGCGGGTCGTCCTCGGGCGCCTCGCCGCGCTCGAGGTCACGCCCGAGGTCCTGTGTCGTCATGGGGCCGATCGTAGGTCCGTGGGTGGCCGTTGGACCCTCGCCCGGCCGTGTCGCCCGGTCGTGTCGCGGGGTCGTGTCGCGGGGTCGTGTCGCGGTCGCGGGTCGTGTCGCGGGGCTGGGATGAGCGGCCCCGCGACGAGCGCCCGGTCAGCCGCGCATGGTGGCGGCGAACCAGCGGCTGGTCCACGGGCGGTCGATCTTGACGCGCTGGCCGCTGCCGGGTGCGTGCACCATCACGATGTGCCCCTTGCTGCGCCTCAGGAACATCGCAGCGTGGTAGACCCGGCCACCGTTGCTGAAGAACATCAGGTCACCGCGACGCAGCTTGCTCTTGGCGATGTGGCGCGCCCGTCCCGCCTGGGCCGCCGCGGTGCGTGGGAGCGAGATCCCGGCCTTGCGGAAGCTGAACTGCATCAGGCCGGAGCAGTCGAAGGAGCCCGGCCCGGCGGCGCCGTACCGGTAGGGGTCCCCGACCTGGTGGAGGGCCACGGAGGCGGCGCGGCCGACCCGTGGACTCTTGGCCGAGGCGTCGGCCACCGGGCCGAACGCCGTGACCGCGGCGAGGACCGCGAGAGTCAGGAGCGGGAGCAGGATGGCGTTGCGGGTGCGCACGAGTGACAGCACAGGGTGGTTCCTTCCCAACGCCTGTGGGGTGAGCTGTCGGGTTGGAGCTGGAAGTGCTCCGTCACATGGTCGTGACTTCACCCCGAGTGCGGTCTCCCCGAGGAGGCCGCGCGTGGAACCTGTGGGTCCCCCACTCCTGCCCGCATGTGTTCGTGGGGCATCCGGGACTGGGCAGGACTCGGCGTGCCCCAGGATGCTGGTCGACCGGCGAAGGATAGTCCGAGACGTTTCCGTTGTCTTCTGGGCCTACGGACGACGAGATCGTCTCGGACTACCCAGGAGCCCTGTGCCGGAGGCTCAGAGCTCGACGGTGTCGTTGGTGCCGACGTCGGGCCGCTCGCCGGTGACCTTGGACTTCGCGAACGCCAGGGCGGAGGCGATCCGGCCGCCGGGGCTGTCCCAGTACTCCGCCGAGTCGGCCTCGACGAGGAGGAGCTGGACGTTCTCGGAGTCCTTGCCCTCGGGGAACCAGGCCTCGACGGTGGGGTTCCACAGCTCGTCGATCCGGGCCTGGTCGCGCTGCAGGCTGGCGTGGCCGGTGACCGAGAGCCAGGTCGAGCCGTCGGCGAAGGCGAGGTTGACCCGCTTCTCCGCGGTGACGTTGGCGGCCTGCTCGCTGGTGCCGTCCAGGAAGAACCACACGTCACCGG
Source organism: uncultured Actinomycetota bacterium (assembly GCA_963843775.1). Taxonomy (GTDB): domain Bacteria; phylum Actinomycetota; class Actinomycetes; order Propionibacteriales; family Nocardioidaceae; genus Marmoricola. The sequence continues at coordinate 112,967 of CAWJLT010000017.1, forward strand.
TGTCGGTCACCTCCTGGGGCGTCATCGGGTGTGAGTGCAGTCGGCCGTTGTCGGCGACGCCCACCGAGGTCAGCATGCAGAAGCGGTCACCGCGCATGATCTCGACGACCTTGTCCTGGGCGAGATCCTGCTCGTGGTCAGACATTCGTGTCTCCATTCGGGTTCGGGTCCTGGTTACTCCAGGGGCAGTACCCGGAACCCGCCACGCCAGCCACTCGCGGCTCGACGGCTCAGCGCGCCAACCGCTCGTCCAGGTGTACGACGACCGTCTCGCCGGCCTCCTTGCCGATCCGTCGGCGCACGGTCGCCCTGACCGGGAGCTTGTGGGTGCCGTCACCGAGCGCCATGAACGAGGTCGTGATCGGCTCGCCGTCCACCCGGCCGCGGACCTTCACCAGACCGCCCGTCCCGAAGAAGCCGGCCGAGTCCGGCATCACGACATAGGTCCAGCCGCCTGCTGACGGGCTCTTCTGCAGCGTGGCCGTGAACTCGTGGTCGAGCGGGCCCGGTCCGTGCGTCGGTTCCGTCATGGCGCTGCCTCCTGTGGCGGGGCTCCGGGTTGGAACCGTCACAGGTTGAGACCCCCGTGGCTTCAGGAAATCATCGACCAGCCAGGTGTGGCACCAGCCCCGGACAACTCGCCCGAGTCAGGTGAAACGGCCTCAGATCATCGTTTTCTCCCCTAACGTCCCAGGCATGAGCCTGAGCCGTCGTACCGTCCTGCGCGGAGCGGCGGCCCTCGGGGCTGCCGGCGCCGCTGCGCCCCTTGTCGCCACGTCCGCCGAGGCGGTCTCCACCAGCACCCTCTACGACTGTGTCGTCGTCGGAGCGGGCCTCTCCGGCCTCGCGGCGGCCCGTCAGCTCACCGCCGCCGGCAGGAACGTGCTCGTCGTGGAGGCGCGCAACCGCCCCGGCGGCCGGGTGGAGAACATCCCCACGCTCAGCGGCACCCTGCACTTCGACGGTGGCGCCGAGTTCGTGGGGCCGACGCAGAACCACATCCAGGCGCTCGCGGACGAGTTCGGGGTGGCCACCTTCCCGACGTACAACGAGGGGACCAGCCTCTACTGGCGCGACGGCGTCATCCAGCAGTACCCCGCCGCCATCGGGATCCCCATCAACCAGTCCATCGGTGAGACCGCGCTCGGCATCGCCAAGCTCTCGGCCATCTGCCTGACCATCACGCCCGGTGAGCCGTGGAAGCACCCGCTCGCCACCTACTGGGACTCGATCACGTTCAAGCAGTGGATCGACCGCACCGTGCTCACCGCCGACGCGCGGCTGCAGTTCTCGCTGATCTGCAGCTCGACGCTCTCCGTGGGGCCGGAGTCGATCTCCGCGCTCTTCATGTTCAGCTACATCGCCGCCGCCGGTGACACCAGCCACCCCGGAACGATGTTCCGGCTCCTGAACACGTCCGGGGGCGCGCAGGAGCGCTTCTTCGACGGCGGCGCCGCCCGGGTGCCGAACGCGATGGCCGCCGAGCTGAGCTCGCGCATCGTCTACTCCGCCCCGGTCACCTCGATCGACACCCGCAGCGGCAAGGCCCTGGTCGCCACCAGCCAGGGCACCTTCCAGGGCAAGCGCGTCATCGTCGCGATGAGCCCGGCGATCGCCGGCCGGATCAGCTACCCCGGTGGCCTGACCACGGCGCGCAGCCGCCTGCACGTGGGCATGAAGATGGGCTACGAGGGCAAGTTCCAGGCGGCCTACGACACCCCGTTCTGGCGCACCCGCGGCCTGAGCGGCCAGGTCATCGGCAACGGCGACCCCCTCGACATCACCTTCGAGACCTACAGCCAGGGCAAGTACTGGCTGATGGGCTTCATCTCCGGGGACCACATGCGACGCCTCGACAACGCCCCGGAGTCGCAGCTGCTCGACGAGTGCATGGACAGCCTCGTCGACTACTTCGGCAGCGACGCCCGCACCAAGGCGGTCGACCGCGGCTACAAGCGCTGGGACGGCGAGACCTACTCGTGGGGTGGCCCGACCGGGCTCCCGGGGCTCGGCGTCCTGACCCGGGCGGGCACGGCGCTGCGCCAGCAGACCGGTCTCATCCACTGGGCGGGCACGGAGTCTGCGTTCTACTGGCAGGGCTACATGGACGGGGCGGTGACCGCGGGCTACCGCACCGCCGACGAGGTCCAGGCTGCGCTTGGCTGAGCGCTGGGCTGAAGCGCTGGGCTGAAGCGATGGGCTGAGACGTCCTCAGCCGGCCCGGCCGATCCAGGCGAAGGCGGCACCCACGAGCGCGAGTCCCGCCAACCGCCAGGCGAAGAGACTGGCCCAGTGGCCGGTCCCCGGCGTCTCCTCGCTGATGACGGTGGCGATGCTGCCTGTCGCGTTCTCCCGGGTCGGGTCGGGCGCCGGCATCGTGAGCGGTCGAGCGCGCCCGGGGCGCTCGCTGCCGATGACCGACGCGACGTAGAACGAACCGAGGAACGACCGGCGGTGCGTCAGCGCGATGCCGGCGTCCGCCGCCACCCAGTGGGGACGTGAGCGGGCCCGCGCGCCAGTGTCCAGCCAGGCCTCGTGGACGACCGCCCCGCCCTGCACCGAGAGCAGGGCGTCGCGACGCTCGTCGCAGCGGTAGACCGCCTCGGCCGGGGGGAGCCGCCCACCTGTGGGCAGCGGCTCCGAGCTCCACACGCACAGCAGCGGGCGGGTCAGCCGCGGGTTGGGGTCGTGGAGCAGCACCACGTAGGCCCGCCGCGGCTCGGTGGCAGCGGCCTCGAAGTCGCGGAGGGCGAGCCACACCGCGAGCAGCTGCCGACAGACCCAGGTGAGCGGGGCGAGTCCCAGGAAGGCGAGCGCGAGGAACAGCGCCCGGGAACCACCCAGCGCCACCGACCCGACGAGCACCACGACGGTCGCAGCGGCCCAGGCCAGGCACCGTTCGCGGGTCTCGGCGAGCGAGTCACCCAGGACCTGGCCGACCTTGGGCGCCCGGCGCGACGACGGCCGGGGCGCATGGATGTCCCAGGGGGACGCGGGGTGCGCCTCGGTCCACTCGTCCGCCTGCTGCTGCTCCCGCTCCCGGGCCAGCCGGGCCTCGCCGGCGTCGACCAGGTCCCGGTTGACGCGGGCACGCCGGCTCGCCCAGGCGTTGGGCAGGAACACCCCCGCCAGGTAGCCGAGGAGGCCGCAGCCCCCCATCGCCCCACCCCCGGCGAAGGTCAGCAGCGCCGCGAGCGCGATGACGGGCTGGAGGGCGTAGGTGCGGCCCGGCACCGAGGCGCCCTGCAGCCACGGCAGCAGGGCGTCGACGTACGCCGCGGTCTGAACCGCGGCCAGCACCGTGAAGACGACGGCCAGCCCGACCCCGCTCCGCCACGAGTCGGCGGAGGCCACCAGCGCCGCAGAACCCGCCAGGGAGGCGAAGCCGACCGCCAGCGAGACCGCGAAGGCTCCCGGGGGCCAGGCGCGGTCGTCGCGCGGGAACGCTGCTGCGTCGCTCACGATCCGCATGCTCCCACGGGCGGCTCGTCGGGTTGCTGCTCCGGCTCACTGCCCGGGCGTCCCGACGCGTACCTTGCGAGGGTGCCGACGACGACCGGGAAGGACCGCGGTGCCTCGTGGCGTGCACGAGCGGTCTCCCGGGGCCCGGATCCCGTGCTCGTCGTCGACCTGCTGCAGAGCGGGAAGGCGGCGGCCGCGGGGATGGTCGCGTGGTTCGTCGCGACCGACGTCCTCGGCCTCGAGCAGCCGTTCCTGGCGCCGTGGTCGGCGGTCATGGTCGTGCAGGCGACGATCTACCGGACGGTCTCGCGTGGAGGCCAGCAGGTGGCGGCCACCTTCGCGGGCGTCTTCCTGGGGTGGGGCTGCGGTGGAGTCCTGGGCCTCGGGCCGCTCGGCATGGGCGTCATGCTCGTGGCCGCCTTCGCGCTCGGACGCCTCCGTTGGCTGCGCGACGAGGCGACGACCATCGCCACCACCGGCATCGTGGTGATCGCCACCAATGCGATCGCCGAGTCCAACCTGCTCATCGGCCGGTTGGCCGACACCACCGTCGGGATCGTCGTGGGCCTGCTCGTGAACCTGCTGGTCTGGCCACCCCTGCGTGACCGGGCCGCCTGGGCGCGCGCCGGTGGGCTGCCGCCCGAGATCGCCGGCGTGCTCCGCGAGATGGCGGCCGGCCTGACGCCGGACCTGGAGGCGGCCGGGACCAAGCCGTGGATCCGCGACCTGCGCCGGATCGACGAGGGGATCGACGAGGCCTGGCGCCTGCTCAGCCAGGCCCGCGAGAGCAGCCGGCTCAACCCGCGCCGCAGTCGTCCGGCCGGGCTGGAGGACCTGGTGGCGACCCTGCACCTGCTCGAGCAGGTGGTCGCGGACACGCTGAGCATGGCGCGCACGCTGACCACCAGCGCCGAACGGGCGACCCTGTGGAACGACGACTTCCGGGCGCCCTTCAAGCAGATGCTGGCCGAGACCGCGGACGCCCTGGAGACACGCGACGGTGACCGGCTGCGCGAGATCCGCGAGGAGCTGGGAGGTCTGGCCGACCATCTCTCCACGGACACGCTGGCCGGGTCGGCCTGGTACGAGTACGGCGGCCTCCTGGTCAACCTCCGCAACGTGGTCGACGCGCTCGCCCAGGTCTCGGAGTGGAGCGAGGGGTCGGGTTCCACCCCGGTCCGCAGCAAGCGCCAGGTCCCTCGTTTGCGGCGCCCGGGCGCCGGGTACTCCGAACCCGATGACGACCTCAGACCGCGGACCCCTTCCTGAGCACCAGCGCCCCGACGGCGTCAGTGACGCGACGGTCTCCGGGCTGGGCAAGCTGTCGGAGGCGCTCGAGGTGGTCGAGGCTGCTCGCGGTCACCTCTACTCCTTCCACCGACTCTGCGGCACCGCCGACCTCACCCTCGGCGAGGCCGTCGAGGAGCTGCGCGAGGCCGGCCACACCGACCTCGCCGACCGCCTCGACCGCGAGCTGGTGGGTCGCAACATCCTCGAGGGCCGGTGGAGCTTCCAGCTGGTCGAGGAGTACGACGACACCTACTACTCGGCGTTCAAGGACCTCGAGCGGCAGGCGCGCGACGACCTCGTCGAGGGCCGGCGCCATCTCTTCGAGGCGGAGATGAAGGAGGATCGTCGTACGCCGGGCCGGCGGCACCACGAGGCGGTCCCCGACGACCGCGGCCCCCAAGGGGCCTGAACCGCCAGCTCCCACCCACGACGAAGGACACCAGATGAAGCTCCAGCGCACCGTCGAGACCGACGCCTCCCCGCAGGCCGTGTTCGCCTACCTCAGCGACTTCACGAACACCAACGAGTGGGACCCGGGCACCGTCGACACCGTGCGCGTCTCCGGCGACGGCGGGGTCGGCACGACCTACCACAACACCTCGAAGTTCATGGGCCGTGAGACCGAGCTGACCTACGAGGTCGTCACCTACCAGCCGAGCAGCACCTTCGCGCTGCGCGGTGAGAACAAGTCCGTGATCGCCCAGGACACGATGGAGATCAGCGCGCAGGGCCAGGGCTCCCGCGTCACCTACACCGCGGACTTCCAGTTCAAGGGCATCGGGAAGTTCGTCGCCCCGCTGCTTGCGCCCGCGCTGAAGAAGCTCGGCGACGAGGCCGAGAGCGGCCTGAAGAAGTACCTCTCAGGGCTCTGAGGCCCGTCCCCCGATGCGCACCGGCCGTCGATGAGCGCCGTCCGCTGGTTGTTCGGCGACCAGCTCGGCAGCCACTTCACCGACGACCACGACGGCCAGCTGCTCCTCGTCGAGTCCCAGCGGGTCTTCGCCCGGCGCCGCTACCACAGGGCCAAGGCCCACCTCGTGCTCTCCGCGATGCGGCACCGGGCCGTGGAGCTGGGGGAGCGGTGCCGCTACGTGCAGTCCTCGACGTACGCCGAGGCGGTGGGGCAGGTCGACGGACCGCTCGAGGTGATCCAGCCGACGTCGTACGCCGCGGTCGGGCTGGTCCAGGCCCTCGCCGAGCACCGCGAGGTCGAACGGCTGCCGGCCCGCGGGTTCGTGACCACCCGTGAGGACTTCACCCACTGGGCGGAGGGGCGCGGCGCGAAGCGCCTGCTGATGGAGGACTTCTACCGGGACGCGCGGCTGCGGCACGGCGTGCTCCTCGACGGTGGTGAGCCCGCCGGTGGGCGCTGGAACTTCGACCACGAGAACCGGGAGCCACCCCCGAGGGGCCGGACCACCCTGGGGGTCGACGAGCCGCCGTGGCCGGTGGAGGACGACATCGACGCCGAGGTGCGCGCCGACCTCGACCGGTGGGAGCGCGAGGGCGAGGTCCGCTTCATCGGTCGCGACGGTCCACGGCTCTTCGCCGCCACCCGCGCTGAGGCCGAGGCCCTGCTCGAGCACTTCGTCACCCACCGGCTGCCGACCTTCGGCGCCCACGAGGACGCCATCCTCGAGGGGGACCCGTGGATGTCGCACTCGCTCCTCTCCGCGCCGATGAACCTCGGGCTGCTCGACCCCCATGACGTCGTACGCCGGGCCGAGGAGGCCTATCGCAGCGGGGAGGCTCCGCTGGCCTCCGTCGAGGGCTTCGTCCGGCAGGTGATGGGCTGGCGCGACTACGTGTGGCACCTCTACTGGCACCTCGGCGAGGACTACCGACGGCGCAACGCGTTGAGGGCGCGACGCGCGATCCCCGACTGGTTCGCCGAGCTGGACGGGACCGCGACCCGGGCGCGGTGCCTGTCCCACACGCTCGAGGGCGTCGCCGATCGCGGGTGGGTGCACCACATCCCGCGGCTGATGGTGCTGGGCAGCTATGCGCTCCAGCGTGGCTGGGCGCCGGACCAGCTGACCGACTGGTTCCATCGCAGCTTCGTCGACGGCTACGACTGGGTGATGGTGCCCAACGTGGTCGGGATGTCGCAGCACGCCGACGGCGGCGTGCTGGCGACCAAGCCGTACACCTCCGGCGGCGCCTACCTCAACAAGATGAGCGACCACTGCTCGTCGTGCGAGCTGAACCCGAAGGTGCGCGTGGGCGAGGACGCCTGCCCGTTCACGGCCGGCTACTGGTGGTTCATGGACCGCCACCGCCAGGACTTCGCCGGCAACCACCGGCTCGCCCAGCCGCTCCGTGGCCTCGACCGGCTCACCGACCTCGTCGAGCTGGTCGCCCAGGAGGACGAGCGGGGTTCGAGGGCCCCCTGACTACGGTTGCTGTCATGAGCAGCCTCTCCCGGAAGTCCGCCCTGAAGCTCGCCCGCGGCGTGGACACCCTGATGGACCGCACGGTGGCCCCAGGCTTCACCAAGATCGGGCCCGCCGTACGCCGTCGCCTGCCGGGCTGGCCCGCCGATCCCGCCCCTGACGCGATGGCCGGGAAGACCGCGGCCGTCACCGGGGCGACCTCCGGCCTGGGCCTGGCCACGGCCCAGGGCTTCGCCCGGTTGGGCGCCGACGTGCGCCTCGTCGTGCGCGACGTCGAGAAGGGGGCCAAGGTCAAGGCGCAGCTGGAGAAGGAGTTCCCCGGGACGAGCGTGAGCGTCGACCGCCTCGACGTCTCGGACCTCACCGACGTACGCCGCTTCGCCGCCGAGCTCGACCTCCCGCGCCTCGACGTGCTGGTCCACAACGCCGGTGCGATGCCGGCCACCCGCACCGAGTCCGCCCAGAGCCACGAGATGACGATGGCCCTCCACGTCCTGGGGCCGTTGCTCCTGACCGAGCTGCTGCGCCCGGTGCTGAGCGGCCACGACGCCCGCGTGATCTTCGTGACCTCGGGCGGGATGTACGGGCAGAAGCTGCGGGCCGACGACCCGGAGTACACCCGTGGCGAGTACGCGCCCGCCACGGCGTACGCCCGGAGCAAGCGCGCCCAGGTCGAGCTGCTGCCGGTCCTCGCCCGTCGCTGGAAGTCCGACGGCATCGGGGTGCACGCCACCCATCCCGGGTGGGCCGACACCCCCGGTGTGGTCGACTCGCTGCCGACCTTCCACAAGCTGACAGGACCGCTGCTGCGCGACGCGGCCGGTGGCGCCGAGACGACGGTCTGGCTCGCTGCCACCGAGCCCCAGCCCCCCTCGGGTGACCTCTGGCACGACCGGAGGGCCCGGCCCACGCACCTGTTGTCGAGGACGCGCACCGGGGCGGCCGAGCGCACCGAGCTGTGGAACTGGGCGAGCGACCAGACCGGCCTGGAGTAGGCGAGGCGCGGCGACGTGACGCCACCCGGGTGCTGCGTATGAGCGGACCGGGCGCCCCGGCAGGGCTAGGTTGGCCTGATGGATGCCCGCCGCGACGAGACCGACGCGGAACGCTACGACCGCAACTGGTCGGAGCTGATCCAGGAGCTGCGTGTCGCCCAGACCGGCGTCCAGGTGCTGGCGGGCCTGCTGCTCACGCTGCCGTTCAGCCCTCGCTTCGGCGAGATCGGCTCCGGTCATCGCACCGTCTACCTCGTCGCGTTCGGGCTGGCCGTGCTCACGGTCGGGCTGATGACCGCACCGGTGGCGCTGCACCGCTTCCTGTTCGGGCTGCACGAGAAGGACGTGATGGTCCGCTGGGGGGCGGTGTTCGCCAAGTGCGGCCTCGCTGCCATGGGCCTGACCATGGTGACCGTGGTCGTCCTGATCTTCGCCGTGGTGGTCGACGACACGGCCGGGATGATCGCCGGAGCGATCGTCCTCGTCTTCTTCACCCTGAGCTGGGTGGTTCTGCCGATCGCTCTGCTTCCTCGGGGTACGGGGACGCCGTGAACGGTCCTTCCCCCTCCCAGCAGGAGGCCCAGAAGACGGACCAGAAGACGGACCAGAAGACGGCCCAGAAGAGGGAGCAGCAGCGGGCCATGGACCAGCAGCTGGCGGTCGCCGAGCGCCGCGGGGCCGAGCGGCTCCGCGCCCGGGTGCGCGACGTGCTCGAGGACCGCCGTCGGGTCGTCCGCCTGGGTGCCCAGCAGATCGAGGTCGTCGAGGTGTCGGCGATCACCGAGCTCCTGGTGGACGATCCGGAGTAACCGGGCTTCAGGTGCCGGCGGCTCAGGTGCCGGGGGCGATCGGCGGAGCGTCGACGTCGTCGGCTGCCCCGCCCCGCCGGTTGATCTCGGTCCGGGCCCGGTCGATGCCGCCGTGCTCCAGCGCTGCGACCGTGGACTCGCCCTGCCAGACGGTCCGCCCCCAGCGGCGGACCCGGACACGCATCGTGGCACCGAGGTGCTCGATGGCTCCCGGCACGTTGCGGTGCTCGGCGGGCAGCGGGACCGGCAGCACGTGGGCGGCGTCGAGTGAGCCGAACCCCTCGAGGTCCACCTGCCACTGGGCGCTCCGGCCGCGCAGGACCCACCGCTCGTCGGTGACCTCGGCGTGCACGGCCGAGAACACCGGGTCGCCGAGGCGCAGCAGTCGACCGCCGGGGAGCAGCACGACGAGCGCCGTCACCCGGGCGCGCAGCGGTCCGGCCGAGACGTCGCCACCGGCGAAGGCCACGCAGACCCCGGGATCCTCGAAGCCCTGGGCCTGGCCCCACCACCACGCGTCGGGGAAGCCGCCCTTGCCCCAGTTCTTCTCGCCGTAGACCGACCAGCCGTCGAGCTCCCACGTGGTGTCGCCGATGACGGCGTGGCCGTGGGCCGACCCGCCCAGGAGCCAGGGGTGCCAGTACTGGTCGAGAGCCGGCACCGTCTGGAAGACGCTGGAGCCGCCCACGCCGCGCCGGGGCCACGGCACCGGGGCGGTCACGTCGACCTCGAGCCGCGCGTCCGGGCCGAGGTCGACCGTCAGCCGGTCGGCCGTTCCGGCGAAGGCCTCGCCCGCGAAGGCCCCGAGACCGGTGGTGGAGGCGTGGCCGACGGGGTGCGCCACCGTCCGCAGGAAGCCGGTCGGGTGGGAGGCGAGGCCGAGGGTCGCCCAGTGCTGGGGAGTGTCGCCGTCGGGTGCGCGGTTGACGCCGTTCAGCGCGATCAGCACCCGGCCGGACCCCGGGTCGGTGAAGCGCCAGAAGTAGCCCTCCATCGCCACCCCGTGGGCCGGCAGCGGGTCCCCGAACGGCAGGTCGGCACCGGTCGCGCGGTAGGCCGCGGCGACACGTCGTACTGTCGCGGTGCCGGTCGATGCGTCGGGGGGACCCATGACGGCATGATGTCAGCGTCCGCGGAAGGGATGGCATGCAGCATTCGGACTGGCTCCTCACCCATGACGAGCGCGCCAACGACGACACCCGCCTCGACGACCGGCACGAGGGCGGAGTGGCGTGGTCCGAGGGAAACCTCGTGCGGCCACTGATCCACGGGGCGACGTACTTCGCCGAGCTCTACGAACGGCTGCAGGCGACCAAGGCCGGCGACCTGGTCCTCTTCACCGACTGGCAGGGGGACGCCGACGAGCAGCTCACCGGTGAGCCCGGGAGCGAGGTCGTCACCGTGCTCGCGCAGGCCGACGAGCGCGGCGTCGACGTACGCGGGCTGATCTGGCGCTCGCACTCCGAGCTGCTCAACTTCAACTCGAGCCAGAACCGGCTCCTGGGTCGACAGCTGCAGTCGCGCGGGGCTGAGGCACTGCTCGACATGCGGGTCCGGACCGGGGGCTCGCACCACCAGAAGCTGGTGGTCATCCGCCACCGGGACCGGCCCGAGCGCGACATCGCCTACGTGGGCGGCATCGACCTGTGCCACTCGCGACGCGACGATGCCCGCCACCAAGGGGACCCGCAGGCCCTGGACATGGCGTCGGAGTACGGCGAGACCCCGCCGTGGCACGACGTGCAGGCAGCCATCTCCGGCCCGGCCGTCTACGACGTCGAGACCGTCTTCCGCGAGCGCTGGGAGGACCCGACCCGGCTGACCCGGCACCCCGTCTACCTCGCCCAGGACACGATCCTGCGGATGGACATGAAGCCCGACCCGCTGCCGAGGCAGACGCCGCCACCCCCCTCGCCCGAGGGTGGGACCCAGACCGTGCAGCTGCTGCGCACCTACCCCAACCTGCGCCACGGTCGCGACTACCCGTTCGCCCGGGGTGGCGAGCGCAGTGTCGCGCGGGGCTACAGCAAGGCCGTCTCGCGGTCCCGGAAGCTGATCTACATCGAGGACCAGTACCTCTGGGGCCAGCAGGTCGGCGACGTCCTCACCGACGCCCTGCACGAGCACCCCGACCTGCACGTGATCGCGGTCGTGCCGCTGTTCACCGACCAGGAGGGCTTCACCGCGCGCACGCCCCAGATGCTCGGCCGCAAGCGCGCGATGGAGCAGATGACCGAGGCCGCGCCTGACCGGGTGGCGATCTACGGGATCGAGAACCACCAGGGCACGCCGGTCTACGTGCACGCGAAGGTCTGCGTGATGGACGACATCTGGGCCACCGTCGGCTCGGACAACTTCAACCGTCGCTCGTGGACGCACGACTCGGAGCTCTCCGCGGTGGTGGTCGACCCCAGCGCCGACGACCACAGCCCTTACGCCCGCCGGTTGCGGCTGAACCTCGCGGCCGAGCACCTCGACCGTGAGGTGACCGACGACTCGCTGCTCGAGGTGATGGACGACTGCGTCGATACCGCCGGCCTCTTCGCGGCGTACGCCGGGTCGGCGAAGCGTCTCGACGAGTGGCACGACGGCGGCCAGGTCGGGGAGCGACCACCGGGCCGCCTCCGCCGGCTCAGGCAGCCAGAGCTGGGCCGGCTCGAGCGGGCCGCGGCGATGGTGCCCTACCTGCTGCTCCACGACCCCGACGGCCGCCCCAAGCCGTTGAAGCGCAAGGGCGGCTTCTGAGGGGTGTCGACATCCCCGGCCGACCGGGGGATCTGCGCAACGATGGGGGCATGGCAGACGTGGAGATCAAGCACGACGAGTCCGGGAACCGCTACCAGGCGTACGTCGACGGCGAGCTCGCCGGCGGCGCCTACTACGAGCTCGACGACCAGCGCATCGTGTTCACGCACACCGAGGTCGACGACGCCTTCGAGGGCAAGGGTGTGGGCTCGGCGCTCGCCCGGGCTGCGCTGGACGACGTACGCGCGAACAGCACCCGCCGCGTGGTCCCGCGCTGCCCCTTCATCAAGGGGTGGATCGAGAAGCACCCCGACTACGAGGACCTGGTGCACGGGCAGCGCGGGGCCTGAGCGCTCAGGCGGCTGCCAGGTGGCTGGCCTTGTCTCGAGCCGATCTGCGAGCAAGTCTGGGCGGATGTCTGAGAACAGGATCACCGTCGAACGCACCATCAACGCCTCGAGCGACCACATCTTCGAGCTGCTGAGCAACCCCGAGCGCCACGTGGCGCTCGACGGCTCCGGCTTCGTGAAGTCGGACGAGAAGTCCAACCGGATCCAGCAGGTCGGGGACGTGTTCACGATGAACATGGAAGGCCCCCACATGGGTGGGGAGTACCAGACCGAGAACCACGTCGTGGGCTTCGACCCGAACAAGCTCCTCGCCTGGAAGACCGCTCCCGCCGGGGCCGAGCCGCCCGGATGGCAGTGGGTCTGGGAGCTCGAGTCCGAGGGTTCCGACGCCACCCGCGTGCGGCACACCTACGACTGGGACGCTGTCACCGACCAGGGGCTGCTCGACCAGATCGGGTTCCCGCTGGTCTCGCAGGAGCAGCTCGAGGGCACCCTCGTGCGGCTCGACGAGGCCGTCACCGGAGGCTGAGCCGGCTCAGTTCGCGCGGCTGGTCGCGGCCACCACCCGGTAGCGAACGAAGGCCGGGAAGCCCACCGCGGCCAGCACGGTCGCAACGATCACGAGCAGTCCACCGCCGGCCGCGGTCGCGGCCGCGCCGATCGAGACCGCGACCGCGCCATGGGCGACGTCGGCCATCCGCGGGCCGCCGACCACGACCACGGTGAAGACGCCCTGCAACCGCCCGCGCACGGCGTCCGAGGCGGCGCTCTGCAGCATGCTCGTCCGGAAGGCGGCCGAGGCCATGTCGGCGGCCCCGCCGACGACGAGCATCAGCACCGCCACCACCAGCATCGGAGTGCGCCAGCGGTCGGCCAGCCCTACGGCGAGGCCGAAGCCGATCATGGCCAGGCCCCAGACCGTGACCGAGGCGAGCACCGCGATGCCTTGACGCTCCACGCGGGAGACCCACCCGGAGAACACGCCGCCCAGCACGGCGCCGATCGGGATGCCCGCGAACAGGATGGCGAAGGCGAAGCCACCGCTGTCCGGGCCGCCGAAGTCGAGGTGCGCGATCTCCGGGAACAGCGCCCGTGGCATGCCGAAGACCATGGCGATGAGGTCGACGATGAACGACATCAGCAGCACCGGCTGGCCCTTGAGGTAGGCCAGGCCGTCGAGCACCGCCTTGATCCCCAGGGTCCCGGTCACCCCCTCGATGGGCAGCGGCGGCAGCCACAGCACCGCACCCAGCGTGGGGACCAGGGTCACCATGTCGATGAAGTAGAGCCAGGGAAAGCCGAACACGGGGATCAGTGCCCCGGCGATGAGCGGCCCGCCGATCGCACCGGCCTGCATCACGGTCATGTTCAGGGAGTTGGCGGCGGGCAGCAGGTTGAGCGGCAGGAGCCGGGGGAGCACGGCGCTGCGCGTCGGCTGGTTCACCGCGAAGAACGCCTGCTGCAGCGAGAACAACCCGAGCAGCAGCCACACGTCCGTGTTGCCGCTCCAGGCCTGCAGCCAGAACAGGGTGCTGGTCCCGATCATCCCGAAGGTCGTGCAGATCAGCAGCGTCCGCCGGTCGATGACGTCGGCCAGCGCCCCACCCCAGAGGCCGAAGACCACCAGGGGGACGAGGCCGAAGACGCCGGTGAGCCCGACGTAGGCCGACGACCCGGTCTCCGCGTAGATCTGCGCCGGCACCGCCACCACCGTGAGCTGGGCGCCGACGACCGTGACGACGTTCGCGGTCCACAGTCGCCGGAAGTGCGGGTCGCGGAGCGGGCGGGTGTCAGCGATCCAGGAGGCCACCGGCCAACTCTAGGCAGGTCGTTGTGCGCGACAACTCTCGGTCGACCCGCCGGACGTCATACCTCCTGGTTGCCGGGGGGACCGGTTCGTATGACGTCCCGTCGGATGCCGCACCTGCGGACCGATCGGTGCGTTGCCACCGCAGGTGCGGCTACTCTCTGCGCATGACGACGTATCGCATCAAGCAGGCGGCCGAGCTGCTCGGGGTCAGCGACGACACCGTACGCCGCTGGGCCGAGTCCGGTCGGCTGACCACGGCCACCGAGGGCACCCGCCAGGTCGTGGACGGTGAGCAGCTCGCCCAGCTGGCCCAGGAGATCGCCGAGAGCGGCGACCGTCCCGACCCGGGGCCGGTGGTCTCGGCCTCGGCCCGCAACCGTTTCGTCGGGCTGGTGACCCGGGTCGTGCGCGACACCGTGATGGCCCAGGTGGAGATCCAGGCCGGTCCGCACCGCGTCGTCTCGCTGCTCAGCCGCGAGGCCGCCGACGAGCTCGACCTCCACCCCGGGAAGCTGGCCATCGCCACCGTGAAGTCCACCAACGTCGGCATCGAGCTCCCGGAGGGGTCGTGAGGTTGCGGCGGTTGCTCCCCGCCCTGGCCGGTTGCCTGGCCCTCACCTCCCTGGCCGCCTGCGGGTCCGATGACCCGGGCAGCGCCAAGGAGGTGAACATCCGCGTCTTCGCGGCAGCCTCCCTCACCGAGACGTTCACCGAGCTCGGCCGTGAGTTCGAGGCCGACCACCCCGGCACGACCGTCGAGCTCAACTTCGGCCCCAGCTCCGGCCTCGCCCAGCAGATCGGCAGCGGTGCCCCGGCGGACGTCTTCGCCTCCGCGAGCCCCAGCAACATGGACACCGTCGTCCAGGCCGACGACGCCGAGGACCCCCGGGACTTCGCGACCAACAGCATGGAGATCGCCGTCCCCGCCGACAACCCGGCCGGCATCGCCTCGCTCGACGACCTGACCAAGAAGGACGTCAAGGTCGCCGTCTGCCAGGCCCAGGTGCCGTGCGGCCAGGTGGCCGCCGAGGTCTTCACCAACGCGAAGATCACCGTGAAGCCCGCCACCGAGGAGGTCGACGTGAAGTCCGTGCTGACCAAGGTGTCCCTGGGTGAGGTCGACGCCGGCGTGGTCTACCTGACCGACGTGCTCGCCGCCGGGGACAAGGTGAGGGGCATCGAGATCCCGGACGACGTCAACGCCACCACCGCGTACCCGATCGCCACGCTCACCGCCTCCGCACACGCGAGCACGGCCGCCCAGTTCGTCGAGCTCGTGCTCTCCGCCGAGGGCGCCAGGGTGCTCGAGGACGCCGGCTTCCAGCGACCCTGATGGCAGGCGAGATCAGCAGGCGGCGTACCCCCTGGTCCCTCGGCGTCCCAGCCCTGCTCGGGGCGCTGCTGCTCGTCGTACCCCTCGCCGGGCTGCTGGTCCGCGCCCCGTGGTCCGACCTGACCCGTCTTCTCGGGACGCCCGCGGTGCTCGACGCGCTGTGGCTCTCGCTCGGTGCCGCCTCGCTCGCGACCGCCATCTCGATCGTGCTCGGGGTCCCGTTGGCGTGGGTGCTGGCTCGTTCGTCGGTGCCGGGTCTGCGGCTGCTGCGGGCGCTGGTGACCCTGCCGCTGGTGCTGCCCCCGGTCGTCGGTGGCGTCGCCCTGATCCTGGTTCTCGGCCGCAACGGGTTGGTGGGTCAACATCTCGACGCATGGTTCGGGATCACGCTGTTCGGCACCACGGGCGCGGTGGTCATCGCCGAGACGTTCGTGGCGATGCCGTTCCTGGTGGTGGCGGTGGAGGGTGCCTTCCGCTCCGCCGACCTGGGGTACGACGAGGCGGCGGCGACCCTCGGAGCGGGACGGCTCACGGTCTTCTGGCGGGTGAGCCTCCCGTTGATCCGGCCGGCCCTGGTCGCCGGGTCGGTGCTGTGCTGGGCCCGGGCGCTGGGCGAGTTCGGCGCCACGGTCACCTTCGCCGGCAACCTTCAGGGGGTCACCCGCACGATGCCACTCGCGGTCTACCTGCTCATGGAGACCGACCCCGAGGCAGCCATCGCCCTGTCCCTGGTGCTGCTCACCGTCTCGGTGGTGGTGCTCTTCGCCCTGCGAGGTCGCTGGGTCAACGCCGGGGGGTCGTCGTGAACCGGGCCGGTGGCCTGCGCTTCGACGGCACCGTCCGCCGTGGCTCGTTCGAGCTGGGTGTCGCCTTCCGGGTCGGTCCCGGCGAGGTGCTGGGCGTGCTCGGGCCGAACGGGGCCGGCAAGTCGACCCTGCTCCGCGCCATCGCTGGTCTCGAGGAGCTGGGCGCCGGCACGGTCGAGGTCGGCGACCACGTCTGGCAGGGGCCGGGCACGTTCCTCCCCGCCGAGCAGCGTCGGACCGGGGTCGTGTTCCAGAACTACCGGCTCTTCCCTCACCTCGACGTGCGCGACAACGTCGCCTTCGCCGCCCGCTCGACCGGCAGCGGGCGCACCGCCTCCCGGGCGCTGGCGACGGGGTGGCTGCAGCGGCTGGGGCTCGAGGACCTGGCGGAGCGCAGGCCACACCAGCTCTCCGGCGGCCAGGCCCAGCGGGTGGCCCTGGCCCGGGCGCTCGCCCGCGATCCGGAGGTGCTGCTGCTCGACGAGCCGATGGCCGCCCTGGACGCCGGCGCGCGGATCGACGTCCGCGCCTTCCTGCGCGAGCACCTCGCCGACTTCGGCGGCCCCGTCGTGCTCGTCACGCACGACCCCCTCGAGGCGATGGTCCTCGCCGACCGGCTGCTCGTGGTCGAAGGCGGACGGCTGGTGCAGGAGGGGCCGCCGTCCGAGGTGGCTCGCCGCCCGGCCTCGCCGTACGTCGCCCGCCTGGTCGGCCTGAACCTCTGGGCCGGCGTACTCGACGCCCGGGACGGGTCAGTCACCCTCGACGGTGGCGGGCAGCTCGCCGTCGCGACCCAGGCGCCAGGTGGTCGCGTGCTGGTGTCGCTGCGACCCAGCGCCATCACCGTGCACACCGAGTGGCCCGAGCACACCAGCACCCGCAACGTCTGGGAGGGGACCATCGCCGACATGGAGCTGCTGGCCGACCGCGTGCGGTTGCAGGTGCGCGGGGTTCCCTCGGCCCTGGTCGACGTCACTCCCGGAGCGGTCTCCGAGCTCGCCCTGGACGTGGGGCAACGGGTGTGGCTCTCCGCGAAGGCCACCGAGGCCGAGGCCTACCCGGACGGTGGACCCCGTCAGCACGGGACAACCTGAGACTCCGCTCGCTCACCATGGCAGGATGATGCGGCAGTCGAACTCCAGCAGCCGGGAACGACCACCTCTGCCCGATTGAAAGAGGATGTCCTCTAGATGACCACGCCCTTCCCCCCGGAGCTCCTCTCCACCTTCCGCGGCCTGTCGGACATCGTCTACTCGGGCGAGTCCTACGACGCCGTCTACGAGGCCCTGTGCCGGAGCGCCGTCGATTTCGTCGACGGCTGCGACCACGCCTCGATCATGCTGCGCCGCAACGGTCGGATCCGGACCGTCGGCTCCTCGGACGAGGTCGCCGAAGCCATCGATGCCCTCGAGCGGTCGATGGACCAGGGGCCGTGCCTCGAAGCGATCGACGAGTCCGAGCCCGACCAGCACATGTGCACCGACCTCACCGAGGGGAGCAGGTGGCCCGAGCTGGCGGCCGTGATCATGGAACGGACGCCCGTCCGGGGCATGGCCGGGTTCCGGATCCGCCAGGACGGCGAGAAGGTCGGCGCGCTGAACGTCTTCAGCGACACCGCCGGTGCGCTCACGGCGCACTCCCTCGACCAGGCGGTCATGCTCACCGCCTTCGCCTCGGTGTCCCTGGCCGCGTTGGACCGCGGCGAGGAGGCGACCACCCTGCGTCGGGGACTGCAGAGCAACCGTGAGATCGGCAAGGCCATCGGGCTCCTGATGGCGGTGCACGAGATCAACGACGACCAAGCCTTCCAGATGCTCTCCCAGGTGTCCCAGGAGATGAACATCAAGCTGGCGCAGGTGGCCGCGCAGATCATCGAGCACCACCGCAAGGACAAGGCCTGAGGGCGGCCTTCCGCTGCGCCGCTACCAAGAACTGCGGCATGTTCCGTGATTTCCCGAGGTGCGCGGGTACACAGAGGGCCGGGTGTCGAGACCACGGGACCCGCGACTGTGCGGCGTACGCCTAGGCGGTTTCTCGGACAAGCTTCGTGAGGCTCCAGTGCGTCCGCCGCACGACCGGTTGACACCGATTTCTACCGAGGAGCGTCACACATGGCTACTGAAGACAAGGCCGCGAACAAGGCCGAGGACATCAAGGGCAAGCTCAAGGAGACCGCCGGCAAGGCGACCGACAACGAGTCCATGGAGACCGAGGGCAAGGCCGACCAGAGCAAGTCCTCGCTCAAGCAGGCCGGCGAGAACATCAAGGACGCCTTCAAGGGCTGATCCTCTGCAGAGACCTGTGTCGCGCCGGCGAACACCTCCTTCGGTGCCGCTCGGCGCGACACAGACCAGATCGAGCCGAATGGGTTTGTCTGCCTCCGCCCGGCATGGTCGGATCGACCGCATGCGTCCCATCGCAGCGCGTAGGTCCTCGGCCGCCCTCGCCGTCGGGGGCTGTCTGCTGCTCGTGCTCGGCGCCTGCAGCCTCCCGGGCTCCGGACCCGATCCCGAGGAGGCCGTCCAGGTCCTGGCCCGGGCGCTCTCGTCGGGTGAGGTCAAGGGAGTCGACTTCGTCGACGGCAGTGCCGGCGGCAGTGCTGGGGCGACCACGGCGTACGCCGCCGTCACCGAGGGGGTGGACGGGGCCAAGGTGACCCCCGGGTCGGTGAACCAGGACGGGGACTCCGCCACCGGCACCCTCGCCTGGAGCTGGCACGTCGGAGCGAGGACCTGGTCCTACGACACCACCGTGCAGCTGTCCAAGGGTGAGACCGGCGACGGCGAGGGCTGGCTCGTCCGCTGGAGCCCGACGATCGTGGAGCCCTCACTCAAGGCCGGGGAGCGGCTCGCGCAGACCACTCTGCGACCTGAGCGCGGCGACATCCTGGGAGCCGGTGACCAGCCGATCGTCACCCTGCGACCGGTCGTCCGCCTGGGTGTCGACAAGACCGGGCTGACGACGCAGCAGGCCGCAGCGGCCGCCACGGCGTTGGCGCGGCTGGTCGACGTAGACCCGAAGGCCCTGTCCAAGCAGGTGGCCGGGGCCGGTCCTCGGGCGTTCGTGCAGGCCATCGTCTACCGACGAGGCGACGTGCCCGCCGGGGTGGCAGCCGCCGTGCCGGGCATCAAGGGCGGCCGGGTGGTCGACGACGAGCTGCCGCTGGCACCCACCAAGGACTTCGCCGCGGCGGTCCTCGGGACGGTCGGACCCGCCACGGCCGAGCTGGTCTCGGAGAGCAAGGGTCGCATCCGGGCCGGCGACGACGTCGGCCTCTCCGGGCTGCAGAAGAGGTACGACGAGCAGCTCTCCGGCACCCGCGGCGCGGTCATCACGGCCGTGACGCAGGACGGTTCCTCGAGCGTGGCCGGGACCAGCCGCACGCTCTTCACCGCGCCCGCAGAGGCCGGGAGGCCGCTGCGGACCACCCTGGATCCCGCCGCCCAGGAGACGGCCCAGCAGGTGCTCTCCGACGTCGGCCCGGCGAGCGCCCTGGTGGCGGTCCGACCGTCCACCGGCGCCCTGGTGGCGCTGGCGAGCGGTCCCGGGTCCAAGGGCTACAGCTCGGCCACCGTCGGGCAGTACGCCCCGGGCTCGACCTTCAAGATCGTCACCTCACTCGCCCTGCTGCGCTCGGGCCTCACGGTCACCTCCGGCGTCGACTGCCCGCGGACCACGGTCGTGGACGGCAAGACGTTCAAGAACTACGACGACTACCCCGCCTCCGGGATCGGCCGCATCCGGCTCGAGGACGCGTTGGCGAACTCCTGCAACACCGCCTTCATCGGCGAGCGCGACAAGCTGGGACCGGACACGCTGGCCCAGGCCGCGGCGGCGCTCGGTCTCGGGGTCGACCACGACACCGGCTTCTCGTCGTACTTCGGCCAGGTGGAGCCGGCCCGGAGCGAGACCCAGGCGGCGGCCGGCATGATCGGCCAGGGGACCGTGCTGGCCTCCCCGATGGCGATGGCCACCGTCGTGGCCTCGGTGATGAAGGGTTCGGCGGTGCTCCCGACCCTGTTGCCCGACCGGCAGGTGGACCAGAAGGTCCCCGCCCAGCCGCTCACGGCCGCCGAGGCGAAGCAGCTGCGCCTCATGATGGGCCTGGTCGTCGAGCGTGGGAGCGGCTCGCTGCTGCAAGGACTTCCTGGCGGGAAGGTCATCGCGAAGACCGGCACGGCCGAGTTCGGCGACAGCCCGCCGCTGCCCACGCACGCCTGGATGGTCGCGGGTCGTGACGATCTCGCGGTGGCGGTCTTCGTCGAGCGCGGTGACTCAGGCTCGGGGACGGCCGGACCCCTCCTGCGCGATTTCCTCGCCAAGGTCCGGTGATGGTCCGCCTCCTCCCGGCCGGGTGGCTGCCCCGGCAGCACTGGGCCCGCCGCAGCGAACAGCTCGACCCGGTCCGCGACAGCCACGAGATCAGCCTGCACGTCTCGGCCTACGACTTCCCGTGGGACAGCCTCCAGGCGCTGTCGTTCGCACTCTTCCGCACCTACGCCGTGCCCTCGATCGGCCGGCTCCTGGACCGGACCGGGGAGTTCACCTCCCGCGTCCAGAAGAGGTACGACGACACGGGGCTCCTGCTCGAGGAGGTGCAACGGCACGGCCTGGACAGCACCCGCGGGCGCTCCGCCGTACGCCGGATCAACCAGATGCACGCGATGTACGACATCAGCAACGACGACCTCCGCTACGTCCTGGCCACCTTCGTGGTGATCCCCAAGCGCTGGATGGACGACTTCGGCTTCCGGTCGCTGACCCCGAACGAGATCGCGGCCACGACCAACTACTACCTGGAGCTGGGACGCCACATGGCGATCCGGGAGCTGCCCGTCGACTTCGCCGGCTTCGAGAGGCTGCTCGAGGACTACGAGCGCGAGCACTTCGCCTTCGACCCGGGTGGGCGCCGCGTCGCCGACTCGACGTTGGACCTGATGACCACGTTCCCGCCCCACCGCTTCGCCCCCTCGTGGGTGGTGAGGCGCTTCGCCTACTCGTTGATGGACGAGCCCCTGCGCCGCGCCTTCCACTACCCGACCCCCACCCGGTTCGAGAGCGCGCTCTTCCTGGGGGCCATGAGGGCGCGGGCGCGGCTGCTGCGCCTGTTCCCGGCCCGGTCCACGCCGCGGTGGGTCAGCCAGTACGGCTACTTCCGCACCTACCCGGCGGGCTACGAGGTCGACGGGCTGGGGACATTCCCTGGCACTTTCCCGGGCACCCCCGGGCCTCGCTCCCGGGGCCGTGCCGGGTGCCCCTTCCCGGACGAAACCGGGCAGTAACGCCTGCGCCCTAGGCTGAACCCATGCCGAGCCTGCACCACACGATCGTGAGCTGGATCGTTCCGTTCCTGCGACGCAACATGTCGCCCGAGGACGTACCCGCGATGAGGACCAAGCTCACCGAGGAGAACCGGCTGGCCCAGGAGGGTCCTCCGCAGGACGTGCGCCGGACCCACGAGGAGTCGATCAGCAACATCCACGGCTTCCCCGTCTTCGAGCTGTGGGCGGCGGGGGTGCCGGCCCCGGGACGTGCGGTGCTCTACCTCCACGGGGGCGCCTTCGTGCATCCCTCGGACAAGCGGCACTGGCAGTTCGCCACCAGGCTGGCCGATGCGCTCGGGGCCCGCACCGTGCTGCCCGCCTATCCGCTCGCTCCCGAGTTCTCGGTCGAGGACTCCTTCGAGCCGATGGTCGAGATCTTCGAGGAGGTGGCTGCCGTCTCGCCCGAGGGGGTCGTGCTGGTGGGCGACTCGGCCGGGGGCGGCTACGCCCTGGCCCTGGCCGAGGCCCTGCGCGACCGGGGTGGCGCCCAGCCCGAGCGGATGGTGCTGATCGCTCCGTGGGTCGACCTGACCGGCGAGGCTCCCGGCACCGTGGAGGCCGCCGCGCGTGACCCGTGGCTGTCCTTGCCCCACCTGTCGATCTACGCCTCCTTCTGGGGCGGAAGCGAGGACCGTGAGGTGCTGGCCGGCCCCAGGCTCAGTCCCGGTCTGGGCGACCTGGCGGGTCTTCCCCCGACCCTGATGCTGTGCGGCACCCGTGACCTGCTGCAGCCGGGGTGCGACGCGCTGTTCGACCGGGCGGACGAGGCCGACTGGCCGCTGGAGTACGCCGTGGCCCCCGGACTCATCCACGTCTACCCGCTGCTGCCGATCCCCGAGGCCCGGGCGGCGTTCGAGCACATCGTTCATTTCTGCAGGCACGCGTGAGCCGCCCGTGCAAGTACCTGGACGGGTTCGGGTGCGCGCCCGTCCGGCTGGTCCAGACCAAGAATGTCCGCGTCTGTGTCGACTACCGAGGTCGGTGATACTCACCAGCCATGGACGCCCCCGACGTAGCCGTGATCGGCGCTGGAGTCGCCGGACTCACCTGCGCGCGTGCGTTGGAGGAGTCCGGGTTGTCGGTGCGCGTCCTGGAGCGGTCGGCCCGGGTCGGTGGCCGGGTCGGCACGGACCTGATCAACGGTTTCCGGTGTGACCGTGGCTTCCAGTGGCTCAACGCCGGCAATGCCGACGTGCGCGAGTCCGTCGACGTGGCGGCCCTCAACCCGCGGCCCATCGAGCGGGGCATCGTGCTGGCGCACCCCGAGGGCTACCGCATCCTGCAGGGCTCCCAGACGGCCCTGATCGCGGCCATCCGCTCAGGTCTCGGACAACCCCAGGACATCGCGCGGCTGATGCGGTGGACCGACCCGCTGCGCAGGAGCCGCGAACGGCTCCTCGGCGCGGCCGACATGACCCTGGAGGAGTCGCTGGACAAGCACGGCATCTCCGGCCGCATCCGCGAGGAGGTGCTCCGGCCGCTCTTCCGGCTCGTCTTCGCCGACGAGGACCTCCGCACCTCCTACCAGTTCGCCATGCTCAGCCTGCAGGCCCTGATCGACGGGCTGCCCGCCCTGCCCGCCCTCGGGATGCAGGCGCTGCCGAACCAGCTCGCCCTCGGCCTCGAGCGTTCCGTCGAGCACGGGGTCGACGTGCTCGGGATCAACCGCAGCATCGGGGAGGGGGTCCGCATCTTCACCGACGGCGGCGAGATCCAGGCCCGGGCCGGTGTGGTGGCCACGGACCCGGTGACGGCCTCCACGCTGCTCGGCCTGGGCACGCCGATGATGCGCGGCATGGCCACCTGGTGGTTCTCCACCGAGATCCCGCCGACGACGATGAAGACGCCGATCGTCAACCCTGTCGGGCCTTCTGCCGGCCCCATCGCGCACGCGGTGGTCGTCTCCAACATCGCCCCGCGCTACGCCCCGTTCGGCCAGCACCTCGTGGCGGCCTGCTCGGTCGTCGTGCCCGGGTCCGTCGCGGGCACCGAGTCCGAGGCCGAGGTCCGCAAGCAGCTCGGCCAGATGTTCCGCACCGACGCCTCGTCGTGGGAGCTCGTCACCCGGCACGTGAAGTCCGAGGCCTGGCCGGCCTCGCGGCCTCCCCTCATCCTGGGGCGGGAGGTCGACCTCGGGGACGGCCTGTTCGTGGCCGGCGACCACCGGGAGGCGCCGGGCGTGCCCGGGGCGATGCGGTCCGGACGGCGCGCGGCCGCGGCGGTCCTCGAGGAGCTCGGCCTGCCGGCCACGCCCCACACCGACCAGCCCTAGGGGAGGGCCGCCTCCACCAGGGCCAGCGCCCGCTCGGCCGCCGGTCGGGCGAGCTCGCGGTCCTCGGGCACCAGGCCGATGCGGGTACGCCGGTCCAGCAGGTCGGCCACCGTCGTCGCGCCCTCGTGGGTGATCGCGAAGACCAGCTCCGCGAGGGTGGCCGGGATGGTCGGGGCGATCGGGGCGAGGAGCTCGTCGTGGGTGAGGCCGGTGACGGTCGCCGCGTCGGCCAGGACGGCCGCCGCCTCGGTGCCGAACCGGCGCACCAGCCGGTCCGGTGCCTGCAGCGCGGCCAGCTCCTCGCGTGGGGCCGCGCCGACCAGGGGGAGCGTCCGGGTCCGGCAGGGGGCTGCCACGAGTCGCGCCTCCTGCACCGCTCGGTCGACGGCGTCCTGGGCCATCCGGCGGTAGGTGGTCAGCTTGCCGCCCACGACGGTGACCACCCCGCTGCTCGAGACCAGGACGGCGTGCTTGCGCGACAGGTCCGCGGTGGTGGTCCCGGTGTCGAGGAGAGGGCGGAGGCCGGCGTAGGCGCCGATCACCTGGTCCCGGCGTACGTCGTGCTGCAGGGCGCGGTTGATGACGCCCAGCAGGAAGCCGATGTCCTCCTCCGGAGGCTCGGGGACGTCGGGCACCTGCCCCGCGACCTCCTCGTCGGTGAGGCCGACGTAGACGGTCTGGTCGGGCTGGGGCAGCGCGAAGACGAAGCGGTTGCTGGCGCCCGGCACCGGGTGCCATCACCGCGCAGCGGACGCCCGCCAGGGTGTCCTTGCGGAGCACGAGGTGGGTGCCGCGGCTCGGGCGCAGCCGGACCTCGGGGACCAGCTGGCCGGCCCAGACGCCGGTGGCGTTGATGACGGTGCGGGCCCGGATCGTGCGCGACTCACCCGTGCGGGCGTCGGTGAGGATCGCGCCGTCCCCGAGCGGCTCGCTGACCCGCACCCGCGTGTGCACGTGCGCGCCGTGGGTGGCGGCGGTCCGTGCCACTGCGAGCACGAGGCGCACGTCGTCCTCGAGCTGGCCGTCCCACGAGAGGATCCCGCCACGCAGGCCCGTGCGGCGTACGACGGGAGCCAGGGTCAGCGTCTCCGTCACCCCGATGCGGCGGGGCCGGGGCAAGGTCTCGCGGCGGGTGCGCGCGGCCAGCCGCAACAGGTCACCGGCGCGGATGCCGGCGCGGGCCAACCCCTCCTGGACACGACCGATGGCCGGTGTCAGGGGCATCAGCATCGGGAGCGCGTGCACGAGGTGGGGCGCCGTGGTCTGCATCAGGATGCCGCGCTCGACCGCACTCTCGTGGGCGACGTCGAGCTGCCCCTTGGCGAGGTAGCGCAGGCCGCCGTGCACCAGCTTGGAGCTCCACCGGCTCGTGCCGAACGCGACGTCCTCGGCGTCGACGGCCACCACGCCGAGCCCGCGGCTGGCGGCGTCGAGCGCCACTCCGGCCCCGGTGATGCCGAGACCGATCACGAGCACGTCGGTGGTCTCCGGCAGCCCGGTCAGGCCGACCTGGATCCGGCTGGACGTGGTCCCTGGGGTCCCGGCGGTGCTCTCAGCGGTCATGGCTGCAGGAACCTCTCGACGAGGCGGGCCAGCTCGTCGTCGTACACCGCCACCTCGGCGTCCCGGGACGGTGCCGCCCCGTCGGTCATCGTGTGGGCGGACAGGGTGAACCCGTGGCAGGCCAGCAGGAGCGATCGGGCGAGGACGTCGGGGTCGCCGTCCCGGACCGAGCCGTCGGCCTGACCGGCCCGGACCACGGTGGCGACGACCGCCGCGAGGCTGTGCTGGCTGCGACCGCGACGCTCGAGCAGGTAGGGGAGCAGCAGCTCGGGATCCACGTCGATGATGCGGCGGAGGAGCTCGTCGGCCCGCAGGGCGCGGACGGTGGCGACGATGCCGTCACGGAGGCCCGACAGGGTGTTCGTCCGGGGGCTCGAGGCGAGCGCCTCGTCCACGACGCGGCCCCACTCGCGGGTCATCAGGTCGGCCAGCATCGTCTGGGTGTCCGGCCACCGGCGGTAGAGCGTCATCCGGCTGACACCGGCCCGGCGGGCGATGTCGGTGAGGGTGGTCCGGCTCCAGCCGACGGCGAGGATCGCCGCGCGCGCGGCGTCGAGGTAGCCGTCGTCGGCGGTGGCCTGTTTCTGGGGGACCTGCTGGTGGGGCGCTGGCTCTGGAGGTGCCGATCCGGACGCTCTGGGGTTGTGACGAAGTGACGTCATGTGTCACACTGTAACACATGAGCCCTGCTGCCCCGCCCGAGATGCACTGGTCCCGCTGGGGCGACCCGGCCCGGGCCGCACCCCTCTCGGAGAGTGCCTTCGGCCTCGTCGACGCCTTCCTCGGCACCACCGACACCCCGGCCGTCGACCCCGCGACCGTGGTGCTCTCCGCACCCCTGGCCGCGGACCTGCTGGCCGGACTGGTGGACCTCGTGGGCCGCGAGCACGTGCTCACCGACCACGAGACGCGCCTGCACCGCACCCGCGGCAAGTCGACGCCCGACCTCCTCAGGCTCCGGGGTGGCGACGGCTCCGACTCACCGGATGCCGTCGTACGCCCGGGGAGCCACGAGGAGGTCGCCGACGTCATCGCGTGGTGCGTCGAGCACCACGTCGCCCTGGTCCCCTTCGGCGGCGGCACCTCGGTCGTCGGTGGCCTGGTCGCCCGACGCGAGGGGTACGCCGGGGTCATCTCGCTCGACCTGCTGCGCTTCGACCGCCTGCTGGCCGTCGACACGGACTCGATGACCGCCACCCTGGAGCCCGGGCTCCGTGGTCCGCAGGCCGAGGCGCTGCTGGCCGAGCACGGGCTGACGCTGGGCCACTTCCCGCAGTCGTTCGAGTACGCCTCCATCGGCGGCTTCGCCGTCACCCGCTCCTCGGGACAGTCCTCGGCCGGCTACGGGCGCTTCGACGCCCTGGTCGTCGGGCTGCGCGTGGCCACCCCGCAGGGCGAGCTCGTGCTCGGCAGCTCGCCGGCCAATGCCGCCGGGCCTGACCTCCGCGAGGTCGTGATGGGGTCCGAGGGCGCCTTCGGGGTGGTCACCGCGGTCACGGTGCGCGTACGCCGCGCGCCGGTCGTGAAGCTCTACGAGACCTGGCGCTGGGACTCCTTCGTCGACGGCACGACGGCGATGCGCACGCTGGCCCAGTCGGGTGTGCTCCCCACCGTGCTGCGCCTCTCGGACGAGAACGAGACCTCGCTCAACCTGGCGAAGCCGGCCGAGGTCGGAGGCGGGTCCTCGGGCGGCTGCCTGATGGTGGTCGGCTACGAGGGCACCCAGGCGACCGTGCACGCGAGGCGAGCCGCGTGCACCTCCGTGCTCTCGGGGCTGGGTGGCACCTGCCTCGGCGAGGACGAGGGCTGGGCAGCTGGTCGCTTCCACGGGCCCTACCTGCGCGACTCGATGCTGGACGTCGGGGTGCTGGTGGAGACCCTGGAGACGGTGACCTTCTGGTCCCGCCTCCACCAGGTCTACGCCGCCGTCAAGAGTGCGCTCAGCGACTCGCTCGGCGAGGGAGCGCTCGTGCTCTGCCACGTGTCCCACGTCTACGAGACCGGCGCCTCGCTCTACTTCACGGTGGCCGCGGCGCAGGCCGAGGACCCGGTCTCGCAGTGGCTCACGGCCAAGGCGTCCGCCTCCGACGCGCTGATCGACAACGGCGCCTCGATCACGCACCACCACGCCGTCGGCCAGGACCACAAGCCCTGGCTGGCGCGCGAGATCGGCCCGGTCGGCGTACGCATGCTGCGTGCTCTCAAGGCCGAGCTCGACCCGACCGGGGTGCTCAACCCGGGCGTGCTGATCCCTTCCTGAACGCCCACACCACGAGCTGGGTGTCGTCCTCTGCCGTGACGCCGCGGCCGCCCTCGTCGAGGAGCCGCGCCGCGTCACCCGGCTCGAGCAGGCGCTCGCCCAGCATCAGGTGGCCCCGCGCGAGGAAGAGGTGCAGCCGGGGCGCGTCCGGGAGCAGCAGCCGGGCGCCCCCGGCCAGGTCGGCGGCGTGCAGGGAGGTCCCCGCCGCGGCGAGGGGTACGACGCCCCGCCCGTCGCCGTCCGCGACGCAGGTCCAGCCCTCGCCCAGGGTGACGTCGGAGGACAGGTAGTCCGGCACCAGGTCGGACTCGTCGGGCCGCACCCACGCCTGCAGGAAGCGGGTCTCCCCGGCGCTGTCCCCCGTTGCCTCGGCGGCCTCGGAGTGCACCACTCCGCTGCCGGCGGAGAGCCGCTGCACCTGGCCGGGGCCGATCACCCCCGACCCCACCGAGGAGGTGTGCCGCAACGCACCGCTGAGGACCCAGGTGACGATCTCGAGGTCGGCGTGCGGGTGGTCGGCGTAGCCGGTCCCCGGGGGGAGGTGCTCGTCGTTGTGCGCGACCAGGTTCTCGAACCCCACGTCGGCGGGGTCGTAGTGCGCCCCGAACGAGAACGAGTGCCACGTCGTACGCCCCTCGGCGACGGTCCGGAACCTGTCGCGGGCCGGCCGGTACTCGATCACGCCGCCCATGCTGTCATCCCGGCACTATCCGGGACCCGCGTGGAGCGGTTTACTCACGACCCATGAGAGAGAGCCAGCCACAGCTGCCTGCGGCGTTCCTGTTCGGGACCAGCACCGCGTCCTACCAGATCGAGGGCGCGTGGGACGAGGACGGCAAGGGCCCGAGCATCTGGGACAACTTCACGGCCGAGCCCGGGCGGATCAAGGACGGTCGTGACGGGAAGGTCGCCTGCGACCACTACCACCGCCACGCCGAGGACGTCGCGCTGATGAGGGACCTCGGTCTCGGTGGCTACCGGTTCTCGATCTCCTGGCCCCGCATCCAGCCCGAAGGACGTGGTCCGGCGAACGTGAAGGGCCTCGACTTCTACGACCGCCTCGTCGACGAGCTGGTCGCCGCGGGCGTGGAGCCGATGGCCACGCTCTACCACTGGGACCTCCCGCAGGCCCTCCAGGACGTGGGCGGCTGGGAGAACCGCGACACCTGCGAGCGGTTCGCGCAGTACGCCGCCCTGTGCGCCGACCGCCTCGGTGACCGTGTCGGCAAGTGGGTCCCGGTCAACGAGCCGAACGTGGTCACGCTGCTCGGCCACGGCACCGGCGAGCACGCACCCGGGAGGCAGCTCGGGTTCGGGGCCCTGCCGGTCGGTCACCACCTCAACCTGTCCCACGGCCTGGCCGTGCAGGCTCTCCGGGCCAACGGCGCCCGCACGGTCGGCACGGCGAACAACCACGCCCCGGTCCGGGCCGCGTCCACGGACCCGGTTGACGCGGCCGCCGCCGACCTCTTCGACACCCTGTGGAACCGGATGTTCGCCGGCCCGATGCTCCTCGGCAGCTATCCCGAGGGCTTCGCCGAGCTGATGCCGGGTCCGGTCGCCGAGGACCTGCTCACTATCCGGCAGCCGCTCGACTTCTACGGCCTCAACTACTACAACCCGATGGTGATCGCCGCGGCCGCGGAGGGTGCGGAGGTGCCGTTCGAGCAGCGCGAGCTCCCGGGCGACCACCCCAGGACCGACTTCGGTTGGGCCGTCGTCCCGGAGGGGCTGCGCGAGGTGATCGGCCTGCTGCGCGAGCGTTGTCCGGAGGTCCCGCCGATCTACGTCACCGAGAACGGCTGCTCCTACGGCACCGGTCCCGACGAGCACGGCGTGGTGGACGACCAGCCGCGCATCGACTACCTCGCGAGCCACCTCGCGGCGGTGGCCGACGCGATCACGGACGGGGCCGACGTCCGCGGCTACTACTGCTGGTCGCTGATGGACAACTTCGAGTGGGCCGAAGGGTTCGAGCAGCGTTTCGGCCTGGTGCACGTCGACTTCGAGACCCAGGCGCGCACACCGAAACGCTCCTTCGGCTGGTACGCCGACCTGATCCGGGCCACCCGGGAGAACGGCGGGTGAGCAACGCGTCCGCCGGGCCGCCGACGCCGGGGACGACCGACCTCGGCGCCCTGGCGGAGCCGACCCGGGCGGTCAGCAAGGTCTGGGTGCTCTGGCTGGCGCTGATCAGCGTCGGCGTCTGGTCCGGGTTCTTCGGGCCGATCCAGGTGCTGCTCGCCCAGCAGGCCGAGGCCCTCAACCCGGCGCACAAGGAGGCCACCCTCTCGCTGGTCACCGGCGTCGGGGCCGCCGTCTCGACCATCCTCAACCCGCTCTGGGGCGCCTTCAGCGACCGCACCGTGCTCCGCGTCGGACGCCGACTGCCCTGGGTCCTCGGTGGCCTGGCGGGCGGGGTGGTCGCGATGCTGGTGCTGTCCGGCGCCGGGTCGGTGCTGGTGATGGTCCTCGGTTGGGCCCTGGCGCAGGCCTCGCTGAACGCCATGCTCGCCGCCATCACCGCGACCGTCCCCGACCAGGTCCCGAGCCGCAGCCGCGGAGCCGTCGGCGGCTGGCTCGCGATCGCCCAGACCCTGGGCGTGGTGGCCGGTTCGGGCATCGCGGCCGCCACCGGCAGCATCGCGATGGGCTATCTCTCCACGGCCGCGGTGCTCGTCGTGCTCGCCCTGCCGTACTGCCTCGACAGCCGCGACCTCGCCCTGGACCCCGCAGGCCGGGAGCCGTTCGAGCTCGGCCGGTTCGTCCGCTCGTTCTGGATCTCGCCGCGGGAACACCCGGACTTCGCCTGGGCCTGGCTCACCCGTTTCCTGATGAACCTCGGCAACGCGCTCGTGATCCTCTACCTCTTCTACTACCTCAAGGACGCCGTCGGCCTGCGCGACGACGACGCCGAGGACAAGGTCTTCCTGCTGACCGCGGCCTACGGCGCCTGCACCGTGCTCACCGCCGTGCTGGGTGGTGTCTGGTCGGACCGATGGGGGCGCCGCAAGGTGTTCGTGATCGCGTCCGGTCTGGTGGCGGCCGCCGGCCTGCTGGTGCTGGCGTTCGTGACGACCCTGGCCGGAGCCGTGATCGGCGCGGTGGTGCTCGGCGTCGGCTTCGGGATCTACACCGCGGTCGACTTCGCGATGATCACCGAGGTGCTGCCCTCGGCCGACGCCCGCGCCAAGGACCTCGGCGTCATCAACATCGCCAACGCCCTCCCACAGGTGCTGGCCCCGGTGGTGGCCGCAGGCGTGCTCGGCCTCGACCTCGGCTACTCCACCCTCTACGCCCTCGCCGCGGGGTTCAGCGTGCTCGGCTCGGTGCTCGTGGTGAACATCAAGTCCCTCGCCTGAGGCTCGGGCGGGGTGGGTGGGGCGTGGGGCCGGGGGCTGGCTCGGTTGGGCATGCGAATGTCGCTGGTGGGACGCAGGAGCGCTTCTTGGGGCGCAGGCGTCACATTCGCATGTCGGGCGGGGGGAGCGGTCGGGTCCTGGCCGTTGCTGGGTGCGGGTGGGGTCGGGGCAGCTGTTGGGCATGCGAATGTCGCTGGTGGGACGTAGGACTGCTTCTTGGGGCGCAGGCGTCACATTCGCATGTCGGGCGGGGGGAGCGGTCGGGTCGCGGCCGTTGCTGGGTGCGGGTGGGGTCGGGGCAGCTGTTGGGCATGCGAATGTCGCTGGTGGGACGCAGGACTGCTTCTTGGGGCGCAGGCGCCACATTCGCATGCCCGCCCGGCGCGAGCGGTCCACGGAGCCGGGGGCGAGCGGCCCGCTCAGGCGGCCGAGGTACCGAAGGTGAACC
This sequence comes from uncultured Actinomycetota bacterium, assembly GCA_963843775.1. Lineage (GTDB taxonomy): Bacteria > Actinomycetota > Actinomycetes > Propionibacteriales > Nocardioidaceae > Marmoricola. Next base: position 144,189 of record CAWJLT010000017.1, read on the forward strand.
GCGCCAGGACCCGCTCCTCGTCCCCCTCGCCGGCGACCAGCAGCGCCTCGCGTGCGTGCACCTCGAGCGGTACCGGTACGTCGGCGAGATCCTCGTCGGGCAGGGCCAGGTGCGGGATCGAGCCGTGCAGCGAGGTCGGGTGCCCGATCACCTCCGGGAACGTGTGCCGCAGGCTCTGCGCGATCCGGCGGAAGACCCCCACCGGCTGCGGAGGGAGGTACGCCGCGCCGCTGGGGAAGCGCGCCGGCTCGCCCAGGACGAAGCTGAACGGCACGACGTCCGCGAAGATCTCGCGCAGCTCCCCGAGGACGCCCTCGTCGGTGGCCGAGGCCTCCAGGAACGGGTCGAGGAGGGCGATGTGGGCACCGAGGACCCCGATCTCCGGGACGGGGATGACCAGGCGGGTGAGCTCGCGGGGGGTCCCCTGAGCCAGCCCATGGTCCGTCACGGCAACAACCTAGACCGCCCCCTACCCTTTCCGCATGGGCGCGGGACACGAGCACGGACACAGCGCGGGCCGGGCGGTGGACCGTTCCCGGTTGCGCGTGGTGCTGCTCGTCACGCTCACGGTGGCGGTGGTCGAGCTCGTCGGCGCGTTCCTGTCCGGCTCGCTGGCCCTGTTCGCCGACGCCGGGCACATGTTCACCGACACCGCGGCGATCGTGGTCGCCCTCTCCGCGTCGTACGTCGCCACGCTGCCTGCCTCGCCACGGCGGACCTTCGGCTACCACCGGGCGGAGATCCTCGCCGCCCTGATCAACGCGGTCGTGCTCCTCGGGGTCTGTGGCTACCTCGCCTACGCCGGGGTGTCGCGCCTGCTCGACCCGGTCGGGGTCGACGCCGGGCAGATGCTGGTCTTCGCCTCGGTCGGCCTGGCGGCGAACCTGGTCTCCATGGCCCTGCTGGCCGCGCGTCGCGAGGAGTCCCTGAACATGCGCGGCGCCTTCCTGGAGGTGCTGGGCGACGCCTTCGGCTCGGCGGCAGCGATCGTCTCCGGGGTGGTCGTGCTGACGACGGGGTTCGACCGGGCGGACTCCATCGCCTCGCTGGTGATCGCGGTCCTCATCCTGCCTCGGGCCTGGTCGCTGCTGCGTGACTGCGTAGGGGTGCTGCTCGAGGCGGCCCCACCCGGTCTGGACGTCGAGGACGTCCGCCAGCACCTGGCCGGAGCGTCCGGCGTGGTCGACGTCCACGACCTGCACGCCTGGCAGATCACCAGCGGCATGCCGGCGATGTCGGCCCACGTGACGGTCACTGACGCGGCGCTCGAGAGCCGCGGGGTCGGGCAGATCCTGGACGAGCTCAGTGACTGTGTGGCCACCCACTTCGGCATCGACCACGCCACCTTCCAGGTCGAGCCGGAGAGCCACCAGGACCACGAGCCGGGCGAGGCGCACCGCTGATCCAGCGGACCGCCGCCCCCGGCCGGAGGCCAGCTCGCTGCGGTGGACGAGTAGCCCGCCGACTCAATGAGTAGCAGTGCTCATGTCGCAAGACCCTCACGTCCGTCACCATCAGGAGATGACCTCACCCACCGCTGACCACGTGGTCGACGCCCTGATCGCCGCGCGACTGGTCGACCCCGGGGTGCGGCAGGACTCCATCGGAGTAGTTGCTGGTGTCCTCGGCCCGCTGCCCGGACCGGACCCGACCGGCCCCCGGTCCACGAGCGGGGCTCGCAGCCTGCCGCAGCTCGTCGAGGTGGTCGCCTATCTCGGCGGCGCCCTGGTGCTCGCGGCCGGCGGCCTCTTCCTCGCCCAACAGTGGGACGACCTCGGCTTCGGTGCCCGGGTGGCGCTGCTCGCCGTCGTGGCGGGGGTGCTCGGCGGCGCCGGGGTCGTGGCCGCCCGCACCCCGGCCGGTGGGCCGTCGCTCCGCGCGGAGTCGGAGGACTCGCGTCGCCGGCTGGCGGGCACGCTGCTCACCGGGGCGGCCCTGGTCCTGGCCTTCCTCGTCGGCCTGGTCGTGGATCACGCCACGGACACCACCGGCACGGGGGTCTACTGGCCGGTGGTGCTGGGGGCGGTCGTCGGTGTCCTGGTGGCCGCGCTCGCCTACCGGATCGCCGCGACCGCGCTCGGCGTGGTGGGGATGATGGTCGGCGTCGTCACCGTCGTGTCGAACCTGGTCGGGGCCGTGGACCGCAACGAGGGCGACGTCCTCGGTGTCGTCCTCCTCCTGCTGGCTGCGGTGTGGCTCGGCCTCACCGAGAGGGGCTGGTTCCGCGAGGTGATGGTGGCTCGTGCGCTCGGTGTCCTGACGGCCCTCTCGGGAGCGCAGTCGCCGGTCATCGACGGCAGCCACGCCTGGCTGGGCTACCTGCTGACCGCGCTCGTCGCGGTGATCGGGATCGCGGTGTACCTGGGCCGGGTGGCGTGGCCCTACCTGGCGGTGGCCGTCGTGGCGGTGACCCTGGTGGTGCCGGAGGCGGTCTCGGACTGGACTGACGACTCGTTGGGCGCGATCGGTGCCGTGCTGGTCACCGGCGTGACGCTGCTGGTCGCCTCGTTCGCGGGCTACCGCCTGCGCGCCGAGGCCGTCGAGTAGGAGGTCCGAGGACTGCGAGTAGGGGACTCTCCGACCGCGACGAGCACTCTCGTCGCCCACCCCGTGGAGGAAGATCCGGCCAGCTCTCCGGGCCGTCACATGTCCCCTACCCACAAGCTCCTAGACGCAACCTACGCCCGACCGGTGGTCGGGTGCCTGCCCCATCCGGGCCATTGACACCGTCCCGACGGGCTATGGAAACCGGGCGGACCGGTCATCACGGATCAGGCCTCGGCGGCGAGCCGCATGCCCTGCTCGATCGCGCGCTTGGCGTCCAGCTCCGCGGCCACGTCGGCGCCGCCGATCAGGCTGGCGGGACGACCCGCGGCGACCAGCTCGTCGTACAGGCCACGGACCGACTCCTGGCCGGCGCAGACCACGACGTCGTCGACCTCGAGGAGCCGCTTCTCGCCGTCGACCGTGAGGTGCAGCCCGGTCTCGTCGATCCGGTCGTACGACGCCCCGCTGACCTGCTCCACCCCCGACTGCTTCAGCACGGCGCGGTGCGCCCAGCCGGAGGTCTTGCCGAGGTCCTTGCCGATCATCGAGGTCTTGCGCTGCACGAGGTAGACCTCCCGGGCCGGGGTCCGCGGCGTGCGGTCGGTCAGTCCGCCGACGACCAGTGACGGGTCCCCGACCCCCCAGTGGGCGAGCCACTCCTCGAGGTCCTCCTCGGTGTGGGTCAGCCAGTGCGCGACGTCCACCCCGATGCCCCCGGCCCCGATCACGGCGACCCGTCGACCCGGCGTGACCGACCCGTTGAGCACGTCGGCGTAGGAGACGGCGTGCTCGATGCCTGGGATCTCCGGCATCCGGGGCTCGACGCCGGTGGAGACCACGACCTCGTCGAAGCCGTCGAGGTCTGCGACGGTCGCCGTCGCCCCGAGGCGCACGGTGACCCCGAGCACCTCGAGCCGCCGCGTGTAGTAGCGCATGGTCTCGGCGAACTCCTCCTTGCCCGGGATCTCCATGGCCAGCCGGAACTGCCCACCGAGGCTGTCGTCCTTCTCGAACAGGGTGACCGCGAACCCGCGCTCGGCGTACGACGTGGCGGCGCTGAGGCCGGCCGGTCCGGCGCCCACGACGGCGACCGTCCGGGGTCGTGGCGCGACGGTCGGCAGGGGCAGCAGCACCAGCTCGGTCTCGCGGCACGCGCGCGGGTTGACCAGGCAGCTGGCCCGCCTGTTCTCGAACACGTGGTCCAGGCAGGCCTGGTTGCAGGCGATGCAGGTGTTGATCTCGTCGGCGCGCCCGGCGGCCGCCTTGTTCACGAAGTCGGCGTCGGCCAGGAACGGCCGGGCCATCGAGACGAGGTCGGCGGTGCCGTCGGCGATGAGCTGGTCGGCGAGCTCGGGGGTGTTGATCCGGTTGGAGGCGCAGACCGGGATGGTCACCTCCTGCCGCAGTCGCCGGGTGGTCCAGGTCCAGGCGCCGCGAGGCACCTGCGTGATGATCGTGGGCACCCTCGCCTCGTGCCAGCCGATGCCGGTGTTCAGCACCGTGGCCCCGGCCTGCTCGACGAGGAGCGCGAGCTCGGTCACCTCGTCCCAGGTCTGGCCGCCCTCGACCAGGTCGAGCAGCGAGATCCGGTAGATGATCGGGAACCCTTCCCCCACGACCTCGCGCGTGCGCCGCACCACCTCGACGGGGAACCTCATCCGGCGGGTCGGCGTACCTCCCCACGCGTCCTCGCGGTCGTTCGTGCGCGCGGCCAGGAACTGGTTGATCAGGTAGCCCTCGGAGCCCATGATCTCGATCGCGTCGTAGCCCGCCTTCTGGGCCAGGCCGGCCGTGTGGGCGAACGCGGTGACCGTGCGGTCGACCTGCCTGGTCGACATCGCCGTCGGGGTGAACGGCGTGATCGGCGACTTCTTGGCACTGGCCGACTGGGAGAACGGCGTGTAGCCGTAGCGGCCGGCGTGCAGGACCTGCAGCGCGATCGCACCGCCCTCGTCGTGCACCGCCCCGGTCACCTGCTTGTGCCGTTCGGCCTGCAAGCGGGTGGTCAGCTCGCTGGCGAAGGGCTTGAGCCAGCCCCGCTTCGTCGGGGCGTAGCCGCCGGTGATGATCAGGCCGACCCCTCCGCGGGCGCGCTCGGCGAAGTACGCCGCGAGCTTGGGCACGTCCCAGGCGTAGTCCTCCAGCCCGGTGTGCATCGAGCCCATCACGGCTCGGTTCCGCAGCGTCAGGTCTCCGATGGTGATCGGCGCCAGCAGGTGGGGGTAGTCGTTCATGCTTCTCCTTCGGGTCGGTGCCAGGCGTCGAGGTACTCGGTGAGCCACTCGACCCAGAACCGCTCCTGCCTGATCCCGCCCCGCAGCACCAGCCAGGTGTCGAGCTGCTGGCCGTCCAGGGCGGTGGGTTCGGGGAACTGCTCGCGCTCCAGCTGCTCGAAGTGCGCGTGCCGGGTCCGGTGCTCGCTGACGAGGTCCTCGAGGTGGGCGAGCAGCCCTGCCCGGTCGCCGTACGACGCCCCGCGCATCTTCACCGCGACCTCGAAACGGAGCGCCGGGGCGGGGGTCGGCGTGCCGACCCACTCCGCGAGGACCTGGCGTCCAGCCGCGGTGACGGTGTAGCTGCGCTCGGTGCTGCGGGAGTCGCCGGCCCCGGCGCTGACCCAGCCGTCGGACTCCATCCGCCGCAGCACCTTGTAGATCTGCTGGTGGGTCGCCTGCCAGAAGAAGCCGATCGACCGGTCGAAGCGACGGGTCAGCTCGATGCCGGTGCCGGGTCGCTCCCGGAGGGAGACCAGCAGTGCGTGCTCGAGAGCCATGCCGGGAAGTCTGCGCGAGAGCGATCACCTGTGCAACGAGTTGCACAGGTGATCTGCGTCTCCCCCGATCCATGGGTGCGCTCGGTGTCGGGGCCGGGTCGTGGGCGACCCTAGAATCGTCGCCATGCGCCTCGAGCCCCTTGCCCTGCTGGTCGTCCCGCTCCTCGTCGCCGCGACCGCCTGCGCCCCCCAGGAGGAGTCCGGGTCCGCCAGCGAGCCGACCAAGGCCAGCACCACTGCCTCGACCTGCGCCACGGCCGACCTGCCCCTGAAGACCACGGGCAAGCTGACCATCGCGACCGACACCCCCGCCTACGAGCCGTGGTTCTCCGACAACGACCCCACCAACGGCAAGGGCTTCGAGTCGGCGGTCGCCTACGCCGTGGCCGACCGGCTCGGCTTCGAGAAGACCGACGTGTCCTGGATCAAGGTGCCGTTCAACAACTCCTACGCGCCGGGCGCCAAGAAGTTCGACTTCGACATCAACCAGATCTCCATCACCCCGGCGCGCGCCAAGGTCGTCGACTTCTCGACCGGCTACTACTCGGCCTCGCAGGCCGTGATCGCGCTGGAGAAGAAGAACCTCGACCCCGGCTCGATGGCCGACCTCGCCGACCTCAAGCTCGGCGCCCAGACCGGTACGACGAGCCTCACCGCGATCCGCGACGTCATCAAGCCCAGCCAGGCGCCGCTGGTGTTCAACAACACCAACACCGCCAAGCAGGCGCTGCTCAACGGCCAGGTGGACGCGATCGTGGCCGACCTCCCGACCGCGTTCTACGTCACCGGCGCCGAGATCGAGGGCTCCACCATCGTCGGGCAGTTCCAGCCGGTCAGCGGGCAGACCGAGGAGTTCGGCCTGCTCATGGAGAAGGGCAGCGGGCTGCGGTCGTGCGTCGACGAGGCGATCGCGTCCCTGAAGGACGACGGCACCCTGGCTGGCCTCGAGAAGCAGTGGCTCTCCGAGACCGTCGACGTCCCCGTCCTGAAGTGAGCACCTCGCCTTGAGTGACCTCGGCCAGAACGAGGCCTGGTCGCCGAGCGCACGCGAGGTCGAGCGGCAGCGCGTCCGTCGGCGTGACCGGGCGCGCGGCGCCGTCATCGCGACGGCGGTGACCCTGCTGGTCGTCGTGGTGCTGGTCTGGGTCGTGACCAGCTCGCCGGGCTGGCCGCGCTTCCGTGAGACGTTCCTGTCCTGGCCGGACGCGAAGGCCTCGTTCCCCGACATCGCCCGGGGCTTCTGGATCAACGTCAAGCTGTTCCTGATCGCCGAGCCGATCATCCTGGTGATCGGGATCCTGGTCGCCGTCACCCGCTCGACCGTGTCCCCGTGGCTGACGCCGCTGCGCGCCGCGGCCGTGCTCTACACCGACCTGCTGCGCGGCGTACCCACCCTGCTGGTGGTCGTCCTGCTGGCCCTCGGCGTCCCGGCCCTCCGTCTGACGGGGATCACCACCAGCCTGTTCTGGCTGACCCTGGTCGCGCTGGTGCTCTCCTACGGTGCCTACGTCGCGGAGGTCGTGCGCTCCGGCATCGAGTCGATCCACCCCTCCCAGATCGCGTCGGCCCAGGCGCTCGCCCTCTCGCGCCACCAGACCATGCGGCACGTCGTGCTCCCCCAGGCGCTGCGGCGGGTGGCCCCTCCGCTCCTCAACGACTTCGTGTCCCTGCAGAAGGACACCGCCCTGGTCTCGGCGGTCGGGGTCTTCGAGGCGCTGTTCGCGGCCCAGGACTACGGCAACTTCAACTTCAACTACACCCCGCTGCTCGTGGCGGCGGCCTTCTTCGTGGCGCTGACCATCCCGCTCGCCCGCTTCACCGACTGGCTCGGGCGTCGCGCCGTACGACGGGAGCGCGGGCGATGAGCACTCCTGTCCTGTCCGCGCGCGGTCTGCGCAAGACCTACGGCGACCGGGTCGTCCTCGACGGCATCGACCTCGACATCCACCAGCACGACGTGGTCTGCCTCATCGGGGCTTCCGGGTCCGGCAAGTCCACGCTGCTGCGCTGCCTGGACCTGCTCGAACAGGTCGACGACGGCGTGATCGAGCTCGACGGGCGAGAGGTCTCCGACCCGCGCGTCGATCCCCGCGGCGTACGCCGTGACATCGGGATGGTCTTCCAGGCCTACAACCTCTTCCCGCACCTCAGCGTGCTGGCCAACTGCACGCTGGCGCCCGTGAAGGTGCACGGGACCGACCGGGCCGAGGCAGCCGACCGGGCGCGTGAGCTGCTCGCACGCTTCGGGCTGGGCGACAAGGCCGACGCCCACCCCGACCAGCTCTCCGGCGGCCAGCAGCAGCGGGCCGCGCTGGTCCGGGCGCTGTGCACCGGTCCGCGCGTGCTGCTCCTCGACGAGATCACCGCCGCCCTGGACCCCGAGCTCGTCGGCGAGGTGCTGGAGATGGTGCGCGCCGAGGCGGAGGCCGGCATGACGATGGTGCTCGCCACCCACGAGATGGCCTTCGCCCGGGAGGTCGCCACCTCGGTGTGCTTCCTCGACCGGGGGCGGATCCTCGAGCAGGGCCCCCCGAGCGAGCTGCTCACCGCTCCCCGCGAGGAACGCACCCGCCAGTTCCTGCGGCGGGTCCTGCCCGGCTGAGGACCTCGCTCGCAACCGTGACAGTTCTGCTGTCAAGATGACCCGCATGACGTACGCACTCGGACAGGGCACCGGCCCCCTCACGGGCATCAAGGTCGTCGAGATCGCCGGCATCGGACCCGGTCCGCACGCCTGCATGATCCTGGCCGACCTCGGCGCCGACGTGATCCGCGTCGAGCGCCCGGGTGGCCAGATGCTGACCGGCGGACCCCACGACCTGCTCAACCGCGGGCGGCCCAGCGTGGCCCTGAACCTCAAGGACCCCGAGGCGATCGCGACCGTTCTGGAGCTGGTGGCCGGGGCCGACGTACTCGTCGAAGGCATGCGGCCCGGCACCACCGAGCGCCTCGGCCTCGGCCCCGAGGAGTGCCTGGCGAGGAACCCGCGCCTGGTCTACGGCCGGATGACCGGCTGGGGCCAGGACGGTCCGCTGGCCAGGGCGGCGGGGCACGACATGAACTACATCGCCATCACGGGGGCCCTGTTCGGGATGGGGCAGGAGCCGGCCAGGCCGCACTTCCCGGCCAACCTGGTGGGTGACTTCGGCGGCGGTTCGACCTACCTCGTCATCGGGATCCTCGCCGCCCTCCTCGAGGCGCGGATCAGCGGTCAGGGACAGGTCGTGGACGCCGCCATCGTGGACGGCACGGCCCACCTCAACGCCATGGCCGCGGGCATGCTCGCCGGGGGCAACCTGAAGGAGGAGCGGGCGACCAACCTGCTCGACGGCGGCATGCCCTTCTACGACCTCTACGAGACCTCCGACGGGCGGCACATGTCGGTGGGGCCGCTCGAGCCGCAGTTCTACGACGTCTTCGTGCAGCTCCTGGGCCTCGAGGACGCGCCCGACCGCTACGACCCCGAGCAGTCCCCGGAGCTGCGCCGCCGGATCGAGACCGCCTTCGCGGCGCGCACCCAGGCCGAGTGGTCCGAGCTCTTCGAGGGCACCGACGCGTGCGTCGCGCCGATCCTCCCGCTGAGCGAGGCCATGGACCACCCGCACATGGCGGCCCGCGAGATCTTCGTGGAGCACGAGGGAGTCCGCCAGCCCGCACCCGCGCCACGCTTCTCGCGTACGACGGCCCAGCTCTCCTCGCCACCGCCGGCCACGGCCGGGAGCGACACCCGCGAGGCGCTGACCGCCTGGGGGATCGAGGACGTGGACGGCCTCCTCGCCCGGGGTGTCGCCGTCCAGGCCTGACCTCGCCGGCCCACCCCGCCCGACCCCCGCCCCCCGACCCCCTGGGGGAGCCCGTGAGCCTGTCAGCCCGTGAGCTCCGCAAGCCCGTGAGCTCCGCAAGCCCGTGAGCTCCGCAAGCCGGATAGTCCGAGACGTTTCCGTCGTCCTGCGGTCGAAATCACGACGGAAACGTCTCGGACTATCCAGACGCCTGCGCTCTCACCACCTGCCGGTAGCGTCAAGGTATGGCTGAGAACCTCGACGGGACAGTGGCGCTGGTGACCGGCGCCTCAAGCGGCATCGGACAGGCGACGGCGGTCTCGCTGGCGTCCAGGGGGGCGGCGGTGGCCCTGGTGGCGCGTCGTACCGACCGCCTCGAGGAGCTCGCGGCCTCGATCCGCGAGAACGGGGGTACGGCGCTCACGATCACCGCCGACGTCACCGTCCAGGAGCAGGCGAGGCGGGCCGTCTCCACCACGGTCGAGGAGCTCGGGCGCCTCGACACGGTCATCAACAACGCCGGGGTGATGCTGCTCGGCCCGATCGTCGACGCCCCGGTCGAGGAGTGGGAGCGGATGGTCGACCTGAACATCAAGGGCCTGCTGTACGTCGCACACGCCTCCCTCTCCCACCTGCTGGCCGCCGCCGAGAGCGGGCCGCGCCACGTCGCGGATCTCGTCAACATCTCGTCGGTGGCAGGACGGGTGGCGCGCAACGGGAGCGGGGTCTACAACGCCACCAAGCACGCGGTCGGCGCCTTCAGCGAGTCCCTGCGGCAGGAGGTCACCGGTCGCCACGTGCGCGTGTCGCTCATCGAGCCCGGTGCGGTCGCCACGGAGCTCGCCTCGCACAACCGCGACGAGGTGCAGGAGTCGATGAAGGCGCGGTTCGCCAGCATGGAACGGATGGAGGCAGAGGACATCGCCGAGGCGATCGAGTTCGTCGTCACCCGTCCGCGGCGGGTCGCCGTCAACGAGGTGCTGATCCGCCCGACCGAGCAGGAGGGCTGAACCACACCCGGGCCGACCGGGCAGTCCCGTCACGCCGTACGACGCCGACCGGGCATTCGGGTCCCGGTCCGTGTGACCGAACTGCCCGCTCGACCTGCTGGGACGTGACTGAACTGCCCGCTCGACCTGCTGGGGCGTGACCGAACTGCCCGCTCGGGTGATCTCGCCCACATCAGGCGCGCATTGACGATGACAGTATTACTGTCACAATGAAGTCCTCACCGCCGCACGTCGTGGTGCCCCCACCCGACCACCGTGAGTCCGCCCGTGAGTCCGCCCGTGAGTCGTCGCGACTCGTCCGAGAAGTTGGGAAAACACACACATGGCAACAGAAGCGTTCGTCTACGACGCGCTCCGCACGCCCCGAGGCAAGGGCAAGAAGAACGGCAGCCTCCACGAGGTGAAGCCGGTCGACCTGGTGGTCGGCCTTCTCGACGCGGTCAAGGACCGCAACCCCTCCCTCGACGTCAACCTGGTCGACGACGTCATCCTCGGCGTCGTCACGCCCGTGGGTGACCAGGGTGGTGACATCGCCAAGACCGCTGCGCTCGCCGCCGGTTATCCCGACACCGTGGCCGGCGTACAGCTGAACCGCTTCTGCGCCTCCGGCCTCGAGGCCGTCAACCAGGCTGCCTCGCGGGTCCGTGGCGGCTTCGAGGACCTGATCATCGCCGGCGGTGTCGAGTCGATGAGCCGTGTCGCGATGGGCACCGACGGCGGCTCGTGGGCGATGGACCCGGCCACCGCGTTCTCCACCTCCTTCGTGCCCCAGGGCATCGGCGCGGACCTGATCGCCACGATCGAGGGCTTCTCCCGCGAGGACGTCGACACCTTCGCGGTCGAGTCGAACCACCGCGCCGCCAAGGCGTGGGCCGACGGCCGGTTCGCCGGCCAGATCGTGCCGGTCGTCGACGTCAACGGCGTGACCGTGCTCGACCACGACGAGTTCATCAAGCCCGAGTCGACCGTGGAGGGGCTCTCGAAGCTCAAGCCCTCCTTCGCCGGCATCGGCGACCAGGCCGGGTTCGACTCGGTGGCCCTGGAGAAGTACCACTGGATCGAGAAGATCAACCACGTCCACCACGCGGGGAACAGCTCGGGCATCGTCGACGGCTCCGCACTGATGCTCGTCGGCAACGAGCAGGTCGGCAGGGACCTCGGCCTCACCCCCCGGGCGCGCATCATCGCCACCGCGGTCTCCGGTGCCGACCCGACGATCATGCTCACCGGCCCGGCCCCCGCTAGCCGCAAGGCTCTCGCCAAGGCCGGTCTCGAGGTCTCGGACATCGACCTCTTCGAGATCAACGAGGCCTTCGCGGCCGTGGCCATGCGCTTCATGAAGGACATGGGCATCGACCACGAGATCACCAACGTCAACGGTGGCGCGATCGCGATGGGGCACCCGCTGGGCGCGACCGGCGCGATGATCCTCGGCACGCTCATCGACGAGCTCGAGCGGCGCGACCTCAAGCGCGGCCTCGCCACGCTGTGCGTCGGCGGCGGCATGGGCATCGCCACCATCGTCGAGCTGGTCTGAGCCACTCCCCCCACTCCATCGGTGGTCGAGGAGCGAGGACCAAGCCTCTCGAGACCACCCCGTTCTCTTCCTAGGACTGACATGACCGAATCTGCAGTGAAGTACGACAAGGGTGACGACGGCATCGTCGTACTCACCCTCGACGACCCGACCTCGAGCGCCAACACCATGAACGAGCTCTACCAGGAGTCGATGGGCAAGGCGGTCGACCAGCTGTACGCCGAGAAGGACGACGTGGTCGGCGTGGTGGTCACCTCGGCCAAGAAGACCTTCTTCGCCGGCGGCAACCTGAAGTCGATGCTCCAGGTCGGCCCCGACGACGCCCAGGCCGTCTTCGAGATGAGTGAGGCCATGAAGGCCGACCTGCGCCGACTCGAGACGCTGGGCAAGCCCGTCGTGGCCGCCATCAACGGGGCCGCGCTCGGTGGTGGCCTCGAGATCGCGCTCGCCTGCCACCACCGCATCGTGGTCGACGACAACCGGATCGACCTCGGCCTGCCGGAGGTCACCCTCGGGCTGCTCCCCGGCGGCGGCGGGGTCACTCGCACCGTCCGGATGCTCGGCATCCAGTCCGCGCTGATGGACGTCCTGCTCCAGGGACCCCGCTTCAAGCCGGCCCAGGCGAAGGAGAAGGGCCTCGTCGACGAGCTCGTCGCGAGCCGTGAGGACCTGGTGCCGGCCGCCAAGGCGTGGATCCTGGCCAACGGCGAGAACGGCAGCAACCCCTGGGACCGTGAGGGCTACCGGATCCCGGGCGGCACCCCGTCGACCCCCAAGCTGGCCGCGTTCCTGCCCGCCTTCCCGGCCATGCTGCGCAAGCAGACCAAGGGCGCCGTCTACCCGGCCACCCGCGCGATCATGTCCGCAGCCATCGAGGGTGCCCAGGTCGACTTCGAGACCGCGAGCCGCATCGAGTCGCGCTACCTCGCCGAGCTGATCACCGGCTCGAACAGCAAGAACATGATCCAGGCGTTCTTCTTCGACCTCTCCGCCATCAACGGGGGTTCCCTGCGGCCGCAGGGCATCGCGAAGTTCACGCCCACCAAGGTCGGCGTGCTCGGCGCCGGGATGATGGGAGCCGGCATCGCCTACTCCTGCGCCCGCGCCGGGATGGAGGTCGTCTTGAAGGACGTCGCCCAGGAGTCGGCCGACAAGGGCAAGGCCTACAGCGAGGCCATCCTGGCCAAGGCCGTCCAGCGCGGCAAGATGGACGAGGCGAAGAAGGCCGAGATCCTCGACCGGATCACCGCCACCACCGAGGCGAACGACTTCAAGGGCTGCGACCTCGTGATCGAGGCCGTCTTCGAGGACCCGTCCCTCAAGGCCAAGGTCTTCGGTGAGATCCAGGACGTCGTCAACGCCGACGCCCTGCTGTGCTCCAACACCTCGACCCTGCCGATCACCGAGCTCGCCGAGGGGGTCAACCGCCCCGACGACTTCATCGGGCTGCACTTCTTCTCACCCGTCGACAAGATGCCGCTCGTCGAGATCATCCGCGGCGCCAAGACGACCGACGAGGCGGTCGCCAAGGCGCTCGACGTGGTGATGGCGATCCGCAAGACCCCGATCGTGGTCAACGACAGCCGTGGTTTCTACACCAGCCGCGTCATCGGCACGATGGTCAACGAGGGGCTCGCCATGCTCGGTGAGGGAGTGCACCCGATGTCGGTGGAGCGCGCTGCGACCCAGGCCGGCTACCCGGTGGGGACGCTGCAGCTCTCCGACGAGCTCAACCTCGAGCTGATGGCCAAGATCCAGAAGGCCACCGTCGAGGCCGCCGCGCGCGACGGCATCGAGCTGGCCGAGCACCCGGGCACTGCCGTGGTGGGCACGATGATCGAGCAGGGTCGTCCGGGCCGACTGCGTGGCAAGGGCTTCTACGACTACGACGAGAACGGTCGTCGCGGGTCGCTGTGGCCGGGCCTCAAGGAGCTGTTCCCGTCGAAGGACGAGCCGGCCGACATCGAGGACCTCAAGGACCGCTACCTGTTCATCGAGGCGCTCGAGACCGCGAAGTGCTTCGAGGAGGGCGTCATCGAGTCCTCGGCAGCGGCCAACATCGGCTCGATCATGGGCATCGGCTACCCGGCGCTGACCGGCGGCGCGGCCCAGTTCATGCACGGGTACGACGGCCCGACCGGCCACGGCCTGGTCGGTTTCGTGGCTCGGGCCAAGCAGCTCGCCGCGAAGTACGGTGACCGCTTCGCCCCCACCGCCCGGCTCGAGGAGATGGCGGAGAACGGCGAGCGCTTCCCCGCCTGACGCTGCCGCCTGCGCTGCGATCGGGACGGTCCACCTGGACGATCAGGTGGGCCGTCTCGGCGTCCCCGGGTACCCGGGATCCTGCAGTTGGGCAAACCGGACACGGGCCCACCCCCCGTCAGCGAGAATGAACCCCGTGGACGACGTGGGGCAGCCAGGGCAGAGACGGGTCGACATCCAGGGGCTCTGGGTGCGGTTCGGGGCCGTGGCCGCTGTCCGCGGGATCGACCTGACCGCCGAGGCCGGGAGGGCCACCGCGCTGCTGGGGCGCAACGGGGCCGGGAAGTCCACGACGATGCGCGTCCTGGCCGGCGTGATCCCCCCGACCGAGGGGCTGGTGGAGGTCGACGGGATCGACGTCCGCGTCGACCCGCTCGCGGTGAAGCGGCTGACCGGCTACTGCCCCGACGTGGGCGGGCTGGTGCCTCGAGCGACGCCCTGGGAGCACCTCCAGCTCTCCGCACGGCTGCGCCGGCTCGAGGGCTGGGAGGACCGCGCGCACGACCTCCTCGAACGCTTCGAGCTCGGGGACGTGGCCCACCGCGTGACCTCCGGCTTCAGCCACGGCATGGGCCGACGGCTCTCGGTCGTCCTGGCGAGCTTCCACCAGCCCTCGGTGCTCCTGCTCGACGAGCCGTTCGACGGCGTCGACCCGTTGGGCGTCGAGGCGACCCTCGAGGTGATCGCGGACGCCCGGGCGCGCGGAGCCGCCGTACTCGTCTCCACCCACCTCCGCGACCTGGCGATGCAGGCCTGCGAGACCGCCCTGGTCCTTCGTGGCGGTTCGACCGTCGCCAAGCTGCAGGCCCACGAGCTCGTCGGCGAGGAGGGCGCTGGTGTCTACCGCGCTCTCCTGGACTGAGCTCCGGCACGGCCGGGAGGACCTCGGCTCCCTGCTGGCGTTCCGTCGCTCGGGGCTCTCTGCCACCGGACGACGTCGGATCCGCCTCGGCGGGCTGCTCGTGGTGCTCCTCACGACGGCGGCTGTGCTCGGCCCGGCCTACCTCGGTGGTGAGATGCCACGCGAGCGCGGTGGCCAGCTGCTCGCCCTGTTGCCCTCCCTGTGCCTGGGATTCCTGGTCCTGGCCGCGTTCACCGCGGTCGCCTCCGCCGGTGGCCGGGAGATCGTGCCCCGCGACCAGGCCGTCGCGTTCCCCGTCTCCACGGTCACCGAGCACCTCGGGGCCCTGCTCCTGGCCCCGCTGAACATCGCCTGGATCGCCCAGTCCTGGGCTCTCCTGGGCGTGACCTCCTACGCTCTGGGTCCCAAGAACCTCTGGGCCTACGAGCTGCCGGTGCTGCTCTGGATCCTCGGCGCCACCGCCCTGGCCCAGGTCGCCGGCTGGCTGGCCGAGGGCGTACGCCGCGGCCCGCACGGCATCGCTGTCTTCCGGGCCTTCCTGGGCCTGCTCGGCGTCCTGGGCGTCGTCCTCGTGGTGACCGGCCGGCTCACCGGGCTGCTCGACCGCAGCCCCACCAACCAGATCGTCGTGATCGTGCTGGACGGCCAGAACGGCCACTGGGCGACCTGGGGTCTGGGGGTGGCGACGTTCCTCGTGATCGGGGCGACCTCCGCCGTGCTCGGCGCGCTCCCCGCTCGCTGGGCGCTGAGCCGCCCGATGCGCGAGGAGCTGCGTCTGGAGTCAGGCCGCTACGAGGCGCGCGCGCTGCCGCGCTCGGACTTCATGATGCTGCTCCGCATCGACCGGGCTGCCGTGTGGCGCTCGGTGCCCCTGCGTCGCGGGCTGATGGTGCTGGCCGTGATGCCCGGCGCCGTCGCGCTCGCCGGTGACCTCGAGTGGAGCATGCTCACGATCCTGCCCGGACTGGTGGCCTCGGGTGCGGCGCTGCTGTTCGGCGTCAACACGTGGTGTCTCGACGGGCGTGGAGCCCTGTGGCGCGACAGCCTCCCGGTCACGCCGCGCACCGTCTTCGCGTCCCGCTCGGTCGTGCTGCTGGAGGTGCTGCTGAGCTCGGCGGCCGTCACCCTGGTGCTCGCCGCGCTCCGGGCCGGACGCCCTACCGCGCCCGAGGTCACCGCGCTGATCTGCTCCACGATGGTGGTCTCGGTCCAGGTGGTGGCGGCCGGCATGCGGTGGAGCATCGCGCGTCCCTTCGCCGTCGACCTGCGCAGCGCGCGCGCGACGCCCGCCCCGCCCATCGTGATGGCCGGCTACAGCGCCCGGCTGGCCATGGTCACCACGGTGACCGGCCTGATCTTCTCCGGTCTGGCGGGGATCGACGACATCCGCTGGGCCATCGCGGTCGCCTTCGTGCTGCTCCTCTGGTCGTGCCTGCGCCTCGAGCGCGCGGCCCAGCGTTGGGACGACCCGGTGACTCGTTCACGGGTGATCTCGGTGGTCTCGGGCGGCTGATCCGGACGCGGCCTCGGGCCGCGTCCGCTGCTCGGTAGGGTCGGCTCCATGGACTTCTCACCGTCACCGCGCGCCGCCGAGCTGATCTCCCTGGTCTCCGACTTCGTGAAGGAGGAGATCGAACCGGTGTCGGAGGAGTACCACCGCCAGGTCAGCGACTCCGCCGCCACCGGCACCTGGGCCGAGTCGCCTCTCCTCGGTGAGCTGCGGGCCAAGGCGCGGGCCAAGGGGCTGTGGAACCTCTTCCTCCCCGTCGAGCACACCGGCCACTACGCCGAGCAGTTCGGCACCCTCGGTGGGGCCGGTCTGTCGAACTCCGACTACGCCCCGCTCGCCGAGCAGATGGGCCGGGCCACGTTCCTGGCGCCGTACGTCTTCAACTGCAACGCCCCCGACACCGGCAACATGGAGGTGCTGCTCAAGTACGGCACCGACGAGCAGAAGGCAGAGTGGCTCGAGCCGCTGCTGGACGGACAGATCCGTTCCGCCTTCACCATGACCGAGCCCGGTGTCGCGTCCTCGGACGCCACCAACATGGAGGCCACCGCCGTCGTCGACGGCGACGAGGTCGTCATCAACGGTCGCAAGTGGTGGTCGACAGGTGTGGGCCACCCCGACTGCAAGATCTTCGTGTTCATGGGCCTCTCCGACCCCGAGGCCGACCGGCACCACCGGCACACCATGGTGCTCGTGCCCCGCGACAGCCCCGGCGTGAAGGTCGAGCGGCTGCTGTCGACGATGAACATCTACGACGAGCCGGTCGGCCACGGCGAGGTCAGCTTCGACGAGGTCCGGGTGCCGAAGTCCAACATCCTGCTGGGTGAGGGCCGCGCTTTCGAGATCGCCCAGGGGCGGCTCGGTCCGGGACGCGTCCACCACTGCATGCGGCTCATCGGCCAGGCCGAGGTCGCCCTCGAGCTCGCGATCAAGCGTGGCCTGTCGCGCTCGGCCTTCGGCAAGCCGCTGGTCAACCTCGGTGGCAACCGCGAGCGCATCGCCGACGCTCGCATCGCCATCGACCAGGCCCGGCTGCTCGTCCTCAACGCGGCCTGGAAGCTCGACGTCGGCGGTCCGCTGAACGCGCTCAGCGAGGTCAGCCAGATCAAGGTGATCGTGCCCAACGTCGCCCAGCAGGTCATCGACATGGCCATCCAGCTCCACGGCGGCGGCGGGCTCTCGGCCGACGTACCGCTCTCGGCGATGTGGACCAACGCCCGGGCGCTGCGCCTGGCCGACGGCCCCGACGAGGTGCACCGCGGCGTGGTGGCCCGTCTCGAGATCAGCAAGCACCAGTCGTGAGCCTGCGGGTACTCGTCACCGGGGGTGCCTCCGGGCTGGGCGAGGCGCTGGTCGCTGCGTTCCTGGAGCGTGGGGACAGGGTCCTGGTCGGGGACATCAACGAGCCCGGTTCCTCGGAACAGCCGTTCCTGCGCCTCGACGTCCGCTCCGACGACGACTGGGCCGCCGCCCGTGACTGGGTCACCGAGGAGTGGGGTGGCCTCGACGTGCTGGTGAACAACGCGGGCGTCGCCGGTGGTGGGCGCATCGACGTCGCCGGCATGGACGAGTGGCAGTGGATCACCGAGATCAACCTGTTCGGCGTGGTCCGAGGGACGAGGACCTTCGTCCCGATGCTCAAGCAGCAGCGCTCGGGCCACATCGTCAACATCGCCTCGCTCGCGGGCCTGGTGCACCCCGCGGGGATGGGCTCCTACAACGCCGTGAAGGCCGGGGTGGTCGCGTTCAGCGAGACGACCGCCCACGAGCTCGCGGAGTACGACGTGCACTGCTCGGCCGTGTGCCCGTCGTACTTCCGGACCCGGCTGGTGGAGAACATGCAGGGAACGGACACCGCGGTCGGCCAGGTCATCGGCGGACTCGTCGCCGGTTCGCCGGTCGGCCCCGAGGACATCGCGGCCGCCGTGCTCGAGGGCATGGACCGGGGCGAGGAGCTGATCCTTCCCGACGACGCGGCGAAGGCGGCCTACGACCTCAAGCTGACCGACCGGGCGGCCTACGACCAGGTCATGCGCAAGCAGGCCAAGCGGCTGAACGCCATGGAGAGGAGCGAGGGATGACCGAGATCGAAGGTGCCGCGGAGATCCGCGAGGAGGACAGCTTCGACATCGAGGCGGTCCGCACCTGGCTCGCCTCGCAGGGCACCGAGCTCACCGGCGAGGTCGAGGTGCAGCAGTTCGGGGGAGGGGCCTCCAACCTCACCTACTCGCTGCGCGACGGCTCGCACGACCTGATCCTGCGCCGGCCACCGAGCGGGCAGAAGGCCAAGGGTGCGCACGACATGGTCCGGGAGTACCGCATCCAGGAGGGCCTCGCCGACGTCTTCCCGCTGGTGCCTGAGATGGTCGCGCTGTGCGAGGACGAGTCCGTGATCGGGGCCGAGTTCTACGTGATGCAGCGGGTCGCCGGGATCATCCCGCGCCGCAACATGCCGCCGGGCGTCGAGCTCGACGAGCAGCAGGCCCGCCAGCTGTGCACCAACGCCCTGGACGTGCTGATGGACCTGCACCGGATCGACGTCGACGCGACTCCGCTGGCGAAGATGAACAAGGGCGCCGGGTACGTCGAGCGCCAGATCTCCGGCTGGACCCGACGCTTCCGCAACGTGCCCACCGACGACGTGGGCGACTACGAACCGGTGATGACATGGCTGGCCGAGCACCAGCCCGAGGACGTCGCGAGCTGCCTGATCCACAACGACTTCCGCTTCGACAACCTGGTGCTCGACGCCGACGACCCCACCCGACCGGTCGGTGTCCTCGACTGGGAGATGGCCACCGTCGGCGACCCCCTGATGGACCTCGGCGGCACGCTGGCCTACTGGGTGCGCGACGACGACGACGACTTCTTCCGCTCGTTCCGCCGCCAGCCGACGAACATCCCCGGGATGCTCTCCCGCGCGGAGGTCGTGGACTACTACTGCGAGCGGATGGGCTACTCGCTCACGCCCGAGCAGTGGCGCTTCTACGAGGTCTACGGGCTGTTCCGGCTCGGCGTGATCGCCCAGCAGATCTACTACCGCTACTACAACGGCCAGACCAGCAACGAGGCCTACGCGATCTTCGGACCGGCGGCGCGCCACCTCGAGGAACGCTGCCTCTCGATCATCGGGGCCCACTCCTAGTGGGCCAGCTGCTGCTCGTACGTCACGGCCAGGCGTCCTGGGGCGCCGAGGACTACGACGTGCTCTCCGAGACCGGGTGGGAGCAGTCCCGGCTGCTCGGAAAGGCCTTCGCTGCGCGCGGGATCAACCCTGACGTCGTGGTGACGGGCGGGATGCGTCGACACCGGGAGACCGCCGAGGCCTGCCTGGCGCAGCTCTCGGGCCCAGGAGGCGCCACGGTCGCGGCGCAGGTCGACGCCGGCTGGGACGAGTTCGACCACGTCTCCATGCTGGCGGCACACCCCGCCCCCTACGGGGACCGGAAGCCCACCAAGGCCGAGTTCCAGCAGTGGTTCGAGGCGGCCACCGACCGCTGGACGGCTGGGGAGCACGACGGGGAGTACGCCGAGACGTTCACCGCCTTCACCGAGAGGGTCGGGTCAGCGCTGCGTCGTACGGCCGAGCTGGCGGGGTCCGGCACCGCGGTCGTCTTCAGCAGTGGCGGCCCCGTCTCGTGGGCCACGGCCAGCATGCTCGCCGACGACCAGGAAGCGGCCGGCCGGCTCTGGCGCCGGTTCAACCCGGTCTGCGTGAACTCGGGGGTCACCCGCCTGGTCACGGGCCGGCGTGGCACGACCCTGGTCAGCTTCAACGAGCACCACCACCTCGACGGCGTGCCTGACGTCCTCACCTACCGCTGAGGACCCGTCGGGCGGCGTGGTCCTGCGCCCGCTCGGCGCCCGGGCTGCCGATCTCGGGAACGATGGGCGAGCCGGCCGAGATCGGTCGGCGGACCGCGACGGTGCACCGGCCCCTCGAGAGACTGCACACGAGGAGGTCCTCCCCGGCGTACTCCCCGGCGTTCCAGCCGGTGCCGTCGAGCAGGGCGAACCGGTCGTCGTCGAGCCACTGGAACAGGTAGAGGCGTTCCGCGGCGCCGAACCCGTAGCCGAGGCGGGCTGAGGCGCGGAGCACCAGTCGGCGGCCCGTGGCGGGGTCGTACATCGGCTGGCCGGTGCCGCGTCCCCCGGCCACGAGGTCCCGGTCGATGAAGGCGAAGTCCTGGTTGATGCCGCTCTTGACGGTCCCGGATGCCGGCGTCCGGCCCACCACCAGCATGCGCGGGCTGTGACGCAGGGCGTTCTGGTAGTCCTCCACCGTGAGGGTCGACCGCTCGCCCGTGGCGACCGAGTAGCGCGAGAGCCGGGCCTGGCTGAAGCGGTCGTCGCTCCGGCCGAAGTCGTGCTCGAGCCCGTCGGTCCAGAACACGTCGTCACCGCGCACGGCCACGATCTGGCCACAGGTGCGGCACCCGGTCCTGACGTCGATGGGCACCCGGGCGACCTGTTCGCGCCGGCGGGTGTCGTAGACGACGATCTCCGGCCGGTCACCCGCAGGGAACTCCAGCCAGGCCAGGCGAGAGCCGGTGCTGGCCGACACGACCCGGTCGTTGGGTCGTCCTGCGGGGCCCCACCGGATGCTGCTCCCGGACGGTCGGCCCGGGGTGGCGTAGCCGATCTGCTCGACGGAGGACCCGTCGGTGAACCAGACGTACCCGTCGAGGGTGGTGAAGGCGGCGCCGTCGTCGGTCACGTCGAGGGAGAGCAGGTCCCGGTGGGTGTCGATGGTCTGCGCGCCCAGGTGGATGGTCCGGCCCTCGGCGTACGTCAGGGGGCGCGGCGGCCGCGGGGAGGCGAGAGGTGCCAGGGAGGTCTTCGTGGACCGGGGCGTCGGCGTACCCCCGTGGCTGGCCGGGGGCGCGGCCAGACGTGGGACGGCGATGCCGCCAGCCAGCACCAGGACCGCCACCGCAACCCCCGCGATCCACCACCGACGCCGCATCTGTCCATCCTGCGTCGGGGGCCAAGGATCCGGGTAGTCCGAGACGTTGCCGTCGTCTTTCGGCCCCCAGAACGACGGAATCGTCTCGGACTACCCGTTCGCGGGCGCCGGGGCCTGGGTCGCGGACGGCACCTTCCGGGGCCACCAGAACCTGTCGCCGAGGAGCAGGGCCAGCGCGGGGACGAGGACCGTACGGACCACGAGCGTGTCCAGGAGTACGCCGAGGCAGATGATCACGCCGAGCTGGGCCAGCAGCACCAGCGGCAGGACGCCGAGCACCGCGAAGACCGCGGCCAGCAGGATGCCGGCGCTGGTGATCACGCCGCCGGTCGCGGCGAGCGCGCGCAGCATGCCGTCGCGCGCGCCGTACGTCGCGGTCTCCTCCCACGTCCGGGTGACCAGGAAGATGTTGTAGTCGACGCCCAGCGCCACCAGGAACAGGAACGCCAGCAGCGGCACCCCCTGACTGATCCCGTCGAAGCCGAAGAGACCGGTGAACAGCCACCAGCTCGCGCCGAGCGAGGCCGCGTAGGTGCCGAGCACGGTGCCGACCAGCAGGAGCGGCGCCACGAGCGAGCGCAGCAGCAGGATCAGCGCGCCGAGCACCAGCAGCAGGATCACCGGGAAGATCACCCAGCGGTCCCGGGTGGCGGAGGCGCCCTCGTCGAGCGCCTCGGCCGCCGTACCGCCCACGTGGCTGCTGCGGTCGACCTCGAGCAGAGCCGTGCGCATGCGCTCGACGGTGGCCCCGGCCTCCTTGCTGTCCGGACCGTCGGTGAGGATGACGTCCAGCTCGGTCCACCCGTTGCCCGTCCCGCCGGTGCGCACCGAGTCGACGCCGTCGAGCGCCGTGACCGCCGACGTGGCCTTCTCGGGCGAGCGGGTCATCACGACGGCGGGGTCGGAGCTCCCGGCGGGGAACGACTTCGCGAGGCGTTGGCCGGCCGAGATCGCCTCCGGCTTCTGCAGGAACTGGTCGGCGGTCGGCAGGCCGAGCCTGGCCGCGCCCAGACCGGTGGCGAGCACGCCGAGGACGATCAGGGTCAGGACGACGAAGGTCGTCGTACGACGGCTCACGGCGTCACCGACCCGGCGCCACAGCGAGTTGCCGTCGGCGAGCGACTCGGAGCCGAGCGTGGGGACCTTGGGCCAGAACACCCAGCGGCCGAAGAGCACCAGGGTGGCCGGCAGCGCGACGAGCGCGAAGGACGCGGCGACGACGATGCCGACCGCGCAGGCGATGCCGAGGCCACGGGTGCTCGGGATGACGGACAGGCTGAGGCTGAGCACGCCGAGGACGACGGTCGTCGCAGAGGACAGGACAGCGTGCGAGGTACGCCGCAGCGCGACGAGCATCGCCTCGCGCCGGTCCTCGTGCGACCTGAGCTCGTCGCGGTAGCGGGAGATCAGCAACAGGGCGTAGTCGGTCCCTGCGCCGAAGACGAGGACGGAGAGGATGCCGGTCGTCGACTCGTCCCACGGGACCGAGAGCCCGGCCAGGACCTGCGTGGCGAGGACGCTGGCGGCCTGGTCGGCGATGCCCACGACGAGCAGCGGGACCACCCACAGGACCGGGCTGCGGTAGGTGATCACCAGCAGGATGGCCACCACGGAGGCGGTGGCAGCGAGCAGCCGGAAGTCGGCGCCGGCGAAGACCGCCGCGAGGTCGGCCTGGACGGCGGAGGGGCCGGTGACCTGGGCGGTGATGCCGTCGGGGGACTTCTCGTCGAGCTGCTGGCGCAGCTCCTTGACAGCGTCCGCGTTCTCCGTGGAGTCGGTGGTCTCCACCGACACGACGCTGATCGCAGCGGTGCCGTCCTCGCTGGGGACGACCGTCGCCTGGTCCGGCACCGCGACCCGGTCGACGGAGAGGCCCTGGAGCACCTTCTGCAGCTCGCCGATCGTGGACTGGCCGAGGTCGTCGCCGGTGAACAGGATCACCGCCACGGCCGAGTTCTCCTGGGGCAGCTGCTCGCGGAGCTGGGCCGCCTGGGTGCTGTCGTAGCCGGCGGGCAGGGCGTCGTCGACCGCCGAGGTGCGGGTGGCCTGGCCCAGGCCCACGATGAGGAGGATGCCGAACCCGAGCACCGCGATGCTGACGAGTGCACTGGCCCGACCGACGATCACACGCTGGAGGGTCTTCACGGCGCTACAGTTCCCCTTATACCTCAGTTGATAACTAACCAAGTGAGTAATCTAGTGAGCGAATCTACCAGTCACGGTCTCGGGCCGTCCAACCGTGAGGGCCTCTCCTCCTCGCTGGAGGGCAGTCCCACGCTGGCCCTGCTGCGGACGCTGACCCAGCTCGCCGAGCAGGTTCCCCCTGCGGTGGCGCGTCGCGCCGCCCTGACGCACAACGAGCTGCGGGCGCTCGAGCACCTGATGAACCAGCCGATGGGTCCCGGCGAGCTCAGTCGCCTCCTCGGGGTGAGCTCGGCCGCGGCCTCGGGGATCATCGACCGGCTCGAGGCCCACGGTCACGCCCAGCGGGCCGCGCACGCCAGTGACGGGCGGCGTACCTCCGTGACGATCAGCGCCAGCGGTCGGGAGGAGGTGATCGGCTTCCTGATGCCGATGTTCCGCGAGCTGGCGATCATCGACGCCGAGCTCGACGACGCCGAGCGGGCAGTGGTCGACCGTTTCCTGACCGGCGCGATCCGGGCCCTGCGGGCGGTCATCTGAGGCGTCTCCCGGGCGGCCTCACCAGGGAGGGTCACCGGTTGGCAGGATGTCCGCCATGGCGACCACGAGAGCGACAGTCCTGATCACCGGTGCGAGCAGCGGGCTGGGGGCGGAGATGGCGCGGCAGCTCGCAGCGTTGGGTCACGACCTGGCCCTGTGCGCCCGTCGGCTGGACAAGCTCGAGGCACTCAAGGCCGAGATCGCGGTCGCCAGCCCCGGTCGACGGGTGGAGATCCGGACGCTCGACGTCAACGACGACGACCAGGTCTTCGAGGTGTTCCGGGCGTTCAAGCAGGACTTCGGGTCGATCGACCGCATCATCATCAACGCCGGCGTCGGCAAGGGCGCCCCGCTCGGCACCGGCCACTGGGAGACCAACAAGGAGACCGCGATGACGAACTTCGTCGCCGCGCTCGCCCAGTCCGAGGCGGCCATGGAGATCTTCCGCGAGCAGGACGCCGGCCACTTCGTGATGATCAGCTCGATGTCGGCCATGCGCGGGATGCCCAAGTCCATGACGACGTACGCCGCGACCAAGGCTGGCGTGGCCTCCATCGCGGAGGGCCTGCGCTACGAGCTCTACGGGAAGCCGATCAAGGTGACCGTGCTCTACCCGGGCTACATCGCCTCGGAGATGAACGAGGGCGTCTCGGGCAGGACCCCGTTGATGGTCTCCACCGAGAAGGGCGTGCGCGCGATGGTCGAGGCCATCGAGAAGGAGAAGGACTCGGCCTGCGTCCCGACCCTGCCCTGGACCCCGATGAGCAAGGTGATGAAGCACGCCCCGATCCCGGTGCTCAAGAAGCTCATCTGACAGACCCCGGTGAGGCGTCGCAGTTTGACCCGTGGAACCCGGTGAGGCGTCGCAGATTTACCTTGCGTCCCCGCTCGGAGGTCAATCTGCGACGCCTCGGCAGGTTTTCGAGGTCAATCTGCGACGCCTCAGCGGGGGTGCAGGAAGGGCGTGACGAGACCGGGTACGGCGGCGTCGGCGAGCGCGATCGCCTGGCCCTCGGGGATGTCGATGGCGGCGTAGGCCTGCTTGCCGGCGGCGGTCGTGGCCACCAGGGTCACCAGCCCGGCGCGCCGCTGGAACCAGGACTGCTGGACGTTCCAGCCGATGATGCCGGATCGCTGGAGCACGTCGCGCCGACCGCGCAGGCTTCCCGAGCGGACGATGAGGTAGCCCTCCGACAGGCCGTGCCCGAGCCGTCGGTAGCGGTCGGCGGCGAGGAGCAGGGCGATCGGCACCAGCACCAGTGTCGGCAGCACCGTCCACCACGGTGTGGAGGTCGTGGTGGTGAGGACGATCGCTGCGGCGGGGAGCACCAGGGAGCCCAGGAGCGCCCGCGTGTAGCGCCGCCGGCGGGCCGCCGGACCGTGCTGCTGCAGCCGGAGGTGGATCGGCTCCTCCACGTCGAGCACGGCCGCCCCGGTCGCGTCGATGACCCCCCGCGGGGCCGGCGGCACGAGCTGGGCGCTGCTCGACTCCTGCTGCGAGATCCCGGTGACGATGGCGGCCAGTCGGCCGGCTCCGACGAGCCTGAGTCCGAGGGGTTCGAGGATCTCCAGCCCCCGCACGCGTTCACGCTCGAGGCTGGTCTCGGTCGTGGTGAGCAGGCCGCGGCGGATGTGGAAGGTGTGTTCCTGGCGGTTGCGGGTGAGCGTGAAGCCCCAGTTGGTGATCAGGTAGCCGAGCACGGAGAAGACCGCGCCCAGGAGCAGGAACACGACGATGCCCGCCAGCACCACCACCGGGATCACGGTGGCCGCGGGTCGCTCGCTGATCCAGTCGAAGGCCGCGAGGTCTCGGAAGTAGCGGTCGCTGACGCTCTCGCTGAACTGTCCGAGGATCGCCATCACGCCGGCCGCGATCACGTTGCCCGATGAGGTCAACGGCGCGTAGCGGACCCAGCGCCGGTCGAAGTCGAGCAGCACCTCCTCGCCGTACGCCGACCCGACCGGGTCGTCATCCGGATCGGCACCCCCGGCCACCGCTTCGGATGACGTCCTCGGGTTGTCCCGGTGCAGCAGCGCCGCGCGCATCTCCCGGGCCTGGTCGAACGGGAGGCCGTCGAGGGCGAACTTGTCGTCGTCCTGCTTGGCGCCGCTCGCGGTCCCGATCTCGACCTTGGCCAGCCCCAGGATCCGGTGGATCGGCGACGAGGTCACCTCCACGGCACGCACCCGGTCGAGCCGGGCCGTCACGACCTTCCTGCTGATCAGGCCACGCTGCAGCTCGACCTGGCTGGGGGTGATCCGGAAGCTGGTCGTGAGGAAGCGCACGACCCCCAGGGCCACCGGGATCGCCACCCCGAAGAGCTGCCACATGCCCCCGTTGCCGCCGCCGCCCAGGACGAAGACGCCGACCAGGAACGGCAGGAACCTGACCATCTCGAGGACGGGGTGGACCAGCAGCATCCGCGGGTCGAGCCGCCGCCACGGGAAGGGCTCGACGGTCGGACCGGGCACCGCCGCAGCCGGCCCGGGAACGATGACGGGCGGCCCGGGGACCTCCGGAGGGGGGAGGTCGTCGAGCGGGATCTGCCGTCCGGTCGTCTCCTCCACGGGAGGTTCGCTCACGTGGCGTCCCCGGCCTCGGCCTCGGTACGACGGGTCAGGTCGTCGACCAGCCGGTCGGCCACCGGCTTGTCGATCAGGTGGATGTGCAACGGGCCGGCGGCGGAGGCGGTCGTGACGGAGACCGAGGCCAGGTCGAGCAGCCGGCCGAGGGCGCTCTGCTCGAAGTCGACGGTCTGCACCCGCGACATGGGGGCGATGCGCCGCTCGCGCGAGATCCAGCCGGTCTGGGTGTAGACGGCCGTGTCCGTGCTCTCCCAGCGGTGGATCCGGTAGCGCACGATGGGCATCGCCACGATGTAGGCGATCGCCAGGACGGCGTACAACGGGAAGGCCCAGAGGGGTACGTCGAACCAGTCCATCATCTTGGCCGCGACGAGCACCGCCAGCAGGACCAGGCAGCGCACGGTCGCGCCGGCCGCCCACAGCACCGGTGCCTTGGAGGAGACCTGGTGGGCGGGCTCACGCAGCGCCGGGTTCTCGGCGGGTGCCTCAGGCACGGGAGGGGTCACTGCTTCGGTCACTGCCCCAGCCTGCCATCTGGGTTCCG
Organism: uncultured Actinomycetota bacterium; assembly: GCA_963843775.1. Lineage (GTDB taxonomy): Bacteria > Actinomycetota > Actinomycetes > Propionibacteriales > Nocardioidaceae > Marmoricola. Next base: position 171,250 of record CAWJLT010000017.1, read on the forward strand.
AAGTGTCAGGATCATCGGCATGGATCCAGACGGCGTCGGCTGAGCCGTGGTCGCACTCGGCTGGACCGTGCTCGCGCTGGTCTTCCTCGACGAGCTCCTGGCGATGGCGGCCGCGGGGGTCTGGGGCCGTCACACGGATGGCGTGCTGCTGGCCGTGCTGATGCCACTGGCGGTCGTGGTGGTCTGGTTCCTCTTCGCCTCCCCGAGGGCGGTGGCCGGTAGGGCACCCACCCGCCACACTCCTCCCCCCGGATCCCATCCCTCGCCACCCGCCGGCCATGTCAGCACCTGCGGCTAGGGTCGGCCGCATGAGTGGAAGTGCTGGGGTCCTCGGTGGGATGGCCGTGCTCGGCTGCCAGGCCTGACGTGCCCCTCCACCTCCACCGCGCCCCACGGGCGGACCAGCTCGCCGAAGGTCTCGCCGGGCTGCTGCGCACCCCGCTCCAGGACCCGTTCGCGCAGGAGCTCGTCCTCGTCCCGGCCCGCGGCGTCGAGCGCTGGCTGAGCCAGACCCTCTCGCACCACCTCGGCCACGCCGAGGGGCGCGACGACGGGGTCTGCGCCGGCGTCCAGTTCCGTTCGCCGGCCAGCCTCGTCGCCGAGATCACCGGCACCCGTGACGAGGACCCCTGGGCCCCCGACGCCCTGGTGTGGCCGCTGCTCGAGGTCGTCGACGCCCACGCCGGCGAGGAGTGGTGTCGTGCCCTGAGCCTGCACCTCGGGCACGGACAGGGCGGTGAGGAGGGCGAGCTCCGTCGCGGCCGGCGCTACGCCGTGGCCCGCCGGCTGGCCCGCCTGTTCGCGTCGTACGCCGTGCAGCGGCCCGCCCTGCTCGCCGACTGGGAGGCCCGGGTCGACAGCGACGGGACGGGCGGTGAGCTCGCCCCCGACCTCCTCTGGCAGCCCGAGCTCTGGCGGTTGCTGGTGCGCCAGGTCGGGGCGCCCACCCCGGGGGAGCGACACCGTCGCGTTCTCGACGACCTGCGCGAACACCCTGACCGGATCTCCCTGCCCAGCCGGTTCTCGCTCTTCGGGCACACCCGCATCCCGGTCACCGAGGTCGCGCTGCTCGGTGCTCTGGGCGCGCACCGCGAGGTGCACCTCTGGCTCCCGCACCCCTCCGCCACCCTCTGGGACGAGCTCGGCGACCTCACCGGCAGCGTGCCCCGGGCGGTGGACGAGTCCCACGACCGCGTCGGACACCCGCTGCTGGCCTCGCTCGGCCGCGACCTCCGTGAGCTGCAGCGGACGTTGGGGTCGGTGGCCCTGACCTCGGACTCCCTGGTGGAGAAGGCCGACGCCAGCACCCGTCCGGCCGGCCGCGCGGCCGACTCCGCAGGGAATGCCCCAGCCCACGACCTGCTCGGCTGGCTGCAGTCCGACATGGCCGGCAACCGGGTGGTCGACCCGACGACCCGCCTGCTCTCCCCGGACGACCGCAGCGTGCAGGTCCACGCCTGCCACGGCGCCGCCCGGCAGGTCGAGGTGCTGCGCGAGGTCCTGCTCGGCCTGCTCGCGGACGATCCCACCCTCGAGCCACGCGACATCCTGGTGATGTGCCCCGACATCGAGGCCTACGCGCCGCTGATCTCGGCGGCCTTCGGGATGGCTGAGATCGCCGGGCACCCCGGGCACCAGCTCCGCGTCCGCCTGGCCGACCGGTCACTGACGCAGACCAACCCGCTGCTCGCCGTGGTCGGCCAGCTCCTCGATCTGGCGGGCGGCCGGGCCGAGGCGAGCAAGGTGCTCGACCTGCTCGCTGCGGGGCCGGTGCGCCGACGCTTCGGCTTCACCGACTCCGACCTCGAGACGATCACCGGCTGGGTCGAGAGCGCCGGCATCCGCTGGGCCTTCGACGAGCACCACCGCGAGCCCTACGGGCTGCAGCAGTACGTCCAGAACACGTGGCGCTTCGGTCTCGACCGCATCCTCGCCGGGGTGGCGGTCAGTGACGACGCCGACCGTTTCTTCGGTACGACGCTCCCGCTCGACGACGTCGGCAGCACCAGCATCGACCTCGCCGGCCGGCTCACGGAGGCCCTCGACCGGTTGCAGCGCGTCACCGACGACCTCACGGGCAGCCACCCGGTGTCGCACTGGCTCGACACGATCGCCGACGGGGTCGATCAGCTGACCGCCGTCGCGCGCGGTGACGAGTGGCAGAGCGGCCAGGTGCAGCGCGAGCTCGGTGCGATGGTCGAGGCCACCTCGGGCAGCGGCCTCGAGCTGCGACTGCCCGACGTCCGCGCCCTGATGCGCGAACGCCTCACCGGCCGGCCCACGCGCGCCAACTTCCGCACCGGCACGCTGACCGTCGCGACCCTGGTGCCGATGCGGTCCGTCCCCCATCGCGTGGTCTGCCTGCTCGGGCTGGACGACGGGGTGTTCCCCCGGGCCGGGGCGATCGACGGCGACGACACGCTGGCCCGCCGTCCCGTCACGGGAGAGCGCGACCCGCGCAGCGAGGACCGCCAGCTGATGCTGGACGCGATCATGTCGGCGACCGGGCACCTGGTCATCAGCTACACGGGAGCCAACGAGACCACCGGCCAGCCACGGCCGCCGGCGGTGCCTCTCGGCGAGCTGCTCGACGCCCTCGACGCCACGGTCGCCGGCGGCAAGAAGCACGTCCTGTGCCGCCACCCGCTGCAGGCCTTCGACCCCCGCAACCTCGTCCCCGCCCACCCGTTCTCCTTCGACCGGGGGGCCCTCGAGGGGGCCCGGGCCGCTGCTCGGCCACGCCGCGCACCGGTCCCGCTCGGCGACGTGGTGCTCCCGGAGCGCCGGGGTGACGTGGAGCTCGGCCTGCTCACGGCCTTCTTCAAGCACCCGGTCAGGGAGTTCCTGCGCCGGCGGCTGGAGATCACCACCACCGACGAGGGCGAAGAGGTCTCCGACGGTCTCCCCGTGGAGCTCGACGGGCTGGTCCAGTGGGGCGTGGGTGACCGGATGCTGCGCGACCTGCTGGCCGGCCGCTCGCGCGAGCAGACGCTGGGCAAGGAATGGCGACGCGGGGTGCTCCCACCGGGTGTGCTCGGCTGGCGTCTGGCCCAGAAGATCGTCGACCAGGCCCTCCCCGTGGCCGAGGTCGCCTCGGCCGCCACGCAGGGTCTCCCGGCCTCCGCCCGCGACGTCGACGTCGACCTCGGGGACGGTCGCCGGCTGCGGGGGACGGTCACCGATCTCTACGGCGAGAGGGTGGTCAAGGTGAGCTTCTCCCGGCTCGGGCCCAAGCACCTGCTCGACGCCTGGATCCCGCTGCTGGCGCTCTGCGCGACCCATCCGGGGCGCGGGTGGTCGGCCGGCGCGATCGGACGCGGCGGCTACGGCCGCCCGACCGACCGCACCGCCTTCGGTTCCGTGGACGGGGCCGGTGCGCTGCTCGCCGACCTCGTCGCCATCTATGACGCGGGCATGCGTGAGCCGATCCCGCTGCCCCTGAAGACCGGGCACGTGTGGGCCACCAGCAACCCGCGCGCGGCCCGGTCCAAGGCCGAGAAGCCGTGGTCCAGGGACCGGTTCGGTGTCGAGAACCAGGACGAGGCCCACGTCCGGGTCTGGGGCCGTGACGTCTCCCTGGCCACCCTGCTGGAGCAGCCTCCCCGTCCCGAGGAGGACTGGCCCGACCAGAACACCCGACTGGGTGCGCTGGCGTGCCGTCTCTGGTCGCCCATCCTGGAGCGGTCACGATGACGGAGACCTCCACGACCGACATGCAGCCCTTCGACCTGCTGGGCGACCTTCCCGACGGGACCACCCTGCTGGAGGCGAGCGCCGGCACCGGCAAGACCTACGCCGTGGGGGCCCTGGTCACCCGCTACGTCGCGGAGGGGCGCGCCGCCCTCGACCAGATGCTGGTGATCACCTTCGGTCGCGCGGCCAGCCAGGAGCTGCGCGAGCGCGTCCGCGAGCAGCTGGTGGTGGCCGAGCGGGCGCTGGCCGACCCCGCGGCCGCCCGGCTGGCCGGTGGTCTGGTCGGCAGGCTCGCCGAGGTGGACGACGCCGAGGTGGCCACCCGCCGCAGGCGGTTGCGAGACGCCCTGGCCGACTTCGACGCGGCGACGATCGCGACCACCCACCAGTTCTGCCAGATGGTGCTGCGCTCGCTCGGGGTGGCCGGTGACACCGACTCCGGTGCCGAGCTCGTCGAGAGCCTGGACGACCTGGTGGTGGAGGTCGTCGACGACGTCTACCTGCAGCGCTACGGACACCTCGCCGTCGAGCCGCCGTTCACGAGGGCCGTCGCCCTGGAGCTGGCCAGGGCGGCGGTGCGTGACCCGCAGGCCGAGCTCGCCCCGGCCGACGCCGACCCCGGCACCTCGGCGCACGAGCGCCACGCCTTCGCAGCGACGGTGCGCGACGAGGTCGACCGCCGCAAGCGCCGGCTCGGTGTGCTCTCCTACGACGACCTGCTGAGCCGCCTCGCCGACGCCTTGGAGACCCCCGACTCTCCCGCCTGCCAGCGGATGCGCCAGCGCTGGAGGATCGTCCTCGTCGACGAGTTCCAGGACACCGACCCGGTGCAGTGGCAGGTCCTCGACCGGGCGTTCTCGGACCACGCCACGATGGTGCTGATCGGTGACCCCAAGCAGGCCATCTACGCCTTCCGGGGCGGCGACATCTTCACCTACCTCGCGGCCGCCGAGAAGGCCGCGACGCGTCGGACGCTCGCGGTCAACTGGCGCAGCGACCAGCCGTTGGTCGAGGCGTTGCAGGCCCTTCTCGGTCGTGCGGAGCTCGGCGATCCGCGGATCGCCGTACACCCGGTGGCGGCGCAGCACTCCGGCAGTCGGCTCGAGGGAGCGCCGAGCCCGGAGCCGTTGCGCGTGCGGGTCCTGCGGGGTGCCGACCTCGGGGCGGGCGACAAGGGCACCCTCCCGATCGAGACGGCGCGCGCCCACATCGCGCAGGACCTCGCCGACGACGTGGCGCGACTGCTCGCCTCGGGAGCCACCTTCGAGGGCAGGCCCGTGGGTGCCGGCGACGTCGCGGTGCTGATCTACAGCCTCAAGCACGTCGGCCTGTTCCAGGCGGCTCTGACCGCCCGCAGCATCCCCTCCGTCGTGAGCGGGGGCAGCAGCGTGCTGCTCACCGAGGCGGGCGAGGACTGGCTGGCCCTGCTCGAGGCGCTGGAGCAGCCGCACCGCTCCGCCCGGGTGCGCTCGGTGGCGCTGACCCCGTTCATCGGGCTCACCGCCGAACGCCTCGACGCCGGTGGCGACGACCTGACCGACGAGATCGCCGAGCGGGTACGCCGCTGGCTGGACATGCTCCGCAGCCGTGGCATCGCGGCCGTCCACGAGGCGATCGTGGCCGACGGGTTGGCCGCCCGGGTGCTGGAGAGGCCTGACGGCGAGCGGCTTCTCACCGACCTGACCCACCTCGGCCAGGTGCTCCACGAGGTCTCCCACCGGGAGCGGCTCGGCCTCCCCGGGCTCCTCGAGTGGCTGCGCACCGAGCGCCGGGGCGCCATGACCAGCAACGAGCGCACCCGCCGGCTCGACACCGACGCCCGCGCGGTGCAGTTCGTCACCATCCACTCCAGCAAGGGCCTGCAGTACCCCGTCGTCCACCTACCGCTCGCCTTCGACAAGTGGTCGCCCGAGGAGACCTCGCCGCTCTTCCACGACGAGAACGGCCAACGCACGCTGGACGTCGGCGGCCTCGGTGACTCCTCCGCCAACGCCGCCACCGCCCGTCACGAGTCCTGCGGCGAGGAGCTCCGCCTCACCTACGTGGCCCTCACCCGCGCCCAGAGCCAGGTCGTCACCTGGTGGGCCCCGACCTGGAACGCCGGCAACGCGGGGCTGACCCGCCTGCTGCTGGGGCGGGCTCCCGGGCAGAGCGCGGTGCCGGACTCGACGTCTCGTGGCCCCTCCGACTTCGAGGTGGCCGCTGCGCTTCACGAGTGGCAGGAGCACGGGGCCCTGGTGATGGAGGTCTCCGAGCTCCACGCGGCCTCTGCACCTCCGTCGCCCGGGCCCCCCGCCGGTCTCGACGTACGCCGGTTCGACCGTGAGGTCGACACCGAGTGGCGCCGCACGTCGTACTCCGGGCTGGTGCGGGCCGAGGAGCAGAGCAGCACCACCCCCGGGGTGGACAGCGAGCCGGAGGTCGAAGGGACCGTCGACGAGACCGGGGAGGAGGTCGAGGCGAGCGGGGCCCGAGACCCTCGCCGGTGCCCCTTCCCCGACCACGGAGGGGGCGGACCTCCCGTCCCCGATGAACGACCTCCCGGCCGGTGCGACCTTCGGATCCCTGGTCCACGGAGTCCTCGAGCACGCCGACCCGCAGGCCCCCGACCTCGTGGCCGAGCTGACCCGGCGGGTCGAGGAGCAGCGACGCTGGTGGTCGGTGGAGGCCACCACGGAGGCGCTGGTCGAGGGGCTGCTGCCGATGCAGCACAGCTCGCTCGGGCCGCTCGCGGACGGGTTGACCCTGGCCCGGATCAGCCTCGACGACCGGCTGCGCGAGCTCGACTTCGAGTTCCCGCTGGCCGGTGGCGACCGCCCGTCGGCAGAGGTCCCGCTGTCAGCGACGGCCGCGGTGCTGCGTCGCCATCTCGCCGCCGACGACCCGATGCGCGCCTACGCCGACCGGCTGGAGTCGCCGTCGCTGGGGGGCCAGTCTTTGCGCGGCTACCTCAGCGGCTCCATCGACGTGGTGCTGCGCGTCGGTTCCGGGGGCGACCAGCGCTTCGTCGTCGTCGACTACAAGACCAACCGGCTCGGTGTGCTCGGCGAGCCGGTGACCGCTCTCGACTACACCCCCCAGCTGATGACCGAGGCGATGCTGCACTCCCACTACCCGTTGCAGGCGATGCTCTACTCGGTCGTGCTCCACCGCTACCTGCGCTGGCGGCTCCCCGCCTACGACCCGGAGCGCCACCTCGGCGGCATCCTCTACCTCTACGTGCGCGGCATGTGCGGACCGGAGACCCCGACCGTCGACGGCCAGCCCTGCGGCGTCTTCGCCTGGCAGCCGCCGGCGGCGATGGTGCTCGAGCTCTCCGACGTGCTCGACGGTCGAGTGGCTGCCGACGGGGTGGAGTCATGACGTCCGTCGTGGTCGGGGCCGGAGACCCGCGGGAGCGGCGGTTCGCGCTGGGAGCGACCGGCCTGCTGCGGACCTTCAACCGGGCCGAGGTGCTCAACGCGGCCGACGTCCACGTCGCGCAACGGCTCGGTCGGCTCCTGGAGGAGGACGACGAGCGGGTGCTGCTGGCGACGGCCCTGGCCGTCCGGGCGGTGCGCGCCGGCTCGATCTGCCTCGATCTGGACACCGTCTCCGAGCTCCCGATCGAGACGACTGCACCCGACGAGGAACCTCTGCCCTGGCCCGATCCCGCCGCGTGGATCGACTCGGTCGGTCGCAGCCCGCTCGTGCGGGAGTCCATGCTGCGACTGGTCGGCTCGCGGCTCTACCTCGACCGTTACTGGCGCGAGGAGGGGCAGGTCTGCGACGACCTGGTGACCCGCATCCGGCGTCCCCCGCCGGAGGTGGACGAGAACGCTCTCGAGGCCGGGCTGCTGCGGGTCTTCCCGCTGGAGGGGTACGACGAGCAGCGCACCGCCGCCCGGTCCGCGGCCGCGCGCTGGACCACGGTGCTGACCGGTGGGCCTGGCACGGGCAAGACCACCACGGTCGCGGGCCTGCTGGCGCTGGTCGCCGAGCAGCACGAGCTGGAGACCGGTCAGCCCCCGCGGATCGCGCTCAGCGCGCCCACCGGCAAGGCGGCGGCCCGGCTCCAGGAGGCCGTGCAGGAGGCGACGTCCAAGCTGACCGACCCGGTCGACCAGCAGCGGCTCGCAGGACTGCGCTCCTCCACCCTCCACCGGCTGCTCGGCTGGCGCCCCGACAGCAGCGTCCGGTTCCGGCACAACCGCAGCAACCGGCTGCCGCACGACGTGATCGTGGTCGACGAGACGTCGATGGTGTCGCTGACGATGATGGCCCGACTGCTCGAGGCGGTGCGGCCCGACGCGCGGCTGGTCCTCGTCGGCGACCCCGACCAGCTCGCCTCCGTCGAGGCGGGCGCGGTGCTGGCCGACCTCGTCGCCGGCCTGTCCGGCTCCGCCGACTCGCCCGTCCACGCGCTGCAGACCACCCACCGGTTCGGGCGGCACATCGGTGCCCTCGCGCAGGCGCTGCGTGACGGTGACGCCGACGCGGTGATGGCCTCGCTGGGCTCCGGGTCCGAGGAGGTCGAGCTGGTCGACCCGACGGACGAGGACGCGATGGCCGGCTTCCGGAGCCGGGTCACCGACGTCGCCGCCGCACTCCGCCTCGCCTCCGAACGGGGTGACGGCCCGGCCGCGCTGGAGGCACTGTCCCGCCACCGGCTGCTCTGCGCCCACCGCGAGGGCCCCTACGGCGTGGGCGGTTGGAACCGTCAGGTCGAGCGGCTCGTCTCCGAGCGCACCGGCGTGACGCACTATGACGAGTGGTACGCCGGGCGCCCGATCCTGGTCACGGCCAACGACTACGACCAGCTGCTCAACAACGGCGACATGGGGGCGACCATCCGCACGCCGGACGGCCGCCTCCGCGTCGTGGTCCAGGTCGGCTCGGAGATGCGCGAGTTCGCGACCACCCGGCTCTCCGGCGTCGAGACGGTGCACGCCATGACGGTGCACAAGTCGCAGGGCTCCCAGGCCCACACCGTCAGCGTGGTGCTGCCCGACGAGCAGTCACGCCTGCTCACCCGCGAGCTCTTCTACACCGCCGTCACCCGCGCCCAGGAACAGGTGCGTGTGGTCGGCACGGAGGCGGCCATCCGGGCCGCCGTCGGTCGGGAGGTCCAACGCGCGAGCGGTCTCGGTGAGCGGCTGGCGCAGCGCCTCTCGGAAGGTCCAGGAGCCTGACTCTGTCCAGGTGAGTCCCGCGGTGACGATTCGGTGTCACACTCGGGAGGTGCCCGTCGAGAAAGCTGCGGCCCCTGCGGTCGAGCGCCCCAACGTCCTGATCGTCATGTTCGACCAGGTCAACCCCAGTGCTCTGGGCTGCTACGGCAACCCGGTCGTCCAGGCGCCGACGATCGACCGGCTGGCCCGCGAGGGCGTCGTCTTCGACGCGGCGTACTCCAACAGTCCGCTGTGCACCCCGGCCCGCTACTGCATGATGACCGGCCAGCTGCCCTCGGCGACCCGCGGCTACGACAACGCCGCCTATCTCGCGAGCACCATCCCGACCTTCGCGCACTACGCCCGGTCGGCCGGCTACCGGACCGTCCTCGACGGGAAGATGCACTTCGTCGGCCCCGACCAGCTGCACGGCTTCGAGGAGCGGCGTACGACCGACATCTACCCGGCCGACTTCGGGTGGACGCCGAACTGGTTGCAGCCCGACGAGCGCATCGACTGGTGGTTCCACAACATGGACGCGGTCAAGAAGGCCGGCACCGCCGAGGTCACCAACCAGCTGCTCTTCGACGACGAGGTCGGGCACCAGGGTGTGCGCGCGCTGCACGAGCTGGCCCGCGACCAGGACGAGCGGCCGTGGATGCTGGTGGTCTCGTTCACCCACCCGCACGACCCCTACGTCACGCGCAGCCGCTTCTGGGACCTCTACGAGGGTGCCGACATCCCGCTCCCCGTCCTCGGTGCCGACGACGTGACGCTCGACCCGCACACCCAGCGGCTGCGCAACGTGAGCGCGATGGACGAGGTGGAGATCACCGAGCGCGACGTACGCCGGGCCCGGCGCGCCTACTACGGCAACATCTCCTACCTCGACGAGTGGACCGCGAAGCTGATGGCGACGCTGAAGTCGCTGGAGGTTGCCGACGACACCGTGGTGGTGCTGCTGGCCGACCACGGGGACATGCTCGGCGAGCGCGGGCTCTGGTACAAGATGAACTTCTTCGAGGGCTCGGCCCGGGTGCCGTTGATCGTGCACAGCCCGAAGCGGTTCGCACCGCGCCGGGTGTCGGCGCCGGTGTCACTGGTCGACGTGCTGCCGACGATCACCGAGCTGGCCGGTGAGGGGGTGCCCGAGAGCATCGACGCGCTCGCGGGGAGATCCCTGCTCGACCTGTGCCGGGGGACGAGCGGTGAACCCGTCGCGCGTGAGGTGATCGGCGAGTACATGGGTGAGGGCTCCATCGCCCCGATCGTGATGATCCGCCGCGGCGACCTCAAGTTCGTGCACTCCCCGGTCGACCCCGACCAGCTCTACGACCTCGTCGCCGACCCGCTCGAGCGGGTCAACCTGGCCGAGGACTCCGACTGGTCGGCGACGGTCAAGGAGCTGCGGGGCGAGGTCGAGGCGCGATGGGACCTCGACGCGGTCAACGCCGACGTCATCGACGACCAGGCCCGGCGACGGCTGGTCGGTCACGCGCTGCGGCAAGGCGTGGTCACCGCCTGGGAGTACGACCCGCCCCAGGACGGCCGCAACCAGTACATGCGCAACCACCTCGACCTCAACGAGGTCGAGAAGCTGGCCCGCTTCCCGCTTCCGGTCGAGGAGCTGATCGCCGAGGAATAGCCCGCCCCCTGCGTCATACGAGGTGGCTGCGGCGACGACCGCTCTGCATGACCTCCCGCGGGACGTCATACGGGTGGGTCGTCCGGGCGACCAGAACGTATGACGTCCGAGGGCCGCCATGGCGATGGAATAGCCACCCCGGCCATGTAGTTGTACAATCAACTACTTCTGGAGGCAATCACATGGAGTTCGGCATCTTCACCGTCGGCGACGTGACGACGGACCCCACCACGGGACGCACGGTCACCGAGCACGAGCGGATCAAGAACACGGTCGCCATCGCCAAGAAGGCGGAGGAGGTCGGACTCGACGTCGTCGCGCTCGGCCAGCACCACAACCCGCCTTTCGTGGCCAGCTCTCCCACGACGACGATGGCCTACATCGGCGCCCAGACCGAGCGCATCAAGCTCTCCACGAGCACGACGCTGATCACCACGACCGACCCGGTGCGCATCGCCGAGGACTACGCGACGCTGCAGCACCTGCTCGACGGCCGGATGGACCTCATGCTGGGCCGCGGCAACACGGGCCCGGTCTACCCGTGGTTCGGCAAGGACATCCGCGACGGCATCCCACTGGCCATCGAGAACTACGCCCTGCTGCACCGGCTCTGGCGCGAGGAGAACGTCGACTGGGAGGGCAAGTACCGCACCCCCCTCCAGGGCTTCACCTCCACCCCCCGGCCCCTGGACGGCCAGGCGCCGTTCGTGTGGCACGGCTCGATCCGCAGTCCCGAGATCGCGGAGCAGGCGGCCTACTACGGCGACGGCTTCTTCTCCAACCACATCTTCTGGCCGGCCTCGCACACCGCGCGGATGGTCGAGTTCTACCGCGCGCGCTTCGAGCACTACGGCCACGGCAGGGCCGAGGACGCGATCGTCGGTCTCGGCGGGCAGGTCTACCTGGCCCGCAAGAGCCAGGATGCGATCTCGGAGTTCCGCCCGTACTTCGACAACGCCCCCGTCTACGGTCACGGCCCCTCGCTGGAGGAGTTCACCCGCGAGACCCCGCTGACCGTGGGCACACCGCAGCAGGTCGTCGAGCGCACGCTCTCCTTCCGGGAGTACGCCGGCAACTACCAGCGCCAGCTGTTCCTGGTCGACCACGCCGGACTGCCGCTGAAGACGGTCCTGAACCAGCTCGACCTGCTGGGCGAGGTCGTCGCCGAGCTCCGCACCCACGACACCGAGGCCGCGGCATGACGCTCACGCTCGCCGGAGGACCGCAGGCCGACGACGTACGCCGCATCGCGGTCGTCGCCGCCGGGCTGTCGGAGCCCTCCTCCACCCGCCTGCTCGCCGACCTGCTCGGCGAGGCCACCCGGGCGGCGCTCGTCGCCGGAGGACGGGCGGCGGAGATCGAGATCATCGAGCTGCGCCCGCTCGCGCACGCGATCACCGATGCGCTGCTCACCGGCTTCCCCACGGGCGACCTCGCGGCAGCGGTCGAGACGGTGGCGTCCGCCGACGCGGTGATCGCCGTGACCCCGGTCTTCAGCGCGTCCTACTCCGGCTTGTTCAAGACGTTCTTCGACGTCCTCGAGCCCGACACGCTGGCGGCCAAGCCGGTGCTGGTCGCGGCCACCGCCGGGTCAGCACGGCACTCGCTGGTCCTGGACCACGCGCTGCGTCCGTTGTTCGGCTACCTGCACGCGGTCGTCGTTCCCACCGGTGTCTTCGCGGCCAGCGAGGACTGGGGCACGAACGGCACCCGTGGCGCCGCGGGAGACCTGCGCCATCGCGTCGACCGTGCGGCCCACGAGCTCGCCGACCTCGTCGTCGCCCGTCCGGCCCTGCACCGCACCGACCCGTTCGGCGAGGTCCCCGACTTCGCGAGCCTGCTCGGTTCCTGACCGCCCCGGACGTCATACCTTCTGGCGCCCAGGGCTACCGCTTCGGATGACGTCCCGCTGGACGTCATCCGAGCTGGCTCTCATAGCCACCACCTCGTATGACGCACCGGACGCCCCCGGACCACTGGCACCCCCGGACATCCGTCGACCACGTCGCGCAGAGCCTGCGCGCGCCGGTCACCGCCCGTTCTGCGAGAAGTGCTGGAGGTCCTTCAGCGAGCTCCAGGTGCCGCCCCACGTCCAGCCGATCTCGTCGAAGGCGCGCACCACCGGCCCGTCCGCGAGGATCATCCCCGGCCGGACCCAGCCCCGCTCGAGGTACGACGACGCCAGCTCCGGCAGCACCACGTCTCCCTTGACGTAGGGGTTCTGGAACGGGTTCACGTCGATCGCGAGGCCGTAGGCGTGCTGGGAGTACGACGTGGCGCCGACGGTCGGCCGGCAGCTGAAGACGCCGGTGTTGTTGCCGTCACCGGTCGGCGGTGCGTCGAGCTCGTCCGCGCGGGTGACCCGCATCTCCTCGATCGGGAAGCGCGCGGCGTAGAGCCGCCGGAAGACCTGCACCAGCTCGTCGACCACCGACCGGTTGACCAGCAGCTCGCCGGTGTGCCGCGCCCGGTCGAAGCCCCAGAACGTCACCCGCGCCCAGGAGAGGTCCTTCGCGGCCACCGGGCACCCCCTCTTCCAGGTGGACCGCGCGATCACCTCACCCGGGGCCGGCGTCGTCACCCGCGAGGCGAACCCCGTGCCGGGCAGCATGGACAGCTGGTCGGGCAGGGTGAACCGTCGCTGCACCAGCACCTGCGGCGTGGTCTGCACCTGCCCGAGGCCGTTGGCCGCGAGCGGGAGGACCCGGGTCCCGAGCCACGGAGGAGGATAGGTCCCGGCGATCGGCCGCCCGCTCGGCCTGGCAGGTCCCGGCGAGGCCGCTGGGGAGAGGGCCGTCGGGGTGGGCGTCGAGGGGGAGGCGGTGGCGGTCGTCGAGGGCTGCGTCCCCGGCGACTCGGCGCTCGGAGAGCCCCCCTGGCCACCGCAGGCGGCCAGCGAGCAGGTCAGCACCGAGCCGACCACCAGCCCGACCGCCACCCGGGCCGGCACCGCGAAACGTCCCATCCCCCGACTCTAGGCCGCGCTCAGGCCTCCGCAGCGAGCAGAGCGCCGGCGTGGGGCGGCAGCTGCAGCAGGCCGTCCGCGAGCAGGGGCAGCGTCGGCGTACGGAAGACCAGGTCGTGACCCGCGGGCACCGGCAGCTCGGCCGCGGTGTCGCCGAAGTTCACGACCATCAGCAGGTTCCCGCGCTGCATCGTGAAGACCCGCGACTCCTCGTCGGCCGTGCAGGAGACCGCGCCGAAGGAGGGATCGGTCAGGGCGGGCAGGGAGCGACGCAGCTCGGTGAGTCGCTGGTACGCCGCGAGCACCCGCGCGTGTCGACCCACCGAGAGCTCCGACCAGTCCAGCTTGGAGCGCGCGAAGGTGTCCGGGTCCTGCGGGTCGGGCACGACGTCCGGGTCCCAGCCCATCGCCGCGAACTCCTTGATGCGGCCCTCGGCCGTGGCCCGGCCCAGGTCCTCCTCGGGGTGGGAGGTGAAGAACTGGAACGGCGTCGAGGCGGCCCACTCCTCGCCCTGGAACAGCATCGGCGTGAAGGGACCAGCCAGCGTGAGCATCGCCGCGCAGACCAGCTGGTCCTCGTCGAGGTGCGCGCTCAGCCGGTCGCCGACGGCACGGTTGCCGATCTGGTCGTGGTTCTGGTTGGCGACCACGAGTCGCCACGTCGGCATCCGGTCGGTGTCGATCGGTGCCCCGTGGTCACGACCCCGGAAGGAGGAATGGGTGCCGTCGTGGAAGAAGCCGCGCTCACAGACCTTGGCCAGCGCCCCCAGCGGCTCGAAGTCGGCGTAGTAGCCGGTGGTCTCACCCGTCAGCGCCACGTGCACGGCGTGGTGGAAGTCGTCGCTCCACTGGGCGTCGAGGCCCGTCCCGCCGGCCTCGCGCGGGGTGACCAGACGAGCCTCGTTCAGGTCGGACTCCGCGATCAGGGTCAGCGGACGGCCGAGGTGGGCCGACAGGGCGGCGACCTCGATCGCCATCTCCTCGAGGAGGTGCACCTCGGACTCGTCGGAGAGGGCGTGCACCGCATCCAGCCGCAGGCCGTCGACGTGGAACTCGGCGAACCACATCCGGACGCTGTCGAGGATGAGACGGCGTACCTCCGCGGACCCCTCGCCGTCGAGGTTGATCAGCGACCCCCACGTGTTGGCGCCCTCGGTCTTCACGTAGGGCCCGAAGACCGGCAGGTAGTTGCCCGAGGGGCCGAGGTGGTTGTGCACCACGTCCTGGACGACGCCGAGGCCGGCAGCGTGGGCGGCGTCGACGAAGCGCTGGTAGGCGGCGGGACCGCCGTAGGTCTCGTCGACGGCCGACCACATGACCCCGTCGTACCCCCAGTTGTGGGTGCCGTTGAAGGCGTTGACCGGCAACAGCTCGACCAGGTCGACGCCGAGGTCGACGAGGTGCCCCAGCCGACCCACGGCTGCGTCGAGCGTGCCCTCGGGCGTGAAGGTGCCGAGGTGCAGCTCGTAGATCACCGACCCCGCGAGCTGGCGACCGGTCCACCGGTCGTCGCTCCAGGCGAAGGTGTCAGCGTCGAAGGTGCGCGACCGTTCGTGTACGCCGGCCGGCTGGCGTCGCGACCGGGGGTCGGGAAGGGCCGTGTCGGAGTCGTCGACCAGGTAGCCGTAGTCGACCTCGGCGGATCCCGGCCCGTCAGGGACCGGCCCGGCCGGCGTCCACCAGCCGTCGGTGTCCCGGGCCATGTCCACGACCTCGTCGCCGACGCTGAGCCGCACGCGGCCAGGTCGAGGAGCCCACACGTCGAACCGTCCGCGCATCAGCTCTCCTTCACCAGCAGGGCCACCGGGAGGCCGGCCATCAGGTCCGCCAGCGCCACGGTGGTGGTGGAGCCCGCGCCGCCCCCGGAACCACTCAGCAGATCGACCCAACGCCCGGCCGGGAGGGTCAGGACGGTGTCCCCCCAACCGCCGAGCTCGGCCAGCCCCGCGGGCAGCCGGGTGACGACGGTGATCGCACCCCCACGGTCGAAGGCCAGGACATGGTCCGCGGCCGGGCCACTCGCCTCGAGCGGCGTGTATCCGGTGAACAGCTCGGGCCGGTCGCGCCGCAGCCTCAGCGCCGTGCTGGTGACCTGGAGCTTGGCGAACCCGTCGTCATCGACACCCGTCGGCCGGGTCGGTGTCCCAGCAGCACGGGCCAGCATCCCCGCTCGCAGCGCGTAGTCGACCGGTCGCCGGTTGTCCGGATCGACCAGGCTCTGCTCCCAGAGCTCGCTGCCCTGGTAGACGTCACACACGCCCGGAGCCGTGATCGCGACCAGCTTGGCGGCGAGTGCGTTGCTCCACCCGGCGGCGGCCACCCGCTCGACGAGAGCGGTCAGCACGTGCTGGACCACGCTGTCGTCGATGACCGCGTCGACGGCCGCGTGCACGGCGTCCTCGTAGGAGGAGTCCGGGTCGGTCCAGGTGGTGTGGTCCCCGGCCTCACGCATCGCCTTCTCGGCGTACCCGTGCAGCCGCTCGCGCAGGTCCGCCGGTGGCCGACCGTCCACGCGGGCGGGCCACGCGCCGAGGATCGCCTGCCACAGCAGGGCCCCGAAGCCCGGGTCCGGGAGCGGGACCAGGGCGAGCAGCTCGTCCAGGGTCTCGGCCCACAGGTCCGGCAGCTCGGCGAGCACGGTGATCCGGGCCCGGACGTCCTCGCCGCGCTTGGTGTCGTGGGTCGAGAGTGTCGTCATCGCGTGCGGCCACTCGCGCTGCCGGGTCGCCATGGCGTCGTGGAACGCGGCAGGGGTCACCGAGAAGACACCCGGGTCGGCGCCGACCTCGTTGAGCGAGGTGAGGCGTGAGCTGCGGTAGAAGGAGCAGTCCTCCACCCCCTTGGCCATCACCATGCCGCTCGTCTGCTGGAACCGCACGGCTGCCTGGGCCTCGGGGTCGCCGAGGACGGGGGCGAGCAGGTCGAGCACGGAGGCCAGGTCAGGGCGCGTGCGCCGCGCCAGCGCGAACGCCTCGTCCAGGTGGGCGTGGCCCTCGGGGAGGTAGGAGCGGTAGACGGGGAAGCAGGCCAGCAGCTCCGCGACCGCGTCCTGCAGGACCGCCTCGCCGGTCTCGAGCGACGCGGCGGGCGGCAGCTCCCGCACGATCCGGTTGGTCTCGCTGCGCAGGGCGTGGTCGGCGACGTCGCGCTTGCGCTCGAGGACCAGCGCCTCCCAGTCCAGCGGAGCACCCCGCAGGCGCGTCTCCAGGGCGTCCAGCGGCTCCTGCCCGGCGGGGTCGGTGAGCACCCGGTCCAGCTGGGCGAGCACGTCGTACCCGGTGGTGCCGGCGGTGGCCCAGGACGACTCCAGCTCCTCGCCCGGCTCGAGGATCTTCTCCACCAGGACGTAGGCGTTGCCCGTCAGCCGGGCGAGGTCGTCCAGGTAGCCGCGTGGGTCGCGCAGCCCGTCCGGGTGGTCGACGCGGAGACCGTCGACGAGGCCCTCGGTGAACCAGCGGCCGATCTCGGCGTGGGTCGGGCCGAAGATCTCCGGAAGCTCGACCCGGACGCCGGCCAGGGTGTTCACCGCGAAGAAGCGGCGATAGTTGAGCTCGTCGTCCGCCCTCCGCCACCCGACCAGCTCGTAGTGCTGGCGCGCGTGCACGGTGGTCGCGTCGGCACCGTCGTCGGCCGTGCCGGACGCGATCGGGAAGCGCTGGTCGTGGTAGCGCAGCTCACCCGCCTGCCCGGGGCCCATCGGCACCAGCTCCAGGTGCCCGACGGGACCATCGCCGGTGGGCACGTCGTCGTCGCCCAGCACCGGGACGCGGAGCCGTCCGCCGCCGAAGTCCCAGTCGATGTCGAACGCCTCGGCGTGCACCGAGTCGCGGCCCTTCGCGAGCACGTCCCACCACCAGGGGTTCCTGACCGGCGTGGCGACGCCGACGTGGTTGGGCACGATGTCGACGAGCACGCCGAGACCGAGGCGTCGCGCCTCCTCCGACAGGGCGGCCAGCCCCTCAGGTCCGCCCCGGGAGTCGTCGACGTGGTCGAAGGCGATCACGTCGTACCCGTGGTTGCTGCCGGGCTCGGCCGCCAGCAGTGGTGAGAGGTAGACCCAGTCGACGCCGAGCTCGTGCAGGTAGGACAGGTGGCTGGTGGCCTCGAACAGGTCGAAGTCCTCGCTGATCTGCAACCGGTACGTGCTCGCCGGCACCTTGCCCGCCACTACTGGGCGCCGGCCGCGTAACCGGCCAACGAGGCGGCGACCGAGTGGTCCGGCTCCAGCTCCGGCTCCTGGTGCTCGCGCAGCACCAGGGTGGAGTGGTGCTCCAGGGTCAGGGTCTCCCCGGCCTTGTAGGACCGACCGTTGTCGGCCACGCCACCGGTGTCGATGATGACGTCCCACTCCTCGGAGAACTCCGCGGGCGGCAGCGTCAGCTCGAGCTGGTCGCCCGCGTTGAAGAACAGCAGGAAGTGGTCGTCGAGGATCCGGTTGCCGCGGGCGTCACGCCCGGCGATGCCGTGGCCGTTGAGGTACATCCCCAGCGTCTTGCTGCCGCTCTCCCAGTCGCCGTTCTCCATCGGGTGGCCCTCGGGGTGCAGCCAGACGATGTCGTCGAGCTTCTCCCCGCTGCGGACCGCGGTGCCGGTGAAGAACTGCTTGCGGCGGAACGTGGGGTGGTCGTGCCGCAGCCGCATCAGCGCGGCCGTGAACTCGGTCAGGGGCTTGTCGACCTGGTCCCAGTGCACCCAGGAGATCGCCGAGTCCTGGGCGTAGGTGTTGTTGTTGCCCTGCTGGGTGCGGCCCATCTCGTCACCGTGCAGCAGCATCGGGACGCCCTGGCTGAGCAGCAGCGTGGCGAGCAGGTTGCGCTGCTCGCGGGCGCGCAGGGCCTGGATCTTCGGGTCGTCGGTCGGTCCCTCGGCGCCGTGGTTCCAGGAGCGGTTGTGGCTCTCTCCGTCGTTGTTGTCCTCACCGTTGGCGTCGTTGTGCTTCTCGTTGTAGGACACGAGGTCGCGCAGGGTGAAGCCGTCGTGGGCGGTGATGAAGTTGATGCTGGCGAAGGGGCGCCGGCCGGAGTTCTCGTAGAGGTCGGAGGAGCCGGAGATGCGCGAGGCGAACTCACCCAACGAGGGCTCTCCGCGCCAGAAGTCGCGGATCGTGTCGCGGTAGGCGCCGTTCCACTCGGTCCACTGGGGCGGGAAGTTGCCGACCTGGTAGCCGCCGGGGCCGACGTCCCACGGCTCGGCGATGAGCTTGACCTGGCTCACGATCGGGTCCTGCTGCACGAGCTCGAAGAAGGTCGCGAGGCGGTCGACCTCGTAGAACTCGCGGGCCAGCGTCGAGGCGAGGTCGAAGCGGAACCCGTCGACGTGCATCTCGGTGACCCAGTAGCGCAGCGAGTCCATGATCAGCTGCAGCGAGTGCGGGTGCCGGACGTTGAGGGAGTTCCCGGTGCCCGTGTAGTCCATGTAGTACTTGGGCTCGTCCTCCATCAGGCGGTAGTAGGCCTGGTTGTCGATGCCCTTGAAGCTCAGCGTCGGACCGAGGTGGTTGCCCTCGGCGGTGTGGTTGTAGACCACGTCGAGGATGACCTCGATGCCGGCGGAGTGCATCGACTTCACCATCGACTTGAACTCCTGCACCTGCTGGCCGAGGTCGCCGGTGGAGGCGTACGCCGCGTGCGGGGCCAGGAAGGCCAGGGTGTTGTAGCCCCAGTAGTTGCGCAGACCCTTCTCGAGCAGGGTGTTGTCCTGCACGAACTGGTGGACCGGCATCAGCTCGATCGCGGTGACGCCGAGGCGCGTGAGGTGCTCGGTCACTGCGGGGTGCGCGAGGCCGGCGTAGGTCCCGCGGAGGTCCTCGGGGACGTCGGGGTGCAGCTCGGTCAGGCCCTTGACGTGGGCCTCGTAGATGATCGACTCGTTGTAGGGGATGTCCAGCGAGCGGTCACCCTCCCAGTCGAAGAACGGGTTGATGACGACGCCGTGCGTCATGTGCGACGCGGAGTCCTCGTCGTTGCGGGAGTCCTCGTCCCCGAACTCGTAGCCGAACAGCGACGGGTCCCAGTCGATCTCGCCGGCGGTGGCCTTGGCGTAGGGGTCGAGGAGCAGCTTCGTGGGGTTGCAGCGGATGCCCTTCTCAGGGTCCCACGGGCCGTGCACGCGATAGCCGTAGCGCTGGCCCGGCTGGACGGTGGGGAGGTAGCAGTGCCAGACGTAGGCGTCGACCTCGGTCATCTCCACCCGCGTCTCGTTGGTGGCGCCGCGGGGCCCGACGTCGAACAGGCACAGCTCGATCCGGTCGGCGACCTCGCTGAAGAGGGCGAAGTTGGTCCCGCTGCCGTCGAACGTGGCGCCTAGGGGGTAGGCCTTGCCGGGCCAGATCTCCACTTGTTCTCCTCGTGGTGAGCGTGTTTGAACGTTAAAAGTACCGGCTCTCCTGTACCCCGACCGAATCGGTCCTACGCATCGGGCCCGCTGTCTACCTGTCAGTAATGTCCGTCACTACGATGGCGGCCATGAAGCGCACCCTCTACGACGCCGACCACGAGTCCTTCCGTTCCTCGGTCCGCGGGTTCCTCGACCGCGAGGTCGCACCGCACTGGGAGAAGTACATCGAGGCCAAGCAGTTCCCGCGCGAGATGTGGAAGGCCTTCGGTGAGCAGGGACTCCTCGGCCTGGAGGTCCCCGAGCAGTACGGCGGGTCCGAGGCGGGCGACTTCCGCTACAACGCGGTGCTGGCCGAGGAGCTCGCGAAGGTCTCGATGTCGCTCGGCTCCTGCCTGGGCATCCACTCCGACATCGTCGCGCCCTACCTCGTCGAGCTGACCACCGAGGAGCAGCGCGAGCGCTGGCTCCCGGGCTTCGTCACCGGCGACATCGTCTGCGCGATCGGCATGACCGAGCCGTCCGGCGGCTCGGACCTCGCCAACCTGAAGTCGACCGCGGTGCGCGACGGCGACGACTGGGTCCTCAACGGCTCCAAGACCTTCATCACCAACGGCTACTCCGCCGACCTCGTCGTGGTCGCCGCCCGGACGTCGCCGGAGAAGCGGGCCAAGGGCATCTCGCTGTTCGCCGTCGAGACCGGCATGGACGGCTTCACCCGTGGCCGCAAGCTCGACAAGGTCGGCCAGGACGAGTCCGACACCGCCGAGCTCAACTTCGCCGACGTCAGGATCCCCGGGCACAACCTCATCGGCGAGCTCGACCAGGGCTTCATCCACATGATGAACTGGCTGCCGCAGGAGCGCCTGTCCAACGCCGTGGGCAACCTCGCCCAGGCCGCGCAGATCCTCGACGAGACGTTGGTCTACATCAAGGAGCGCAAGGCGTTCGGCCAGGCGATCGGGTCCTTCCAGCACAACAAGTTCCTCGCCGCCGAGCTCGTCACCAAGGTCGAGGTCACCCAGGCCTACCTCGACCAGGCCGTCTTGGCCCACACCGAGGGCCAGCTCACCTCGATCGATGCGGCCAAGGTGAAGTGGTGGGCCGCCGACATCCAGAACGACGTCCTCGACCACTGCGTCCAGCTCTACGGCGGCTACGGCTACATGAACGAGTACCGCGTCGCCCGTGCCTGGCGCGACGCCCGGGTCTCGAAGATCTGGGCCGGGTCGAACGAGATCATGAAGGAGCTGATCGGCCGGGATCTGGGGCTGTAGGGCCTGCTGCCGGTGCACGTTTCCCCGGGTACCCGGGAATTCCTGAGGTTCGAGGCCATTCCAACACCCGCGGTCGAGCACGGCGGCCAGCTGTTGCGCCTGAACCGCAGCGGCGAGCCGTTCGTCGGGGGTGCCCGAGGCCGTGTTCTCCGGAGCGTCCTCGGACGGCGCCTCAGGGGTCATGCGCGCGAGCGTAGTTCGGGGAGACTGGTCGGGTGCGGATGTTCGTGGCGGTCGTTCCCCCCGATGACGTGGTCGAGGACCTCGACGAGTTCCTCGCTCCCCGACGAGACGCCGCGCCGTTCAGGTGGACGTCCTGCGACCAGTGGCACGTGACGCTCGCGTTCGCGGAGAACGTCCCGGACCGGGCGTACGACGGGCTCCTCGACCGCCTCGACGCGGCGGCGCAGAAGCGGTCGAGCATGACGATGCGGGTCACCGGCGGCGGAGCGTTCCCCGACGCCACCCGCGCCCGAGTGCTCTACGCGGGTCTCGAGACCGACGTGGACGAGCTGGGCCGGCTTGCCGCCGGAGCCAGGACCGCGATGAGCACGGCCGGCGTCACGGTCGACGGCCAGCGCTTCCGGCCCCACCTGACCCTTGCGCGGATGAACCGCCCGGTCGAGGCGAGCAGCTGGGTCGGCCTCCTCGACGCCTACGACGGCGCCCCGTGGGTGGTCGAGGAGATCGCCCTGGTCGCTTCGCACCTCGGTGAGGGGCCGCGCGGGCGCCCGCGTCACGAGGTCGTGGAGACCTTCAGCCTCGGCCCCGCTGGTAGCGCTCCAGGGCGACCCGACGCTCCTCTGCGTGGTCGATGATCCGCTGCGGGTAGCCGTGGGAGTAGCCCCCCTCGGCGTCCCACGGCTCGTGCACGGCCTTGCCGGAGAGGTGGGCCAGCTCGGGCACCCAGCGGCGTACGTAGTCACCCCGGGGGTCGAACTTGAGCCCTTGGGTGATCGGGTTGAAGACCCGGAAGTACGGCGCGGCGTCGGTCCCGGTCCCGGCGACCCACTGCCAGCCGTGGTTGTTGGAGGCGAGGTCGCCGTCGACGAGGTGGTCCAGGAAGTGCCGTGCCCCGACCGGCCACCAGGCGTGCAGGTCCTTGGTCAGGAAGCTGGCCGTGATCATCCGGACCCGGTTGTGCATCCAGCCCTCCGCGAGGAGCTGGCGCATGCCGGCGTCCACGATCGGGAAGCCCGTGGTGCCCGTCCGCCAGGCCTCGACCGCGTCCTCGTGGTCGTCGTAGGTCAGGCCCGCCACCGGCCGCAGGTCCTCCCAGGCCGAGGCGGGGTGCTGGTGCAGCACGTCGGCGTAGAACTCGCGCCAGGCCAGCTCGGACTCGAAGGTCCGCGCCCCCGCGCTGGGTGAACCAGCCGTCTCCGCGAGCAGCTGACGCGGGTGGACGACGCCGAGCTTGAGGTACGGCGAGAGCCGCGACGTGCGGTCGGCTCCCGGGTCGTTGCGCTGCTCGTCGTAGCCCTCGACGTCGCTGTCCAGGAAGCTGCGGAACCGTCTCCGGGCCGCGTCCTCGCCAGGCGTGGGCATCGCCTCGGGGGCCTCGTCGAGCGCCTGGTCGAGCATCGCGGCGACCCGCTCGTCGTCGTCGGCGGCCACCCAGCTCACGTTGCGGGGCGCGTGCAGCGGGTCGTCCCAGCCGTGGGCCCGCCACGCCCGGCTGAACGGCGTGAACACCTTGTAGGGATCCCCCGACCCGTTCACG
Organism: uncultured Actinomycetota bacterium; assembly: GCA_963843775.1. Lineage (GTDB taxonomy): Bacteria > Actinomycetota > Actinomycetes > Propionibacteriales > Nocardioidaceae > Marmoricola. The sequence continues at coordinate 194,033 of CAWJLT010000017.1, forward strand.
ACCGTGCCCGGGGGCACGGCGTACGGCGTCCCCGTCGCGACTCCCGAGACCCCGTCCGGGAGGGCCTCGACGACGTCCTTGTCACGGGACCGGCCGTAGGGCGTGAAGTCGTTGGAGACGTGCACCTGGTCGGCCCCGACCTCGGCGGCGGTCCGCGGCACGACCGAGCGCGCCCGGCCGAGGCGCAGGCACAGGTGGCCGTCCATCGACTCGTCGAGCGACCGGAGGCTGGCGGCCAGCCACGCGCGGCGCGCGGGTCCGGCGTTCCTCCACAGCCCGGGCTCGAGAACGAACAGGCCCAGGACCGGGCCGTTGCCCGCAGCCTCGCGCAGGGCCGGGTTGTCGCGCAGCCGCAGGTCGCGGCGGAACCACATGATCGACGTCATCCCATGACCCTACGAGGGGGTGGGAAGACACTTGTGAGACCGGCCACGGGCACGTTTGTGCTCACCCACCGGTGGATACTGTCGTTGAATGCGACGCCTCGGACTCCAGCTGCGCCAGACGCTCTGGGACATGACACCCCGGGACCACCGGCAGTCAGACCGTGAGTTCCGTCGCCGCCAGATCGTCAGTGGCGTCGTGGTCGTGGTCGGGGCCCTGGTCCTGGCCTTCGCGCTGGGCCGGACCGACCCCGGCAGCAAGGAGTTCTACGGCGCGACCCTGCTGCTCGCTCTGGTCTGGACGGTCGGGGCCTTCGCGTCCGGGCCGATCCACCTCGGCCGCATCGGCATCGACGAGACCGCCGCCGCGCGGCCGATCGTCCAACCGATCCTCGTGGGCCTCGGGCTGTCCGGCGTCTTCGTCATCGGTGCCTTCGTCGTCCGGCTCATCACCCCGCTGGCCGACCAGGTGCGCGCGGTGCTCGACTACGCGGGTGAAGGGTCCTCGGCCTCGCTGCTGCTCCTGGTCACCGTGCTGAACGGGATCGCCGAGGAGCTCTTCTTCCGAGGCGGCCTGTACGCCGCGATCCGGCATCGTCAGGTACCGATCACGGCCGTCGCCTACGCCATCGCCACCGCCGCCACCGGGAACGTCATGCTCGCCTTCGCGGCGCTGGTGCTCGGGGTGGTCGTCGGACTCGAACGTCGGGCCAGCGGCGGCATCCTCGCCCCCGTGCTCACCCACCTCGTCTGGTCGGTGACCATGCTCTACGCCCTGCCGGCGATCCTGCCCCCGCTGGCGGGCTGAGGGGCTGCAGGAATCCCCGGGTACCCGGGAAATCCTGTCGTTCTGGGCCGTTGCAACACCCACGGACGTCAGGCAACGCCCATGAACCCCACCCGACATGTCAGGTCGGCTGGTCTTCCTCGAGTGCCCGGCGCACCGCCTCGGCGTACCCCAGGGGCTCGCCGGGCACGATCTCGCGGATGCGCTGCTCGCTCACGACCACCTCGACGCCCATCGAGTCGATCAGGTTGCGGCCGGTGGTGACGTCGACGTCGGTCACCAGCGCCAACCAGCGCGAGGACAGGCCCGGGCTCAGGACGGGGACCTGGATGATCGGCACGTTCCGGCCGGTGTCGAGCTTGGCAGCCACCCGCAGCATGTCGATGTAGGTCAGCTGGTCGGGTCCGCCGATCTCGAAGGTCTGGCCCATCGCGGCCTCCTGGCCGCAGACGCCCACGAGGTAGCGGGTCACGTCGTCGACGGCGACCGGTTGGGTCTTGGTCGCCGCCCACTTCGGGACCACCATCGCGGGCAGGTTCTTGACGAGCTGACGGGTGATCTCCCACGAGATGCCGCCCGCCCCGACGACGATGGCCGCGCGCAGGGACGTGGTCGGAACTCCGCCGCGGGCGAGCAGGGACTCGACCTCTCGCCGAGAACGCAGGTGGGCCGAGAGCTCCCCGTCGTCCCCGAGACCACCGAGGTAGACGATCTGCTTGACGCCCTGGGCCTCCGACGCGCTGGCGAAGGCTCGAGCCGCCTCGGCGTCCTTGCGCTCGAAGTCGGCATCGTCGAGCGAGTGGACGAGGTAGTACGCGACGTCGACGCCCTCGAGGGGTCCCATCAGCGAATCGCGGTCGTTGACGTCTCCCGCGACGGGGTCCCCGGCTCCTTGGTACGACTCGGGGTGGCGTGTCATCGCGCGCACCTCGTGTCCCTCTTCCAGCAGGGCGGGGACGAGGCGGCGACCGATGAAGCCGGTGGCACCGGTGACGAGAATGCGGCTCATGGACACAGACTAGGAGACGGACGAATCGACCAGAGCTGCACGAGCCTCTCCCGGTGGCCCTCGAGGAGTCCTACGCTCGTCCCCATGAGGATCGCCATCATCGGCACGGGCGTCGTCGGCCGGACCCTGGCGGGGGCGCTCGCCCAGGTGGGGCACGACGTCGTCGTGGGCACGCGGAACCCTGCGGAGACCGCCGCACGTGAGGAGTGGGTCTCGCCGGAGGTTCCGCTGAGACCTCTCGGGATCGTCGCCGCCGACGCCGATCTGATCGTCAACGCCACCAGTGGGCAGGCCAGCGTGGCGGCCCTGGGGGAGGTCGGTTCGGACCACCTCGCCGGCAAGGTGGTGCTGGACGTGTCCAACCCCCTCGACTTCTCCCAGGGATTCCCTCCGACGCTGTTCGTCAAGGACACCGACTCCTTGGCCGAGCAGATCCAGCGCGCGTTCCCCGGGTCCAGGGTGGTCAAGGGCCTGAACACAGTGACCGCGGCCGTCATGGTCGACCCCGGTGCGCTCGGCGACGGCGACACCACGATCTTCGCAGCGGGTGACGACCCCTCGGCGCGGCAGATCGTGGTGGGGCTGCTCCGTGAGCTGGGGTGGCGAGACGTCGTCGAGCTCGACGGACTGCACAACGCGCGAGGCCTCGAGATGTGGATGGGTCTCTGGGTGAGGCTCATGGGCAGCATCGGTACTGCAGACTTCAACATCAAGCTCGTCCGGTGAGACGAAATCGCGAAGAAACACCCACTGGTTAGGGTCGCCCCATGTCCTATCTGCTCCGCGTGGAGCTGCCCGACGTCCCCGGTTCGCTGGGGCGGCTGGCGTCGGCCATCGGTTCGGCCGGTGGCAACATCGATGCGATCGAGATCGTCGAGCGCACGCACGACGGCCGTGCCATCGACGACGTCTTCCTCGTCACCGAGTCCGGGGTGATGCCGGACAGCATCGTCTCGGCCTGTACGGCGCTCGAGGACGTGCAGGTCCTCTGGATCTCGCACTACGGCGCCGGCTCGAACCTCACGCGTGACCTCGAGGTGGTGGAGGCGATGACGTCGGACCCCGGGGCGGCCCGGGACACCCTCGTGGACCTGCTGCCGGCGACCTTCGTGGTCGACTGGGCCGTGCGTGTGCGCCGCGTCGGCGATGGCGCCAAGGTGATGCACGGCTCGCCTGCCGCACCCTCCGAGATCCCGGCCGAGATGCGTTGGCCGCTCGACCTCAAGCGGGGCCGACGCATCGAGGTGCCCGAGCGCATGTCGGCGATGCTCGTCGCCGGCTGCTCGTTCGAGGAGGACGAGATGATCGTGATCGCCCGTCGTGGAGGTCCTGAGATCCTCGACTCGGAGATCGCCCGCCTCTGCCACCTCGCCGCGTTGGCCACCTCGATCTCGAGCTGAGCCCGCCGTTGGTGGTGGCGGTCGGACGCCTCGGAGCTCGTCAGTCGAGGGGCGTGAGCTTGAAGACCGGGATCTCCCGGTCGGTCTTCTTCTGGTACTCCCCGTAGGTGGCCCAGGTGTCGACGGACAGCTTCCAGAGGTCGGCACGCTCGGCGCCCTCGACCCGCTCCACCCGGTAGGTCTTCTTGGTGGCACCGTCCTGCAGGTCGACCTCGGGGTGCTCGACGAAGTTGTAGTACCACTCCGGGTGCTCGTCGGCACCGCCCTTCGAGGCGATGGCGACGTACACGCCGTCGCGCTCCACCCGCATCACCGGGTTCTTGCGGAGGTTGCCCGACTTCGCGCCGACCGAGGTGATGACGACGATCGGGTCGTTGCTGCCGGGGAGGGTGTTCGCCTCGGCCCCGTCGGTGGCCTCGAACCTCTCGACCTGGTCGCGCACCCACTGCGCCTTGCTCGGGACGTATTCACCTTGAAGAGTCATGCCGCCACAACACCATGAGTCAGACGCTGATTCCACCCTCACTAGTGTTCGGGGCATGAGTGCCATCGAGGGAGTCAGCGAGATCTTCGACCGGGCCGACTGGGACGACGTTCCAGGCTTCGGCGACCTGACCGACCTGACCTACCACCGGGCGAAGCGGCACGGCACCGTGCGCATCGCCTTCGACCGCCCGGACGTCCTCAATGCCTTCCGGCCGCACACCGTCGACGAGCTGCTGCGGGTCCTCGAGCACGCGCGTACGACGAGCGACGTCGGCTGTGTCCTGCTCACGGGGAACGGACCCAGCGACAAGAACGGCAAGTGGGCCTTCTGCACGGGCGGCGACCAGCGCATCCGGGGCCGGGCCGGCTACCAGTACGAGGACGGGACCGCCGGTGAGCATCGTGACAGCCGGGCCCCCGCCGAGCAGGCCCGGCTCGGCCGCCTGCACATCCTGGAGTGCCAGCGGTTGATCCGGTTCATGCCCAAGGTCGTCGTCTGCCTGGTCAACGGCTGGGCCGCTGGTGGGGGCCACTCCCTCCACGTCGTCTCCGACCTCACCCTGGCCAGCGCCGAGCACGGCCGGTTCAAGCAGACCGACGCCGACGTCGGCAGCTTCGACGGCGGCTTCGGGTCGGCGTACCTCGCCCGCCAGGTGGGCCAGAAGTTCGCCCGGGAGATCTTCTTCCTCGGCGACGAGTACTCCGCGGAGGACGCCCACCGGATGGGAGCGGTGAACAAGGTCGTCCCGCACGCCGAGCTGGAGAAGGTGGCCCTGGAGTGGGGCGCCCGGATCAACGGCAAGAGCCCGACCGCTCAGCGGATGCTGAAGTACTCCTTCAACATGATCGACGACGGACTGGTCGGCCAGCAGCTCTTCGCCGGCGAGACCACGCGTCTGGCCTACATGACCGACGAGGCCCAGGAAGGACGCGACCAGTTCCTCGAGAAGCGCGAGCCCGACTGGTCGCCGTATCCCTGGTACTACTGATCCGAGCGGTCGCAGGGCGCGGGACCAAGACCCGTTGCTGCCCGGTCTACGGTGACCGGATGGCGGCAGGCTCAGCACGACCACACCGACCCACCGGGCCCGCAGGACCCACCAGACTTGCGGCCGAGCGCTGGGGAGCGCTGGCACTGCTCGCGCGGCCGGTCTACATCGCGACCGAGTTCGTCGTCGCGGCGGGGACGACCGGCGGCTACAGCTTCCTGTCCGACTCGGTCAGCCGGCTCGGTGAGGTCACCTGCTCGGGAACCTACTGCTCGCCGCGGCATGAGCTGATGAACGGCTCATTCATGGTCTTCGGGGTGTTGCTGGCCGGCGGTGCGGTGCTGCTCGCACGACCCCTGGGGCCGTGGGTCACGGGGCTGCTGGTGGTCTCCGGGTTCAGCTCGGCGGCGACCGGCCTCGCGCCGCTCGACCAGGACGCGACCCTGCATGCGATGGCTGCGGGACCGTTGTTCGTCGCGCAGCCGATCGCGCTGATCGTTCTGGGCGCACGGTTGCGGAAGGAGCGGCCGCGTCTCGCCCGGGCACTCCTGACGACGGGAGCCGTCACCGGCGTGTCGGCCCTGTCGTTCGTGCTCTCCGGGGACGGCGCCGTGTCGGGTGGTCTCGAACGCCTGGCCCTCTGGCCGGTGCTGGTGGGCCTGGCCGGGTTCGCGTGGACCCGGTTGCCTGGCCGCGGTCGATCAGCTCGGTGATCGAGGGCCGCACCCAGCGTGGACACCGGACGGGCCCGACCGGGAGCACGCGCTGCGCGCGCGTGCTCCCGGCCGTGGCAGACGAGCGGCCGCTCAGCTGCTGGGCAGGCGGAGCACCCGGTTGATGCCGTGCGCGATCTGCTTGTTGCCCTTGTTGATGTTCGGCCGCACCACCCTGGCGTTGCGTGCCTTGCGGTCACCGTCGACGAGGGTGACGTACTTCCACCAGCGGTAGCGCTTGACGTCCACCGTCAGCGCGGGGCCGGCCGCGGTCTTCAGCTTCGCCCCGTCGGAGCGCAACGCGGTGCGGTAGTCCACGGTGGCCCCGGGGACCACGTGGTAGAGCAGCACCTTCTCGATCGCGGGCACGCCGAGAGCGCCGGCGAGGTCGTTGAGGATCGTGGACTCCGAGCGGTGCTTCCTGCCGAGGGCCTCGTTGGCGAGGCGCCGGAAGGCGCGGTCGTTGGGGAGGAACGCGGTCAGCGGCTGCGTGCCGTCGAGCAGCACCTTCACCGGGCTGTTCGCGTCGGCGCCGAGCACGGCCAGCACTGCTCCGGTCAGGATGTCGTAGTCCCGCCCGTTGCGATCGAACCCCTTCTTGTCTCGGAGCAGCACCGTGGCCAGGCTGCGCTCGCCGAGCGCGTGGTGCTTGTGCTTGTGCCTGCTCCCGTGAGCCTGGGCGGGGGACGCGAGCGCCACCGTGCCGAGCACCAGGAAGGTGGCTGAGAGCGTGCCGACGAGGCGCCGGCTCCATCTGCTGCGGAACATGAGTTCTCCCTCTCCTCGGGTCGGTGCGGGGGACCGGCCTCATGTCACCCTTCGGATGGGCCAGGGATTCGGTTGCCGATCAGCGGCCATTTCGCCGGACCGGTCTGGACCGCTCCTCGTCGACTCGCCGCGACCGTCAACGACCTCGGCGGGGGCACGGCGGGTAGAGCCCGTGCGTGGGGGTCGCCGCGTTCGTCGCGCCCGTCGGGTCGGTGAACCGGCACCCGAAGGTCGGCGAGGCCACCACCGAACGGTTCAGCACCCGGTCACCCTTCGGGCGCCGGACGTGGTGGTGGCCACGCCGTGAGGTGGACGACCGCACCCAGGTGGTCAGGTCGTTCCACGCTTCGCGGACCTCGTTGGGGGTGTACTCGCAGTGCGCCACCTCGCGGACCGCACGCTGGACCAGGAACCGGGACTGGTGGTTGCGGCGTACGTCGCGGGCGTAGATCTGCTCCATCGAGAACGGCACGAAGTAGTCGCCCAGACCGTGCAAGGTGAGTACCGGTACGCCGGGACGACCCTGGATCTTCGGGATCTGGGTGAGCCGCGCGGTATGACGTGAGTAGGCGTCGCTGACGGGGACGCGCTGCACGCCGGCGTTGACGTCGACCGGGAAGTTCGGGCGGTAGCGGGTGTTCACGTTCTGGGCCAGTCGTCCGGCGTTCTGCGCCAGTGAGCCCGAGTTGTCGGGGGTGAACAGCGTGAAGGGGAAGTCCTTCCAGTAGGCGAACGAAGCGTCGGCGCCGGGCCGCGGCCCACCGGTGAGCTCGGTCGCGATGGCCCGGAACTGCTTGCCTGCGGCGTTGGTGGTGTCGGGACCACCCGGCGCCAGCCCGATCAGGCCGAGACTCTGCTCGATCACCGGCACGTCGCTGGTCAGGTAGTCGGGAGTCGGCGGATAGACGGGTCGGTCAGCGAGGTCCTGGGCCACCAGGTTGTAGCTGAGGAAGTAGTCGAACAGCTCCTGGTCGCCCATCACCCCGCACATCGGCAGGGCCCCCGAGTAGAAGCCGGGGTACTGCTCGAGCGAGCGCCCGATGACGTGGCCACCCATCGACACTCCGGCGAGATAGGTCCGGCGTGGCTCACGGCCCAGACGGCGGGCGGCGTACTGGGCCAGGCCTCGGGTGGTGACGACCCCCGTGGCGACGTCGTAGTCGTTGCGGGCATAGCTCGACGCCGCCCAGGCGTAGCCCTGCTGGAGCAGCAGCTCTCTGAGGCCGAAGCTCGGCGGATCCACGGTCAGCACCGTGCCGGTGCCGCGGTAGCCGTGGGCCCACATCACCAGCTCCCCGTTCCAACGGGCCGGCACCTCGATGTCGTACGCCGCGTGCTGACGGACCCCTTGCAGCACCCGCGACGGCTTGCCGCGCACCGTCATGGGCGCCAGCGGCGGGTTGGCGATGGTGTAGCCGGGCAGGGGCTGGGAGCCCGGCGTGGCGTCCTGATGATCGCCGGACCGAGCACCGGATCCGGCGGCCTCGACCGGGCCCGTCGTCCCCAGGCCCAGCACGAGAGCGGACAGGAGTGCCGCACCGACAAAGCGACGAGATGGCATCAAGGAACCTCCGAGGCAGGACTGCCGCACGAGCGTGTGACGACCGCCACACTCGCCCTCCTCGGCCCTGCCGGTCAAGACCAGGAGCTGAAGCATGGTCAGGACGCAGGTCGGGTGACTTCCTCGAGCAGCTCGAGCAGGTGTCGGTAGCTCCGGCCGGTCGCGCGGGACATCCCGAGCTCACAGGTCCGGTTGCAGGAGGCGTGGGCGCTGTCGTCGCGAGCTCGGACCTCGGCGGCCTCGGCTGCGGTCGCGGAGGCGGTCAGCTCGGGGTGGAGCATTCCTCGGTCGCCGGCGAAGCCGCAGCAGCCCCAGTCCACCGGCACGTGCACCTGATGGGCCACGGCGGCGCCGATCGTCGTCAACGCGTCGTTCGCACCCAGCTGCGTCGAGGAGCAGGTGGGGTGCAGGGACAGGCTCTCCAGGCGCTGGCCCTCCGGCAGCAGCGGCAGCACCCGGTCGGCCACGAACTGCACGGCGTCGGTCACGGTCACCTCGAGCCCGCTGTCCCGCAGGATCGTGAGGTAGCCCTCGGTGCAGCTGGAGGCATCGCTGATCACGTCCACGCGGCCGCCGCCGACCACCGTGCCCACGGATCTGGTGACGAGCTCCTTCATCGCCCGCTCGCCGGCGGGTAGGCCTTTGGAGGACCACGGCACGCCACAGCACAGCGAGTCGATGTTCGCGGGCACCCGCAGACGTAGCCCTGCCCGGGCGCAGAGCTCCTGCAGGCTCCACTGCACGCCCTGTCCTTCGCCGGCCTGTCCGTCGCCGCCGGGACCGAACATCGCGTTCACGCACGACGGCAGGTAGAGGGCGTCGAACGACTCTCCGCTCGGCCGGGCCGGTGCGCCGAGGCTGCGGCGGCGGCCGCCGCCGGGGAGATCCGGGGTCCAGGAGGGGACGTGGTCGGAGCCGGCGATGGTGCGGGCGACCGTCGTCGCCCTTCCCGGCACCTGCGGCGGCAGGGCCGAGGCCGTGCTCAGCGCCTTGGACCCACCTCGGGTCATCGTCGACCAGTGCCGGGAGGCCGAGCGCCAGGCCGCGTTCACCACCGGACCGTTCTCGGCGCGGCGCAGCCGCTTGACCAGGTCGCCGGTGTTGATCAGCACCGGGCAGGCGGTCTGGCACATGCCGTCCACGGCGCAGGTCTGCACACCCTCGTAGTCGAAGTCGTCCTCGAGCTCATGGGCGAGGGCGTCGTCTCCGTGCTGGTTCGCCGAGGTGATGGCGCGGCGTACGACGATCCGCTGCCGCGGGGTCAGCGTCACGTCCCGACTCGGGCAGACCGGCTCGCAGTAGCCGCACTCCACGCAGCGGTCGACCTCCGGCTCGACCTCCGGCTGCAGCTTGATGTGTCGGAGGTGGGCCTCGGGGTCGTCGTCCAGGATGACCCCGGGGTTCAGCATGCCGGTGGGGTCGACCAGCGCCTTCAGGCTGCGCATCACGTCGTAGAGCTCGTCGCCGAACTGGCGGCGTACGTAGGGCGCCATCACCCGACCGGTGCCGTGCTCGGCCTTGAGCGACCCGCCCTGGCCCAGCACCAGGTCGACCATCGACTCGGTGAAGCCGGTGTAGCGCCCCAGGGCCTCCTGCGACTCGAACCGGTCGGTGAGCATGAAGTGGATGTTGCCGTCCTTGGCGTGCCCGAAGATCACGCTGTCGCGGTAGTGGTAGCGCTCGAAGAGCACGCCGAGCTCCAGGCAGGTGTCGGCGAGCCGCTCCACCGGCACCACGACGTCCTCGAGCAGGGCGGTCGTGCCGGAGGGGCGGGCGCCCGCTACGGAGGTGTAGAGGCCCTTGCGCAGCTTCCAGAGTCGGTTGCGCCCGGGCCCGTCGGTGCTCAGCGCAGCGGAGGCGACCAGGGGCAGCGAGGCCAGGAGGTCGTCACCGCGGGTCGCGAGGTCGCGAAGCTCGGCCGGGGACGTCGCCTGGTACTCCACCAGCAGGGCGGCCTGCTGGTCGACGTCGAGGCCGCGGATCTGCTCGGGCGCGTCCGCGAAGGACTGCCCCACCCGAAGCGAGGTCGCATCCATCAGCTCGAGCGTCGCGGCGCCGGTGGCCACGAGCCCGGGGAGCGCCTGGTTGGCGTCCTGGAGCGAACCGAAGACAGCGAGGGCGGAGGCGATCGCGGTCTTGACCGGGACGGTGCGGAACGTCGCCTCGGCGACGAAGCCGAGCGTGCCCTCGCTGCCCACCAGCAGGTGGGCGAGGATCTCGCTCGCGGTGTCGTGGTCCAGGAAGGCGTTGACGCCGTACCCCATGGTGTTCTTCATGGCGTACTGCCGGCGGATCAGCTCGACCGAGGCGGCGTCCCCCCGGACGCGGTCACGCAACCGGAGCAGCCCGGCGTACAGGTCGGGCTCGGTCAGGCGCAGCCGCTCGTCGGCGTCGGGTGCCCCGGTGTCGACCACGGTTCCCGATGGCAGCACCACCACCAGTGACTCCAGGGTCTGGTAGCTGTTCTCGACGATGCCGCAGGCCATCCCGCTGGAGTTGTTGGCGATCACGCCGCCGACGGTGCACGCAGCCTCGCTCGCGGGGTCGGGGCCGAGTCGTCGGCCGTACGCCGCGAGCCTGGCGTTGACCTGGCGGACGGTGAGTCCCGGCTGGACCCGGACCCTCGCGCCGTCGTCGAGCACCTCGAGGTCACGGAACCGGGCGCGGACATCGACCAGGATCCCGTCGGTGACGCCCTGCCCGGACAGGCTGGTCCCACCCGAACGCAGGGTGAGCGGCACCCCGAGACGTGCGCTGGTCCCCAACAGCCGGCCGACGTCCGCGCCGTCGTTGGCCACGACGACCGCGCGAGGGGTCAGCAGGAAGTGGGACGCGTCGCTGGCCATCGCGTGCCGGTCGATCGCGCGCACCCGGACGTCGTCAGGGTCGGCGACCGCGTCGCGCAGCGCCTGCTCGAGCTGGTCGGGGCCGATGTGGTGGCTCAAGGAACCATCGAACCACGGACCGGCGTCGACTGCACGGTGACCGGATTCCGCGTCCCGGCGAGGGGCTGGGTCACAGCGGTGGACCGGCGTCCGACACTGCGGCAGTGGGGACGACCAGCGCGTCCAGAGCCAGGCAGCCCTGCTCGTCCACGGCCAGGGGGTTGATGTCGAGCTCGGAGATGAGGTCCCCGACGTCGACCACGAGGTCGGAGAGCGCGACCAGCGCGGAGATCACGGACGCCTTGTCCACCGGGGGCCGACCGCGTACTCCTGCGAGGATCGGCGCCACCGCGAGCTTGTCGAGCATCCGCCCAGCGATGCGGGCGTCGATCGGCGCGAGACCGAGCTGACGGTCGCCGAGCACCTCGATGAACACCCCGCCGGCTGCCACCAGCACCATGGCCCCGAACTGGGGGTCCCGGACGACCCCCAGCGCCAGCTCGATACCGCGTGGGGCCATCGGCGCCACGAGGACCTCCTGCCCCAGACGCGCGGTGAGACCGGCGTAGGCGTTCTTCAGATCGTCCTCGTCGGTCAGGTTGAGCAGGACGCCGTCGACCTCCGACTTGTGCAGGATGCCCGGCGCCGCTGTCTTGAGCACCACGGGATAGCCGACCTCACGGGCGAAGTCGGTCGCGGAGTCGATGTCGGTGACCACGGCGTGAGGGATCGTGGGCACGCCGTAGTCACCGAGCAGCTCCAGGCCCTCGCTCTCGGTGAGGATCTCCGGGCGAGAGAGCCGGGCCCGCCACTTCGCGGTGATGGTCGCGGCCGGCCGGGTCGGCGGGGCGATCCGCGGGCTCCAGGCGAAGTCCCGGTAGGCCAGGACGTTGCGCACGGCCACCAGACCGGGGACCGTGCCGTCGATCACCGGGATGCCGAGATCGGTCAGCCGACGAGCGAGGTCCTGGCTGTCGGTGCCGACATGGTTCGTCATCATCGCCATCGGCTTGCTGCTGCGTCGGTGCACTCGTCGGCAGATCCGGGCGAACGACTCGTGCAGGTAGAAGCCGGAGGTGAGGTCGGCGACGAAGACCCCGATCGCGGTGTCCTCGTCGTCCATGAGCGCCTGCCAGCAGTGCTCGAAGATGGTCTGGTGGTCCCGTCCGGTGCCCCAGGCATCCAGTGGGTTGATCGGCTCCAGGCCGTGGTCCAGGTGCTCGGCGAGGACCTGGGTGGTGTCTTCCCCGATCTGGGCGAACGGGACCCCCACATCGGCGGCGAGGTCCAGCAACAGCTCGCGCTCGCCGCCGGAGTCATGGATCGTCGCAAGTCCACCGGCCCCGGGACGGCGTACGTCGGAGAGCAGGAGCGCCGAGGCCGCCAGCTCGTCGATCGAGGACGCCGTGAGCACGCCGTACCGCTCGAACAGCGCCCGGTACGCCGCGTCGTCGCCGGCGATCGCCCCCGAGTGGCTCAGCGCCAGCGTGGCCGCCTGGGGGGTGCGGCCCGCCTTGAGGGCCACCACCGGCACGTCGCGGGCCGCCGCCTTCTGGAGCACCGCGACGAAGGCCTCCGGCCGGCGCACCGACTCGATGAACAGGGCGATCACCCGCGTGCTGTCCTGCTCGAGGGCGTAGTCCATGTACTCGGACGCCGTGGTGACCAGCTCCTGGCCCGGCGAGATGGCGAGGTTGAAGCGCAGCTTCTGGTCGTTCCAGAGCAACGAGGTGAGCACCGACCCCGACTGCGCGATCAAGGTGACGCCACCTTGCTGCAGCTCGTAGGGACGATGGAACGGAAACGCGCGGAACCAGGCGTCGACGTTGTAGAAGCCCATGCAGTTGCCGCCGACGATCGGGAGGTCAGCGGCGAGGGCCATGTCCCGGATCCGTCCACGCAGCGACGACTCCTCGTCGTCGCTCGGCAGGAGGGCGCTGCCGGGGACCACCAGTCCACCGACGCCCAGCTCGACGGCCGCCGCCACCTGCTCCTCGAGCCGGTCGTTGCCCACGCTGAGCACCGCCAGGTCAGGGACCTCGGGCAGCTGGGTCAGGTCGGGGTAGCACTCGAAGCCCTCGACCTCGGCGTACCTCGAGCTCACCGGGTAGACCGTGCCGGGATAGCGGCTGACCTGGAGCTCGAGCACCATGTCGTTGCCAGGAGTGTTGGGCACGGTGGAGGCGCCGACCAGCGCCACCGACGCAGGTGCCAGCAGGCGAGTGAGGCGGTGCGGCTCGGTCATGCTCGCGCGTCCATCTCGGGTCGATGAGTCAGGGGCACATTCAAGCACCCTGGGGGGACTTGCCGGCTCAGTGCTTGGCGGCGTGCTCGACGTCGAGGCGGGTGTGCTCGTTGGCGGGTGCGGTGTACACGTGCAGGACCGCGGGGATCGTGTGGTTGAAGACGGTCCGGACGAAGCGCGACCCGGTGGCGATGGCGTCCCGCTCACCCAGCAGGTAGACGACCTGCTCGGTCTCCAACGTGCTGCGCACCGGGGCCACGGTCAGGACGACCGCCCCGGTCGAGTCCATGAAGGCGTCGATCACCTCCGCACCGATCGCGAGCGAGACGAGCTGCGCCTGCAGGTGCGTGCCGTCGAACGGGATGTCGTAGGTCTCCACATGAGCTGTCATGGCACCACCTTGCCGTGAGACGTGCGCAAGATCGACCCCCTCCCTCTGCAGCACCGGGGTCCTACAGCTGCATCCCTCGGGTCAACGCGCCGTCCACCAGGAGGTTGGTGCCACTGATCCGCCCCGCCAAGGGGCTGGCCAAGAACACCACCGGGGCGGCGACCTCCTCGGGGGTGCCCATGTCGCCCGTCGGGTTGAGCTCCATCGCCGTCTTGAACAGGCCCGGGTCCCCGGTCTCGATGCTCTCCCAGACCCCACCCTCGAAGTAGGTGTTGCCCGGGGAGACGGTGTTGGCGCGGATGCCTGTGCTGGCCAGCTGCATCGCGAGCCCGTGGATGTAGCCGACGATGGCGGTCTTCACGGTGCCGTACGGACCCGAGGCGAAGTCCGACTCGCGTCCGGACACGCTGGAGATCGCGATGATCGACGCGGCCTCGCTGCGCTCGAGGTGGGGCATGGCCGCCCGGACGAGCCGGACGGTGTGCATGAGGTCGACGTTGAGACTGGCCTGCCAGTTCTCCTCGGTGTCCGGGATGGCGAGGGCGCTGACGTTGGCCACGACCACGTCGAGGCCGCCGAGCGAGTCGGCCGACTTCTCGACCCAGGCCGCCAGTGCCTCGGCGTCGCCCACGTCGACGGCCGCACCGCTCACGGTGCCCCGTGCGCTCAGTGCCTCCTGGGTGGCTGATACCTCATCGGGGTTCCGGGCGCAGAAGGCGACGTGTGCCCTCGGCGAGGAAGGCCTCGACGACCGCCCGTCCGATGCCTCGCGTGCCGCCGGTGACCAGGACACGCCTACCGCTGAGCTTGAGATCCATCGGGCAGAGCCTTTCGCCGGGGTGGGGGACTAGGAGGTGTGAACGGTGCCGAGCGCGCGGGCCCGCGCACGGAGCTCGGCGTGGATGCCGCCGAAGGCGTCTGCGGGCGGAAGAAGCGCCTTGGCCGCCTTGACCACGACGCTGTAGTTGGCGTTGACCACGTTGGCGATCGGCGCCTGCGCGATCTGCGAGCACAGCTGGTAGGCGTCCATCGGGTGGAGGCCACACAGCTCGGCGACCCAGTGCACGAGCTCCGCGTTGCCGATGCGCCAGGAATCCTCCATCGGCCGGCTGGATCCGATGGTCATCCAGTGGGTGTCGGTCTCGATCCGCGGCCAGCCCGGGGCGCCCCCCTTGATGAGCTCGACGATGAGCGTGGTGGTCATGGCGCCCTCGACGGCGGTGCCGCACGCTTCCCCTTCGCCCTGGCGGTAGTGCCCGTCGCCGACGGAGAACATGGCGCCCTCGACGTTGACGCCGAAGAAGGCCGTCGAGCCGGCGCGCATCTCCGGGGTGTCCATGTTGCCGCCGAAGCGCTCGGGCACCAAGGAGGACCGCACCTCGCCCCCGGCCGGCGCGACTCCGACGGTGCCGAGCATCGGCTCAAGGGCAGCTCGATGCGGTGCTCGCTGTGCCGGGCGGCGAACGCCACCGTCCTGCGGTCCCGGTCCAGCTCATAGATCCAGGTGGTGTCCGGCAGAGGGTCCTGGAGGGTGACCACGCGGTCGGTGCCGGTCATCCCGCCGAAGAACGGGATCGCGGCCGAGGCACCCCAGTCGCGGGCCGCTTCCAGTGCGACCAGGTGGAGGGCGAGGGTGTCGCCGGGCTCGGCTCCCTCGACGTAGAAGGGCCCGGTCTGCGGGTTGACGAACCGCAGGTCGACCTTGGCGCTCGAGAGGTCGTCCACGGTGCGCAGCGCGCCGCCGAACGCGTCGTCGGACCACAGCCGCAGGATGGCCCCCGGCGTCACCCTCATGACGGGGGCGGCACCCCCGAACGTGTACACGTACTGCTCACGAGTCGGCGTGTACTCGATGACGTCCATGACCGGAAACTATCTCAGGTCCCGCGGAGCCGTACATGGTCGCGATCGAGGTCCGCAGCACGAGTGACGCCCAGCAGCGCCAGGGTGCCGGCGACCTCGTCGGTGAGGATCTCGGCGGCCCGTCGCACCCCGCGCTCACCTCCGGCCATCAGCCCGTAGAGGTAGGCCCGGCCCACCAGGGCCGCCCGTGCACCGAGCGCCACGGCCGCGACGACGTCGCTTCCGGACAGGATGCCGCCGTCGACGTACACCTCGGCACGGTCACCCACGGCGTCGACCACGGCCGGCAGCACCTCCAGGGGAGTGGGCGAACGGTCCAGCTGGCGGCCGCCGTGGTTGAGACGATCAGCGCGTCGGCCCCGGCATCGACCACGGCGCGGGCGTCGGCGACGGTCTGGATGCCCTTGACGACCAGCGGGCCATCCCAGACCGA